>NZ_JBNJRY010000008.1:0-247237 GCF_050435325.1 Paenarthrobacter sp. TE4293
TTCGCCCACAACGTCGAGACCGTGCCGAGGATTTTCAAGCGGATCCGTCCGGCGTTCCGGTACGAACGGTCCCTGGATGTCATCACGCAGGGCCGGGATCTGGGCATGGTGACCAAGTCCAACCTGATCCTGGGCATGGGTGAGACCCGGGAGGAAATTTCCGAGGCCCTGCGGGACCTGCACGCTGCCGGGTGTGATCTGATCACGATCACCCAGTACCTGCGCCCGTCCGAGCGGCACCTGCCGGTGGACCGGTGGGTCAAGCCGCAGGAATTCGTGGACCTCCAGCACGAGGCCGAGGAGATCGGTTTCCTCGGTGTCATGTCGGGACCGTTGGTGCGGTCTTCGTACCGGGCCGGGCGGTTGTGGGCCACCGCGATGCGGAAGAAGGGCTGGGAAATCCCGGCCGCCCTGGCCCACATCGAGTCCTCGGGCACCACCCGCCAGGAAGCCTCCACCATCCTCGCCGCCCACGGCTAAGCGGCCAAGCACCTCACAGCCCAGCACGAGCGGTACTCGCCGGATGCCCTGATCAGCGAGCTGTCTGCTCGACCCGGAATCGCCGGCATCCAGCTGTACAGCTTCAACTCCCTGGAGGCACTCCCGCAACCGGTGTGATCACACCACAAGCGACATCACGACGGCGGTAAGTCACCTCACAGAGGCGACTTACCGCCGTCGGGGGTTAAGACATGAACCCGAAATCATCGAACACCAGCGCAGTTTTTGCTCAAGACGGGCACAATGTTTGCGCAAGGCACTTAAAAGTCGTGCTGTGGCGGACGACAAAGTACTTCGCGGCCCCTGAAAGCTGATTCCCGGAATTGGGTACCAACGGCCCCGCCCTGCCTGCATTCATGGCTGTCCAACCAAGTAGTGTGCCGTGCAAAAGTGAGTACCCGACTCCCGCTTCAGGGTATTTTCGACCCCCCGATCGGCCGAAAAAATGGCGTACACCCGAGAGTAGCCATGGGACCTTCACTGGCTGAAACATGGGGGCATCGCTTCATCCGACAACAAAGTACGGATGCTGGGGGTTGCGAGGCGGCTCCCCGGGACAGAGAAAACCAAGGAGTCTTATCATGCGCAAGCTTTCCAAGAAGAGCCGTATCACCGCCGCCGTCGCTGGCGTGGCATTGGTAGCTGTGGGCGGCGGAGCCGCATACGCCTACTGGACCACCACGGGTTCGGGCAACGGATCGGCCACCAACTCGGCCGGTGGCGGAACGGTCACCCTCCACGCCACGTTTGCCGGCGGGCTCGCCCCGGGCAACCAGGTGAATGTCGCCTACACGGCTGACAATTCGACCACTTCCAGCACGGTAGTTGGCGCCCTCAGCGCGAACGTGACCACCAACGTGGCAGGGTGTCTGCCCGCCTGGTTCGAGGTCACCGCCGTGACCAGCAACAGCACCGTAGCGGCCGGAGGCGTCGGAACGTCAGTGGGCAGCGGCGTGCTGAAGTTCAACGACAGCGTCGACAACCAGGATGCTTGCAAGTCCGCCATCGTGACGGTCAACGTCTCCAGCCTGTAGCACCGGCCAGCCGGGGACCACTTTGCGAGTGGTGGTCCCCGGCTGGTGCTTCCTGCCCAGCACTGAACCCGTCCGAAAAGAGCTTCCATGGACCCCCGGCCAGAGCGTACTGCTCCATTGCACCGACTCGGAATTCCACTGCGCGCGCTGCTCCTGGCGCTCGTTGTGGCAGTCGTGCCTGTTGCGGCACTGGCCGCAAGTGGCGGACAGAGCCAAGCCAAGGCCACCAAAGGGATCACCGTCACGTTGTCGCCCTCCAGCCGCACGGTGGATCAAGGGCAAACGGCCACCTACACGATCTCCGCCGCCTCGACAGGAGGTTTCGCGGGACCGGTGACGTTCGGCGTCGCGGGCCTGCCGTCAGGAGCGACCGCGGCATGGTCGACGTCGCCTGTGGTCCTGGCGTCCGGAGGCACGGCGCAGGTGACGGTAACCATCACTACTGCCCCCGGCACCCCGGCTGGAAAGTCGGACTTCACGGTGAAGGGGACCGCCGGAACACTCCAGGCGACGGCGCAGGCGCAGTTGCACGTCTTGGAGGTCAAACGGACGTTTGACGTTACCGGAACGGTCAGCGGGCTGCTCGCCCCGGGAGTCTCGCGCTCCGTGGATCTGCTGATCACCAACTCCAACACCAAGGGCATTGCGGTGACCAACCTGACTGTCTCGATGACACAAGTGGTGAGGACTCCCGCCGCAGTTGCGGCCAATCTGCCGTGCACAACGGCGGACTACAAACTCACCCAGTACTCCGGAACGTATCCGCTGACGGTGGAACCGGGTGCACGCTCACTCTCATCGTTGGGAGTACCTGAGCAGAAACGGCCCCTCATCACCATGCTGGACACCTCCCGGAACCAGGATGGTTGCAAAGGTGCCACCCTCCTGCTCACGTTTACGGGTACAGGACAGGCGAACTGACATGACCAATCCAGCCCGGACCCCGCATATCCCCACCACCGGACGCCTTGCGCGAACAGCGGCAGCCACCGTGGCCCTCTGCATCCTCGGCGGCGCGGGATCCGCCTACGCCTACTGGGCCGCTGCCGGCACAGGCAGCGGCTCGGCAACCAACGGCACCATGCAGACCGTCACGGTGGACGCACTCGTCCCGGGCGATACCCTGCAGACCAGCCTGTTCCCCGGCGGAACCGCAGACGTCCTCCTTCGCGCTTCGAACCCCAACCCGCATGCGGTGACCATCTACGGTTTTGCGGCCAATGGCCCCGTCACCGCGGACGCCGCCCATGCCGGCTGCACCACCACCGGTGTGACGTTCACGCCCCCTGCTGCCCCGCTGACCCCTCCGGTGGTGATCCCGGCGAATTCATCCATGCTGCTGACGCTTTCCGGCGCGGCCAGTATGAGCGCAGCATCGTTATCCGCCTGCCAGGGCGCCCAATTTACCGTTCCCGTCACGCTGGAGGTGCGGAAGTGAGTCCGCTTCGTCATAACCCCGCCTCGTCCGCCGTGTTCGGCTGGCGGGGCAGGCTCGCGA
Organism: Paenarthrobacter sp. TE4293; assembly: GCF_050435325.1. Lineage (NCBI taxonomy): Bacteria > Bacillati > Actinomycetota > Actinomycetes > Micrococcales > Micrococcaceae > Paenarthrobacter > Paenarthrobacter sp. TE4293. The sequence goes on from NZ_JBNJRY010000008.1 coordinate 3,034, forward strand.
TCATCGTGGCCGGCCTTCTCCTCGTCTCGTGGGGAGGGCCCGCTGCCAGCGCGTTCTGGGGCTCCATCAGCACGGGTCCAGGTGCAGCGAAAGCCGACGCCGTATCACAGGGCGCCCGGCCCACTACCGCTGTCTCCGGCGCCAACGTGACGGTCTCGTGGACGGCAAGTACGACGGCGGCGGGACGGTCCGTGACCGGCTACAGCATCGCCCGCTACGGTTCTGCGACAGGCGGAACAAAGGTTCCCGCCACCGGTGGATGTGCCGGAACCGTCGTCGGACTGAACTGCGCGGAGACGGGAGTTCCCGCAGGAACCTGGTATTACACGGTGACGCCCGCTCTGTCCCTGTGGCAAGGACCGGAAAGCCAACGCAGCACTGGCACCACGCCCGTCACTGACACCACCCCACCCCTGGCTCCGGTGGTGACGGCGCCAACGTACGTCAACCAGGGCAACGTCGCCAATGTTCCAGTCAGCGGCACTGCGGAGGCCAACTCGACCGTGACGCTCACGGTGACGGGAGCCGGCTCCCTGCCGGTGACACAGACGCTGACGACAAACACCAACGGCGTGTGGACCGCCACTACCCTCAACCTTGCGGCTTTCAGTGACGGAACGATCTCCTACTCGGCCCGCGCAACTGATGCCGCGGGAAATACCGGCACTGCAGGTGTGGCAACATCCACCAAGGACGTAGCGGCGCCGACGGTCACGGGAGTCCGTTTGAACAACGGCACTGGAAAAACCCTTGGCATCGTGGAGACAGGTGACTCGGTGACCTTGACGTTCTCCGAAGCCCTGGGCGCCGCCACAATCTGCAGCGCGTGGACCAGCAATACGGCAACCCAAACCCAGAACGGAAACGGCAGCAGCCAAGTCCTGGTGAACGTCAGCGCAGCCGATGTACTGACGGTGACGCAAGCCGGCTGCCCCACCCTGAGGGTAGGAAACGTTGCACTTGGCGGACATTACACGGGCTCGGATCTTACCTTCGCTGGGAATAACGCCAGCGGCTCCGCCCTGACGTGGAACCCGGGCGCCAAGACGCTGACCATCACCTTGGGTGCGGGCGGCCCCGGGACGCTGACCGTGGCCGCTGCACCGACACCACTTCCGGGCTACACCCCGGCATCCGGGTTGACGGATATTGCAGGCAACCCACTCGCCACAACGCCGGTCACCAGCTCCACGGCATCCAGGTTCTGATACCCAGTCTGTGCAGAAGGATCCGCGGCTTGTTTCCGGACAGTGCCCCGTCATCATCGTGATTCGGGGCACTATCCGTCCACATTTCCGGAGGAGGCAAGTGCGCGGAGCGTAACCTTGGAAGCGGACGCCAGTGCCGCCGTCGTACGTTTGATCCTGCGACGAAAGGCGAGCCGCCCCCTTGAAGGCTGTAGCGGAAATGTTCACGATGGGTCCTGGGAACAAGGACCACCATCCCGCCCTCCGCTGCGCTGTAGGTGTGTTTGTTCCGCTCATCACGTTGACCCTGATCGGGCGGCTGGACCTGGCAGTGTTTGCCTCATTCGGCGCCTTCACCGGAATTTATGGCCGCAACGAGCCCCATAGTGTCCGCTTCCGCAGCCAGCTGCGCGCCGGCGGCTTCATGCTTTTCATCATCCTTCTGGCTACTTTCATGGCCCGTTTCGCACAGGGTGCCGGGCTGGAAGGTGCCGCGTATTCCTGGCTGTTGACCGCTGCTACCACTGTTGTGGCCGGAGCCTGCTCGGTGGTGGTCGCTGCCTGGCGGCTCCGCCCCGGCGGCTCTCTCTTTCATATCTTTGCGTTCGCCGCCATCGCGTCCATCGCAGCCCAGCCGCCGCTCTGGGAAGCGATGCTGGTGGCGGTCCTGACGACTGGATTCTGCCTGCTGATTGGTATGTCCTCACGCGTGGTCAAGAGCCACCGGACACCTTGGAAGCGTCCGCCACCCATCCGTCACACCGCGGCGGAACGTCGGGCGATCTGGCTCGAGGGCGGCGGCTACCTGGTGGCGGCGGGCCTCGCGGGAACCATCGCTACGCTTGTGGGGGAGCGCCTTGGTTTTGGGCATACGTACTGGGCGATGGTCGCGGCCGTGGTGCCCCTGGTGGGCCATTCGACCCGTCACCGCGTGAGCCGCGGCATCCAGAGGATTGCCGGAACAGTGATCGGACTGGTGCTGCTGGCGGGTATTTTGTGGCTCAACCCGGCACCGTGGGCCATGGTCCTGGTGATCGCGGCGTGCCAATTCGGCGCGGAAATGTTCATCGCCCGCCAATACCTGGTGGCCCAAGTGTTCGTGACCCCGCTGGCGTTGATTGCCACATTGTTGGCCGCGCCGGTCGATCCTGGCTTGCTCCTGCGGGACCGTATCATCGAGACCGTCATTGGCGCCGCCGTCGGCGTTGCCGTGGTGGTGTCTCCGGCGGTGTGGCGCCGGGTGCGGGGCCCCCGCCCAACAGCCTGACGCGGCACTGGTCGGCAGCGCCTTCAGTTATCACCTAGTATCAATTGGTTAGACAAGCGAGATACATGTCTACCAAAGGACTGGTGATGAGCGACAAAAGTGAACGTCAGGGCTATTGGTATGGGCTGGAGAGCCGCAAGCAGATGGGCGCCGTGGACGTCCTGAATGCGCTCAGGGATTATCGTTCCGCGGAGGCTGACATGCGGCGCCGTACGCGGGCTTCCATGGGGATGGGTGAAACCGACCTGTTGGCGCTGCGGTACCTCCTCGAAGCCGAACGCGCCGGCCGCGAGGTGGGCCCCAAGGAGTTGGCGGTGCGTCTCGGGGTGACGTCCGCTTCCATGACGTCCCTGGTGGACCGGTTGGTGAGGTCAGGTTACGTGACGCGCCAACCGCATCCCACCGATCGGCGCGCCCTCATTCTTCGACCCACTCCCGGCTCTGACCAGGAGGTTCGTTCCACCTTGGGGGACATGCACACGCGCATGATGGAGGCGGCGGAAACCCTGACGGCGGAGGACTCTGCCGTGGTGGTGGAGTTCCTTCGGCGCATGCGGAAAGCCATCGACAGTATCGCGACTCCATGAAGTCCCGGTTGGACATAATTGATAAGTACACATATAACTAGATAGCCAAGCTACTTACTAGTGAATGTGTGGGAAGACGATGACAGTCGCGCTGCGTGAACCAAGTTCCACACCAGTGGCTGAGAATGACGTACAGGTTCTCACGGACCAGGTGATTCCCGTGGGCCCCGTGCACTGCGGTTCGCACATGGCCATCTCCGCCGGTCCTGCGTATGACGCCATGAAATGGGTCTCGGTCGAACCGATCTGGCCGGAGTGGGCCTGCGGGTGCGGCTTCCGCATGGATATCGACGCCGTAGATCCCGTGAGCGGTGTGTGGATCGCAGCGCTTCGCCGCCAGAGTCTCCAGCATGAGCTCGCCATCTCCCAGAACACCCTTGCGCTGGCCTTCAGGAAAGCCGTTGACGCCGGAGTCGACCCCGCTGCGCTTGCGGAGGTAGCGGGAGTTCCGGCGGCCGAAATCGAAACTCTCCTGGCGTGACGACGCTTGACGTTGCGGCCGTCCGCGCTGATCGCGGGGCCGTCGGCGCAAGCGCAGCGCACGCGGGCGTTGTGCACTCAGGGGGAGCACACGCACTTGCAGCCCCCGCAGTGGCAGCGCGTGCAGGCGCGGTTCCGCCGGAGCGCGTCCAGCAGGACGTGGTCCTCGGTGGGCGGTACCGGCTCGGCGAACGACTGGGCGGTGGCTCGGAGGCCTACGTCAACCAGGCCCTTGACCTGCGCACAGGAGTGCCGGTGGCGGTGAAGATCTTCAGGGCGACGGATCCGGCCAAAGACGCGCCCTTCCGCCGTGAGGTGGAAATCCACAGCCGTCTGCGGCACCCGAACATCGTCCGCGTCCTCGACTCGGAGGCCGTGGTGGCTGACGATCCCGAGCGAAGCCGGAACTACTTGGTGATGGATCTGGTGGGCGGAAACGACCTTCGGTCAATCCTGCACCACCAACCCGCTTCGCCGGAGCAGACCGTGGCATGGATGAGCGGTATCGCCAAGGCGCTGACCCATCTGCACCGCCGGGGGATCGTCCACAACGACATCAAGCCCGGCAACATCCTGGTGGACTTCGGGGCCGATCCGGATGGCCCCGGGATCGCGAAATTGACGGACTTCGGGATAGCCATCGACGGGCGCCATGCGGCGCCCAAGTCTTCCTCCGGAACGCCGCATTATTTGAGCCCCGAAGAAGTGTGCGGCGGTACCTCCACGTCGGCCAGCGATATCTATTCGCTGGGCCTGGTGGCACTTGAATGCCTTACCGGTACGAAGGCGTTCCCTGGCCCTCCCCTCGAGTCGATGGTGGCCAGAACCTTGGGGGAACCTCGAATTCCCGGCACTGTTCGGCGGCGCTGGTCCATGGTGCTTCATGCCATGACAGACCCCGAACCTGCCGGCAGGCCGTCTGCCAGCCAAGCTGTCGGTATGCTCCGACGGCTCGTCTGGTAGCCAACAATCAGGTCGATAGCGGCATGCATCCTTATGCCGAACTGGGACCTCTTCACGAAAGAGAGAATGAAAAATGGGAATCATCGGTTGGATTGTTTTGGGTTTGATTGCCGGAGCCATTGCCAAGGCCATCATGCCGGGCCGCCAGGGTGGCGGCTGGATCGCTACGCTGCTCCTGGGCATCGTTGGCGCCATCCTGGGTGGATGGATCGGCAGCGCGCTGTTCAACGTGGGCATCAACGAGTTCTGGTCGCTGTCCACCTGGCTGCTGGCCATTGTGGGCGCTCTGGTAGTCCTCTTCATCTGGGGACTGCTCACCCGCAAGAAGGCCTAACTGCCTGAACGCCAAGAGGCCTCGACGCTGCTGCGTCGGGGCCTCTTGGCGTGCGGCGGGCAAGCAATACCAGCGGGCCAGCTGAACTATGCTGAATGGCTAAGTGGCCGAATAGCCGAGGGCCAGATCGATGAGGAGCCGCGCGCCAAAGCCCGTGGCCCCTTTGCTTCGCCAGGCATCGTCCTTGTCCGACTGCATGGTGCCTGCGATGTCGATATGCGCCCACGGCGTCCCACCCACGAACTCGGCCAGGAACAGGGCCGCAGTGGTTGATCCTGCGTAGGGGCCACCAAGGTTTGAAATATCCGCGACGTCCGAGTCCAGTTGGGGGCGGTAGGCCCGTTCCAGGGGAAGTTGCCAGAGTTGTTCGTCCGCGCGGCCTCCCGACTCCAGTACGAGGTCCACCAGGCGCTGGTCGTTTCCGAATACCGGAGCAGTGAGCTGCCCCAGGGACATGAGTGCGGCCCCGGTGAGGGTGGCGATATCCACGATCCCATCCACGCCATCCTCCACCGCAAGCGTCAAGGCATCGCACATCACCAGGCGGCCTTCGGCGTCGGTATTCTTCACCTCGATGGTGAGTCCGCTGCGGGTGGTGAGGACGTCCCCCAATTTGTAGGCCGAGCCGGAGGGCATGTTGTCCGTGCACATCAGGAACCCCGTCACGGCGGCTTTGCAGCCGAGGTCCCGGAGGCCGGTGAAGACGGCCAGGACTGCCGCCGCCCCACCCATGTCCATTTTCATGAGCAAATGCATGGGGTCGCTCGGTTTGAGGCTGACGCCCCCGGAGTCGTACATGATCCCCTTGCCCACCAGTCCGAGGTGGCCTGTGGGGGAACCCTCGGGCCGGTAGGTCAGCTTGATCATCCGCGGCTCCTGGGCACTGCCGGCGTTGACGCCGAGCAGGCCGCCACAGCGGAGGTCGATGAGCTGTTGTTTGTCGAACTCCTCAACTCCGAAGCCGAAGCGGTCCCCAAGTTCTTTCGCTGCAGAACCGAGTCCAACTGCGGTGAGGTGGCTGGGCGGGGCGTTGCACAGGTCCCGGGCGATGACGGTGGCGCGGACTTTCACCCGTCCTGTCTCCAGGCCCCGCGAAGCGGCCGCCGTGTCTATCCCGGGAGCCAGAAACTGCACTTCGGCCAGTGGCGTTCCTGTGGCTTTGCTCTTGAGTATGTCGTAGCTGTAGCGGGCCAGGAGCGCTCCCTCGGCCAGTACCTGGCCCAAGCGTTCGGCGTCGATACCGACGGTCCCGGTGAGTTCGAAGCCGATCCGCGAATGTTTCCTCGTCGCCCGGATCAAGGCGGCCGCCGCCTTGCGCCATCCGTCCACATCCAAGGAGCCGGGCTTTCCGCCGCCCACGGCAACCACCAAGGTCCCTGAGGCGTTGGCCAACTGCAGCGTCGTCCCCGGTTCTCCGTCGAAACCAGCGCTTTCCAACGTTTCCCGGTGCAGGCCGACGGTCTCCGGAACGTCTCCCTCCGAGGGGACCAGCACGCCGATCGCATCCAGCGTGCCGAATCCATCCACGAAGCCCAGTTCAGGGTCGGTTCCCTCGAGCGATGGGAGTACCGGGAAATCGTCCGGGATCAGTTTGTAAGGTTCGTGGTTCACCGTTTCGCCTGTTCTGTCGTGGTTCGGTCAGCATCGTGAGCGGTCCCGCCAGCACCGGCAGCAGCGTCAGCACCGGTACTCCCGTCTGTAAGGGCGGGCTCTGGGATCGCGTCGGGATCATCGGGTTCCAGCTGTTCAGGCAGGTCGCCCTTCATCCGGCCAGGCATACGGCCCGCGGGAACAATCGCCAGCAGGGCAAGGCCCGACAACCCAAGGAGGGAGATCTGCAAGGCACGGAGCCTGGCCTCGGCGTTGACTTCGGTTGCTGCCGCCAGCTCGGAAGGGCTGCTGACCCTGTCCCCGATAGCCGCCTCCAGCTGGGCGTTGGTCATGAAGTCGGCATCGTTGATGCTGACCTTCGAGATCAGTTCCGGGGAGACCTCCGGATGGGCGGCGGCGCCGCTCGCTATCAGTGAGGAAAGCATCCCGACGGCGAACGCGCTCGCCACGGCGATGCCCACGCTGCCGGAGAGGTTGTGCACCAGGCCCCGCCACGCTCCGACGTCGCCGGCCAACTCGCGGGGGACTGCGCTGAGGAGGGTGTTGAAGACCAAGGCGACGATGGCTCCCTGGCCCAGTCCCAGCAGGATCAGGCCCAGCACCACGAAGAGCTGGCCCCAGTCGTTCCGGATGGTGAAGGCAAGAAGGACCAGCGCACCGGCCACCACCACGAAGCCGGCTTGCGCGATGGTCCGGGGCGGGAACTTTTCATACAAGAACGCCACGAACGTGCTCGCGAGAAAGATGGACAGGGTGTAGGGAATGATCGCGAATGACGTCTCAATGCCGGAGCGCCCCTGCACAATCTGCATGTACAGGGGGATCAGGAAGTTGGCGGCCGTTCCCACGAAGAGCATGGTGGCCATGCACGCCGTCACAGCGAGCTCGGAGCTGGAAGCCAGTACCCTGAGGTCGAAGATGCGGGGCAACTTGGCATCCTGGCGCTTCCGCACCCACCTGAAGAACACCTGTCCCGCGACTGCTCCGAGGAGGATCAGCAGGGGTGCCGGGGACAGGCCCAGGATCTCGAACGGCGCCTGCTCAGTGGCAAACCAGGTGCCCCATGCGGAAAGGCCGCTGAAGCCGAAGCTCAGCAGGATGATGGCCACGGCGGCGATGATGGCCCCCGTCCAGTCGATTTTCAGGTTGGGTTGGGCAGGCACGGTCTTGAGCCTGAAGCTCAGCAGCAGGTTGACCGCGCCAAGGACCACCATCAGGCCGAACGAGTACCGCCAACCAATGGTGGTGGCGAACCAGCCGGCAATGAGGAGCGCCAAAACGCCTGCTGCCGGGATGGCGGCAGCCAGGAGCCCGATGGCTTTTGCCTGCTGTTGGTCCTTGTAGTTGGTGGCAATGAAAACCGTGAGGGCGGGTGCGATGAGCGCGATGACGGCGCCCGAAGAGGCCTGGGCGATGAACAGCATCGCGGGGCTCAGGCTGAGTGCCACACCCGCCATGGCGGCTGCATGGACGGCGACGGCGATTTGGAACACCTTGCGGGTTCCGAAGCGGGCGCCGAGCTTGGCCCCTAAAAGGATGAAGGCTGCCATCGAAAACGTACCGGCTGTGATGGCCGTGCCCACGGAGGTTGCTGCCGTGTCCAGGTCGGTGGTGATGCCCTGCATTGAGACGGTCAATGCGTTGACGGCGAACGATGCCTGGATCTGGGTGAGGACCACGACGATCAGGGGCAGCCATGAAGCAGCCTTGACGGGTAGTGGTGTCGCTTTGGTGGTGTGGTCACTGGCCATGTCTAGCTCCTGTTGTGCTTTGCCCCTTCACCGTGAAAGGGCGCTGGAATACCTCACTACGGGGTGTGACGGAACGGTGTGCGGGTTTGCTGGGATGTCGATCTCCGATCCTTGGTTGCCGGGTTCTTTGGGGTGATGTGGTGTCGCGGTTGCTAAGTCCGAAGTGGCCAGAACACGGGTACCAGCAGAATGGCAACGGCCGCGTACAGCGCCATGACCGCGAGTCCGAACTTCCAGTAGTCGCCGAACCTGTAGCCGGCTGGCTGCATGATCATCATGTTGGCGGGCGTTGCCACCGGTGTCAGCAGGGCAGCTGAGGATGCCACGGAGACGCACATCAGCACGGCGTACGGGTTGATGGCTGACTCCTGGGCCACGGAAAGGGCGATGGGGATGATGATCAGGGCGGTAGCCGTGTTGCTGATCAGCTGACCCAGGACGGCGGTGACAACGAAGAGTCCGGCCAGCAGCAGCAGCGGTCCGCCATCCCCTACGACAGACACCATGCCCTCAGCCAGGATTTCGGCGGTCCCGGTGGAGGTGATGGCCGTGGACAGGGGAATCATGCCTGCCACCAGGATGAGGGTGGTCCAGGCCATCGACCGGTGGGCTTGCTGGACTGTGACGACGCGCAACACCACCATGGCCACGGCAGCCAGCAGGGCCGCGACGGGCGCGGGCACGATGTTGGTGGCCAAGAGAACCACCATGGCACCAAGAATGATCAACGCGGGAGTGGCCCGCGGTCCCAGCGGGACAGTCTGGCGCCGGATGGTATCCGGGGAATCCACCAGCAACACGTTGTGATCCACCGTGTGCTGGTCCAGCGCGGACCAGGTTCCCTGCAGCAGCAGCCTGTCACCCGCGGTCACGCGTGAGCGCCCGGAGGATTCCGGTTCGCCCGGATGCTGATGGGCCAGCACCACCAAGGCCTCGCTCTCCGTCACCATGCCGGGGTAGGCCTCAGTACCGACAAGGTTGGAACGGGGTGCGACCACCACCTCGGCCACACCGTAGCTGCTGCTGATGAGCCCGCACGTAGCGTCGTCGTCCTGGGTGAGGCCATGCCGGGCCGCGAACGCGTCGATGAGAGCTTGGCCGCCGCGTACCACGATTTCGTCGCCGGGTTCGAATGTCGCCTTGGTGGAGAGCTTGCCGTCCGGCCGCTGAACGCTGATGAGGTGGAGGTGGCCGCCGTCGTTATCGTCCTGGAGGCAGGCAACAGGTTGGCCCGCCAGCCCTGAACCCGCCGGGATGGTGAGCCGGCTGAGTCCGTCCCCGCCGAGGTAATGGCTCATGAGGGTCTTGCCGTGGGAGCCCAGGTCCTTCGGCAGGGTTTCCGGGGTGCGGCTCGGCAGCAGGGACGGCCCAAGCCACAGTGTCAGCCCGATGGTTCCCACGAGCAACGGCAGCCCCACCAGGCCGAACTCAAAGAACCCGATACCTTTTCCCGTCGTATCCAGCGCCGCGTTGAGGATCAGGATGTTGACCGGTGAGCCGGTAAGGATGAGCAAGGATCCGGCGTGGGCCGCGAAGGCCATGGGCATGAGGAGTTCGGAAGGCCGCCGCCCCAGCCGGACTGCAAGGACAACAACCATGGGCAGCAAGGCCGCAACAGCTCCATTGACGCTGATAAGGGCTGTCAGAAGCGCAGTCAGGACCATCATCAACACCATGAGCCGGCTGCGGCTGGTCCCGGAAAACCTGATGAGCAGGCTTCCGAGCCACGTGGTGACGCCCGCGGCATCGATGGCTTCCGCCACCACGAACAACGCGGCGATCAAGACCACCGTCCCGCTGCCAAAACCGGCAAACGTATCGTCCAAGCCCACAATGCCCGTGCCGTAAAGGGCCAAAGCTGCTCCCAGTGCCACGACCTCCACCGGCAAGCGGTTCCACACGAACGCGGCGATCACCACGACGAGCACCAGCAACGTGATGGAGACGTCGGTCATGCGTGCCTTGGGCAGCTCGTGGCATCTTTTGCCAGCATGCTTTCAGACTAGATCCGGCTCAAGGCCGCAGGGTCACCCCAATCGGGTGAGTGATGGGCGTTTTCCGAGGTCACGGCCTACGGTAAGTGCCCGAACTTGTACGCGGCGGCCACCGCATCATGCCGCGTTCCTGCCCCCAGCTTGGAATAGATGATCCGCAGGTGGGTCTTCACCGTATTCACGGACAAATGGAGCTCTGCAGCGATCTGTTCCTGGGACAGGTGTGAAGGGAGCAGGGTGAGCACCTCGCGTTCCCGTGGCGTCAGCAAGGGCGCCCGCCGGGCATCGGCAGGAGACCGCAACGCCATCAGCCGCTTGGCGAGTTCCTCATGGGGTCCGTGCGCACCGGCTCTTTCCACCAGGAGGTCGATGATCTCCTGGGGAGCGATGGCCAAGGGCCGGATCACGCCCAGGTCCTCGGCTTTGCCCAGCGCATCGTCCAGGAGTTTGCCTGCAAGGGTCCGTCTCCCCGTGCGGATGGCCATGGAGCACTCCAGGACGTGCACGTGAAGCCAGGTCCAATCCAGCAGCGGTGCCACCATGCCCGTGTGCAGCGGCCGGAGCCGCTCGGCTGCGGCGTCGAAGCGGCTGATCCCCGCAGGTCCCTGCGCTCGCAGCAGGCATAACTCGCCGGTCCCCGGGATGAGTTCCTCCGCCCACTCCAGGACCTCCCGGGCTCGCTCTGCATGCCCCAAGGAAAGGGCCGCAGTGTGTTCGATCACGGCAATGAAGGCTGCCATTGGCTGCGCGAAGAGGTGGTCCTGGCCGATGCGAAGCCGGGCTTGCCGCATGCCGTCCAGCGAGTGCCTCCTGTCCCCTGAGTCCAGATGCGCGCACGCAGTGACCAGTTCCAGGGTGGCGCGCATTGCGGCGCCGACTCCCTTGGACGAAGAGCCCAACTGTCCGAGTTCGGCCGTAGCTGTGGCGGCACATTTCAGGGCCATAGCGGGTTCCGCGCCGAGCAGTGCTGCGGAGGCATGCATCAGGGCACCCACCGAACGGCCGGCTCCCGCCGTCCATACCTGCGCGGAAAGTTTCTCCTCCGCCTGCCGCAGGAATTCGCCGGCACGGCGGAGTTGGCCTTGCATCGAAGCGATGCCCGCCAGTTTGAGGTACACCTTGCCGGCAAGATAGCTGTTGCCTGCTTCGGTGGCCTCGATCAGTGCCTCCGACGCCTCGTTCTCGGCAGCTCCGTACTGTCGCTCTGCGACTGCTGCGGTGAGCGAGACCATCCTTGCTTCGATCCGGACGTCGCTCAGCGGTGAGTACGGGAGGGCGGCGTCGTCGGTGGTGGTTTTGGGATCCTGGTTCTCCCATTCCCCGCTGAACCACGAAAGGCGGGCTTCTGCCAGGGCCCGGAGCTCACGAAGATCCGACGGCGGGTCGTCCACCCAGTTTCGATGTGCGGCGGCCAGGTAGCGGGCAGCAGTGGTGGGTTGGCGGCTTTCCACGTGGGCCAGCGCTGCAACCACACAGAGCCGGGGGCTCGCTGCCAAGTGGGAATCAGGGAGGGACGCGATGGCCCGCCGGACCCGTGTGACCCCGCCGGCTCCCAGGAGTGTTGCTCCGTGCCGCTCCAGGATGTCACCGATCAACCGGGGGTCAGCTGTGTCCAGGGCGTGCCGGAGCGCGGCCTCGGGTTCCCCGGCCTGTTCATGCCACCGTGCGGCAATCCGGTTCAGGCGGGCCAGCTCCTCCGGCTCACGTCGCGCAAGTTCGCCCCGGAAGCACGCGCGGATCAAGGGACGCACCAGGAAAACCTTCCGTCCGCTCCCGGCGGACTCCACCAGATCACGTTGGTCCGCCAGCACGGCGAGGACGTTTCCGGCATCCCGGTGTCCAGCGAGGTCGTTGGCCTGGGCAGCAACCAGGACCCGGCACACGCTGGTGCTGGAGAGCACGGACCGCTCGGCCGGGGTGAGGTTCCGGAGAATTTCATGGTCCAGATATTCGGCGAGCTCACGGTTGTTGGCCGCAAGGTCACCCACGGGCCGCTCGGGGTCCGCCGCCTCCCGCAACGTCCGCAAGGCAAGCACGACGCATGCAGGCCAGCCCGCAGTCTGCCGGAACACCTCACCCAACTGGGGCGTCCCCAGCAACGTGATGGTCTTTGCCGCGAGCGCATTGATTTCGTCCAAGGAGAAGGCAAGGTCGCTTGAGCGCAATTCCAGGATGCGACCATTGAGCCGGGCGCGCCCCGGGTCGACGGCGGTGCTGTCCCTCGTGGCCAGGACAAGTTGGACAGGCAGGCCCGCCTGGTTCAGCAGGGCCGGGAGCCACTGTTCGCGTTCGTGTGCCGGGAAGCGTTCGACGCCGTCGATGACCAGGCGGATGGTGCAGGCTGAGGTGGTCAGTTGTTCTGCAAGAAGGTCCAGGACGTCAGGGGCGTTCGGGGAGGATTCGGTGAGCCGGCGCAGCGCGCCATCCGGTATGGCCGGGCAGTTCCGGAGGGCGCGAAGTATCGCCGGTCCCAAGGACGGTCTGGCTGCACGATCCGGACTGACCCACGCGACGTTGTGCCCTTGGCCGCCAAGCCATTGGCTGAGGAGCACCGTTTTGCCGTATCCGGCGGGAGCACAGAGAAGGACGGCGTCTGCTGCGGCATCGAGTTTTGACACAAGCCGGGATCGAGCCAGTAGGTCCAAGGGCGGCCTGGAAACCGCGATCAGCTGGGGGCTCAAGAGGTCCGGGCCGGTACCACCTTGGTCGTCCACTCCTTCAGTGTAGGGTCGGGGCATCCAGGATTCACCCAGTACGGGCGATCCGCGTGGCGACCTTTGCGCGTAAGGATGGTGTGTCCGCGATGATGCGCTTGGGCGAGGCCCGGAAAGGGGTTCACCGTGCAAGCAGTCAAGGACATCATGAGTGCTGCGGATTCCGGGTGGGTCTACCCGCTCGGGGCGCTCGTTGTGGCGTTGTCCGCAGTCTTCCCACCCCTTCCCACGACGTCCTTGTTCGTGGCCTTGGGGGCTCTTTCAGCCACGGACAACCTTCCCAACGGTTACCTCTTGGTCGCCGCGATGCTTTCCGGGGCGGTAGCCGGAGACCTGGGCGCGTATGAGATGGTCAGGCGCCGCGACATGGCCAACTGGAAGATCCTGCAGGGTCCTCGTACCCAAAAAGCCTTGCATGCCTCCCGGGCCCGCTTGGCCAAACATTCCGCATCATGGGTCCTGACCTCCCGGTTCGTCCCGCTGGGACGGTTGACCATGAACGTGGCCAGCGCCATTACTCCGGTTCCGCGGGGGAAGTTTGTCCTCTACTCGGTGGCGGCTGGGATCCTTTGGTCCGCGTACTCAGTGGGTATAGGTGCCCTGTCCGGGCTTTTGCCCGGGTTGTCCACAGAGTTCGCCGTGGTCATCGCCATCGCCGTTTCCCTGCTCTTGGGCCGCGGCATCAGCGCCGCGGTGAGTTGGTACCTGCAGCTGGACGACTGACTTGTCCCGCCCGCACCGCTGAAGAGACCCGCGCCATTGAAGAGAATCCGCTGCTGAAGAGACCCGCGCTATTGCAACGACGACGTCAGCCGGGCCAGGTTGTCCAACGCCACCTCGCCCACCGGTCGCCGCAGCCAGTCCTCCAACAGCAGCTCCGTGCTTGCTGCGCGGTAGCTGTCTTCGACCTCACGCATCCGGTCCACGATGGATCGTCCGTGGACCAGCACGGAGACCTCCATGTTCAGGCTGAACGAGCGGACGTCCATGTTGCTGGAGCCGATGACGGCCACGTCGTCGTCAATGGTGAAGTGCTTGGCGTGCAGGACCTGCGGGGCCCGGTACAGGTAGATCCGGACGCCGGCCCGCAGCAGGACTTCATAGTAGGAACGCTGCGCGTGGTAGACCATGGCTTGGTCGCCCACTTCCGAGACGAAAAGTTCGACGCTCAATCCGCGGGACGCTGCGGTGATGATGGCCAGCTGGATGGCTTCGTCAGGAACGAAGTAGGGGCTGGTGATGCTGACGCGGTGTTCGGCTTTGTAGATGAGCGTGGTGTAGAGCTTGAGGTTGTTGTCGTTGTCGAAGCTGGGGCCGCTGGGGAGGACCTGGGCGTCGATCAGCTCCGGTTGGGAACCGAGGACAACCGGTGAGGTGTCCAATGGCAGCAGGGTCTCGGACTCGCTGTACCAGTCGGTCACAAACACCGCGTTGAGCTCCCGCACGGTCGGCCCTTCCAGGCGCACCATCAGCTCATGCCATTGGAGGCCGCGCCGTATGTTCCGTTTCTTGTTGTACGACGCGTCGATCAGGTTCTGGGAGCCGGTGTAGCCCACCCGGCCATCCACCACCACCAGCTTCCGGTGATTGCGCAGGTCCGGGCGTTGCCATTGGCCCTTGTGGGGGCGCAGGGGCAGCATGGCATGCCACTCGGCGCCCATGTCATCAAAAGCCTGCACCATGCCACGGTATGAGGGGGCGCCGACCGCTGCCAGATGATCAAAGAGCACCCTGACCGCCACCCCGCGTCGGCATGCCCTGGCCATGGCATCGAAGAACGGAGAGGTGGTGGGATCCAGCGCAAGAATGTAGAACTCCACGTGCACGTACACTTCCGCGGTATCAATGTCCGCGATCATGCGGTCGAAGCTGCCGTTGTAGTCCTCCAGCAACTCGGCGCGGTTGCCGCCTACCATGGGCAACGCACCGAGCCGGAGGTTAAGTTCGACGGCGGATCGCAGCCAGGCGGGCCAGTCCTCACTGTGGCTGACTGCTGAGAGGCCGGGCGTGCGTCCGAGCATGAGTTCGTTGACGAAACGCTGCTTTTCGCGCCGGGCCTTGGGGAGTTTGCCGCGGCCGACCAGCAGGAACGCCACTGTGCCCAGGTACGGGATGAAAATGATGGCCAGCACCCAGGCGATGGCAGATGACGGTCTCCGGTTGGCTGACACCATCACTGCGGCAAGGCATCCAACCACGATATGCAGCGCCAGCAAGACCAAGGCGACAGCATCGGCGTCGTGCAGTAATCCTTGCATGGCGCGCTACTTGGCGTTCTGTTGTGGGATGACCACCTTTTTGATGATCAGCAAAATGGAGGCCGTCGTGGGGCAGGCGATGAGCGCCCCCAGCAGCCCCAGCAGCGTTCCGCCCACCATCGCACCGATGAGCACCAGGGAACCCGGGATGCTGATCGCCTTGCCCACCACGCGGGGCGTCAGGATGTAGGCCTCGATCTGCATGTAGGCCAGCATGACGAGGAAGACAACAACTGCCGTTGAGGGAGAAGTGAACAGCGAAACCACCGTGATGATGGCGGTGCTGATAGCGCTGCCCACCAGGGGAATGAGGGTAATGGGGAATGCCAGGACGGCGAGGACCGCCGCGTACCTGACGCCCGCAAAGGAGAGGAGGATGAACGTGAAGACGGCATTCAGCAATGCCAGGATCGACATGCCGCTCAGGTATTTACCCACCGAAGAAATGATGGTCTCCGAGATATCTGCGAATGATTCCCGGCGTGACGCCGGCACCAGTGCATAAAGGCTTGACTTCATCACTTCATGCCCGGCCACGAAATACAGGGTCAGGACCACCACGAAAACCACGGCGAAGGTCCCGTTCACTACGTTGTAGCCGAGCTGCACCGCGCCACCGCCAATGGCCAACCAGACATTGGGATCGGCAGCCGAGGTTTCCAGCCATTCCAGCAGCGGAGTCAGTGCTCCGCCCAGTGACCCGTTGAAGTCCCTGAACCACTCCTGTTCACCCATTGCGTCAAAGCTGGAGGGCAGCAGCCGGACCAGTGCAGCGCCCTCCTCCACCAGGATCGGCACCACAAAACGGATCAGGACGGCTACCACCACCAGGAAACCAGCGGCCACCGCGAGTACGGCTCCGGCGCGTGACAGCTTCCACCTTTCCAGCCAACGGACCAAGGGATACAGCCCCAGCGAGATGAACAAGGCCGCAAAGATCAACGTCAGCGAATACCGCAGCGTGATGACGGCGGAACCCAAAGCCAAGGCAACCAGAACACCCAATGCCGTGATCAGGCCGAATCGGAACGGCCCGGCTTCCAGCAGTGGAAATGCCTTCAATCGCGTCATGCGGTCCCTTTCGGCGGTGGGGCGGTCAGCGGATTACGGGCCATCGCCCGGATCAGGCCAACGCGAGCTCCTTGAGGCGGGCGTACTCGGCCTCGGTGATATCGCCGGCGGCGAGCAGTGCTTTGGCTGCTTCGATTTGTTGGGTCGGCGAGGGGGTCCCGGCAACGTCGCGAATGTAGTTTTCTGCTTCCTCCACCGATTCGCGGACCCGGATTTCGCTGCGCAGGGCCATGCCCTTCCCGCGCATGATGACGTAAATCAAGGCGGAGATAAAAGGGGCGATGAACAGGCACAAAATCCACAGGGCCTTGACGCCGCCGCCGAGTGCTTTATCGCGGAGAAGATCGGAAATGATCTGAAAGAGGAGGATCAAGTAGGCAATGAAGAAAAAAGCGACAATGATGCTCCACAACGATTCCAAGAAGTTCATGGTGTCTTTCCCATCGTTCGTTCGGCCCGGGGCAGGACCGTCGTCATCCAGCATGGGACCCGTTCCCCAGCGGGACCCCACCACCATTCTCGATTCGGCCGCGCCGTTCGGCGCCCGCCCGCGCTGGATCCGCAGTGATTGGACAGAAAGATCACCCACTAAAGGTGAGCGCTGGCCCTGAGGCCCGACGGCGGGTAGCCCGGGCCCGATAATCAACGCACCATCGCGCGGGGAGACATGGGCCGGTCTTCGGTCACAAATACCCCGTACGGCTGCGGTTGCAGCTGTCGCCAACCGGTCCGTTACGCTGCTCAAATCCATGCACCACCGCACGTTGAGGGCCCAATGACGCACTCTTTTACCGCCGGCACCGCGGCCGACGTTCCTGCTACCCCATGCCCGGAACCCCCGCTCAAACACAACGCGGCAGCAGTGGCCTTGGGGGCGTTCAGCATGGCGGCGGTTGTCGGAGGATTCGCCCTGTTCCTGCACATCCTCGGGCAACGATCTCCGCGGCTTGGACCGGTGTTCGACGGGTGGCCCGAGGCGGCCGCCAACTCGCCGCTGGCTGCCTTCCGCTGGTTCCTGGGAGACATGACCGAACCCTTGTTCCTCAAGTCGGATCTCGCTGCACTTGGCCTCCTCGCCGGCGCCGCGTTGGCATGGTGGGCCGGACGCCGGGGAAGGACCTGGGCGGGTTCGCTGAGCTACGCGACCGGCCTGTGGCCGTGGGTCCTGGCGTCGGCAACGCTGAGTCTGCTGCTGTCCAACCTGGCGTTCGGCTGGATGCTCGACGACGGGTGGCAGCCCACGTTCGTGCCGTTTGTTTGCGTCGCTCCCGCCGTGGTCCTCCTCTACGGAGCCGGCTGGAAGGCCTGCGTTACCGGCGCGGTTCTGGGCTCAGCCACCACTACGCCCCTGGCCTTGCTGCTTATTCCGGCCCTGTCCACCCCGCTCGGGCTGCCCGTTGTGGTGGCGAACGTCCTCGCGATGTCCCTGGGTTCAGTCCTGGCGTTCACGGTGGCCCGGCAGTTGCCGTGGCTGACCCTGCAGGGGCCGGGCCGGACCGCACAACCGCACCGGCCGGCGTCGGGCCTTCACCGGACTTTCCGCAACGATGCCCGGTGGGCAGCGCGCCGGGTCCTCAAGGACTTTACCGAGACCCATTTCTTCGCCAACGAACTGGCCGGCATCGGCGTGATCCTGGCGGCCGCAACGGCTTTCGTGCTGAACCCGGGGATGCCGTCGTACGGGTCGGACCTGCTGCCCCACATACTGTTCGCCCAGGCACTGACGTCGGCCATCGGCGTCGTCCTCTGGCAGCGTTGGTACCGGGGCGGCGGGTGGGCGGCCACCTATGCGTCTGTGGTGTCCGTAACTCCCGCGGCCGTCCTTGCCTACGGTGGCTCGTGGACCGCGATGGTCGGTGGGGCCGTGCTGGGAGCGATCCTGGCACCGCCCATCGCCCGGCTTGTCTCAGCTCGGCTGCCCGCCGGGTTCCACCCGGTGATCGGCAATACGGCGGCCATGGCAGTGTCGACGGCGGTCGCGTTGCTGTTGCTGGGACTGCTGCCCCACTAGCCCCCGACGTGGTGGATGGTGAAGGCGGTGAGGAACCCGACGGCGGCCGTCAATCCAGTGAGGTTGTGGTGCTCTTCGAAGGCTTCGGGAATCATGGTGTCGGCCAGCATGGCCAGGATTCCGCCGGCGGCGATGGCGGTGATGAACGCGATGACGGTTTCCGGGGCATTTTCCAAGGCCGTGTAGCCAACCAGGGCCGCGAGTCCGCTAAACACGGCAATGCCGATCCAGGTACCAAAGACGTATGCGGGGCTTCGGCCGGCTTTCTTCATCCCGGCCGTGCTGGAGAGGCCCTCCGGAACGTTGGAGATGAACACTGCGGCCAACATGGCCGGACTGACCACTCCGCCGGCAAGGAGGCCCACGCCGAGCACCACGGATTCGGGAATGCCGTCAATGAGTGCCCCGACTGCAATGGCGGTGCCGCTGCCGGGCGTGTCTTTCTCGGAGGGTTGGGGGCCGCCGGACCGCTTCCGATGTTTGGCCCCGGCGCGTGCCAGGAGGACGTTGGAGCCCACGAAGATCAGCGCGCCCAGGAGGAAGCCCAGGACGGTCGGGACCAACCCGCCACCTTCGACGGCCTCGTCCACCAGTTCAAAGGCAAGGGCGGAGATCAGGACGCCCGCACCGAAGGCCATCACCGTGGAAACGATCTTGGGCGGAACCTTCCACAGCCAAGCGATCCCTGCGCCCAGGACCAAGGCGCCACCTGCCAACGTGCCCCATAGCAGGGCCTGCAACCACATCGGCATCCTTGCGCCCTTTCATTGGCTCTACACGTGCACCAAGCAGTGTTTCACATGGGTCTGGCGGGGTTGTGGTGAGTCTTGAGTATTTCCTGAGGAAGTGTTGCGGGTTTGCAGGATTTGTTCTTGATCCGGCCCCGGCACAGTAGTTCTTGTCAGCCAAACAGGCCGATAAGAACAGGCCGGCCGGTCTCACGGTGGCCACCCGAAAGGACACCGATTCCCATGGCCATCAGCCTCAAGACCACCTCCGGCAAGATCCTCGCCTCCGTCGCACTGGTCGGCACCGCAGCCGCCGTCGCCGGCATGGGAACCTACGGCGCCTTCACCTCATCAACCTCCGCCTCCCAAGCCGTCACCGCAGGCACCGTCACCATCGCCCTGGGCACCGGCACCTCCAACACCCTCAACGTCCCCGTCGCAGGACTGCTCCCCGGAGACAAAGTCGAAAAACTCGTCACCCTGGCCAACACCGGCAACTCCGACCTGAACAACGTCACCCTCACCACCTCCGCCGGAACCACCGCCTCCCTGCTGACCACCGACACCACCAACGGCCTGCAACTGACCATCGAAAACTGCTCCGTGGCCTGGACCGGCACCGCAGCGCCCTACACCTGCGCCGGCACCAAAACCACCGTCCTGGCCAACGGCCCGGTCATCGCAGCGAACAAGGCCCTGAACAACCTGACCTCCCTGACCTCGACCAAAACCGACAACCTCAAAGTCACCACCGCGTTGCCGGCCACCGCGAACAACGACTTCCAGGGCGCCACCTCCACCATCGGCTTCTCCTTCACCGGCACCCAACGCACCGAAACCACCAAGTAACCACCGCAACAGATACACACCACCAAGCCCCGCCGGGCCTGGTCGGGCGCCCCCCTGCCCGATCAGGTCCGCCGGTATTTTTCCCGAACCGGATATTTCCTGAGCCATCCTTGAGGATTTTCCGCAGGAAGCCCTGAGCCGGGTCACGCAGACTCTTATTCAGAAGACGATCACCACCCGGAAGGAACGCCAGGACAATGAGCACCATCACCAGCATCAACGGACCAGCCCTCCACGGCCGGCGTTCCGCCGCCACGTCCGCCGCCGCCGTCGAGACCCGGCCGACCGCCGCCGTCGAGACCCAGCCGTCGGCCGTCGGGACTGCGGCCGCCGCTGAAGCATCCACCAGCGTCGGGGCCTTCCGTCGCATCGCCGGCACTGCCGCGAAGTTCATCGGCATCGGCATGCTGGTCCTCGCGGCGTTGGTGTTCCTGTTCCTGGCGATCGGCCCGCGCATCCTCGGCTACCAGACCTCAACCATGTTGACCGGTTCCATGGCCCCACTGATCAACCCGGGCGACGTCGTCGTGACCGTCCCCACACCGATCTCCGACGTCAAGGTGGGCGACATCATCACGTACCACATCCCGGTCGAAGACCAGCGGGTCGAGACGCACCGCATCACCGACATCACCGCCACCGCCGACGGTGGCGTGGCCGTGCAGACCAAAGGCGATGCCAACAACGGCATCGACCCCTGGATCGCTACTTTGCAAGGCACCACCGTGGACAAGCAGGTCGCCACGATCCCCTACGTCGGCAACGCGATCCGCGCCCTGCGCGAACCGATGGTCATGAACATCCTGATGTACGGAGCGCCGGCCATCCTGGTCATCGGAATGCTCGCCTCCATCTGGACCAAGGAGCCCAACAAGTCAGCTTCGGAAGGCGCCGCAGAGCCCCAGGCAGCAAGCGGTGAGTGACCAGCAAGCGGCAAGAGGCCACCGGGGGCTGAGCGGCCCGGTTGAGCCTGTCCCGACGCATGCGGAAACTCTCCAGGCGTTGCCGGAACCTGTCCTGGAGGCCTGCAGGCTGCAGGCGCTGGCCGACGAGTTGGGAGACTCCACTCCGGCCATCCGTTTCCTCTCCACCTACTTGTCCATGCTGCCCGGCCGAATCCTGAGGATCTCCAACGGTCTGTGCATGCACGATCCCGAGGCGAGTATGGATGCGGTCCTGAGCCTCAAGATTTCCTCGTCCATGGTGGGGGCCTTGGAGACAGAAACACAGTGCCGGGCCCTTGAATCGATGATCCGGGAAGATCATTTCGATTCTGCGGTCCAGGCTCTCCCGGCACTTCGGAACTCCACCGACCGTTGCTTCGCGGCAGGGCCGCAGTTGCTCGGGAAGGCGCAGGAGTCCCTCTGCAAGGGGCAGAGGTAGCGAAGAGGGGTCAGTGACCGGCCGGCACGGAGGTGTCGGCGGCCTTGACCTCATGCGGTACCAGGAACAGCGCGGCTACGGCCAGGAGGCCGGCGGCAGCGAAAACGTAGAAGCCCGCAGGGTAGGCGATATTCGCGGCCACCAAGGTTCCCGTTACCGCCGGGCCGACGATCGCGCCCAGCCGGCCAACGCCTGCGGCGAAGCCCAACGCGGTTCCGCGGAGCCTGGCCGGGAACAACTGGCTGACCCAGGCGTAAACCAACACCTGTGAGCTGAAGACGAAAACTCCGGTGACGAAGACGGCCGCGTTGAGCAGGAATTCGTTCTGGATCTTGACGCTGAGGACCGCCAGCAGCACCGCCGACAACCCGAACCACACCAGCACGATCCGCTTGGTTCCGTGCTTGTCGGCCAGGACTCCGGCCAGGAACAGCCCTGCCACCGCACCGACATTCAGGACAAGGAGCAGTGTCAGCCCGGTGCTCACGGGATATCCGGCGGCGGCCATCAGTTGCGGTAGCCACGTATTCAGCCCGTAAACCAGCAGCAGTCCCATAAACGACGCGATGCCAATACCAACGGCCACCAAGGGATAGGGCTTCTGCAGGAGGTCGCGGAAACCGGTCTTCTGCCGGGTGCCGACAGAATGCTCGACGGCGGCGGTTTCCTTCGCGGGTTCGCCCACCTTGGCGGGGGCTGCTTCGGGGAGCGATTCGGGCAGCTTGGCCCACAGGAAGGGCAAAAGCAGCAGCCCGGCGACGCCGCCGATGATGAACATGAGCCGCCAGTTGGGAACGATGAAGATGGCCAGCAAGGCCGTTGCTACGGCCCCAACGTGGTACCCGGTCATGGTCCGGGTGGTGGACTTCCCCGCTGATCCGGCCGGCGCGTAGTCGTTCATGTACGCCAATGCGGCAGGTAGGCAGGCGCCCAGGCCAAGTCCGGCAAGCAGGCGGAGCAGCGAGAAGACGGCCACGTTCGGGGCGAAGGCGACACCGATGGTGAACACCGAAAATCCAGCCACGCAGGCAATCAGGAGTTTCCTGCGACCGAACTTGTCCGATAGTGGCGCGATAAAGAGTGCGCCCAAGCCCACGCCCACCAAGGAGATGGTGGCAGCGAAAGTGGCGCCCACGGCGTCGAAACCAAGCTCGCCGGTCTTGATGAGCGTGGGGATGACGGTGCCAAGGACCACGAGGTCGAAGCCGTCCAGGACCATGGCCAACCAACAGAGCCATACAGGCCATTGGGAGCGGCGGGCAGATGACATCGTTGGCATAGCGTCCTCGGTACTTCTTTGTTGTTGGGCACGACCAAAGAACGTTCGGTCGGTTACGAGAGTTGTATCACTGCCTGATGTTGTGTGGCACACGTTCTACCATTGAATGGAAGGTATCGCAGGTGGGAACGGAAAGCATCTCAGGTGCCGAAACTGCAAGATCCGGGACGAAGGGAGCGTGTCGTGGCCAACTCGACGTCCGGTGACTCCGTTGTCGACCGCGTGGTGCGGGTGATCGAGGCTTTCCCCGAGGGGGTGACCTCCCTGCAGCTGACTGAGCTGGCCGATCGGGCCGGGATCCCGCTGTCGTCGGCCCATCGACTGGTCCGCCAGCTCTCTGAGCATGGACTGTTGGATCTTGGGGCGGGCGGTACGGTCCGGCTGGGCCTGAGGTTGTGGGAACTCGTCAACCGCAATTCGCCCACGTTGGCTCTCCGCCAAGCCGCCATGCCGTTCATGGAGGACATCCAGCAGGTCTTGAACCAGAACGTGAACCTGGCGGTGCTCGACGGGTGGGAAGCGCTCTTCGTCGAGCGACTTTCCCGGAGGGGATCCGTGGCAAACCGGGCGAGGATCGCCGGACGGATGCCGGTGCACATTTCGTCTGCCGGACTTGCCCTGATGTCGCACCAGTCGCGCGAAGTGCAGGCGGAGTACCTCGAGCACTTCCAGGACCCGTCCGGGAAGGTGACTGCCGACGTCGTGCGTCATTTCCTGGCCGAAGCGGCCCAGCAGGGTTATGCGCAACTCGCGGGGGTGGTGGATCCGGATACCTGGGGCATCGCTGTTCCAGTGGTGAATGGCAAGCGTCGCACCGTGGCGGCTCTTGGTGTTGTTGTCCCGCTTGCGGAGATGCGGCTGCAGGCGCTGGTGCCCGCGCTCCAAACGGCCGCCCGGGGCATAGGGCGACACCTCGCCGATTGAATCTTCTTCCGTTCAACGGAATTCATGTAACGCCAGTCACGCGTTGCGCGCCACACTGATTCCAGATCCATCCCGCTTCGAAGCAAGCCGGGATCCGCAACGAAGCGAGGAACAACCATGGCACGCACACCCATCACCACCCAAGTCGCCATCATGGGCGCAGGCCCCGCCGGGCTCATGCTGTCCCACTTGCTGGCCATGCAGGGCATCGAGTCCGTCGTGGTCGAAATCCGAAGCCGCAAGGACATCCAGGAGACGGTCCGCGCCGGCATCCTGGAGCACGGCACTGTGAACCTGCTGGTGGATTCGGGAGTCTCGGACCGTGTACTGCGTGAAGGCGACCGGCACGACGGCATCGAGTTGCGCTTCAATGGCGAGAGCCACCGCATCAACTTCAAGGAACTCGTGGGCGAATCCGTGTGGCTGTATCCGCAGACCGACGTGTTCATGGACCTCGCCGCGAAGCGGGAAGCCGACGGCGGCGACGTCCGGTACAGCGTCACGGACACCACGGTTCACGATCTCGAAGGTAAGCCGAAGGTCTGGTTCACCGACGCAGAGGGCCAGGAGTTCGAAATCCAGGCCGACTTCCTGGTGGGCGCTGACGGGTCCCGCAGCCACTGCCGATTCCAGATCCCCGAAGCCAACCGCAAGTGGTACTTCCACGAATACCCCTTCGCCTGGTTTGGCATCCTCGCCGAGGCCCCACGCAGCGCGGACGAACTGATTTATGCCAACTCCGAGAACGGCTTCGCACTGATCAGCCAGCGCACCGAGACTGTTCAGCGCATGTACTTCCAATGCGACCCCAAGGAAAACGTCGCCGACTGGGACGACGAACGCATCTGGACCGAATTCCGCAAGCGGGTCAACGGCAACGGTTTTGAGCTCAAAGAAGGACCCGTCCTGGAGAAGATGGTCCTGCCGTTCCGCAGTTTCGTCCACACCCCCATGCGCCATGGCAACCTGTTCCTGGCCGGCGACGCAGCACACACCGTTCCACCCACGGGGGCCAAAGGACTCAACCTGGCCATTCACGACGTCAAAGTGCTTTTCGAGGGCCTCGACTCCTTCTACTCGAATGGTTCTACTGCGCTGTTGGACTCCTATAGCGACCGTGCCTTGGACCGTGTGTGGAAGGCCCAGCACTTCTCCTATTGGATGACATCGATGCTGCACACGGTGCCGGGTGCCGACGACTTCGACCGAGCCCGCCAGCTCGGCGAATTGCACTCCGTGGTCACTTCCGAGCACGCGAAAGCGTATCTTGCAGAGTCCTACACGGGCTGGCCGACCTCGCGCTAAACCGGGAGGTCCGCTCATCAACCAGCGCTCGACGGCGGCTGGTCTCCTCGCGGAGATGGGTCGCGGTTGGGTGCTTTGTTGCTTAAACGACTCTGGTGCTTCCAGTGCTTCCGGTGCTCGTGTGCTTCCGGTGCTCGTGCCTAAGTGCTTGTAGCGGTTTCAGCGATCTTGGAGTTAGTCCCGCCTAGATGGTGATTTCCCGCGGTCCGAGCCGGCATGTCCAGATTCGGTGGGTTTTCCGGGGTTCGGTGGGGTGTGTGGTGGTGGTTGCGTCGGGGTTTTTGGTGGGGGTCGATGTGGGGTGGGGGGATGAACCAGGGGACGCCGGTGGTCATGTCGATGTGCCAGTTTTCTTTGTGGATGAGGTGGTGGTGGTGGCTGCAGAGGAGGGTGCCGTTGTCGGTTGAGGTGGTGCCGCCGTGGGACCAGTAGGTGGTGTGGTGGGCTTCGCACCAGGGGGCGGGCATGGTGCAGTCGGGGAAGGCGCAGCCTCCGTCGCGGGCGGTGATGGCTTTGCG
Source organism: Paenarthrobacter sp. TE4293 (assembly GCF_050435325.1). NCBI lineage: Bacteria > Bacillati > Actinomycetota > Actinomycetes > Micrococcales > Micrococcaceae > Paenarthrobacter > Paenarthrobacter sp. TE4293. Next base: position 28,248 of record NZ_JBNJRY010000008.1, read on the forward strand.
GATGTGGGGTGGGAAGATCCGGGTGGTGCGGCCGATGTCCAGGATGCGGGAGTCGCTGCCGAGCAGGACGGGGATGATATCGGCGTCGCAGGCGATTTTCCGGATGGTGCTGGGGTGGATCGGGCCGGTGAACGTGGCGGTGCCGGTGTCAGTGTGGTGGTCGGCCCGGCTGTGATGGCTGTGGTGGGCGAGTTGGTTGAAGAGGTGGCGTTCGTCGATGGTGATGGTCAGTTGGGGTCGGAGGCCGCCGTTGGAGGGCAGTTTCCCGGTGGTCATGGCGAGGCTGCAGGCACCGACGAGGCCGTCGAGGAGTTTCTGGGGCCGGCTGCGCCGGTCCAGATCCGGGCCGGTGCCGTGCTGGCCGGTGCTCTGGAGTCTGGGGTTGGTGGCGGTGTTCATGACGGTGCTGAGGGTTTCGAATTGTTCGTCGGTGGCGAAGATTTCGAGGTGGTGGAGGCCGTGGCGGCGTCGGCGGCGGAGGAACACGCCTTGGAGTTGGCGCAGGACTTCTTCGGACGGTTCGGAGCCGTCGTGGTCGATGACGTCGGTCCAGCGTTTGGCCATGGTGGTGACGAAGTCCGGGTCGGTTTCGATGGCGGTGCTGGTCAGGGCGTGTTCCATGCGGGTGAGGGTGTCGTCGTCGGTGAGGTGTTTGACGTTGTCCAGGGCGGTGCTGATGATCGTGGCCGAGCGGGACGGGACCAGTGCGGATCCGACAGCGTGGGCGAGGACTTCGCGGCGGGCCGGGATGTCCTGGCCGGTCATGCCCGTCTGGGGGAGTATTTCCCGGGCCAGGGCGAGCCGTCGGCGGGCTTCACCGATCCCGATCCGCAACCGCGCCCGAAGGAACTGGGCCGCGTTCCGATACCCATCATCCACAACACTGGCCTTGGGCCTGGCCCCATCCGTGGGCAGTGCACTGGTGGAGCGTTCTCCACCAGTGGGCACCGGAGCAGTGGCGGTTCCCGTCCGGTTCTGAGCTGTTGCCGGAGCGTTGGATCCTGGCTTTGATTCCGTCCATCCGGTCCGCCATCCCGGCGCTGCCGCCGAGGACCCCGGACCAGCCTGCTGTGCTTCCGTCCGGGTCCGTTCCACAGCCTGCGCGGCAACGACCTGCAAGTACTCCAGCGTCCGGGCAATTTCCTCTACCCTGCCCGCGAAATCCGCAGCCTCTACGAATCCCAGGGTGCGTGCTTCGGAGATTGCGATGACCCGAACGGCCGTCAAGGCCAGGTACGCCTCGTCCAAGGGTTCGTCAAGCTCCCGGGAAGGATCAACCCCCGACACGAATGCACCCTCCATGCCCTTCGACCCAACTTCCGGGGCTGCCGATGAGCCGCTGGCCAAGACGGAACGAGAGCTGGGCAAAAGCCCGGCAACACCGCCGGGCAGGGCTTCATCATCGCCGGGCGCTACCGCCCTCGATGCCAATGCCTGCCCGCCGCTTCCCATACAGCAAGCCTGTCACGCCCGCTCCAACCACCATCAGCCACCACATGACCTATGTGGAAAACCGCCCCATTTCACTGATCAGCTGATCCAAGGACTCACGGCTTCGCTCAATTTTGGCGATGTCGTTACTGAGCCTTTCGCGCTCCTTCAAAAGGCGCGCTTCCAGCGCGGCTGCCCGGGGCCGGGGATCGGCGATGAAGGGGAGGATATCCGTCATCGCCTTACTGCACAGGCCGGCGTCGAACAGTCTTTGAATGAGTTCAACCCGCTGCACGGACTCTGGACCGTAGATCCGTTGCCCCGAAACGGATCGCTCCGGGCTGAGGAATCCTTGGTTCTCGTAGTAGCGGAGGGATCGCACGCTCACCCCGGTGGCTGACGCGAGTTCGCCGATACGCATAGGCACTTGCCCCTCACATTGGTGTCAGGTCCTACGGTACAGAAATGACCAGTGAACCGAACCCCCAATCACCAGTCCGACAGATGCGCCTGATCGTTGAAGCGGAGGATTACGATGCCGCTCTGGCGTTCTTCCGCGACGCCCTGGGCCTCCCTGAGCAGGCCGCCTTCGAGGGCGCCGGTGATGCCCGTGTTGCCATCCTCGACGCAGGACGGGCAACCCTGGAGATATCCAATCCCGCGCAGGTGCGGATGATCGACCACGTTGAGGCCGATGGCCGACCCAGCGCGAAAATCCGGATCGCCTTCGAAGTGGACGACTCCGCGGCGACCACCAAAGACCTCACGGACGCCGGGGCCACACTGATCGCAGAACCCCGCGAAACGCCCTGGAAGTCCCTGAATTCCAGGCTCGAAGCACCCGCGGGCCTCCAAGTCACCCTGTTCCAGGAGCTGGAAACCATCGACGAGAGAAGCTCCAAACCCGGTTTCAAACGACCCTGACCTCGCACCGGGAAAGTTTCTTCGGGGCTGTCCAGGCCGGTGTCGGAAGCGCACGACGGCGGCAGGTCGCCGTCGTGCGTTGGCGCCGTACGGTGCGGGTTGAGGCAGCGGCGGTCAGGACCGCTGCGACTCCGCAGCGGACGGTTCGAGGTCGGCCAAAGTGAGCAGATGAACAGGGGCGTCCGGGAAGGAAACCGTGGAGGTCAGGTGCAGGTCCGGGCCAACATGGACCAGTTCGCCGGGTTCCATAGCCCGCCAGCCCGGGTTGTGATCCATGGGTTCGGTGGCGAAGAGGACGTGGGGTGACCGGGAAAGTTCAGTGCTGCGCGAGTGGATCCGCCTGCTTCGGGCATCGAGTGGTGCTGCCGGATCCGGTGCCGAGGGGTTTCGCTCCAGCACGTACAACCCGTGGGTGTCCGGGTACCTGAGCGCCCACATATCCGTCGCGGTGCTCAGGATGAAGTTGAGGCTGAACACAGGCAACTCGCGGGCAACCCACCCGACGGCCTCCACGATGCCGGCGCCCACATCACCTCCTGCGCGACGGGTTTCTGCGGTGATGAGCGCAAAAAGACGTTCGCTGTCGGACTGGCCCAGCACCAGGTCCATCACGCCGAATTCCGCGAGGCGCTGGTCGAGGTGGTGGAGCCCGTGCAGAACTCCGTTGTGCGCAAACAGCCGCCCATCCTGCTCGAACGGATGCGTGTTGACCATGGTGAGGGCACCGGTGCTGGCGTACCGTACATGAGCCAGAAATGTGGTGCTTTTCAGGTCCCGGGCTTCTCGGGCGAAGGCGTGATCCTCCCATGCCGCCAAGGGTTGCTTTGCTACATGCGCCTTGCCTGCGGCATCGAAGGTTCCTATGCCGGCGCCGTCGGGCTCCCTTCGGCTTTGGGCCGAGAGGCTGTCCGGGGCGTCCAACAACCAGAAGGTGGCGCGGACCGGACGCGGACCGGCATGGAGCCCGAAGAGTCGGCACATGTCAGGCCTCCCTTCTAAAGTCGATGGTTCCAAAACCTGGTGTTTTCAAGAGCCGGTGGTTCCGGACGTCAGTGGTGGAAGCCCTCCGCCTGCTTGTCTGTGGGCATCGGCGCAGTGAGGCTGTCGAGGTAGTCAACTTCCTTCTTCAGGTCCTCAAGGAAGCTGGACGCAAGATCGCGGGTGAAACCGTTGCGGACCACGATCCGTTGGACGGTGATGTCATTCAGCCCATCGGGCAGGGGATAGGCCGGAACCAGCCAACCGTTCATCCTCAACCGCTCGGATAGGTGGTGGAGATTCCAGTGTTCTGTGTGGCCGTCGGTGAGCTGCCACGCAAACACAGGGATGTCGGACCCGTCGCTCCACAGGGTGAACGCGTCCATGGCTCCGATCTCGTTGGAAAGATACAGTGCGACATCCCGGGACGTTGCTTGGACTGACCTGTACCCGGCAAAGCCAAGGCGAAGGAAGAGGTAGTACTGCAGAAGTACCTGGGCGCCGGGGCGGGAGAAGTTCAAGGCAAAAGTGGGCATGTCCCCGCCGAGATAGCTGACGTGGAAGATGAGGTCCTCCGGAAGTGCCGCCGCGTCCCGCCACACCACCCAGCCGAGGCCGGGATACACCAGTCCGTACTTGTGGCCCGAGGTGTTGATGGAAGCCACGCGGGGCAGCCGGAAGTCCCAGACGGTTTCCGGCTGCAGGAAGGGTGCCACCATGGCTCCGGAGGCGCCGTCCACGTGGATGGGAATGTCCAGGCCACGGCGCGCCTGGATCTCATCCAATGCTTCGGAGATCAGCTCCACCGGCTCGTACTTGCCGGTATAGGTCACGCCGAGGATAGCGACGACGCCGATGGTGTTCTCGTCCACGTACTGGTCCAGGTCGTGGCCGTCCAGCGTTGGATGTTCCGCTGAAACGGGGACAAAACGAGGCTCCACATCCCAGTAATTGCAGAATTTCTCCCAGCACACTTGGACGGCGGAGCTGAGGATGAGGTTGGGCTTCTCCGTGGACTTGCCCGCCGCCCGCCGCGCATGCTGCCACCGTCGCTTCAGCGCCAAACCACCCAGCATGCAGGCCTCGGAGGAACCGATAGTAGAGGTGCCGATGCTCTTCCCGGGATCCGGTGCATTCCACAGGTCCGCGAGCATCCGCCAGCAACGGGTCTCGATGAGCGCCGTTTGGGGGTACTCGTCCTTATCGATCATGTTCTTGTCGAACGTCTCGGCATACAGCGTGGATGCTTCCGTCTCCATCCACGTCCCGACGAAGGTCGCGAGGTTCAGCCGCGAGTTGCCGTCCAACATCGCTTCGTCGTGGACAACCTGGTACGCGGTGGCCGGCAGGGATTCACCGTCCGGCAAAGTGAATCGAGGGAAGATGGTGGACTCGCCGGGCCTGCTGAAGAGGGGATTGAGTTCGACGGCGGTGTCCGGTTCGTGGTGTGACGCGCGGTGGGATCTGCTCATGGGCCAGCTCCTTGAAGTCGTTCGCCTGCGGTGGGCAACCTGTCTGTGGCTCACGCTACCCGTGGCAGTCTCCGCACCCAAGCCTTCCCAAAACGGCGGCGATCGAAAACGCTCGAGGCGGGAGGTCGCCGTCGGGCGTTTCTTGCCTTGGGTGCCGCGGAAGCGGGTCAGGGCCATGCGTTGGAAATCTTCCCCAGGGCCTTGCCAAGCAAACACTAAGCATGCTTATGATTTAGGTGTTCCTCAAAGCCGCCGGGTTGATCCGAATCCCCGCCGGTGACTGGAAACCATGCCTGGTGATGCAGCCCGCTTGGCGATCCACACAAAAGAGAACCGCATTCCAAGGAGACATCATGCTCGCGAGGGAAAATATTGACCGTCTGATGGGCCTCAGCGGAAACGTCCGCACCACGGAAGGTGACAAGGTAGGCTCCATCGGCACTTTCTACACCGACGATGACACGGGTGAGCCCACCTGGGTCACCGTCAAAACCGGCCTTTTTGGCAGTTCAGAATCATTCATTCCGCTGCAGGAAGCCACGGTCGACGGCGATGACGTAGTGGTCCCGTTCAGCAAAGACCACATCAAGGACGCACCGCGGGTTGCCGAGGATGGGCATCTGGACCCGGGGGAGGAAAGCCGCCTGTACAACCACTATGGACTCGAGGGCCGCGGCGGCACCATGGGCACTGCTGACGTGGATGCCAACTACCATCGGGACGCCGCTGACGTGGACGCCGGCTACAACCGGGATGCCGGCGACAACCGGGATACTGACAGGGGCCGCGACGACGAAGCCATGACCCGTTCGGAAGAACGGCTGAACGTCGGCACCGAGAAACAAGCCACGGGGCGGGCACGCCTGCGCAAGTACATCACTACCGAGAACGTCACCACAACGGTCCCCGTCCAGCGCGAGGAGGTCCGCCTGGAACGCGAACCCATTACGGACGCGAACGCCGGTGACGCCATGTCCGGCCCGGAGCTGACCGAAAGCGAACACGAGGTCACACTGCACGAGGAACGCCCCGTGGTGGACAAGGAAACCGTCCCGGTGGAGCGCGTGCGCCTTGAGAAGGACACCGTCACCGACGAGGTCCAGGTGGATGAGGAAGTGCGCAAGGAACGCATTGAAACCGAGGGGACCGGGCCCGACCAAACCCGGCGATAACGCGTGAAGTGAGGCCCGCTCTGCGTTTCAAGCATGTCAGGGGGCGGAGTGGGCCTCACAACGCAGTCTCCCTATCGCGGAAGCGATCGCGATGGGACGATGTGTTAATGGGCGAACAAGAGAAGGACCAGCCCGCTGTGCCATCGGCCGCAGCGACGGAGGACAGGGGCGACCCCACGACCCAGCAAATGAGGACCGTCGGTCAGCGGCGGCGTGAGTCTGAACGCAAGCTGGATCTTCATCTGGAAGAAGCCACCCGCAAAGGCGAAAAGGGCGAGGCTGCTAACGAAGACGGGGATCATTCCGCAGAGTAGAACCGCTGGCCTGCCCCGGATGCCTGGGCTTGCGGAGCGGCGTGTCACTGCTGTGGGCTTCGCCGTGGTGTAGCTGCAAAGCACTGTGGATAAGCGGAAAGTGGCTGAAGGCCTGAGGAGTGTTGCCAAGATGCCGCTGGGTGCGGGGATCCCACTCCTCGCTGAGCAGCCCCACGTCGTTGCGCAGGGTAAGCAGCCGCTCGAAGAGTTCGGTGGCCTCGCTGGAACGGCCGATGCCCAGCAACGCATCCACCAGCCAAAACGAACAAGCCAGGAACACGCCTTCGTCGCCGGGCAAGCCGTCGTGCCCGGACTGGGTCCGGTAGCGGAGGACCAGGCCGTCCTCGGTCAGCCCCCGTTGGATGGCATCCACCGTCCCGGCAACGTGGGGATGTTTGTGCGGGAGGAACCCAACACGGGGAATCAGGAGCAGGCTCGCATCCAGTTCCTTGCTGCCGTAGGACTGGACGAACGTGTTGAGTTCCTGATCGAATCCCTTGGCCATGACGTCCGCGTGGATTTCGCTGCGCAGTGCCGCCCAGCGGTCGTGTGGACCGGGCAGCCCGGAGCTCCGTACGCCTTTGACCATGCGGTCCGCGGCCACCCAGGCCATGACCTTGGAGTGGGTGAAATGCTGCCGCGGTCCACGCATTTCCCAGAGCCCGTTGTCCGGCTGGTCCCAAGCGCCTTCCAAGTACTCCATCAGCGCGACCTGGATGTCCCATGAACTGTCCTCGGTGCTGTCCGCGGATGCCGCGCGGGTCAGTGAGAGCCCATCCAGCACCTCACCCCATACGTCCAGTTGCAGCTGTGGGGCGGCCGCGTTACCGGTGCGGACAGGGGCGGACCCTTCGTAACCGGAAAGCCACGGGATGTCTGCCTCCGGGAGTCTCCTGGCGCCGTCGAGCCCGTACACAATCTGAAGTTCCGACGGGTCGCCGGCGATGGCGCGCAGCAGCCAATCCCGCCACGCTGACGCCTCCTCCGTGTAACCTGCGGCGAGCAGCGACTGCAGGGTCAACGTGGCGTCGCGCAGCCAGCAGTAGCGGTAGTCCCAGTTTCTGGGGCCCCCGATCTGCTCGGGCAGGGACGTGGTCGCCGCCGCCACAATGCCGCCCGTGGGTGCGTAGGTCAGTGCTTTGAGGGTGATCAGGGACCGCTCCACCGGTTCCTTGTACTTCCCGGTCATTTCACTGCGGCCGATCCACTCCAGCCAGAACGACTCCGTTGACTCCAGCGCATGGAAGGGGTCGATCCGTCGCGGCTCCCGCTCATGGCTCGGCGCCCAGCGCAACACGAACGGGACGCGGTCGCCCGCCCGGACCGTGAATTCGCTGTACGTGCGCTTGTCCCGCCCTTCCAGCGGGGCATGGGTGGTGAGATAGGCCGAGTCCGGTCCGGCCACCGCGCTGATGCCGTGCTTGCTGTGCCGGACCCAGGGCACCACCCGGCCGTAGTCGAAGCGCAGGACCAGTTCCATCTCCATGGATACCTCGCCGGAAATACCTTCCACGATCCGTACCAGGTCCACTGCGTCGTCACGGACCGGCATGAAGTCGAGCACCCGGACCGCTCCGCCCTCCACTTCCCATTCGGTCTCCAGGATGAGGGTGTCTTCGCGGTATTGGCGGCGGGTGCAGTTGCCGCCGTCGGGTGTGCCGGCCGGCGCCAGGAGCCAACGTCCGGCCTCTGGCGTGTGCAGCAGCGACGCGAAGCAGGCGGGGGAGTCGAACCGCGGCAGGCACATCCAGTCAATGGATCCGCTTCTCCCCACCAAGGCAGCTGTGTTCAGATCCCCGATGATCGCGTAGTCCTCAATCCTGGCCATGGATCAGATCCTAGTCTGCGTCTCCTGCCAGACGGCTGAGGCCGTCCAGGATGAGGTCCAGGCCGAAGTCGAATTCGTCGCCGAAGTCGTAACCGGGTTTCAGGACATGCTCGACGGCGATCTCCACCATGCGCGGATACTCACCGGTGGCGAATCGCTCCATGATGGGGTCGGTGATCCCGGCCGCCGTGTCCCGGCCCTCGAACGGCAGCGCAGCTTCCTGCAGGGCGAAGCCGTAGATATAGCTGTCCAGCAGGGCGTAAGCGTGGGCGGTCGACTTGACGGAGAATCCTGCAGTCCGCAGCGTCGCGAGTGTTGCCTCGTGATGCCTGAGCGTGGCCGGGCCCGGAGCTGACCGGCTTTCCAGTAATCCGACGGCCCAGGCATGGCGTCTGAGTGCCTCTCTCATCCGGTGGGCTCTCAGTTTCATTTCCCCGCGCCAGTTTCCTTCGGGTGACGGCAGCTCGATTTCACTGAAAACCATGTCCACGATGCCGTCCAGGATTTCGTCCTTGTTGGCCACGTAGTAGTACAGCGACATGGGTTTGGTCCCCATGCTTTGGGCGAGCGTGCGAATGGTCAGTCCCGCTATTCCGGACTCGTCCGCGAGGGCTACGGCGCTCTGGAGGACGCGCTCGCGGCTAAGCGGGAGCCGCTGGGTTGCTGCAGTGGACACTCGAACTCCTTGGCTGGACCATCGCCTCTAGCGGTTTAGTACAGTGTACGGTAATCTCATTAGTACAGCGTACGAAAAGTGCGCGCCACCACCAGTACTGAAAGGTCCGGCCATGACCACTGGTCAGAAAGCCAAGGAATCCCGTCGCCGCAAGGATCAGGCTTTGCCGGGTCCCTTCATGCGGGCCATCGTGCAGGAGGCCTACGGTTCCGCCGATGTCCTCCATGAAGCACAAGTCCCGGTTCCCCCCATTGCGGACAATGACGTGCTGGTGAAGATCCACTCGGCCGGACTCGACCGCGGCACCTGGCATGTCACCACCGGCTTGCCCTACGCCTTGCGCTTGGCGTACGGATTCAAGGCCCCCAGGAACCCGGTTCCCGGGGTGGACCTCGCCGGCACGGTGGAGGCGGTTGGAAGTAAAGTGACCCGTTTCGCGGCGGGAGACGAGGTGTTCGGATCGGGGACGGGAACCTTTGCCGAGTACGCCGCTGCCCGTGAGGACCGGCTGGCCCCCAAGCCGGCAAACATCAGCTTCGAGCAGGCCGCAGTCGTGCCGGTGTCCGGGTGCACGGCCTTGATCGCAGTGCGTGCCGGCGGCATCGACCCCGGCCGTCAGTCATCCCGCGGGGTCAAGGTCCTGGTCACGGGCGCATCGGGCGGCGTGGGCAGTTATGCGGTGCAGCTCGCCAAGGCCGCCGGCGCAGAGGTCACTGGTGTGGCCAGTGCTGCGAAAACAGACATGGTGCGAGCCCTCGGGGCCGACCACGTGATCGACTACACCACGCAGGATTTCGCTGACGGCTCGGCGCACTATGACGTCATCATCGACATCGCAGGCAACCCCTCGGTGTCGCGTCTTCGCCGCGCGCTCACTCCTGCCGGGACCGCGGTGATCACCGGCGGCGAAGAAGGTGGCACGTGGACGGGGAGCATGGACCGCCAACTCCGTGCCGTGGCCCTTTCGCCCTTCATCCGGCAACGGCTCACCATGATCGTGGGCACGCAGAAGAGCGACGATCTTGAGTGTTTGGCGGGACTCCTGGAGTCGGGGGCCATGAGGCCGGCCATCGACCGTACTTACCCGCTGGCGCAGGTGCCGGATGCCATGCGCTACTTCGACGCCGGCCAGGCGCGGGGCAAGCTGGCCGTCACCATCTAAGGTGCGGTCCAGCGCGCGACGGCGGCAGGTCGCCGTCGTGCGTTATGCCTTTGCGCCGGGGTGGTCGGCTGATACCGCGTCCGGCGCCGGTGCCACAGTGGTGGGTTCGGCCAAGGGCGGCAATTTCCTGATCCCGCCGCGCTGCGACGCGGCCCCGGCAAACACCACCAGCGCAATGCCCATGAATTGGATGATCGACGGTTGTTGATGCAGCACCAGCAGCCCGAGGAGGACGCCGAACGCGGGCTCCAGCGACATCAGTGTGCCGAACGCGGTGGACGTCATGCGGCGCAGTGCCTTCAGCTCCAGGACGAACGGCAGTACGGGCATCAGGATGGCGACGCCCAGTGCCCCTGCCAGGATGCCCCAGTCGAGGTGGCCAACAGCCTGCGGGATTCCGACGACGGCGGCCGTCACGGCGGCAATGGGGACCGTCAGCGAGAGTGCTCCAATGCCGGTGAAGCGATCCCCGATGATTTGCGTCAGCAGGATGTAGGCGCCCCAGCCGGCCGCCGCAATGGCTGCGAACATGACGCCCAGCAGGTCTATCCGGCCATGCCAGGGTTCGGTCAGCAGGACGACTCCCAGCAGTGCAAGGACTGGCCAGGCCAGTGCCCGGCGGTTATGGCTTCGGATGGCCGCAACCGTCAGTGGGCCAAGGAATTCGATAGCGACGGTGGTGCCCAGGGGGATGCGCTCGACGGCGGCGAGGAACATGATGGTCATGAGGCCGGTGGCGATGCCGAGCCCCAGGAGTGGCAGGACGTCGTTCCGGCGGACCGAGCGCAGGGGTGGGCGGGCAATCGCCAGGAAGATGATCGCCCCCATGCTCAGCCGCAGCCACGCCGTTCCTGCAGGTCCTACTTCGGCGATGAGCCCCACCGACAATGCGGAACTCAGCTGCACCGAGAGCATGGCCGCAACGGCGAGTCCCCATGGCGGAATGGGGCCGCGCTTGGGTGTACTCATGAGCTCTGTCCTCTGGTGGAATCCTGCCGGTGCCCTGACCCCACGCCGGGTTCAAAAACAGCCAGAATGAACCGGGCAGCGGCTGTGCCGAGGTTGGCGTAGGAGTGGGCTACGTCGCCGGGAAAGGTCAGGGCGTCGCCCACCTCCAGGGTGACCAACTGGTCGCCTGCGTCCACGGTCACTGTGCCGGACTGAACCTGCAGGAGTTCTTTGGTGCCCGGGGCGTGCGCTTCGCTGCCATGCCTGTCTCCGGGGCCCAACGTCCAGTCCCAGAGTTCCACCACGTCCGGTGATTCCGTTCCGGCCACCAGGATTCCCAGGCCGCCCTGCCTGCTGGTCCAGAGTGCTGCGCCTTCGCCGCTCCGGGTGATTTTGACGGGCTTCGGGCGGGGAGCCTCAACCAGTGCGGGAAGTCCGACCCCCAAGGCGTCGCTGATCCGCAGAAGAGTGCCGATGCTGGGGTTCGCCGCCCCCTGCTCCACGTTGATGATCATCCGTCGACTGACGCCGGCGGCCTCCGCCAACTGGTCGAGGGTCCAGCCCCGGCTCTGTCGTTCTTGCTTGACCCGCGCGCCGATGGCCAGCGAGAGGGTGGTGGTGCTGCCGTCCATAAGTGCATCATACTGCACTCATAGTGCACCGTAAGTTCTGCTGTGAGGTCTAGCCCTGCTCCCCGGCGCGTGCTACCACTGGAGGAACCAAATCCGGAGGAGAAATCGTGGCTGAAGATCTGCCTGTCCTTGTTGTTGGTGCCACCGGATTCCTGGGCGGCCAGGTGGTGGACGAGCTGCTCAAGCGCGGCAAGAAGGTCCGCGCTTTGGTGCGGCCCAAGTCCAACGCCGCCAAGTTGGAGGCCAAGGGCGTGGACATCGCACGCGGAGACATGCTGGATGCAGCTTCCCTGGTCGCTGCAATGACAGGGGTTTCCGCCGTGGTTTCGACCGCCGCCGGCTACACGCGCAACGACAGGAACGCCCAAGCTATCGATACCTACGGGAACAGCAACCTTGCCGTCGCGGCCAAGCAGGCCGCGGTGCCCCGCTTCGTGCTGATCAGCATCGTGACCAGCGACCAGACGCCGCAGATTCCGCATTTCTGGAACAAGAAACTCGCTGAGGACAAACTCCAGGAGCTCGGTGTTCCCTTTGTGGCGCTTCGGCCGGGTGCCTTCTTTGACCAGGCTGTGGGGATGGGTGGTGATCCGTTCGCGAAGGGGCGGTTTGTCTGGCTCGGATCCAAGGATGCGAAGCTCACGTTTGTCCTCGCCAGCGACGTGGCGGAATACCTCGCAGAGGCTGTTGACGCGGACATTGTTGAGGGAGAGCGTATCGACATTGGCTGGAGCCGGCCCGTGAGCATCCGGGAGGCTGCAGAGGTGGCCGGGCGCCGCGCCGGCAAGCCGATCAAGGTGATGACCATACCTGCGGGTGCCATCGCCGGGCTCGGCAAGGTTACCGCCAAGGTCCTTCCGCTGGTGGGTGATATGGCCAGCATGGTGGCGTGGTTCGAAACCGGAAAATATGTAGCCGATACCACCCGCCAGGAGCAGGTGTTCGGGCCGGTGCCGACGCCCGAGGATGCCATCGCCCGGGTGGCCGCGCGATACGGCCACTGAATCCGGTCGTTGTCCTGGCTGGTGGGAGTCTTTGATCATAAGTATGCTGACTGTACAGATTCGGCCGGAGATCCCTGACCACGCGCCGAACGGACACGAGGAGCACGTTATGAGAATCGGTTCTTCCATTGCCCTGATTGCGATCGGAGCCATTTTGGCCTTCGCTCTCGCCCCCGGACTCATCCCCTTCCTGGACCAGGTTCTGGTGGGTTACATCCTGATGGTGGTGGGCGTCATTGGACTCATCATTTCCATCGCGATGTCCAACAGGACCCGCCGCACCGTGGTGGAGCGGCGGACGGCACCTGAAACGGTGGTCGAGCGCCGCCCCGAGGTCTAGCAGTCCGGTTTTACCAGCCGGGGCAGCCCCGGTTAATTGAAGAAGCGCACGACGCCGGGATGCCGCCGTCGTGCGCTTCTTCCGTTAAGGTCGCGCGCTTCCTCCGTTAGGGGAGGCGCAGCCCGGTGGAGGCAGCCCCGCCGGGCCGGCTTGCCGGACTGGGCTCGTTCCACTCCGGGGACTGGAAATGCGCGCCGCCGAACATCGGGAAGGACAACAGGCCCTCCTGGTCCCGGAGCTGCGTCCACGGGCGGTTAATGCCGTGGGTCCCAGAGCGACGGAGTTGGGTGACGCGGTCCAGGTCAAGGACGGCGAAGAGGATCTCCTCCCCGCCCTTGGCGTGCTGCATGATGGTGCCCTCGGGGTCGACAATGACGCTTTCGCCCACCCCGGAAGGGGACGCGCCGTTGACGTTCACCACGTAGACCTGGTTGGCGAAGGCGTTGGCTTGGGACATGACGATTTCCATGGCCCTGTCCCGGGTGGTGGTGAGCGTTGGCTGGATGATGACTTCCGCGCCGAGCCAGGCCAGTTGCCTCGCCACTTCAGGGAAGCTGCCATCGAAGCAGATGGCCAGGCCAATGCGTCCGCAGCCGGGGATGTCGAACGTGACGAATGAATCCCCGGGCGTGGTGGTTTCGAAGGGGCGCCAGGGGAAGAGCTTCCGGTAGCGGGCCACGATCTCACCTTGCGGAGAGACGGCGATGGCTGTGTTGTAGGTGCTCCCGTTATCCGTCTCCAGCAGTGAGCCCGGCACGAGCCACACATTGAGCCTGCGGGCCAGCGCCGAGATGCGGTCGGTCAGCGGGCTGGGGATGGGGGCGGCGGAGCGGGTTTCGGCTTCCGGGTCCGGTATCAGGAACTCGCCAGGTGCCGAAAGCAGGAGCTCGGGAACCACGATGACGTCCACGTCGGGGCCGAGCTTCCTGGCTGACTCGGCCTGGGCTTCGAATCGCGCCCACGTGGCCTCGAGGTCGTTGGGGACCGGGTTGGTTTGAATTGCTGCGATGGACAGGATGCGCATTTATGCCTCGGTTTCGTTGCTGAGAATGGTGGGAAGTTCGTGGCGGGAGGTGACGTTTCCGCGGGGGATCGTTGCGCCGGAGAAGAAGCGCCGAAGCCTGGGCTTCACGATTGCGGTGACCGCGGCGCCGACGGCCAGTGCGCCGATGCCGATCCAGAAGACCGAGCCGATGCCCAGCCAGGAAAGCCCCGCGTAGTCAGGGGAGAGCATGTCAACGGCGCTGTAGGCGAACGCTCCGATCATCAGGAGTGCTCCGATCCCGGGAAGGATGCCCTTTAGGACCAGGGCTGAGGGAGAGGTGCGCATCAGCGGCGCGAAGTACACCACGGAGGCCAGGGCCGTTGCCGCATAGTAGGCCGCGATCATGAGGCCCACTGACAGGATGGCGAGCCCGATGAAGTCGGCGCTGATGGCCGTTAGTCCCAGGGTTATGGCCATGGTGATCACGGCCCACCAGGAGATGGAGGTGGCGGGGGTTCCGCGTTTGGCGTGCATCCGGGTGGTGCCGCGGGGGAGGGCGCCGTAGGTGCCCATGCTGAGCCAGGTCCGGGGGGTGCTGACGGCCACGGTCATGAGCGCCGCCAGCGCGGAGAGGCCCACCGCCAGCATGATGACCTGGCCAAACACCTCCCCCGTCGCCTGCGGGCCAAGAACGGAGAGGACATCCGAGACGGTGTCCGGATTGGTGATGCCCGCGGTCCCTGCGAAGCCGACGGCGGCGGTGGCTGTGACGACGTAGAAGAACAACAGGATGACGGTAGTAATGACAACTGCCTTGCCGGGGGTTCCCTTGCGGTCGGTGGTTTCTTCATTCACGGCTATCAGGGCGTCCCAACCCCAGTAGATGAAGAGGCACAGGATGACGCCGGAGACCAGCCCGGAGATGTCCCCGGACGCGAAGGGGTTGAACCATTCCAGGCTTGGCGGTTCAGCGCCGCCTGCTGCAGTTCCGGCGGAGGTCCCCGTAGCCATCGCCGTGAACGCCGCGACGCAGAAGCCGCCGAGGGCCACCAGTTGCAGGCCAATCAGGGCGTACTGGACCCACGCGGAGAGCTCGATGCCCCTGGCGGCGATCCACGCGCTCAGAGCAATGAGTCCGCACGCGATGGCGGAAACAGCGATGGGCTCAGCGGCGATCCAGACCAGGCCGAAGAAGTTGAGCAAGTACGTGGTGGCCACTTGGGCCAGCGCCGCGCTCGCAATGAAGGTGGCCATCTGGGGAACCCATCCGCCAAAGAACCACCCTGCTGCCGGTCCGAAAACCCGGGTGATCCACACGAAGACGCCACCGCAGTCGGGCATTTCCTTGTTCAGGTCCCTGAAAGCGAGGGCTGTGAACAAGATCGGCACGAATCCGAGCAGGAAGGCGGCGGGAGTGCTCGCGCCGACGGCCAGGACGACGAAGCCGAGCGTGACGGCGAGGCTGTAGGCGGGGGCGACGGCTGCCAGGCCCAGGGCGACCGTGGGGCCGATGCCGATGGAGCCGGCTTTGAGTCCTTTGGAGGCTTTGGGGCCTTCAGACGGTGGATCCTTGGGTGTTGGGTCAGTGGTGGTGATGCGTGGGGTAGGGGGATGTGACACGGAGACTCCTCGTTGAATCAGTAATTTGAATTACATTCAAATTTGAATGCCATTCAATACCCGTCTAGAGTCAATGTCAACAGAAATCTTCGGGAGTCCACGGGGGAGCGGCAGTGGCAAGGGTCGACAAGAAGGAAATCCGGCGACAAGAGATCGTGGCTGCAGCCCAGGCTGTGGCTGCGCGTGACGGCGCCGAGGGGGCCACGCTGCGGGCCATCGCCGCCGAAGCCGGCATGGCAGCCAACGCTGTGCTCTACTACTTCGGCAGCCACGCCGAGATCATCGCCGCCGCCGTCCGCGCATCCTCGGCAAGGTTCCTCGAAAAGCTCGCAGAAGCGGTTGATCCGGAGATGGGCCCCACAGCCAGGCTTGCCGCCGTCATCGGTGCGGGTACCACCGCAGGACTCGACGACGACGTCTCCCGCATCCTCTACGAGTACTGGCCCCACATGCTGCGTGACCCGGAACAGCGCCGGATCCAGGAAGAGCTCACCGGCGCCCAGGAACGCGTCTACCGTGACATCATCGACGCCGGAACCCGTTCGGGCGAGTTTTCGCCCCTTTTGGACCCGGCCAAGATTGCCCGGACGCTGGTCGCCCAGGAAGACGGCCTGGTGATGGACGTGTTGGCTGGCAGCGCCGGCAGCGAGTATGTACTGGAGCTGATGGGCAGTCTCGCGGCCGCCCTTCTAGGCCTGCCGGCGGAGGCGTTGCTGGAGCACATGGGCGCCCGGTCGGCACCGGCCACGTAACAGCGAACGGTGATTCCGGCGTTAGGCTGCTGCCATGGAGAAGTCATTCGATATTGAATCGGTCAATCAGAACGAATACTTGGTGCGCTGGGCCTCGGAGGGCCAAACCGGGGAATCCCTGGTCCACACCAACCCGGAGTTCCTTGCCGAGGTGGGCTTGGACGCGTTCGATGAGCAGCTCATTGTTGAAGAAACCACGACGTACCTGGCTGAACACCAGCCCGTGATCGACTTCCCCCAGACGGTGGACCTGGAAGAAATTGCTGCCGCCTACACGGACTATGCGGAACAGCTGAAGGCGCGCCTCGAAGCCAGGTAGATCGGGCTGCCCGGAGCCCCCGACAGTGCTGGCCCCTGTCCAACCCTGCCCGCCGGCGTAACGTCAGGCGTCGATATCGGCCGAGACGCGCTCGCCGTTGAAGTACTCCAGCTGCCAGCCGTCGGTCACGTGGTGATGGGCCAGATTGAGCACCGCATTCTGGACGCTGTCCAGGGTGCGGCCGATGGCGCGGCTGAGGGTCAGCCGGATCAACGTGCCATGCGCGACCACCAGGACGCGCTTGCCCGCGAACTCTTCGGCGAGCTCTTCCAAAGCCGCGATGCCACGGTCAGCGGCAGCTTCGTCGCTTTCACCGCCGCGGAAACCGCCCGGGATGCGCAGGGCCTCCAGCTCGGGGCCGGCCTGCAATCCTTCGGCGGGACCGAAGCTGCGTTCGGTGAGCTCGGGAACCAGCCGCGCAACCTTCAGGCCGAGCCCTTCTGCGATGATCTCAGCAGTTTCGGCGGCGCGGCCCAGCGGCGAGGACACCACGGTGTCCCATTGCTGATCCGAAAGGAAAGCGACGGCTTCGCGCGCCTGGTCGCGGCCGACGTCGTTCAGCGGAATGTCCGTGGAACCCTGCAACCGGCGCTCCGCGTTCCAATCGGTTTGGCCATGGCGGACGAGGGCGAAAGTTGTGAGGGTCATGCCTTCCATTGTGCCCTGCGTACCTGCGGGACCGCAGTTCCGTACGTCACGTAAGGAAGCGCACGACGGCGGGAGGTCGCCGTCGGACGTTCAGCGCAGCCGCAATTCGTCCACCAGTTCCTGAACGACCGCGGGTTGCTCAGCGATCGCGAAGTGGCCGCAGCGCCGCACTGTCACTGTCCGGATCCGGGATACGACGGAAGCCAGTTGATCGAGGTCGGACTGGGGCGTGAACGCGTCGTTGGCCCCTCGGATGGCAAGGACATGGCACCTGATCCTGTCCCACTGGGCAAAGTTGTAGCGGGCAATGGCCCGCGCTGCGGCACAGAAAGCCACAGGCCGGGCATCCCTTCCCAGCCCGCGAATCACTTCCGCCGGCACGGAACCCGTGTCCGAGAAAAGGGGCGACAGCAGCAGCCGCATCAGCGGGGTGGTGCCGACACCCCGGATCAGGGCCAGGCCCCAGGCTCCGAGGGCTGCCATGGCACGCATGAGCAGGAGCATCCCGACAAACCATGGCAGCGACGTGAGTCCCCGCCTCGGTTGCCGGGCCGATTCCGCTACCCCGAAGGCTGTGGGTGATATCGCCCCAACGCTGAGTGTCCGTTCGGGCCAGGCGGCAGCAAGATGCAGGGCAATGACGCCGCCCATGGAGTGGCCCACCAGGTTCCACCTGCCATACCCAAGGTCATCCAAAACCTCGACGACGGCACCCGCCATGGCCTCGACAGTGGCGGTTGCAATCCGCGCACCTTCAGTGGAATCGCCCCAGCCGGGCAGGTCCAGGAGGACTTGGTCGCGTTCAGGGGAGCCCGGGAGCAGCGGTTGGAACGTTGTCCACGATCCGGCCGCTCCATGAAGGTACACATCGGCGAGGGTTCCGTGCTCCTCCGGGGCTCTCTGGATGCGGACAGCGCACGGGCCCAGCTCCGTGGTGATCACCTCGCGCCGCAGCCCGGCGCCGGCCGATAGGGCTGTTTCCTGCAGAACGTCCATGGGTAAACCGCTGCTCCTCACCTTGTGACACTGATTCGGAGCAGCGGCCGTTGTGGATCGGTTGTGCTCTAGGCGGTTGCCGGGTTTTCGTAGACCGTACG
Source organism: Paenarthrobacter sp. TE4293 (assembly GCF_050435325.1). NCBI lineage: Bacteria > Bacillati > Actinomycetota > Actinomycetes > Micrococcales > Micrococcaceae > Paenarthrobacter > Paenarthrobacter sp. TE4293. The sequence continues at coordinate 46,550 of NZ_JBNJRY010000008.1, forward strand.
CCCGCCGACCACTGTCCGCGCGACCTTCGCTTCCAGAAGGACGCGCGGGTTCTCGTTGGCGAAAACATCGGTGTCCAGGACCGCGAAGTCTGCGTACAGTCCGGCAGCCAGCCGGCCGAGGTGGTTCTCTGCCCCGCATGTCCACGCCGAGTCGCGGGTGGCGTGCTCGATCGATTCGGCCAACGGCAGGGCGAACTCCGGCACGTTGGTTCCGGCGGACTCGTCCAGGGCCGAGGCCCGGGTGGTGGCCACATACATGTTGGGCAGCGGGGCGTGCGGGGACGTGGGGGAGTCCGTGCCGAAAGCGAGGCGGCCCCCGGCGTCGGTGATCCACGGCCAGGCGAATCCCCGCTCCACACGGTCGTCGCCCAGCTTCGCACACCAGTTCTCGCTGATGGCAGGATCGGCGTGGACCGGCTGCATGCTGGCCGTGATCCCCAGGGCGGCGAGGCGGTCGACGTCGGCCCGGTCCACCAACTCCAGATGCTCAATCCGGTGACGGCGTTCGCGGGGGCCGTTCTGCGCCACGGCGTGTTCCACGGCGCCGATCGCGATCCGTACCGACTCGTCTCCAATGGCGTGCATGGCAACCTTCAACCCGGCGGCGTCCGCCGCGGCAACCACCGGCGCGAGTTCCCCAAGGGTCCAGATCGGTTCGGCATTCGAGCCGTCGGCGTAGGGCATTCCGAGCGTGGCGGTGCAACCGTCGATGGTGCCGTCAATGATCACCTTGATGCCCACCACCCGCAGGAACGGCGATTCCTGCTCGACGGCGAGCGCGGCCGCCCGCTGGACCTGGGCGATGTTTTCCTCGGGCGATCCGCTGTTGTTCACCCGCCAGTAGGCGATGAGCCGGCTGGTCAGCGTCCCGTCCTTGTCAGCCCGTTTGAAGGCCTCGAGGTCGGTCTCGTTGAAGCCCATGTCGCAGGCGGTGGTCACGCCGGTCTCGCGGTAGGCCTGCTGGACTGCGGCGATACTGGACATGTGCTCGTTCTCGCTTACCTGGGAGTCCAGGAAGGGGAGCACCATGTCGTAAAAGGCGTTCTCGTCGATGTAGCCGGTGGCGTGCCCTTGGGAATCGCGTTTAATGGTGCCGCCGTGCGGATTCTCCGTGTGGTCGTCGATCCCGAGTTCAGCGAGCGCCGCGGAGTTCACCCACACCGAGTGGAAGTCGTAGGCAAAGGCATAGACGGGCTTGTCCTGGACCGCGGCGTCCAGCATCCCAGCGTCCGGAACACCGCCGGGAATTGCTCCGTGGAGCCAGCCGGTGGCCAGGATCCGGTCAGCGTCCGGGCGCTCGGTGTCCCGCGCCTGGATGCGTTGCTGGATCTCCTCCACGGACTTGGCGCCCCACAGGCTGACCTGTCCCAGGGCCTCTCCGGTGCCGACCACGTGCGCGTGGCCGTCGACGAAACCCGGGACCACCAAGCGGCCCCCGAGATCGACCCGCTCGGCATCCGGGCGGAGGCGCTCGGCGGTGGCGGCGTCACCGACGTAGAGGATGCGTTCGCCCTGGACGAGGAGGGCCTCGGCCCAGCGGCGGGTATCGGCAGTGAAGATGCGGGCATTGGTGTAGAGCTGGGTGGTCACGCTGCGGTTTCCTTGCTTTCTGGTCCTGTGGTGTTGGCGTCGTTCAGGTCGTTGGAATTCAGGGCATTGGAGTCCATGGCGCGGCTGATGTCGAGGAGTAGCTCATTCTGAAGCGCGTGCAGGTGTTCGCTGTCCGGCTCCGGCCAGGTGGACATCTTCACGATCACAGTATCGGTGCCCGGATCGATCCAGAGGTATTGGCCGTAGATTCCTACGCCAGTGACGTTGCCGCGCTCGTTGCCGGTGCACCACCACTGCCGCGTGTAGGAACCACGAGGGTGAATGGCGGTGAAGGACGAGTCAGCCATGGCTTCGCGGTCCCCGCCGTTGAGGATGCTGCGGACCCACTCCGCGGACACCACCCTCCCGCCTGGACCTTCGCCGTCGTCGAGCATCAACCGCCCTACCCGCGCGAGGTCGCGGGCGGTGCAGGAGACGCCACCGTTGGCGAAGCCGAAACCGGCGGAATCCACGGTGATGGTGGCGTCCTGGTCTGCGTCGAGCTTGGACCACAGGTAAGTGGACAGTGCCTCGGAGTACCGCAGCCCCGTGACCCGCTCGATGACCCAGGCCAGGACGTCGGTGTTGGCCGAACAATACTGGAAGTTGCCCGGCGTCCCGTTGCCGGTGAGCGTGGTGAGGAAGGCGTAGGTGTCTTCGGGGTCACCGGGGCGGCGGGTACGCCACCCGGCGGAGCGGTCGTGGGTCTGCACCTCGGAGGCCGGGTCCATGTAGTCCTCGCTGTAATCGAGGTGGATGGCCATGTCGAGCACGTGCTGGATGGTGGGTCCGTCGTAAGCAGAGCCGGTAAGTTCGGGGACGTAGTCCACCACGCGGGCGGACGGGACGATCCCGCCGGCATCAATCAAGGCCCCCACCACGAGCCCGCACATCGACTTCGAAATACTCATCACGAGGTGGCGGTCATCGCTGGCGAAACCGGGGCGGTAGTACTCCGCGATGACCTTGTTCCGGTGCAGGACCAGGAAGGCGTCGGTGTAGGTCTCTTCCAGCCGGCGCCGCAGGCCCGGGAGCGCCACAGCGTCCAAGCTGTCTGAAGCCAGGGTGGCCGGCAAACGGCGGGAGATGGACGCCGTCGGGATCATTTCGCCGAGGTGCGCGAACGTCCAGCGGTTGTGCGGCCCCTCCTGCCAGGTGTCCAGGGTTGGTTGATCGGCCGCGCCCGGGTAGCGGGCGGGGTGGTGTCCGGTGTCGACGGTCATGCGGTTGCTCCTTGGATGGCGGGTGTGTTGCGGGGGCTGCGGCGCAAGGCCGGGCACAGCGCGATGTACACCCCGGCGGTGACGATCATGGATACAGGGACGGAGAGGTCCAGAAGGCCCATGGCTGCCGACATGGGGCCGGTCCACACGGCGTTGGTGAGGAAGAGCGAGGCCACGGCCGCGCCGAGGACAACGGCGAGCAAACCGGGGATGTGCCAGCCCCCGCTGTACCAGAACGGGCTGCCGGGCTTCTCGTTGAAGAGGTCCCCACCGCTGTAGCGGTTACGGCGGAGGATGACGTCCACAGCGAAGATCGTCATGGTGGGACCGGAGATCAGGACCAGCAACTGCAGCATCAGGTTGACGGCGTCGAGGAGGCTGGTGGACATCACGAGGTAGATGGTCAGGGCGGTGCCGATCGCTCCGACCACCACTGCGGACGGGATGCGGCGGATCGGGACTCCGATGGATTGAAAAGCCATGCTCGCCGTGTACGTGGTCATGCCATTGAGCGCAATGGTGTTGATGATGACGCCGACTACGAAGATCGGTCCCAGCCAGGCCGGGAGCAGGGCGAGGAGGGCCGATTCGATGCCGAGGTCCATGGCCGCTGCGCTGATGCCGGTGGCCAGCAGTGCGCCTACGGCCGTAAAGAACATGCAGGGCAAAGCGCCGCCGAAGGCCGTGGCCGCGACGATGTGCGACCGTTTGGTGGTCTCCGGGAGGTAGCGGGCCAAGTCCGGACTGTTTGAGTAGGACAGGGGTGTGGAGGCCAGGATCGCGAATCCGATGGTGACGGCGGACCACAACGGTGCGCCTTCCAACGGCGCGGGGGCAGAGTATCCCCACTGCACGTGGGGGAGGACGAATGCCGTGACCAGCAGGAAGATGCCCAGGAGCACCGAGGCCACCACGGGGTAGCTCCGGAGGATCAGGCTGTGGCCGAACACTGCCACCAACACGGTGACTGCGGCCACGACGATGGTGACGAGCACTGGAGCCAGGACGGGATCCGTGAAGCCAAGCTGCGCCAGGAGCTCGGCACCCATGAACGAGGACGCGAGCCAGTTCAGGGCCAGGAACACTGCTGAAATGAACCAGCCGAAGAAAGCCACGATAACCCTGTTGCCACGGATGCCGTAGATGGCGCGGGTGATGACGGAGCCGGATGTCCCTGCCGCCGGGCCGCTGGTGGCCACGACGCCGGTGAGAATCCAGGGGAGGCTCCCGGCCACGATGACCAGGAGGGCCTGCCACAGCTCCAGTCCGAGCAGGATCAAGGAGGCGCCTACGGTGAAGTTCAGGACACTGACGTTGGGGGCTGCCCATACGGGGAAGAGGTCGCGGGCTCGGCCGTGTCTCTCTGAGGCTTCGATGACTTCGATGCCACGGGTTTCGGGGTGGGCAAGGGGTTCGGGGTAACTGACCGGATCGGTCGTGTGGGGCTGGGACAACGCTGTTCCTCTCGGGCAAGGTCCGGTTCGCAACGCTGGAAACCGGCCTGGGGCGCTATTGGTCATGCGACCAACGTGCTATTGGTCACTAATCCAATAGACTGATGGGCATGGTGTCAAGCCCCACATCGCAGCGCGTCCGAAAATTACCTGACGAACGCCGCGCCGAGATCCTTTCCGAGGCCGCCTCCATCGCCTTGAACGAGGGGCTGGAGCGGATAACCCTCCGCGCGATCGCAGACCGCCTGGGTGTTCGGCCGGGCCTGATCAGCCACTACTACCCCGCTGCCGAGGACCTGGTGGTCGCCGCCTTTGTCCGTGCCGTTTCGGAAGAGCGGGAAGAGCTTTTTCCCGACGCCGGAACACCCCTCCTGCGGATGGCGCACCTGGTGTCACGCATCGAGGGCAACGGCGCCTACGAATTGACCCGGTTGTGGCTCAACGCCAGGCATCTTTGCCGCTTCACGCCGGCCTTGACGGATGCGCTGCTCGCACAGGAACACCTGGACCGCACCCGGCTCACCGCCCTCATTGAGGACGGGGTGGCGTCAGGCGACTTCGCCGTGGATGACCCGTTCGCGGCCTGCATCCGGATCTGGGTGGCAATCGATGGCGTGGGTTCCTATGTCAACAACGCCGGTTCCTTTGATTATGAAGCGTTCACGCGGTTCGTCACCGACGTCGCGGAATGGTCGCTGGGCGTGCCCGCGGGCACGCTTCGCGCGGAAGTGGATCGCTTGGGAAAGGCCTGAGCCATAACGCCTGGCGAGACGCCCGTATTGTTCTTTCCCTCACTTAATCAGTATCCTGATGACTTATCTGGTGAAACCGGATGATGCTGTTTGGGCTGGATTGCCCAGGCCGCTGAGGCTGAAGCAGGCGGCCACGCGGCTATCGTGAAGTTTGATTGACGGCATTGCTGGGTATCACCGAACAGCGTTTGGGTTCGTAGCTTCCAGGTATGCCTGAAGGACGTGACATTTTCGTGGGCAACAATGACGAGGCCGTGGACTCACGGGTCCCCGATTCCATCGACGACACACTTGACGGCCGCTACCAGTTGGGACCTGTCCTGGGCAGGGGCGCCATGTCTGCGGTCTACCGGGCGACTGATCTGTTGCTCGGCCGCGACGTCGCCATCAAAATCTTCCTGCCCGGCTCCGGTGACGACTCGTTCCGGGCCCGCCAGAAAAATGAAATGCGGCTCCTGGCAGCCTTCGACCACCCAGGGCTGGTGGCGGCGCTGGATGCCGGTGTTGACACGCGGAACGACGAAGAGCGTGCGTATCTGGTCATGGAACTTGCCGAAGGCCGGGACCTGCGTGCGGTGCTGACGGAGGGGCCACTCACCATTCCCGAGACCGCGCGCATCGGGATCCGGCTGGCCGGGGCACTGTCCCAGGTTCACGCCCACGGCGTCATCCACCGTGACATCAAGCCGGCCAACATCCTGGTATCCGACGACGACGGGCTGGGCCAGTCTGTGAAGCTGGCGGACTTCGGCGTAGCACTGGTGATGGACGACAACCGCCTCACGGCGACCGGATTCACTGTGGGAACGGCTCAATACCTCAGCCCGGAGCAGGCGCAAGGCCTCGCCCTGACTCCCGCGAGCGACATCTATTCGCTGGGCCTCGTGCTCCTCGAATGCCTCACAGGCAGGGCGGAATACCCGGGGACCCCCATCGAAACGGCATCAGCGCGTCTCCACCGGGCACCGCAGATTCCCGTGGAGTTGCCCGCGCCGTTGCGCTCCCTCCTGGAAGCCATGACGGACATGGATCCCCAAAAGCGTCCTGCCGCGCACGACGTCGAAAAGTCGCTTGCCGAAGAAGGTATCCAGTCCGGACGCAGGACCGCGGTGCTGCCGCCGGTGCCTTCGCGGACCCCGCTTCGGGCAGCTACCCGGAAGCAGGCGACCGTCACCAGCATCCGGACCTTCACCAAACGTCGTCCCAAGACAGTCCGGGGCGTCGCGGCAGCAGCAGTGACTATCCCGCTCGCGCTGCTGATCTTCTCGCAGGGCATCAATCCGACAGGCAACAACACGGCGGATCCGTCACAGCCTGCTGACTCCGGCATATCGCAGGCCGAACCGCAGCCCAGCGTGCCTGACGTCCCGGCTGCGCCCGTTGGGCCTGCGCCCGCCGAGGCCGTGCCTGCTGAAGTGGTCAACCTCCCGGAGACGACGCAACCAGAGCAACTTCCGGCCCCTGCCGTCCAACCGCCCGCCATTCAAGCGCCCGTCGTGGAAGCACCTGTGACCGGCAAGGATGTCGCCGACAAAAAGGGCGACGGCAAAACTGACAAAAAGCCCGCGAAAGACCGGCATAACGAAGCCGGTAAGTAGCCACCGGACGGTGACAAACGCACGACGGCGACCTGCCGCCGTCGTGCCTTAACCAGCGGAAAGTGCCTCAGCTGCCGGAAGGAAAGCTGACGGCCACAGTGGTTCCGCCGCCGGGGGTTTCCGCGAGAGTCAGGTCACCGCCGTGTGCCTTGGCGATGCTGCTGCACGTGGCCAGTCCGAGCCCCGAGCCCGGACCGTCGCCCTGCCGGCGCAAACGCACCAGGGGCTCCAGGACCTTGGCACGGTCTTGCGGATTGATGCCTTTGCCGTTGTCGGCCACGAAAAGGGTGGCCCCGTGGTAATTGGAAGCACCGCCGACGCGGATATGGAGGTCGCGCTCGGGACTGCGGTAGTTCATGGCGTTGGAGAGGAGGTTCTGCAGCAATGTGCGAAGTTGGCCGCGGTCCGCGTAAAGGCTGAGATCCTCAACCTCAACAATCCCGTGGTTCTCGATGCCCAAATCACGGGTTACTTCTTCGGTGACCTCTCGCAAGGAAACGTGGCCCGGCTGGATTCCACCACCTACGCGGGAGTAGCTGAGGACATCTTCCAACATGCCGAGCATCCGACGTCCGCTGGCACCGATGCGGTCCAGGTACCGCGCCGCGGTGCTGTCGGGTTCCACGTCCGGATCATCCTCCACCAACTCCACGTAACCGAGGATGGTGGTCAGCGGGATGCGGAGATCGTGGCTGACCCGGCCCGCGAACCCGGCGAGTTTGGCGTTGCTGTCCTTGAGTTCGGCGTAGGTGCGGTCCAGCTGGACCGTCCGGTGCTGCAGTTCCAGCAGTTCCACCACCTGCTTGGCCAGGACCTCCAGCATACTGACCTGCTCGGGACGCAACTCCTTGGTCTGGTCAGAGAAAACACACAACGTTCCGGGGACGAATCCTGAGTCCGTCTGCAGGGGAACGGACGCGTAAAAGCGGACCTTGCCGATCTCGCCGGTGACAAACGGATTGTCCGCGAAGCGGGGATCCCGGGAGGCATCTGCCACCACGGTCCGCTCCCTGGAGAGGAAGACCTTGGCGCACATGGAGTCCTCGCGCGAGCACACCCCGGGATCCACGCCCCAGGCGCCGATCTGGTGCTGGTACTCGGCGCTGATGATGTTGACCACGCCAAACGGAGCGCCGCACAGTTCCGTTGCAAGCCGTACGAGGTTTTGCAGTGCACTCATGACGGCGGCATTGGGCAGGAGCGTCGAATCCACCGCAGGGTCGAGGCCGTATTCCTGGAGTTCCAAGTCCCGGTCGGCGTCCTTCGTGAAGGACAGTTGCCCCTGAATTTCTGTCATAGAAAACAATCCCCCAAGAGTTTAGTGAATTCCCTGCCGATACTACCGGCAGGTTGGGCCCGGTGGTTTACTGGATCGCATGACCGAGCAGGAACCGGCATCCGCCGCGTCTACTGACACCGTCGACCTATCCGTTCGTACACCCGCGCAAAGATCCCGGACTTTCACCGGGATCCTGGTAAATACTGCGCTGGCCAACATCACCACGAGCTATCTCTGGTTCGCCCTGACGTTCTGGGTGTACCTGGAGACCCGCAACGTGATCGCCACAGGCGTCATCGGTGGCGCGTACATGCTGTTGATCGCGCTTTCCAGCATCAGCTTCGGCACGTTCGTGGACCGTTACCGCAAACTGGCCGTCATGCGGTTCGCTGCCGCGTTCACCCTGGTGATGTTCGTCCTGTCTGGGGTCATGTTCCTGCTGACACCAGAGGAAGCGTTGCTGGACTTGACCCAGCCCTGGTTCTGGATCTTCACCATGATCATCCTGATCGGCGCAGTGGTGGAGAATATGCGCAACATCGCGCTTTCAACCACGGTGACCATCCTGATCGAACCCGATCGCCGGGCCAACGCCAACGGGCTGGTGGGCATGGTGCAGGGACTCACGTTCATTGTGACCTCGGTGCTCTCCGGATTGTCGGTGGGGCTGCTGGGCATGGGCTGGACCGTGGTTGTCGCCTTGGCACTCACGGCCTTGGCTTTCATGCACCTGCTCACGCTGCGGATGCCCGAGGAACTGCGGGCCGCGGCCTCCGACGCGGAGGGCGGTTTCGACCTGCGTGGCTCCTGGGCTGCCGTCATGGCAATTTCCGGGCTGTTCGCGCTGATTCTCTTCTCCACGTTCAACAACTTCATCGGTGGCGTCTACATGGCGCTGATGGACCCCTACGGCCTGGAAATGTTCTCGGTGGAGATGTGGGGGACCGTCTTCGCCGTGGGAGCCACGGGGTTTGTGCTGGGGGGCGCCCTGATCGGCAAATTCGGGCTCGGATCCAACCCGTTGCGGACCATGCTGATAGCGGTGGGCGTAATGGGTGTCATCGGCGCAGTGTTCACGCTCCGGGAATGGGCCTGGCTCTACATCGTGGGAATCTGGCTCTACATGGCGCTGGTTCCCGTGGTGGAAGCGGCTGAACAGACCGTCATCCAGAAGGTGGTTCCCTTGCCCCGCCAAGGACGGGTGTTTGGCTTCGCCATGGCATTCGAGTCCGCGGCTGCACCCATCACAGCATTCCTCATCGCCCCGATCGCCCAGTTCTGGATCATCCCGTACGCCCGTTCAGCCGAGGGCGCAGCCCAGCTCCAACCGCTGCTGGGCGAAGGCGTTTCCCGCGGCATCGCCCTGGTGTTCCTGGCGGCCGGTCTCATCATGATCGTGGTGGCGCTCCTGGCCTTCCTGACCCCGGTCTACCGGCGGGTCTCGGCCAGCTACGCTCAAACGGCGGCGGAGGAATCCGAGAACGCGGACTCTTCAGCCGGCTGAGCCCGTGAAGAACGGGCAACGCCCTACCCAAAGATCACTCTTTTCGGATGAGAGGGGATGATTGTCCTTGAGTGCAGGGTTGAGTCAGGCCGTGGCAGCCGGGGCAAACCGGCAGAGAGGGAGGGACGTCGATGACGCAGAAGGACCCCTGCGATTACGGCATCGGCTTCGAACCCGATGACGTCATGTTCCTTGCATGGAAACCCGGAGTCCGCATCGAGGCCGCCAACGCCCGCGCGGCCGTGGAGGCCGTCAATGAACTCGCCGCGGGCAGCCGGTACCCCCTTTTGGTGACGATGGCAGACACCGCCCACCTCAGCCGCGCAGCCCGCGACGTTTTCGTTAAACCCTGCGCGGCCTCAAGGATTGCCTTGCTGGGAAACAATCCGGTGGACCGCATGCTCGCCGACTACCAATTGGCCGTCCAGGAGCCTCCGTGCCCCACCCGCTTCTTCACTTCCCATACGGAAGCGCTCTCCTGGCTCCGGGAAACCTCCGAGGGGTCATAAGGCGCAGCGCCAAGCCAAGAAGGACGCGCGCTAAGCCGGCCGCCAGCAAAAGCGGCAAACGCACGACGGCGGGAGGCCGCCGTCGTGCGCTGTTTCGGTTGCGCTGTGGTGCGGTCAGGCTGTGAACGCCAGGTCTTCCAGCCTCACCGGGAACCGCAGCGGTTCGCCGCGGGACAGCCGCAACGCCTCATCTACTGCGCTGGCTGCCATGCGCTCCAATTCGTTGCCCAATGAACCCGCCACGTGCGGCGTGAGCAGCACGTTCGGGTGCGTGTAGAAGGGGGAACCCGCGGGCAGTACCCATGGGGTGGTCACGTCCAGGACCGCGTAAAGGTCGCCGCGTTCCACCCGCACAAGCAACGCGTCCTGGTCCACCAGTTCGCCGCGCGAGGTGTTGATGAACGTAGTGCCGGGCCGCATCTTGTCGATCAGTCCGGCGTCGATGAGGTTCTTGGTGGACGGCAACGACGGCGCGTGGAGGCTGACAACGTCGCTGCCCGCCACCAGTTCCTCCAAACACACGAGCCTGACGCCGAGGACAGCCGCTTCGTCGGGGGAGAGGTAAGGATCGGCCACCACTACCTCCAGCTCGTAAGGAGCCAGCAGCCTGATCACGTGCCGGCCGATCTTTGAGGCCCCAATGATGCCCACGCGCTTCCGGTAATTGCCCATGTCCGGGAAGAGTTGCTCCGCCAGGACATCGGTCCGGGTAGTGTGCAGGGCGCGGGCGATCTGAAGGACGCGCTTGTTGGCGAGGATGATCATGGCAACGGTGTACTCGGCCACGGGAATGGCATTGGCATCCGCGGCGGAGCTGATCTGAATGCCGCGCTCCCAGCAGGCGTCGCCGATGTGGTGCTTAACGCTGCCGGCCGCGTGCAGGACATACCGGAGCCGGGGTGCGGCGTCGAGGACTGCGTGGTCGATCACCGGACACCCCCAGCCGGTCAGGAGGATGTCGGCCTCCGCCAGCAAGGAGCGGCCTTCCGGGGACGTGAAGTCCTGGATGGGATCGCGGCTCAACAGCGTCAGGGCGGGTTCCAGGGGATCCAGGCTCCTCGCCGGGAACACCGCCCGCGCCGTATGGGCAGGCATGGCCAAAGCAACATTCAGGCTCACTTAACGCTCCCTGCGGTGAGGCCGGACTTCCAGAACCGTTGCAGCATGATGAACGCGAGCAGCAACGGAATGATGGAGAGCAGCGAGCCCGTAATGACCATGGGCGTGAATTCGGGCTGGGGGATGGAATAGCCCTGCCAGATGGAGATGCCGACGCTGACGGGCAGCAGCTTCTGGTCCTGGAGCATCACCAGCGGGAGCATGAAGTTGTTCCAGACGCCCACGAACTGGAAGAGGGCGATGGTGATGTAGCCGGGCATCATCATCGGCAGGCCCAGGGAAAAGAAGGACCGGATGGGTCCGGCGCCGTCAACGCGGGCAGCTTCAAGGGTCTCGGCCGGGACGTAAGCCGCCGAGTACACCCGGGCCAGGTACACGCCGAAAGGGTTGCACAACACCGGAATGAGGATGGCCCAGACGGTGTTGGTGATGCCGAAAACGGAGGCCAACAGGTACATGGGCAGCACGGTGGCGGTGTTGGGAATCAAGACGCCCACCAGGACGATTCCGAAGAACGAATCCTTCCCGCGGAACTGGAATTTGTCGAACGCGTAACCGGCCATGACGGAGATGAGGCCGCCGAGGATTGCTCCGAAGGCGGCGTAGAACATCGAGTTGGCCATCCACCGGAGGAACAAGCCGCCATCCTGGTTCAGGACCGCCATGACGTTCTCAAAGAAGGCTGGCTCGCCAAAAGCGTACGCAGCGGTTCCGTAGAGATCCGAGGTGTTTTTGGTGGAAGCGAAGAACAACCACACCACGGGAAGGACCATGTACGCGCAGCCCAGGATGAGCAGGGCGTTCACGGTGAAGGTGCTGCCGAAGCCCCCGCTGCGGGCGCGCCTGCGCTTTCCGGCTGACAGCGCGGGAGAGATGGTCCGGGTACGGGGAATCGTCGAGGTGCTCATGCTTTGTTCCTTGAGCTGAAGCGGGTCACGGCCCAGGACAGAACGGCAGCCATGAGCGCAATGATGATGGAGGCAGCCGCGGCCTGGTTGAGGTTGTGCCGGTTGAATGCGGCGTCATAAGCCCACATGTTCGGCACCCAGGTGCTGGTCACTGACGCCGTGGCTTTGGAGATGATGTTCGGTTCGGTGAAGAGCTGGAGCGTGCCGATCACGGTGAAGAGCATGATGACGCTCAGCGCCGGGAGGATGAGGGGCAGTTTGATGCTGATGGCTGCACGGATTTCGCCGGCACCGTCGACGCGGGCAGCTTCCAGGATTTCCCTGGGAACGGCCTGCAAAGCGGTGAACAGGACAATCACGTTGTAGCCCGTCCACTCCCAGACGGCGATGTTCACGATGGACGGCAGGATCATCTGGTTGTCCAGGAAGTTCAGGGATATTCCGCCTGTTTCCAGGACCGAGACAATGGGGCTGACGCCGGGCGTGTAGAGATAGGCCCAGATGAGCGCGGCAATGACGCCGGGCACCGCATGCGGGAGGAAGACCAGGAGCTGGAAGAGCTTCCGTGCCCGCGCCACAGCTGCATCAAGCAGCAACGCAAACGCAAGGGCGCCGCCCACCATGAAGGGGATGTAGAGCAGGCAGTAGAGCGCCAGGCGCCCTATACCGCCCACGAAACTCTCGGATTGCAGGACCTGCAGGTAGTTTTCCAAGCCGACGAACGCGGTCTTGGCCTCGCCAAAGCCCAATCCGGACTTTTGCTGGGCGAAGAAGCTCAGCACGATCGCGTAGATGACAGGTGCAACCATGGCGATGGCGAAAATCGTGAAGAACGGGGTCAGGAAGAGTGCGGCCGTGCGGCCGCCGGTTCCTGACATGGCGCGGGACGTGCCGCGGGTCCGGGTGTTCGGTTGGACGGCGGTGGGTTGTTTGGCTGGTGTGGATGGTGTTTGGGTGGCCATGATTAATCTCCTCGCTGGCTGGGCGGCCCGCTGAAACGGACCGCCCAGCCGTGCGGGCTACTCCTTGACGGAGAGGCCGTTCTGCTTGAGTCCGGCGACCGTGGCGCTCTGGGCCGTGTCGATGGCTTCCAGAACCTTGCCGCCGCTGGTCAGTTTTCCGTAGGCGTCCTTGAGCGCGGTGTTGGTGATGTCCCAGTTGGGACCCCACTGCCAGCCGGGCGTGATGCTGGAGTACGCCTTGTCAAAGACCGAGTAGATGTCGTTGCCGAAGTAGCTGGTATCGAAGGCCTGTTGCGCCACGGGGGTCAGGCCCGGGAAGGCAAGGAAGGCAGAACCGGTGTTTCCACGGGCCTTAATGGCATCCGGGCTGGTGGCAAGGAACTCGATGAACTTTGCCGCCGCAGCCGGGTTCTTGCTGCTCTTGGTGATGTTGAAGCTGGAGCCGCCGTAGAACGCGTCCGCCGGTGTGCCCCAGTTGGGTACCTCGGCAGCGATCCACTGACCCTTTTGGCCGCTGGCTTCCGTCCGCGTCCGGATGCCGGTTGCGCTCCAGTTGGCACCAAGGACACCGACGACGGCGCCACTGGCCAGATCTGCGGACCATTCGTCACTGAAGGACTGCTGGACTTTGACGATCTTCTGGTCGATCAACTTCTGCCAGTAGGTGGCAACCTTCTTGGTGGCTTCGTCGTTGACGCCGACTTTCCAGCTGTCACCTTCGGTACCGAACCATTTGGCACCGGCCTGCCAGGACAGAGCGGCCGTGAGTGCGGCTTCATTCGGGTTGAAGCTGGCAAGATGTGCTTCCGGGGCAACGGCCTTGAGCTTCTTGCCGGCCTCTTCGAATTCTTCCCAGGTCTTGGGAGTGGAGACGCCGGCCTTGTCCAGCATGTCCTTGCGGTACCACATGATCATTGGCGCGGCATCGTAAGGAAGGGCGTACGTGTGGTCGCCGAACTGCACCAGGGCCTTGGTCTCGTCCGAAAGCTTGTCTACGGTTTCGGCCTGGTTAATGAATCCGTCCAGTGGCTGCAGTTGGCCGTTGCTGACGAACTGCGGCAACTGGGGGTATTCAATGGTGGCAACATCCGGGCCGTTTCCTGCGGTGATGGCAGTGGAGAGCTTGGCGTAGCCGCCGGCGCCACCGTTGGGGATGGTTTCGAAGGTGACCTTGATCTTGTCCTGGCTGGCGTTGAAGGCCGCAGCGACCTTGTCCATGCCGGGCATGGACGACCAGAAGGTGATGGCACCCGTGGGGTCTTCGGTGGCGGTGGGGGTCGGTGTGGCGGCGGGGGTGCTGCCACAGCCGGTGATGAGTGCAGCACTGGCCATGAGGCTGACTGCTCCAAGCAGAAGCTGGCGACGCTTCATTCTGTTCTCCTTTGAAGTTCACGATGCGAAGTCGTGGTGTGCTCTGGGGGCACCTGATGACTACGCACTATGAAATCCACAAAAGTGAACATCCTCAATAAAATGAACAGAAGTAAACAGGTAAGGAGCTACTCCTGCGTGGAGTCCCGCACCACCAATGCCGGGGACAGGTTCACCCGTTGAAGCGCGGACGTGCTGCCCCGGCGCGCCCCGATCCGGCTGAGGCACATCACCAAAGCCTGGTGGCCGACGTCGTATTTGGGCGGTGCCACGGCGGTGAGCGGAACAGCTCCCAGCGCAGCGATCTCGTCGTCGTAGGAGAGGATCGCGAAGTCCTCCGGCACGCGGATCTGCCGCTCCAGGCAGGCGCTCACGAACTGGAGGGCATCCTCATCGGTGTGGACAACCACCGCCGTCACCGCACTTGAGGCGCACCAATCCAGGATTCCATCCACCAGCTCACGATGGGCCTGCGGGTTGTTCTGGGCGCGGGACATGGCGCGCACCATCGAGTCATCCCGGGCATGCCCGGCGCGCTGCATGGCGAGGTGGAAACCATCGATGAGCTGCGGGGCGGTGGGGCTGTTCTCACGCAGGCAAATAGCGATTTTCCGGTGCCCGAGACCCAGCAGATGGTTCACTGCGATCTCCGAGCCGCGGACATGGTCGCTGCGCACGGCTTCCAGGCGGCCATGGTCCAGGGCATCGTCGATGGACCGCTCCACCACGACCACCGGCACTTTCGCCTCGGCGAGCAGGTCCAGTGTTTCAGTGCCCGCCAAGGACTGCGCGCTGGGCGTGATCAGGATTCCGTCCACCCCGTGTTCGTAGAGCCGGCGCAGTTGCCGCCGCTCTTCCTCGTCGGAATAGTTGGACACACCCAACACCAGCCGGACCCCGGCCTCTTTCGCAGCGGCTTCGGCGCCGCGGATGACGCCCGGGAAATAGTACGACGCCGACGGTACGATCATCCCGATGGTGGCCAAGGGCCGCCTCCCACCAGGACGCCAGGAGGTGGAGGGCTGCGTCGCGGGTCCTGTCGACGGCTTGCCGCCCACCGGGATGGCACCGCCGTGCACCCGTTCCAGGAGGCCTTGCTCAGCGAGCGCAGCGAGATCACGCCGTACCGTCATCCCCGAGGTGCCCAGTTTTGCCGCGAATTCGCTGGCATTGAGCGAGCCATGGAGAGCGAGCTCCCTCAGGATGAGCTGTTGACGATCCTCGGTCAGCATGCGGGTCTCCATCAACTAAGTTCATTTGTGTTCATTTTGTTCACTATGAACCAGACTAGTCTGTTGGGTGCCGCTTGAACATCGGCAGCGCACGGATCCATGCGCCACGGCTTGCCAGGGTCCGCCAGCCCTGTGTGCGTTGGCGTACGCGGCGAAGTGGGTTGCATTGACCAGGCTCCCTCGGTTCTGAAAATTCAACCAGACTTTCTGGGTGCTGCTGCATCTGTTCCCTCGTATCGATCCACCTACACGTTGGGCTGGTAGGGAACCTGATGATGGACGTGTGGTCGAAGACCTGCGAGCTGACTCGTCCACCGCGGATCCAGGACGTGCTTTATCGGCGTCAGCCGCGGGTCGGGGGTGCCTTGAGCAGCCGTTGCACCCGCACTCGCCTGTAAAGCGGGTTGCAACGCGGGAAGGCCAATGGCCGCTGCAGCGGATGCAGCGGAAGTCAAGAATGTTCGACGCTCCATATTTTTGGGCAAGAGTCTTCTCCTATTCACATTTGGAGGGATGGGCCGGAGAAGTGGCTCGCTCTGAGCGAAGCGTGAGGGAATCAGCTCGCTGAAGACCGCCAACGCGCCGTCCTGCAGCCCAGCTCTCCCCAACTAAACACTGTTCGCTTTTGTTTCCTTTATTCCAAAGCTCCCGGTCACCTTCTTAGCATCGGAGCAGTCAGTCGGCTTGTGTCCGTCATTTGGCCCTGCCGTCGTTTAGAAAGGAATACGCGATGACGATTATTAATCGTCGCACCGTGCTGAAATCTGCGTTTCTGGCCGGTGCCCTGACTTCGATCCACCTCGGCACAACTTCCCCTGCACGTGCTGCCAGTGATGAGGCATTTGAGATTGCGCGGCAACAATGGCGTTCCTATCTGATAGGAGCAAACCTCGACACGACAGATCCTGTTATGGCGTCAAAGCTGGACGCTGTGGCTGCCACGGCACGTTCGGCTATGGCTGGTTTCGTCAGCGCTGGGCCCCGCATAGGTCTCTGGTCCGATCTCCCCTTAAGCGCCCGTCAAACGAACGCCGACTCTGCTCGGGTCAGTACGACGGCGCGGAGGCTGCGTTCGATAGCCCTCGCGTGGGCTGCCGGATGCCTGGGAACGGACGCGGACCGAGCCCTGCACATTGTTAGCGGTGGAGTCGCATGGCTGGTCAGCGATGTGTTCTCACCCTCGGGGGTCAGATTCGGGAATTGGTTCGACTGGGATGTGAACCTTCCCCAGCTCCTCAATGACACGTTGGTGCTGACCTACGGTGCACTTGATCCTGCTTTGGTACAGTCTGTGGTTGCGGCCGAGCGGCACTTCACCCCCTCGATACCCCAGACGGGTACCCAAGCCGCCGCTGCGAATCGCGTTCTGTTCTGTGATTGTTTCTCGGGCCGTGCGATCCTGAGCGGAAACGTGGAGGAAGCCGTGTCGGCCACGGCCAACCTTGTTCCTGTGTTGGCCTACGCTCAGCCCTACGGAGGGCCGGTTGGCCTTATCGACGGAGACAAAGACGAAGCTGCTTTCTTCAGCAACGACGGATTTTACCCCGACGGTTCTTTCATTCAACATGGCCAGTTCCCCTATGTTGGTGGCTACGGCGCTTCTTTCCTCAGCTCCATCACTGCCATTTCGGCGCGAACCACGGGAACGTCGTGGAGTCCCGACGTCAGTATCGTGGAGAAGTGGATCACGGACTCTTTCGAACCATGGCTGTGGCGTGGCCTAGTCATGGACACGGTCCGGGGGAGGCAGTTGGCTACTGTTGCCGGTGGCCAATCCACGGGTGTGGCGTTCATCGGAGGAATGCTCAATCTCCTTCCCAGCGTCAGCGCTGGCTCCCGCGCGTATCTGGAAACGGTCATCAAAGCTGAACTGGGTTATCGCGGTGCCCAACCCACGGAAGGGCTGGGGCTGAGGGAATCTGCTGCGGCCTTGAGTATCCTTCGTAACCCAGGCACGAGAGCCAGGTCCGCTCCGGCGTTCACCCGTGTCTTTGGTCCCATGGACAGAGTGCTGCACCGCCGGCCGGAATGGGCCGTCGCTTTCGCCATGCACTCGCTCCGAATGGCGGACTACGAAACTGGCAGTAACGAAAACCTGCGCGGCTGGTACACCTCGGATGCGGCCACTTATCTCTATACATCGGACCGCGAACAGTACGACGACGGGTATTGGTGCACCGTAGATCCGTACCACCTTCCCGGCACTACCGTAGACTCAGTTCCGCTGGCTGCCACAGCCGTACCTTGGCGTGCGGAGTACCACAACCCCAGTCTGTTCGCCGGAGGCCTCACGGCCGGAACCTGGGGATCGGCGGCCATCGACCTGAAAGCCAAAGCGCCATCGAGCATGCACGGACGCTTCTCCCGGTTCTTGTTTGATGACTTTTACCTGTGCCTGGGTGCCGGGATCTCGGTCGCGGCGGATCGGAGGGCAGAAACAACCGTGGAGAACCGCCGGGTACCTCCACCGCAAGTGGGCCTTTGGTTGTTGACGGATTGCCGGGGCCTGCGGCAGGTCAGAGCCGCACCATAACCGGCGCACAGTGGGCACATATCGGCGGCGTCGCGGGTTATGTCCTGTTGGACGCCCCGGACCTTGTGGCCAAGCGGGAGCTTCGCACCGGGAAACTTTCGGACATCAGTGGGACGGTGACAGGGACCACGGCCAGTGACCTGCGAACCGGAGACTACCTCACGTTGATCCTGCAGCACGGCCAGGGTGCTGCATCCAGCTCCTATGCATACGCTGTCCTGCCAGGTTCTGACCAGGCCGCAACCAAACAATATGCTGCCCGGCCCCAGGCGCGGGTGATACGGAATACGTCCGCTGTGCAGGCGGTGCGGCATGAGCGCGCCGGACGTTTTTCCGCGGCCTTCTTCGAACCTGGCGTGGCTTCCGTCGTAGGGGTCAATGCGGCCTGCATCGTGGCTATTGAGGAAGGGGCGGATGGGATCGCTGTACATGTCAGCGATCCCACGCAGGTCTTGGCTACCATCCAGGTTCAGCTGCATGCGCGGACGTCGGGCTTTTCCCAGGGTAACTCCCGGGTTTCCAGTGAAGCTCGAGACGGGCTTACAGTCCTCACCGTGGACGTTTCCGGGCTTCAAGGATCCACCGTTACCACGGTGCTGAAGTGGCAGCCCCCAACAGCCTCTGACTTGACCGGAATGACTGGCAGGGTGGCTGGCAAGTATGTCGGCGGCCCTACTGCGGCGTCCCTCCATGGGAAGGCCGGGCGGTTCGCTGGGGCACTGAACAGCCAACGGATCTCCGCTGCCCTCTCAGCTCTCGATGCCTACCAGGTTGAACTCGATACTTGGCTCCGTCAGCATCCCGATGCTGACGCTTCTGTGTGGGAGCTCGCGGATTTGGCATCGCGTTTGGTGGTCCACACCTCAGCCTGACGCTCCGCGTCACACCCGTGTCCAAGCGGCAGAAAGGCCGCGACACTTCGAAGCTGAAGTGTCGCGGCCGATTTTCAGCGCCTAGTCCACGTCGGCATAGGTGGTACCCACGCGGAGACTATCCACGCGGTTTACGATCTGGTCGGTCACATTGTCCCTGTCATACACGCCCCACTTGGGCTCATTGGCACTGTCCCAGGTGCGTCCGACAAAACGCTGTTGACCGTTGCTGAACGTTTGCTTCACTCCGTCGAACCACAGCTCTATCCAGCCATCGGTGGCCGATGTGGAGGTATGGATTCCCAAGGCAAATTTGTGCCAGTCGAAGGCGGCTATTGGTTTCGACCATATCTGCTGCCACGTCCCGCCAGGAGCAACATAATGAAGCCGGACGTTGCCGTTGGCTACTGTCATCAACACCGGGTAATTTTGATCGGCATCTGGATAGGATTTCCACTGGAATACAACAAAATCACCACCGCCCGGCAGGCTTACCTGATCGAGTTTGCTTTCCCATCCAAGGTAATAGGTGGAGTTCTCCACGAAAGTGTACGGGTTTGCTCCTACCCTGATGCCTCTTCCTTCGCATCGCCACTCCGTGCTGCCCTTCGCGAAGCGGAAGACCGTGCCATGCCCATCCGTCTGAGTAGGCGTGGTCAGCGTTCCAGGGTCTTCACATTCCGTGCCACGGAAGACCCCAGTTCCTTGTGAGGCATCACCGTCCCAGATGGTGGCAGCGCTTGCGGGTGATACCAAGGACAAGCTGAACGCCCCGGCAAGTACAAATGCAGCGAGGTGGCGTTTGTGATGCCTGCGCTTTGGGTGAATTTTACTGTCGTTATCCATGAGAGCCCTTTCTGGTCCCAAAATAAGCGTGAATCTAATGCGTCGCTTTTCGTTCTTTCCTATCAATTGGCCATCAAGAGAAAAAGCGAATAAACATAAATGAACAAGCAGTTACCGGCCAGCACCCTGCTGTTCAAGAGTCAGGGATGCAGTTTTCCGGTCGCCGATAACGGTGGCCGCTGACAAGATGAAGAACTCCACGGGTCACCGCGACGCGTGGGGCTACGCAGGAGACCGGGGCAACCCGGTGGAACTGCGGACCTTGATCCACGCAAGTGTTCAGTCTTGTTCACGTCGTTCCCTGCCGCGGGGGAGGCGCCTAATGTGGTGAGGCTGGAACTACCCGCAGGAGACTCATGGCCACCGGCTTCACCATGCCCGCACCGGATTACGACCGCAGCCCCATCACCGGCTGGACGCGGGAGCACTGGGTCGCCTTCGCGGATCAGCAGCTCCTCGCGGTGCGCCCGCTGTTTTCCCCAGACAAGGCGGCCATCCGGCTGGGCGGCCGCCCGTCGTCGTCGGGCGCTGTGTCCGACGGATTGGAGGGCTTCGCGCGGACGTTCCTGTTGGCAGCTTTCCGCGTGGCGGGGGAGAAGGGCAGTGATCCCCACCGGCACCTGGACCTTTACCGTGAGGGTCTCATTGCGGGGACCCGGAAGAATGGTGCGGAGCCGTGGCTGCCCATCACCGACCGCTCGCAGCCCATGGTGGAGGCGGCCTCGATCGTCCTCGGACTCCAGCTCACCAAACCCTGGCTGTGGGAGACGCTGTGTGCCGATGAACAGTCGGCAGTGGCCTCCTGGCTGCAGGGTTCCTCACACAGCACCTGCGTGGACAACAACTGGGTGCTCTTCCAAGTGATGATCGCCGAATTCCTTGCCGGCGCCGGGTTCGAGTTCAACGCGGACCACATCAAGCACGGCTTGGGCAGGATCGAGGACTGGTACGCCGGCGGGGGCTGGTACAGGGACGGAGACAACGGCGGCACCGGCGATTTCTTCGACTACTACTGCGGCTGGGCCATGCACCTCTACCCCATCCTGTGGGCCGAATTTGCGGCAAGCCGGCACCCGAAAGCCGACGACAAGCTGGAGGTCTACCGGCAACGGCTCAGCACCTTCCTGGAGGACCACATCAGGTTCTTCGGCGCCAACGGCGCCCCCGTCTTCCAAGGCCGCTCCCTGATTTACCGGTACGCCGCAGTCGCGCCCCTCTTCATGGGCGAGGCGATCTGCGCCACGCCGCTGTCCCCGGGCCAGACCCGCCGGATCGCCAGTGGCGCCGCAAAGTACTTCCTCGACGGCGGCGCGTACGACGACGGCCTGCCGTCGCTTGGATGGTTCGGCGCTTTCGAACCGATGACCCAGGAATACTCCGGCCCCGCCTCGCCGTACTGGACCTCCAAGGCATTTGTCGGGCTGCTCCTGCCCGCGGACCACCCGGTGTGGACCGCGGTAGAGGAGTCATCGCCCCTGGAAACTGCGGACAGCGTGCAGCACGCGCAGGCACCCAACTACCTGCTTCACTCCACCGCCGGTGACGGGATCGCGCGCCTCCTCAA
Source organism: Paenarthrobacter sp. TE4293 (assembly GCF_050435325.1). Lineage (NCBI taxonomy): Bacteria > Bacillati > Actinomycetota > Actinomycetes > Micrococcales > Micrococcaceae > Paenarthrobacter > Paenarthrobacter sp. TE4293. Next base: position 67,866 of record NZ_JBNJRY010000008.1, read on the forward strand.
CCACGGCAGTGACAAGTACTATGCACCTGGCCCGGACGATCCCTTGTACCGCCGCCTCGCGTATTCAAGCCACACGGCGCCGCTGTTCTCCCGGCACCCCATCGACAACCACTTCGCCATAGTCAACGACGACGGGACGCCGAGTCGTCGCGCAAGGATCCACCGACTCGCCGCGGGACCGGGCCAAGCCGCCAGTTGGCACGCCCCTGTGTGGAACTGCTCCGACGACCCCGCCGATTCACCCTGGCAGGTTGCGACGGGGACTGCCTCGGCCGGAGGGTACGAACTGCGGGTGCACGCCGTGGTGGCACCGTCCGGCGCCGGGCTCACCGTCCGGGACGGAGGTTACGCGCTCGCCGGCGCCCGCACTGTGCAAGATCGCGACGGTGTCCTCAGCAACGGCATGCTCCACACGGCGATCTGGCCTCTCTCCGGCTACGCGGGCAAGGGGGTCCACCGGACGGAAGGCGAGTCACCCCTCGGCCCCTTTGCTGCCTGCGGCTATCTGGAAGGCCGGCTTTCCGGGCGCCGCAGTTGCTTCGCGTCCCTGGTGTACCTCGGCGGTGAGGTGCCCGCCTGGGTTCCTCCCGCCGTCGGGCCTTCCGAGGACTTTTCCCTGCTCGACGACGGTACCCAGGTCACTGCCCGCCTGGACTTAGGTCTGGGACAGGTGCTGGAGGTGCTGCTCGCCCTTTGAAAGCGTCGGCTGGAATCTTGAGCGAATCTTGAGATGACCCGGCGCCCTTCTTGAGGACTCCAACCGATGGTTGAAACATCAGCCAAACTGCTGATGTGAGCCTCCAGGAAGGACCACCGACATGACTGACCAGATCTCCACCCAGGCCTCGAGCGCCACCGCTGCCCGCGACGCGATGTCCAGCACCACGGAAGCCGTCCGCCATGCCGGGGATGTTCTTGGCCAAACGCGTGTCGTGGTAGCCGTCCGCGAGCAGTTCAACCCCCTCGGTGTGGGGCTCCGCAGTATCTGGCCCCAGTCGGTCGTCGGGTTCTAGGAACCGCGCAGCTGTGAATCGGGCAGGCACCTCTCTCAAAGCGGGAGGTACCCTGCCCGGCGTCATTTAAGGGACGATGGGTGGAGCTCAACAAATAAGGAGGCTTGCCATCAAGGAAGAGATGAGGAAAGCCGCTGATGTGGCCGAGGAAGCGTCGAATTCGCAAACCTTTGCCGCAGTTGCCCGTGCCGGGTATGTAGTCAGCGGAGTCCTTCACGTGCTCATCGGCGTCATCGCCTTTCAACTGGCTTTCGGCAGTACCGGCGAGGCCGATGTCAGCGGGGCAGTGACGTCCCTGGCCAGCCAACCGCTCGGGCCCCTGCTGCTCTGGGCAAGCTTCACAGCCTGCGCCGCGCTTGCCCTCTGGCAACTGGGAAACGCCATCCTTGGCCACAGGTCCTCGGACAACAAAATCACCAAGAGGCTTTCCGCCATAGGACAGGCGATAGTGTTCGCGGCGCTGGCCACCACCATCGTCTCCTTCATCGCAGGCAAAGGCCAGAACAGCCGGGAGTCCTCCAGCGACTTCACGGTGACCCTCCTCAAGGCGCCGTTCGGCGTGTTTCTGTTGGTCGCCGTCGGTGCCGGCATAGCGATCACGGGAATCGTCTTCGCGGTCAGGGGCTTCCGGCAAACGTTCACCAAGGACCTCTCGCTGTCCTCCAATCCGTCGGTGCGCAGGTTCCAACTCGGGCTGGGCGTGGTGGGGTACATCGCCAAGGGCATCGCACTCTTCCTGGTGGGCCTTTTGGTGGTTGTTGCAGCGGTGCGTGCCCAGCCTGAGCAGTCAACCGGGCTCGACGGCGGTTTGAAGGCCCTCAGGGAACAGCCGTACGGGGTCTACCTGTTGGCTGCTGTGGCAGTTGGACTGATCGCCTACGGCCTTTTCCTGATGGTCAAGGCCCGGACCCTGCGCACATAGATCTCCCGTGACGTAGTCCTCCAGCGATTGGAAAGCGCTTTATGTGGGTAAGGGAGAACCATGACCCACCATGACCTCAATGACTCCGGCCAGCCGCAGAACCGACTCACCTCCGCGCCCTCAGACCCCCGGCGGGGATACCACTCCGGTACGTTCCCGCAACAGGAACAGGAGCAGCCGGGACTGACCCGGCCCCTGGATCCCCAGCCCGACCATGGCGAGAAAAGCTACGTGGGGCATGGCCGCTTGCAGGGCAAGACGGCACTCATCACTGGTGGAGATTCCGGCATCGGCGCCGCCGTGGCGATCGCCTATGCCCGCGAAGGTGCCAACGTAGCCATCAGTTACCTGCCGGAGGAAGAAGAAGACGCACAGTCGACGGCGGAATGGATCCGTGAGTGCGGGGCGAAGGTGCTCCTCTTGCCGGGAGACGCCCGGGACGAAGCCTTCGCCTCGGAGATCGTGGAGCGGACTGTCCAGGAACTCGGCGGCCTCAACGTCGTGGTGCTGAACGCCGCATACCAAAAGAACCGTGAAGGCCTGGAAACCATCCCCACGGAGGAGTTCGACCGCGTCTTCAAGACCAACCTGTACTCGCTCATATGGACCGCCCAAGCAGCCATTCCCCATCTCCGGCCGGGAGCATCGATCATCGTTACCGCCTCCATCCAGGCGTTCAACCCGTCCGCGCAACTGGTGGACTACGCCATGACCAAAGCGGCGCAGGTGGCCTTCACCAAGGCCATGGCCGAGGAGCTGGGACCCAAGGGCATCAGGGTTAACGCCGTGGCTCCCGGACCTATCTGGACTCCGCTGATTCCGGCTACGGAATGGCCGGACAAGCTTCCAACGTTCGGGCAGGATACGCCGTTGGGCAGGGCGGGGCAGCCGGCGGAGCTGGCTCCGGCGTATGTGTTGCTCGCATCGGATGAAGGTTCCTACATCTCCGGAGCCGTGCTGCCCGTTACGGGTGGCAAGGGACTGTGAACGCCTGATCGGAGGATAGCAATGATCGCCGTGCTGATCATTGACATGCAAAACGCCTACTTCGAGGATCCGGCCTTGAAGGCGCGGCAGGAGGAGATTGTTGCTGCCTGCAATTCGCTGACCAGTGCGGCGCGGGAAGCGGGGGCCAGGATTCTCCTGGTCGGCACGGTGCACGAACGGGACAAATCCACGTGGAGCCTGAATATGCTCGACGATGATCAGGGGTTCATTTTCAGGGGCAGTGAGCAGGCTGAGTTCGTACCCGGCCTGCTCACTGCCGACCTTCCCCGCCTGATCAAGACCAGGGACAGCGCCTTCTTTGGGACCGAACTTGCCATGCGCCTTCGAAACTGGGGCGTGGACACCGTGATTCTGGCTGGTATCTCCGCCCATAACTGCATCGCGCAGACTGCTGCCGACGCCTTCGCGCATAACATCAGGGTGATCTACGCGGCCGAGGCCATCGGTACGGAGAATTCAGAGGCTGCCGAGTCGGTGCTGCGGGTTTTTACCCGGGAATATCGTCAGGGTGTGCTGCCGCTGGAAGAGATCCTGCGGCTTCTTGGGGCGGAGTCCTCAGCGTAGTTCTTCGCGTTCGACGGGAATCCACAATTGCCCGCGGCCGTGCGTGCCCCCTTCCTCCACGCGGACGCTGAGCATCTCAGGTCCGGGTGCCCACCTGTAAGGATTGGCCGGAAACCACTCCGTTGCTGCGTCCGCCCACATATTTTGCAGGACGTCGGGGAACTTGCCTTCGGTTTCGAAGACCACCCACAGGCCGCCAGGCACGTCAAGGAAGTCCAAGCCTTGCGGGGCCGTCTGGCTGGATGCCACGGCATGCCAGTAGTCCAATTCGCTTCCCTCGGTCCGCTGCTCGTCAATGTTGTCGGTGACGGACAGTGGTCCGGACGGATCGAGGTCTGCCAACCCGAGCATGCGTTGGGTGACGGCGGGGTCCAGGCCCCGCTGGAAATCGATGATGGACTGGTTGGGTCCTTCGTGGACCAGCGGGACGCGGGCTTTCACCCCGATAAGGCGGAAAGCGGGCTTGTCCTCGATACGGTGCTTCATGGTGTTCTTCCCTTCGACTCGGAGGTGGAACCTCAGTTGAGGTTGGGAATGAAGAACGGCGCCCGGCTGTCTCGCTTCGGACGGGGTGAGCCCGTGCATGGCCTTGAACGCGCGAGTAAACGCCTCACCCGATGCGTAGCCGTAGCGGACTGCAACGGCAAGGACTGTTCCGCCCCCGATGATTTCCGCCGTGGCTGATGTCAGGCGGCGCCTGCGGATGTACTCCGAGATTGGCAGCCCGGCCAACGAGGAAAACATTCGCCGGAAGTGATACTCGGACGTCAGGGCAATCCGGGCCAAGGCAGCCACCTCAATGTCGGACGTCAGGTCCTGCTCGATGGCCTCGATGGCACGGTTCCATTCCTGCACGCTGCCGCCTTCCTTCGATGCGCCGCCATGGCTTGTCTCCATTCCTGCCACTGACGCTACGCGGGGCTGTGCACCGACGCCCCACCTATCCTTGCCCGAAAATATCAGGGCCCACCACCGCAGGGACAGGGCGCGGGTGGCGACCCGGGCACGCCAAGAACCCGGAGCGCTGCGGTTGCAATGCTCCGGGTCCTTGGTGTGTTCAGTTACGTTGAGGTCCAGGCCTTACGGACGACTTGAGCCAGACGCTTCGTCATCCGGTTCGGATGAGAAGGGCCGGTCTTCAGGGGTGTCTTCCGTGTTGTCTTCGTCAAGTTCGGCGTCAGCCGACGGAACCGTCTTCTCGGCGTAGTCACCGGCGGTGTAGTCGCCCCCGGCATCATCCTTCAGGGTCTCCGGGGACACTCCTGTGTCGCCGTAGTCGCCTTCGGAGTACTGGCCCTCGAGTTCGTCGCCATTGGCGTCGCGGTTCTGGTTATTAGCCATGGTGTGTCCTGCGGTTGGTGACCAGGCCGTAGATCAGCAGCACGATGATGGAGCCGCCGATGGCCAGGAGCCACGTTGTCAGTGAGAAGAATTCCTGCAGGCCCGTGCCGAAGATCAGGCCACCAATCCAACCACCCAGGAGAGCGCCGACGACGCCCAACAGGAGGGTTACGAACCAGCCGCCACCCTGGCGGCCGGGAAGAATAAGCTTTGCGATGGCACCGGCCAAAAGGCCGAGCAGAAGAAAACCAAAGAAACCCATTTTTGCTCCTACTTTCTTGTTGATGGAAATTCCATGAACGTCATGAAGCGAGTATGTTCACCGGGTGCCTGTTCCGGAATGTAGGCACCGATATGTTGCCCCTGAGAGGCAGCGTAATTCGGGGAGTGGAACGGCTGATGAAACCCCGATGAAATTGTAAATTGCAGTCCGTCAAGTACTCCTGCCGATTGGGGGTCGGGCTCAGTACTACAACTGCAACGCTAGCCGGTCGGAGGATCAGTAGCAAGTAACCTGACTATTTCCGGGTCGTCGCCCGGAGCGCGACACCACGGGGATTGGCAGGCTAGTGCCCGTCGAGAGAGTCCTTGACTCCCTTGGCGGCATCCTTGATCTTTTCGCCCGACTGCTTCAGGTTTGCCTTCGATTGCTCGGCCAAGCCCTCGGCCTGCAGGTCCCGGTCTCCGGAGGTTTGGCCGGCCTTTTCCTTGACCTTGCCAACTGCTTCTTCAGTGCTGTTCTTAATCTTGTCGCCCAGTCCCATGGTTTTCACTCCTCGGGTTGTGATGCAGTTACCGCCAGCGGTTGCCCGCTGGATGGCATAAAGCTTAGTCAAATGTTCTATTTCGGCAAATCACTATTAACTTGGCTGCAACCAATGTGCGCGTGACAGGTCATGTCCCGCGGGACTAGTGTCGAAGGATAAACACCTCGAAAGGAGTGTCCTGTGAAAGGGAAAGCATTGTTCGCCGTTGGAGTGGCCGTTGGCTACGTATGGGGATCGAAGTCCTGGCCGGAGGTGTATCGGAAGCTCCGTGGGGGCACTGAAAAGGTCTGGAAGAACCCGGAAGTGCAAGAGAACGTCCACCATGCCACCGAGGCTGTCCAGGAGTCGGTCCCGGACATTCTGGACAACCTGTATGAAGCCGGCAAGAAGTTGATGGAAAAGGCTGAAACCATGTTCCCCGGCATCACTTCGCCGAAGGCCGGTCATCCGTCCGGCACCTCCACAAATGAACCCACGGTCACCACCGTGCCCACCATTAAGTCCGACGTTGTGTCGGATCCTGCCTTGGACGACACCACCGGAAGCGATTGGACGGATGAGGGCGGGGCCGCCCCGGAAGGACCCGCCACGAATACGCCTCCCAAGGCCTGATGTCCCCTGAAGTAGACCCCCGACGTCGGTGAGTGCCGGCGTCGGGGGTCTACTTGTCAGCTTTTATGCGGTGCGTTGCACCGCTGCCAAGAGAGCCTCGCCCAATTCCCTGGGCTTGGTGAACTGAGGCCAGTGACCGGTTGGCAGGTCGATATAGTCCACGTCACGGATCCTCGCGAGCTCGGCGGTGAACGGATGCCCGGCATCCATCCATTCCTTGAGGAGCGAGGAGGGGAATTGGCACGCGATGATCGTCGCTGGAACGTCGTAGCGGCGGACATTCACCAGATGCTGCTGGTCGAAGGCCACACCCTTGGGCTCCGGGATGGCGCGGGCGCGGAAAGCCTGTTTCAGCTCATCGGTGAGGTCAACCAGGTCCTCGTCCTCGAACGCTTCCCACGGCGGCAGCGGGATGTCATCGCCGTCGTCCGGTAGTTCATCATTGATGACCCCGCCCTCGCCCAGCGGCCCGCTGTCGACGTAGATGGCGCGGGCCACCCGGTCGGGACGGGCATCCGCCACGCCATGGATGATGGCTCCGCCGCCTGAATGTCCCACCAGGACGACTTTGCCTTCCAAGGAGTCCACTTTTGCCACTACGGCCTCGATATGGGTGCGAAGGCCGATGCCGGTGCGGGGTGCTTCGGCGGATTCCAGACCGGGCAGGGTCAGCGGATGGACAGTGTGTCCGGCTGCCACCAGCGGGGGAGTCACCTCCTCCCACGACGAGGCGTCCAACCAGAAACCGGGTACGAGGATGATGTCCATGCGGGTACCCTACGGGAGCCCACCGACAGTTTGTAGGGGGCGGCTTCAGATCGGTGGCCGGTGGGGGTTGACGGGGTCAAGGATCTCGGTTCATAGTTATCGTATACGATTTCGTACTTGATGCAGTTCGAGGAAGAGGAGGCGCCGTGACACTGGAGTTCCGGTCCCAGGACGTCAGCCAGGACATGCTGGCCCGGACGCGCAAAGTCATTGCCGTCCACATCAACTACCCCAGCCGCGCGGCACAGCGTGGGCGGACTCCCGAGCAGCCGTCGTACTTCCTGAAGCCGTCCTCGTCGCTGGCGCTCGGCTCCGCGGATGCTCCCGGAACTGTTGAGCGCCCGGCCGGTTGCGAACTGCTCGGTTATGAAGGCGAGATCGCGTTGGTGATCGGAAAGTCCGCCCGCCGTGTCGGCCTTGACGACGCCTGGAGCCACGTTGAATGGGTTACCGCTTCCAACGACCTCGGCGTCTACGACCTCCGCTACGCTGACAAGGGCTCCAACGTCCGGTCCAAGGGCGGCGACGGCTTCACACCCGTCGGACCCTCGTTGATCCCCGCCGACGCCGTCGACCCCACCCAGCTGCGCATCCGCACCTGGCACAACGGGGACCTCGTGCAGGACGACACCACCGAGGACCTGCTGTTCCCGTTCGCGCAGCTCGTCGCTGACCTCTCCCAGCTGCTCACTCTCGAAGAGGGCGACATCATCCTTACCGGCACCCCCGCCGGAGCCTCGGTTGCCAAGCCCGGTGACGTCGTCGAAGTTGAAGTCACCGGCGGACGCTTCAGCAGCGGCCGCTTGGCGACCAAAGTAACGGAAGGTACGACGCCGTTCGCGGACTTTGGTGCCCGGCCCAAGGCTGATGACACCCAGCGGGAAGAGGCCTACGGATCGCGCGAAGCCGCCGGACTGGAGGCTTCGGAACCGGCGGTTGCCGAGAGTGTGCTGACGCCGGAGTTGAAGGCCAAGCTTGAGTCCGTCGCCACCGCTACTTTGTCCTCCCAGCTGCGCAAGCGCGGATTGAACAACGTGAGCATCGACGGCCTGCAGGCTACCCGGCCCGACCGCAAGGTGGTGGGCCTGGCCCGCACCCTGCGCTACGTGCCCAACCGCGAGGATCTGTTCAAGACCCACGGCGGCGGATTCAATGCCCAGAAGCGGGCCATCGACTCCGTGAACGACGGCGAAATCCTGGTCATGGAAGCCCGCGGCGAGAAAGGCACCGGCACCGTGGGCGACATCCTGGCGCTGCGTGCCCAGGTCCGCGGAGCCGCCGCGATCATTACCGACGGCGGCGTCCGCGACTACTCGGCCGTGGCTGACCTGGAGATGCCCACCTACTTCGCCAACCCGCACCCGGCAGTCCTCGGACGCCGGCACATCCCGTGGGACACGGACATCACCATCGCCTGCGGTGGAGCCACCGTGCAGCCCGGCGACATCATCGTGGCCGACTCCGATGGCATCCTCGTGATCCCGCCCGCCATTGCCGGGGAGCTGGCGGATGACTGCATCCAGCAGGAAAAGGAAGAAACGTTCATCTTCCAGATGGTCCAGGAAGGCAACAGCGTGGACGGGCTCTACCCCATGAACAAGGAATGGCAGGCGCGGTACGCGGAGTGGTCCGCCCAGCACAGCCCGGAAGGAGCCCCCGGTGACTGAAACCGCCGTCGGAAGTACCGCCGTCGAGGGCACCGCAGCCCAGAGCAAATCCCAGCAGGCGTATGCGGCCGTGAAAGCGAGGATCGTCGAGGGGGCCTACACTCCGGGTTACCGCCTGGTGCTCGCCAAGATCGCCGAAGACCTGGGCTTCAGCGTGGTCCCGGTCCGGGAAGCGATCCGCCGGCTGGAAGCCGAAGGGCTGGTCAAGTTCGAGCGGAACGTCGGCGCCACGGTGTCCGGGATCGACCCCACCGAGTACCTCTACACGATGCAGACACTGAGCATCGTGGAGGGTGCGGCCACCGCGTTGTCCGCTCCACTGATCGATCCGGTCTCCATTGCGCGGGCCCGTGCGGTGAACGAAGAGATGCGGGAGTGCCTGGAGCATTTTGATCCCGTCCGGTTCACCGCATTGAACCAGGATTTCCACAGTGTCTTGTTTGAGCACTGCCCCAATCCGCACATTCTCGACCTTGTCCACCGGGGCTGGAACCGTCTGGCGTCCCTTCGCTCGTCAACGTTCCGGTTCGTCCCCGGCCGCGCCCAGGAATCGGTGCGCGAACACGAGGCACTGCTGCAGCTCATCGAGAGCGCCGCAGATGCCGAGACCATCGAAAAAGCAGCCCGCCAACACCGCGCCGCCACCCTGGACGCTTACCTGGCCCAAGCCAAACAATAACCACCACTGATCGCTAGTTAGGACTTCAACGATGACGACCTCAGTAGAGACCGCCAAGCACTACATCCCCGAAAACCTCCCGTCCCACATCCAGCACTTCATCAACGGCGAGTTCGTTGACTCTGTGTCCGGCAAGACCTTCGATGTCTTGGACCCGGTATCGAACGGCAACTACGCCACCGCTGCCGCAGGGCAGAAGGAAGACATCGACCTTGCCGTGGCCGCCGCCCGTGAAGCGTTCGTCAACGGTCCATGGCCGAAGATGAAGCCGCGCGAACGTGCCCGTGTGCTGAACAAGATCGCCGACGCCGTAGAGGCGCAGGAAGCCCGCCTCGCGGAGCTCGAGACCTTCGATACCGGCCTGCCGATCACCCAGGCCAAGGGCCAGGCGCTGCGCGCTGCCGAGAACTTCCGGTTCTTCGCGGACCTGATCGTGGCCCAGTTCGACGACGCCATGAAAGTCCCGGGCTCGCAGATCAACTACGTGAACCGTAAGCCGATCGGCGTCGCCGGCCTCATCACGCCGTGGAACACCCCGTTCATGCTGGAGTCCTGGAAGCTCGCCCCGGCACTGGCTACCGGCAACACCGTGGTCCTCAAGCCGGCCGAGTTTACGCCGCTCTCGGCGTCGCTGTGGGCTCAGATTTTCAAGGACGCCGGCCTGCCTGATGGCGTGTTCAACCTGGTCAACGGCTTGGGCGAGGAAGCCGGCGATGCGCTGGTGAAGCACCCGGACGTGCCGCTGATTTCCTTCACCGGCGAGACCACCACCGGCCAGACGATCTTCCGCAACGCAGCTGCCAACCTCAAGGGCCTGTCCATGGAACTTGGCGGCAAGTCCCCATGCGTCGTGTTCGCAGATGCTGACCTGGACGCGGCGATCGATTCGGCGCTGTTTGGGGTGTTCTCCCTCAACGGCGAACGCTGCACCGCCGGCTCCCGCATCCTGGTGGAGCGGGCCATCTACGACGAATTCTGCGAAAAGTACGCCGCCCGGGCCAAGAACATCGTGGTGGGCGATCCCCACGATCCCAAGACCCAGGTGGGTGCCTTGGTTCACCCCGAGCACTACCGGAAGGTGGCGTCCTACGTGGAGATCGGCAAGTCCGAAGGTCGGCTCCTCGCCGGCGGCGGCCGACCCGACCACCTGCCCGAAGGCAACTACATCGCACCCACGGTGTTTGCCGACGTCGCGCCTGACGCCCGGATCTTCCAGGAGGAAATCTTCGGTCCCGTCGTGGCCATCACGCCCTTCGAGAACGACGACGAAGCCCTCGCCTTGGCGAACAACACCAAGTACGGCCTGGCGGCCTACATCTGGACCCAGAACCTGACGCGGGCCCACAACTTCTCCCAGAACGTGGAGGCCGGCATGGTGTGGCTCAACAGCCACAACGTCCGCGACCTCCGTACCCCGTTCGGTGGCGTGAAAGCCTCCGGCCTGGGTCATGAGGGCGGCTACCGCTCCATCGATTTCTACACCGACCAGCAGGCCGTGCACATCACGCTCGGCTCAGTTCACACGCCCAAGTTCGGCGCTTAGTTCGGCGCTTAAAGCTTCCCACCTACCCTTTCAACGAAGAGAGAATCCCATGAGCAACTTCACCGGCCCCATCCCTACGCCCACGGTCCCGGCTCCGGACATTGTCCGCTGCGCCTACCTGGAACTCGTGGTCTCGGACCTGGCCAAATCCCGCGCGTTCTACGTGGACCTCCTCGGCCTGCATGTCACCGAAGAAGACGAGAACACCATCTACCTGCGCTCCTTCGAGGAGTTCATCCACCACAACCTGGTCCTCCGCAAGGGTCCCGTTGCCGCCGCTGCTGCCTTCGCCTACCGCGTGAAGTCCCCTGCAGAGGTCGATGCCGCCGAGGCGTACTACCGCGAGCTGGGCTGCCGGGTGGAGCGCCGCAAAGAAGGCTTCACCAAGGGCGTGGGCGACTCCGTCCGGGTGGAGGACCCGCTGGGCTTCCCGTACGAATTCTTCTACGACGTGGAGCACGTCGAACGCCTCACCCAGCGCTACGACCTCTACTCGGCCGGCGAACTGGTCCGCCTGGACCACTTCAACCAGGTCACCCCTGACGTCCCCCGCGGCCGCAAGTACCTGGAAGACCTCGGCTTCCGCGTCTCCGAGGACATCAAAGATTCCGACGGCGTCACGTACGCCGCGTGGATGCACCGCAAGCAGACTGTGCACGACACCGCCCTGACCGGCGGCAACGGACCCCGCCTGCACCACATCGCGTTTTCCACGCACGAGAAGCACAACATCATCCAGATCTGCGACAAGATGGGCGCCCTGCGCATCTCCGACCGCATCGAACGCGGCCCCGGACGCCACGGTGTGTCCAACGCGTTCTACCTCTACATCCTGGACCCGGACGGCCACCGCGTGGAGATCTACACCCAGGACTACTACACCGGCGATCCCGACAACCCCACCGTCACCTGGGACGTCCATGACAACCAGCGCCGCGACTGGTGGGGCAACCCCGTCGTCCCGTCCTGGTACACCGAGGCCTCCCTGGTCCTGGACCTCGACGGAAACCCCCAGCCGATCATCGAACGCGAGGACAAGTCCGAAATGGCTGTCACCGTGGGCGCCGACGGCTTCTCCTACACCCGCCCGGAAGGCGCATCCGGCGAGGTCGCAGAGGGCTTCAAACTGGGAGCGCAGGTCTAAACCATGCTCGACGCGAAGACGATCGAAGCCATTGCCGACGAGCTCCTCGAAGCCGGCCGGAACCGGAAACCGGTGCCGCGCCTCACCGCCCGCTACCCCCACATGACGGTGGAGGATTCCTACGCTGTGCAGCAGTTGTGGATGCGGCGGAACGAGGAAGCCGGACGCACGTTGGTGGGGCGGAAGATCGGCCTCACGTCCAAAGCCATGCAAGCAGCCACGGGCATCACGGAGCCGGATTACGGAGCCATTTTCGATGACATGGTCCTGGAAACCGGGTGCTCCGTGGAGTGGGATCAGTACACCCACCCGCGGGTCGAGGTGGAGCTGGCGTTCGTGCTCAAGTCCGCTCTGAAGGGCCCGGGCTGCACCATTTTCGACGTCCTCAACGCCACCGATTACGTGGTTCCGGCCCTCGAGATCCTGGACTCCAGGATCGAAATGGAGGGCCGGACCATCGTGGACACCATCTCGGACAACGCCGCGATGGGCGCCATGGTGGTGGGCGGCCGCCCGGTGCGGCCGGACGCCGTCGACCTCCGCTGGGTCTCCGCCATCCTGTACAAAAACCAGACGGTCGAGGAGACCGGAGTGGCAGCCGGAGTCCTCGATCACCCGGCCAATGGCGTGCACTGGCTGGCCAACAAAATCGCTGCCCACGGTGACTCGATGAAGGCTGGAGATATCATCCTGGCGGGCTCGTTTACCCGCCCCCTGTGGGTGTACAAAGGTGATACCGTGCACGCTGACTACGGACCGTTGGGAGTTGTGACATGCCACTTCAGCTAGGCCCTACTTTCTACTCGGCGCTCACTGGGACAGGGCGGCCACTCGCCGGGATGTGGGTGTGCTCCGGCAGCCCGCTCGTGGCAGAAATCTGCGCCGGTTCCGGCCTGGACTGGGTCCTGATCGATGCCGAACACAGCCCCAACGGCCTCGAATCGATCCTCGCCCAGCTCCACGCAGTGAGCGGATACCCGGTGCAGGCCATGGTCCGGCCACCGGTCAACGACACCGTCGTCATCAAGCAATACCTGGACCTTGGGGTGCAGAACCTGCTCATTCCCATGGTGAACTCGGCGTTCGAGGCCGCGTCCGCCGTCGCCGCAGTCCGATACCCGCCGCTTGGCGTCCGTGGCGTCGGCTCGGCCTTGGCCAGGGCATCCCGCTGGAACCGTGTCCCCGACTATCTGGCATCCGCGTCGGAGTCCATCAGCCTCACGGTTCAAATCGAATCCGAGGCTGCGGCGTCGGCTGTGGAGGAGATCCTGGCCGTCGACGGCGTGGATGGGATCTTCCTGGGTCCGTCGGACCTCGCCGCCTCCATGGGCCTGCTGGGACAGCAGGAAAATCCCTTGGTGAGGGCCGTCGTCGAGCATTGCCTCGAAGCCGCGAAAGCGGCCGGTAAACCGGCAGGCGTGAACGCCTTCAACGAGGCGACCGCACGCGCCTACCTCGACGCCGGTGCCTCCTTTGTGCTGGTCGGCGCCGACGTGGCGGTGCTGGCCCGTGCGTCGGAGGGGTTCGCGTCCACGTTCATTCCCGTCTCTGAAACGGCGGAGCGTGACAGCTACTGACCTGTCCATGTCCGGCGAAGACGATGGGCTAGGCTCGATGGAACGAGAGCCTGAGGGGGCAGTGCCATGAACCGTCGTGCTTTAGCCGTCGTTGCCGTAGTTGCCGCGCTTGGACTGGCCGGCTGTTCGTCGCCGGCGGGCCCAAAGGTCCTGGCGCGGGAAGCGACGGCGGAGGACCAGCTTCCGGAATCCGTGACCCTTAGCGGTGTGGATCTGGATATCAAGGCCGGGACATCCCGGTTGCTGGCCACCCACGAAGACGTGAAGTACTACGGGGCCAAGAGTTCCACCGGCGGTTCCGCCTGCTTGATTGCGGTTCCTGAAGGACTCCCGGAGCGGTGGGTGGCGGGTTGCGCAGCGGCCGGGACAGGTGAAGAGATCGTCACCTTGACTGCCGTGGACGGTTCACAATCAAAGCTCATCAACGATGGCGTGGATGCCGGCCAGCCGAAATATCAAGGGTGGACCAAGATCCACGAGAACGTGCTGGTCGGCTCCCGCTAGCTATTTGCGGGCCATGTACCACTCCGTGAATTCACGGGCGCGGCCGTCCTCGGCGAACCGGATGACCCACAAGTTGTCGTAGGTTGGGTCGCCGTTCAAGTACGTGGTCAGGCCCTGGACGAACGCTGTGTCGCCGTCCCTGCCGAGGAGTGTCCACTCGAAAGTCCAGTCTTCGGGTTTGTCGGCTGAGTCGCCGGACCAGTGGCCGACGATCTCGTCGTGGCCGTTCCACGGTTGTGCGGTGTGGGGCCGGTCGTTGTAGACGGCGTCCTCGGTGAACAGCGCCCTGATGTCGTCAGGTTCGTTCGAGGTCCACGCGCGTTCGTACTGATCCATCCATGCGTTCAGGTCGTTGGTCATCTACCCGTTCTACCCTCCACGCCTGCAGTGTTCAACGGGGGGACTCAGGTGCGGGCGATGCCCCTGCCTGCCCTGCGGATGTGGTCCGGGGTGAGTCCGGTGAGCGAGGCGAGCTCAAGGTCGTCGCATACCTGGTTCCGGAGTGCCGTCACGATCAGGGCCTCCCGGCGTCCCGTGATGTGGTCCCGGCGGGTTTCTGCTGCCCGGAGTTCATCGCTTTTGGCCTGCAGGCCGGACAAGCGGGCACTGCGGGGGAGCCCGCTGGGGTGGAGGTCGTCATAAGCCAAAGCGATGACCCGGACCGCTTTCACGTTCTCGCCGGTAACTGCCGAAACAGTCGCCGGGGTAATCCCGTCCTCAATCGCCTGGGCAATCAATTCGTTCCTGGCCGCGGACAACGTGCGGATGGCACTGGCCGCGTGGGACAACAGCTGCCGATGCACTCTGAGGGCATGTGCCAGCTTGGCGTGTTCCCCGTGTTCCCCGTGTTCCCCGCGTTCCCCGCAGTGTGAGGGCTGTTGACGTGAGGCCGTGGCCCGGTAGGCATACCGTCCGGCGGCTGGGCGGGGTTGGAGAGAAACAGTGGGGGCTGCCCCGGTGTGGGCTGGCATGGACTCCCTTTCAGCTTCGGAACAGCACTTCTGACCCTTCGAATGTAGGCAGCGTTGACCGGTCCATGGAAATACCAATACCGCGTGAACCCATAAGCAAAGTGCATGGAAGATATGCGCGGCCGTCATAAGGCCCCCTTATAGATCCACGCACATTAGGTCTTATCCAGCGCACCCCCTCAGTACCTAGTCTCGAAAAAGGGATCCGCGAATCCGCGCGTCCCGAGTTCCACATTCCTGGAGGAGACATGTCAGAGTTCCTGCCGGCGTCGAGGGTTACCCGCATCAAGGCCTCAGCCAGCGTTGCCGCGGCCGCCCGCGTCCGCGAACTGAAAGCCGAAGGCGTCCAGATCATCGACCTCACCGTCGGCGAGCCGGACTTCGACACCCCGGAGCACATCAAGGCCGCCGCCAAAGAGGCGATCACCAACGGTGAGACCAAGTACACCTCGGTGACCGGCACGCCCCAGCTGCAGGCCGCCATCCTGGACAAGATCGAGCGGGACGCCGGGCACCGTTATGGGAGCAACCAGCTCACCATCGGCGGCGGTGCCAAGCAGGTCCTCTATGTTGCCCTGATGGCCTCGCTCAACGAAGGCGACGAAGTGATCGTCCCGGCGCCGTACTGGGTTTCGTATCCCGACATGGTCCTGGCCAACGACGGAACCCCGGTGATCGTCGCGTGCGGCGAGGACGTTGGCTTCAAGCTCACGCCGGGCGCCCTCCGCGAAGCCATCACGCCCAAGACCACATGGCTCATTCTCAACGCACCGTCCAACCCGACCGGCGCCGTCTACACCCGCGAGGAACTGCAGGCGCTCGCCGAAGTCCTGGAGCAGCACCCACACGTCTTCATCCTCACCGACGAGATCTACGACGAAATCCACTTCGGCGACGGCCGCGTCACCAGCCTCGTCACCGCCGCACCGGCACTCAAGGACCGGATCCTGCTGGTCAACGGTGTCTCCAAGGCTTACGCGATGACCGGTTGGCGGCTCGGCTACGGCGTGGGACCGGCGCCCTTGGTCGCGGCGATGAACAAGCTGCAGTCGCAAACCTCGTCCTGCCCGTCGTCCATCAGCCAGGCGGCCGCCGTCGCTGCGCTGAATGGTGACCAGGCCTTCGTTCGAGACAGCGTGGAGGTCTACCGCAAACGCCGGGACGCCGCCGTCGAGGGTTTGAACGCTGTTGAGGGGTTGTCGGTCGCGCCGGCGGAAGGCGCCTTCTACGCCTACGTGAACTGCGGCGGCGTGATCGGCAAGACCACGCCCGACGGCACGGTCATCGAGAACGACCAGGACTTCACGCTTTACCTGTTGGATGCCGCCCGGGTGGCTGTCATCCAAGGCTCGGCCTACGGCCTGGGCCCCTACTTCCGGATCTCCTTCGCCACCTCGCTGGAGACCATCAACGCCGGCGTGGATTCGATCCGCGACGCCGTCAACGGCCTGTCCTAAGCCCCAGAGAAAGAACCCGAACATGATCCACGTCAAGACCAAATTCGAGCGTCCGGACGCTGACGTCGTCAACCGCCTCGCCGCCTTTTCCTCCGCTACGATCCACGAGGCCCAAGGCCGCCGCGGCGCACTGAGCTCCAGGATCAAGCCGATCGACCGCTCCATGTCCTTCTGCGGTCCGGCTGTCACCGTCGCGTGTGCACCGCAGGACAACCTCATGCTGCAGGTGGCCATCCACTACGCGCAGGCTGGCGACGTGGTGCTGGTCGGTGCGCAGGAAATGGCCGAGGCCGGCACGTTCGGCGACGTCCTGGGCAACGCCATGAAGGCCAAGGGCATCGCCGCGATGGTCACCGACTCCGGCGTGCGCGACACCCAGGACCTGATCGAGCTGGGCCTGCCCGTGTTCTCCGGCAGCGTCAGCATCAAGGGCACCGTCAAGGAAACGTTGGGCCCCATCAACTACCCCATCGTTTTCGGCGACGAAATCATCTACCCCGGCGACATCCTCCGCGGTGATGCCGACGGCGTTGTGGTGGTCCGCCGCGAAGAGGCCGAGGAAGTCATCGCACTGTCCCAAGCCCGTGATGACCACGAACGCGAACTCATCAAGCTCTACCACGACGGCGGCAACACCATCGAGCTGTGCGGCCTGACGGAGAAGCTGAAGGAGAAGGGCCTCCTGGTCGAAGACTAGGAGCTCCGGCCCGGACCGGCCGCTGCTGGTACATCAGCAGCGGCCGGTCTTTGGCGTGCTGTTGACTCTTTGGCTTGCTGTATTCGAACACAAGAGAGGCGCCTTGCCGGTGGCAGGGCGCCTCAACGTGGTGCAGCTTCGGTTAAGGTACGACGGCGGGTGGCCGGGTTAGTCGAGGCCGGCGTGACCGGGCCGGGTGTCCACCAAGTGCCATTCAATGCTGTTGCCCGCGTGCGCCGGCATCAGGCTTCCTTCAAAGACGAACAGCGGTTCGCCGATCCCGCCAAGGGGGCGCCAAAAGCCGTTCCGTGGGCAATGGAAACCGGTTCGTGCGCTGAGGGTTCCGCGGGTTGGATTCGACACCCATCCGGCTGTACTGATCTTTTTCACCGTTGTTTCCTTTGAACATGCCCGCGGAATCCGTGAGCGGTTTTCGAATGTCTTTCTCATTCGATACTAGGAAATTAAAACGGTCCTGAATAAGACCAAAGCTGTTTGTACGGATAAGCGATTTTTATGGATGGGCCGGCAGTTGCACGGGGTCGGTCCCGTACTTGTTGATCAGTTGTTGATGCAGCATTTCCTTGACCACCAGCAGCACGGCCGAGGCGGCTTCGGACAAGGGTTCGTGATCCGGAGTGCACAGGGCGATCTTGCTCTGCAGGCCGGGTTCCACGATCCGCAGCACCTTGAAGTCCTGGTCCGGGAAGAGGGCATCCGCTGCCGATTTGGGCAACACCGTGCCGCCGAGGTTCGCCCGGATGAGCCTGGTCAGCGAAGGGACGGATTCCACTTCGCCCACCAGTCTCAAAGGCAGGTCCTGGTCCGCCAGGCCCTTCTCGATGAGCTGGCGCAACGTGTGGTTCTTCTCGGGAAGGAACAGCCCTACGGTGCTCGCTTCGGCAAGCGTGATGGTGTTCTTGCCGTCTTTGCCGGGGGCGAGGTCCACGTCCGGGTGCACTACCAAGTGGAGGTCTTCAACGATCATGGTGGTGAATTGAACGCCCCGGATCTTTCCAGGCTCGTAAATCAACGCCATGTCGAGGCGGCCGTTCTTGATGGCTTCGCTCAGGACTCCGCCAAAAATTTCGGTTAGATGGACCACGATATCCGGGTAGCGGCGGCCGACTTCGCTGATGATCTGGGGAGTCAGGCTGGAGGCCATGCTGTACGGCGCGATGGCAATGGACACCCGGCCGGAGGGTGCGGCGCCGGAGGAAGCGACGTCCTGGCGGGCTTGCTCCACCAGCCGCAGGATCGACTGTGCATGGCGGTAGAGAGTGTGCCCGGCTGCCGTGGGTTCCACCCCTTGCTTGCTGCGGATCAGGAGTCGTTGCTTGAGATCGTTCTCCAGAGCCGAGACTTGCTGGCTGAGGGCCGGCTGGGCCACATGGAGGGCAGCAGCGGCCTTCGTGATGCTCCCGGAGTCAACGATCTGAACGAAGTATGAGAGCTTCCGCGTGTCCATGGATGTACCTTCCTGGAGAGCCGTGCCCCGTGGGTGGGAAGTCCCCTGGGTGGCAGGTCCCGATGTTCAAATATAGACGCATCGCCCAGCGGGGTTCCGCTGGGACCCATGCCACAGGGCCGGGTGGTGTACGTCATAACGGAGACCTATCACGGGATAGCTATTAGGTCTTTGTGCAGGGGTCCGGACGGGTGCGAGACTTTTGGAACGAACTTCAGGCAACGCCCCGGATTCACTCCGACGACTGCCATTTACCGGGAATTCTTTTATGACCCATTATGCGGCCTTGGAAATTCCCGCATTACCTGCAGAACCACACGGAAAGAGAACCACGTGAACTCGATAATTGATCTTGTAGCGGATCTTGGAGAGGGATTTGGCGCCTACACCATTGGCGACGATTCCGCGCTCCTGGAGATCGTTTCAAGCGCCAATATCGCGTGCGGGTTCCATGCCGGTGATCCGGACATCATGGCGGCCACCGTGGCTGAGTGCGTTCGCCGCGGAGTCGGCATCGGGGCGCATCCAAGCTTCCCTGACCTGCGAGGGTTCGGACGGCGGGACATGGGCCTCACTGCCGACGAGGTCCGGAACGATGTTCTGTATCAGCTCGGCGCGTTGAACGGCTTCGCCGCTTTCCACGGCACCAGGGTCACGCACCTGGCTCCGCACGGCCGGCTTGGCAACCTCGTCGCAGTCCGCGCCGACTATGCCAAGGCTGTTGCCGAGACTGCAGCCCGGGTGGACGACCAGCTCATTGTGGTCGCCCAGGAAGGCGAACTGGCTCATGCTTCCCGGGCGGCAGGACTCGACGTTGCCATCGTGGGCATCGTGGACCGCGCTTACCAGGAGGACGGCACCCTGGTTCCCCGCAGCCAACCGGGCGCCGTGCTTCATGACGCAGACGGGATCGTGGAGCGGACCCTGCGCATGGTGGTTGAGGGCAAGGTCCGCTGCGCCAACGGTGCGGACCTGGACATCGCCGTGGACACCCTCCTCCTGCACGGGGACAACCCTGGCGCCGTGGAACTGGCCAGTAGGATCCGTTCGGAACTCATTACCGCCGGTGTACACATCGCACCCCTGGCTGAGGTCATGGACGCAAAGAAGAAGGCGGCCTGACATGTCCATGCTCCCAGCGGCTCCCACCGAAATCTACGAATCCGGCGACTCCGCACTGCGGGTCGTGGCTATCTCCGGGACCAGTGAACATAACTGGCTCACCGTCCATGGGCTGGCCAACTGGCTCGAAAACTGCGGTGCCGAAGGACTTCACGGCGCGGTTCCCACCTACGATTCGGTGTTGGTGGAATTCGATCCCCTCCTCGTTTCTGCCCGCCAGGTCCGGGCCTTCGTGAAGCTGGGACTGTTGGAGCTCGCCCACGCCGGCGAGTCCGTAAAAGCACCCCGCGAGTTCGATGTCCCCGTCGTGTATGGCGGCGGGTACGGCCCCGACTTGGAGCGCGTCGCTGAGCACCAGGGGATCCCCGTGGAGGAGGTCATCCGCCTCCACAGCGAAAAGACCTACACCGTCCGTTGCCTCGGCGCACCCGCCGGGTCCCCGATGATGGACGGGCCCGCATTCCCCAAGCCCGTGCCGCGGCTCAAGGATCCCCGGCTCAGCGTCCCGGCTGGAGCCGTCTCCGTAGCCGGCCGGCAGGCAGTCATCGCTCCGGCAGTGGCCCCGGGTGGTTGGTGCGTCATCGGACAGACTCCCTTGTCGGTGCTGAACATCCGCCGCGAACCTCTGGTGCCTTACAAGCCGGGGGACATCCTGCGGTTCCGCCAGATCCGCACAGAGGAGTTCAGCGAATACGCCGGCTTGGAGCTGGAGCCTCGTGAGCCGGCACCGCGTGAGCCGGGGGCGCAGCCATGACCGGCGAAATCCTCATCCAGCAGCCCGGCAACTCGGTGGTTACTGACCTCGGCAGGACCCGCGGCCCCCGCTTCGGCCTTCCGGTCAACGGGGCCCTGGACCAGTACTCGGCCCGTGCCGCCAACATCCTGGCAGGGAACCTGGACAACCATCCCCTGGTGGAGATCACGGCCCTGGACTTCCGGATGAAGGCCACCACCGACGTCCTGATCGCCGTCACCGGGGCTCCGCTCACCCTCACGGTTGGTGGCCGCCCGTCCAGCCAGTGGGAACCCGTCTCGGTCCGTGCAGGTGAAACAGTGTCCATCCGCGGAATCCACCGCGGCCTCCGCGCGTACCTGGCGATCCACGGCTCCATCGAGGCAGAAACACTGCTGGGCAGTGTAGCTCCGGACACCGTGGTGGGCTTCGGGCTGCAACTCAAGGAAGGCACCCGCCTCCTGACCCGCAGGAGCGTTGGCCCTGTTCGTCAGCCGTACTTTGATCTCCCGCTCTTCCGGCTGGGCCTTGACCGGCCCCGCATGGACTCAGACTTGTTGGTCGATGTGACCGACGGGCCGGACGTCGCCGAGTTTGGCGAATCCGGTGAACTGCTCTTCACCTCGGAGTACGCCGTGAGCGGCCGCAGCAACCACATCGGCCTGCGGCTCGGCGGAGAACTTCCGGAAAGAACCTCAAATGGCGAGGTCCTGTCCCGCGGAGTGCCGGTGGGCGCCGTCGAGGTTCCCTCAAGGGAAGAGTTGCTGGTACTGCACCGGGGGCGCGGCGTCACCGCCGGGTACCCCGTCCTTGCGGTGGTCACCAGCACCGGACTGGATGTCCTGGCCCAAGCGCGGCCAGGGGACAAGGTCCGTTTTCGGAAAACCACAGTGGCAGAAGCAACTGCCGCCCATCGACGCTCGCGGACCCAGCTTGAGACCCTCCGCGAATCCGTCAACACCGTCTTCGGACTCCTCGGCATCGGATGCCGTCCCCAGTGGCAGGACCTACCAGTTGCGGCATGCAGCTAAAACCCTGTCGTCATACCAGTAGGCGTTGCTACGCTCATCCCAGTAAGGAAAAGTCATGACCGCAAGCACCAACGCTGCGCCAGTGCAGCATGAGCGGCTCACCAGCCGCCAAACCCGCAAGGTTGTCACCGCAGGTTGTGTTGGCATCTTCGTGGAACTGTACGACAACGGCATTTTCGCCTTCATGGCGGGAACGTTGGCGCTCGTCTTCCTGGCGCCGGGCAATCCGGACAACGCCCTCCTCTTCGTGTTCGCAGGCTATGCGGTCTCCTTCTTCGTCCGCCCGCTCGGCGCAGTGGTGTGTGGCTACCTTGGTGACCGGATCGGCAGGCAAAAGCTACTGGTCTTCGTCATTCTCCTGATCAGTGTTGCCACCGCAGGTATTGGCCTGCTCCCCCCTTACGCGGCCATCGGCGTCGCGGCGCCGATCCTGTTGGTCCTCCTGCGTCTCCTGCAGGGCTTCTCGGTCGGTGGCGAAGCTGCCGGCGCCATGACCTTCCTCGCTGAACACGCCCCCGAAGGCAAGCGCGGCATCATCACCTCCTATGCACAGATCGCCTCCTTCGCAGCTCTGCTCACCGGTACCTTGGTCGCCTTCTCCATGTCGCCGTGGCTCACCCAGGCAGCGATCGACGGCGGCGGGTTTGGTTCGTTC
The DNA here is from genome assembly GCF_050435325.1 of Paenarthrobacter sp. TE4293. Classification (NCBI taxonomy): domain Bacteria; kingdom Bacillati; phylum Actinomycetota; class Actinomycetes; order Micrococcales; family Micrococcaceae; genus Paenarthrobacter; species Paenarthrobacter sp. TE4293. The sequence goes on from NZ_JBNJRY010000008.1 coordinate 90,109, forward strand.
GCTTGGCGCATCCCGTTCCTGGTCGCCATCCCCATGGGGATCATCGGCTGGTACATCCGCAAGGCCATCAGCGATACCCCCAACTTTGAGAAGCTCAAGGAAGAGGGCGGCCTCTCCAAGAACCCGCTCAAGGAAGCCTTCCAGTCCAAGGAGCACCGCCGTGCCATGCTCCTGGCCCTCTTCATCCCCCTGATGAACGGCTCCGGCTACTACGTTCTGTTCTCCTACATGCCCACGTTCCTCAAGGGCAAGCAGTTGAACTTCACCATCGGCGAAGCCCTCCTGGTCACCGCTTGCAGCCTCGTGGTCATCTGCATCGCCATCCCGTTCATGGGAGCTTTGTCGGACCGCGTTGGCCGCAAGAAGGTCATCGCCGGATCCGCCATCGCCATGGCAGTCCTCGGCATCCCGTCCTACGCACTCATCGCCACCGGTGAAATGGGCCTGGCCATCCTTGGTGCCTGCATCATGGCCATCGTCTTCGCCGGCCACACCGCAGTCATCCATATCCTGATCGTGGAACTGTTCCCCACCCGCGTCCGCTACTCCGCGTACGGCCTTGGCTACAACATCTCCTCGGCCCTCTTCGGCGGCACGGCCCCGCTGCTCATGACCTGGCTGATCGGCAGCACCGGCAACATCTACATGCCCGCGTTCTACGCAGTCATCACGGCCCTCGGCACGCTGATCGCCGTCAGCACCGTCAAGGACCGAGCCCACGAACCGTTGCGCGACGCGTAGCCACCACTGTCCTTCGCCCTCCATCAACCAGGGCAGTGCGCCGGACCTCCAGGGCCGGCGCACTGGCCCCACCGATTTCCACCTTTGGAGAACCACATGTCCTTTTCTGACTACACCACCGCACTCGTCACCGGAGCTTCGACCGGTATGGGGGCAGCCATCGCCGAACGCCTCGCCAAGCGCGGCCTGACCGTGCACGCCGTGGCCCGCAACGAGGAACGCCTCGCCGAATTGGCCGACCGCACCGGAACCATTCCGCACGTAGTGGACCTGACCGACACAGCCGCGCTGGCCGCCGTCGTGAGTGACCTCAAGGTGGACGTCCTGGTGAACTGTGCCGGTGTCTCCCGGCCCGGCAACATTCTGGACTCGTCCGAAGCGGACATTGACGAACTGGTGGACGTGAACCTTCGCGGCCTTCTGCAGCTCACCCGCCTGGTGCTGCCCGGCATGGTGGAGCGCGACCTGGGGCATGTCATCAACATCAGCTCGATCGCTGGCGTGTACAACTTCTACGGCCACACGGTCTATCACGCCACCAAAGCCGCAGTGCACCAGATTTCCCGCCAGCTCCGCAATGACACCGTGGGAAAGCGCATCCGCGTCACCGAGATTTGCCCGGGCCGCGTGGAGACTGAGATCTTCGGCCGCAACATGGGCGGCACGCCCGAGGCCATGGAAGAAGCCTGGCAGACCTACTACGAAGGCTACGAGTCGCTGACCACGGACGACATCGTCAATGCCCTGGACTACGCCATCGAAACGCCGCGCCACGTCAACGTGGGCATGCTCGAACTCATGCCGACGTTCCAGGTACCCGGCGGCCTGACGTTCGACCGGCGCTGACGTTCGACCGGCGCTGACGTTCGACCGGCGCTGACGTTCGACCGGCGCTGACCCTTCCGGTCAGCACCCCACAGGTTCCGGTGACATCACTCCCGTCACCGGAAATACAAGCTGGCGGCCGCGTTCCCGCGGCCGCCAGCACCCGTTTAACCGCTGTTTACGATCGAAAGCCACCGCAGATGAGAAGGGCACTGTGCCTCGCCGACCGGAAAGACTGGGACGCCGAGGACTTCGACAACCTTGATGAGTACCGGCAGGAACCGCGGCGGCAGCAATTGGTCTGTTTGGCCTGCGGAGGCAAGGCCATGTTCCGCTCAGCCGGTGTTGGCCGCAAAGCAACTTTCAGCGCGCGGCACTCCGCCGACTGCTGCCTGAATTCCAGGTCCTGGACCGTCTTCCGGTACCTGCAGTAGGTTGCTCCCGACCACACGCCATCCTGCGCCGTGACCTTGATCCACCGGACGTTGACCAACACCGCACCTAGACCCGCACGTTCACGTTCCCCTCATGCCGGAGTCAGCAACCGCGACGGAACGCTGTGCCGCCCTCCCCGCCTCCGCATAAAGAGCACGACGCCGGGTGGTTCAGTCCTCGTCGAGCGTTTCCGTCAGGTGATGCGTGGGGATGCGGTCCCGGTCGTAGGTGATCTCCGTGTAGCCGTGCGGCTGCGGCCTTCCGTCGGCGCCCAGGTTCACGAAGACGATTTCCTCGATGGTCAGGATGGCCTGGCGGGTGATCATGTTCCGCACTTCGGCGCGCATGGTCAGGGAGGTGCGGCCGAAGCGCTTGGCTGTCAGCCCCATCTCGATCAGGTCGCCTTGCACAGCCGAGCTCACAAAGTTGATCTCGGAGATGTACTTGGTGACGGCCCGGCCATTGCCAAGCTGGAGGATGGCGTAGATCGCGGCCTCTTCGTCGATCCACTTCAGCAGGCTGCCACCAAAGAGTGTGCCGTTGGCGTTCAGGTCCTCGGGCCGCACCCATTTGCGGGTGCGAAAGGTGATGTCTGCTTTTCCATAATCCGAGATTATCGAACTGTGACGCCCTCCGCTTGATGTTGCGACGCAGGACCGCCGCCCGGCAACTCCACCGCAGTGTTAGCCACTGAAGTGTCAAGAATCGCAGGGTGCGACACCGCCGCGTTGGCGACCTCCGCGTTAGGCCATTGCCGTGTGCGAGGCACTGTGGGAGTCGATCCGCTTGGAGTAGCAATACGATTCGTTCACTCCGACGTACGGGCCAAAATTCGGAACCGGAGCAAACCCGGCACTTTCATAGAAGCTCCGTCCATCCGACTGGGCCGAACCTGCCTCCGCCGCAATCACAATGAAGCCGTGGGAATGCGCCTGGGCTTCGAGGGCCGCCAGGATGGAGCTGGCGACTCCGGAGCCGCGGGCGTAGGGAACCACGTACAACCTTTTGATCTCCGCTGTTTTCTCGTCGAGCATCCTCAGGCCGCCACAGCCCAGCGGTTGTCCCGAGCATTTCTCGTAGGCCACAACAAACACGGCGGTGTCGGCTTCCGACGGAGGCGGGCCAGGCTCGTGATCCGTGCTCCCGAACCGTGTATCCAGTTCGGCCTGTTGCGCGGCCCGGAGGTCTGCGCCCACGGGGTTGGCCCATGTGACCTGCCGGATGTTGAGCCGTGGGTTGGTCTGCATCTTGCCTCTTTTCGCCGGGTTTCGGGGAGGTGTCTATGCGTCTTAAGCCTAGGCAGCTGTGGTTACCGCGGTGTTTCCTGCGCGTAAGCGTCGGGAGAATTGCCGGGCTTTCCCGCGTTGCGGGGCCCGGTCTGCACCTTTCGGAGTGGTTTTAGGGTGAAGAGCAGGCCTCGCAGTGTCAGATCAGGGTTGGAGAGCTTCGCCCGTGGGGTCCTCCGCGGTCCGATCGGCCAGGGCCATGCCGCCCACGGGAACCTGGTCCCAGTGCAGCACCTTCCAGCCGTTCTCCGGGTCGCCTTGGAGAGCCACGATTCCTGTGTTTGGCAGCTGATGAGTTTCAGCGAATACCGTGTCGATGTCCGTTGCCCTGCTTCCTGCCCAGCAGCGGATCGCGGCACCGTGGCTGACAATTGCGGCCGTTTGATGTCCTGCCGCCGCTACCTGCTCTATCGAAGCATCGAACCGGGCGAAGAAGTCGTGCCCGGTAAAGGCACCCGGCATCCGGACGTCCAAGTCGCCGTCCGTCCAAGCAAAAACTGTGCTCATGTAGCGGAGATGGGACTCGTGGTCAGTCTTCTTCTCCAGTGCCCCAGCCTCAATTTCATGAACGCCGTCCAGGATTGTCGGCTCCAGTCCCGTGGCCTTGGCCAACGGGGCGACGGTCCGCTGGGTGCGCAGCAGCGTTGAGGTGTAAAGGGCTTCGATCGTTTCGTCGGCCAAGGCTTCAGGCAGGGCAGCGGCCTGGCGCTCCCCGAGTTCGGTCAGGCCGGGTCCTGGAAACGCGGTGTCCAGCTGGCCCGCAACGTTTCCGGGCGTTTGTCCGTGTCTGATTAACAGGAGCTTCATGGGTGCTCCGCTCCTTACGTTCTCGCTGATCCGGTTCACTGGGGCGCCTCGTTCATCCGTGGGCATGGTGCACTGACGGCATCACGCTCCGCCCCGGATAGTTCCAGCCAATCAGCCACCTGCGCGGGCGAAGAACCCGACACGCCGTATCCCGAGGCACCACGTCCCGTGGGTCCGGCGCTCCATGGGCACGGAACGCGTCTGCCCTCACCAGCTTAAACGTCGACGGCGGGCCGAGGCACCCAGCCCCGGCCCGCCGTCGTCGAACGCTCTGTCCTACTGCAGGTGATCCACCAGCTTGTCGGCGATGCCCGTGTATTTGCCAGGGGTCAAAGCGAGCAGGCGAGCTTCGGCGTCTGCGGAGAGGCCAAGGCCCTGCACGAATTCCTGCATGCGGGCACCGTCCACGCGCTGTCCGCGTGTGAGGTCCTTGAGCCGTTCGTACGGGTTTTCCATGCCTTCGACGCCTGCGATGGCCTCGGCGCGCATGACCATCTGGATGGCCTCACCCAGGACTTCCCAGTTGGTGTCGAGGTCGCCCGCGAGAACTTCCTCGGCAACGTCGAGGGCCTTGAGGCCCTTGGCGACGTTGGAGATAGCCAGCAATGAGTGGCCAAAGGCAACACCGATGTTGCGCTGCGACGAAGAATCCGTCAGGTCGCGCTGCCAGCGGGAGGTCACCAGCGTGGCAGCCAGGGTGTCCAGGAGACCGTTGGAGATTTCCAGGTTGGCTTCCGCGTTCTCGAAGCGGATCGGGTTGACCTTGTGCGGCATCGTGGAGGAACCAGTGGCGCCGGCGACCGGGATCTGGCGGAAGTAGCCGATGGAGATGTAGCTCCAAATGTCCGTGCAAACGTTGTGCAGGATGCGGTTGAAGCGCGCAATGTCTGCGTACAGCTCGGCCTGCCAGTCGTGGCTTTCGATCTGCGTGGTCAGCGGGTTCCAGGTGAGGCCAAGGCCTTCGACGAACGTCTTGGCGACGGCTTCCCAGTCGGCGCTCGGCACGGATGCGACGTGCGCGGCGTAGGTGCCCGTGGCGCCGTTGATCTTGCCCAAGTATTCGGTCTTGGCGATGCGGGCCAACTGGCGGTTCAGGCGGTGCGCGATAACGGCCAGTTCCTTGCCGAGCGTGGTGGGCGTGGCGGGCTGGCCGTGTGTGCGTGAGAGCATGGGCACGGCACGGTTCTCTTCCGCCATGGCCTCGATCTGCTTGACGAGGGCTGCGGCGTTGGGCAGCCAGACATTTTCGACCGCACCCTTGATGCCGACGGCGTAGGAGAGGTTGTTGATGTCCTCGGACGTGCAGCCAAAGTGCACCATGGCCGTCAGGTTCTCGATGCCAATAGCCGGCAGGCGGCGTGCGATGTAGTACTCCACAGCCTTGACGTCATGGACTGTGACGGCTTCGATTTCCGCGAGTTCGTTCACCGAGGCGGCGTCGAAATCAGTGACGATGGCGCGAAGTTGCGCGATTTGATCGTCGGACAGCGGGCCCGCTCCGGGCAGTACGGACTGGCTGGTCAGGTGGATGAGCCATTCAACCTCGACGTGAACGCGATCGCGGTTAAGTGCAGCCTCGGACAAGTAGTCCACGAGGGGCGCGACGGCGGCACGGTAACGACCGTCAAGGGCGCCAAGGGCGAGGGGTTCGGAAGCGAGGGACACGCGAGGGGATTCAGCCATGGTGCCTATTCTTTCATGCTCCGCCACGGTGCCCGAGTCGGTGACGGGGGCTATGTGGATGGCTCCCTGCGTTATCCACATACGCGACGCCGGCGCTTCCGTTGGGTTCGGCCGCTCCGTAGCGTCGAGCCTACCGATCAGCAGAACAATCAATGGAGTACACGGACATGAGCGTCGGCTTGATGCCTGCAGCCAACCCGCCCACTTTCGACCCCTTGGAGTGTGCTTCCCGAAGCCATGAAGTCCAACGCCTCGCTTGGCGCATCAAGACATGCGTGGACCATGCGGATGCCGTTCTTACTTCCTTGCGGAGAGCCCAAATGGACGATTGGCAGTCTCCCGCGGGACGTGCTTACAGAGTAACCATCGCCTTGCACGCTTCAGCACTGATGCGCGCCCGTGAGTCCATGGACGCTGCCGCCGCCTTGGTGCTGCGTCATTCACAGAACGTGTCCGTCTCGGGAGAGAGGGGGCCATAATGGCTGACTCAGCTCCTGTGGGAGCGGACGAAGCACCACGGCCCGTACCTCCGGCGCCGGACGGCATTCTCACCATACGTGGCGGGGTTGGAGGGATGTCGTACCAACTGGAAGAGCTGCTGAGGGGCGCTGCCCGGCTCGATGACGTGGTCCAACAACTCCTCGGTATCGAAGAAGAGGCGCGTCGGGTTCAGGACGACCTGGAGCCGTTCCTCTACGACTCCTATGACACCGGGTGCAATGCCATCGACGCCGTTGCTGACAGCAGGAAGGAGGTGACGCGGGTGCGCCAGGACCTGGTGGAGGTCAGTGCCAGTGTGCGGGCCAGCCACCGGGACTACGTGGAGGCGGAAGCAAAAAACGCTCAACCCCGCGTCCTGAGACTGGATGAAATGAGATTGTCCAGTCCGCTCATTCCCCCCAGCCGGGAGATCACCCATAACCTCGTCACCATGATCACTCCGCTCTGGTCGGGCTCACGCGGCGTCATTCGTGGCCTTCTGGAGTCACCACTCGTTCCGGACTTGAGGCCGAGGCCAGTAAGTGCCGAGCGACTGGAGGAGTCGACCGAGTACGTGGATCCATCCATGGCCGAAAGCCTCAGGCGCCTTGAGAGGCTTCATGCCCGGAACGACGGCGAGATTGAGGTTATCCGCTTCGACAACAACGGGTCGGCCTCGTGGATGGTCCTCATTCCGGGAACCCAGCCCAACTCACCCAGTACCAACCCCCTCGACATTCCCGGAGTCGGCGAAGCACTGGGCTATGACTCCGACCAAGTGGTCCCGGCGATTGGCCAGGCCCTCCGCGAGGCCGGCGCGGAAGCAGGGGACCAAGTGGTGGCGGTGGGGCATAGCCAGGGAGGCGTCCATGCCATGAACCTTGCCCAGAACCAGGCGTTTCTCAGCGAATTCGATCTTAGATACGTGCTGACTGCAGGGGCTCCTGTAGGCGGCATCACCCCTGAGCCGGGCATCAGTTCACTCCATTTGGAACATGCCCAGGACTGGGTCCCCGGAGCGGACGGTCGCATGAACGCCGATACGAAGGACAGGGTGACGGTATCGCTGACCAACGAGGTCAGGACGCCGGAGGGGGAAGACCTCGGCCTTGGCCCTGGACACAACCAGGAGAACTACGCGGCGGGTGCCGAGCTGGTCGCCTTAAGCCGGGACGAGTCGCTGGCTGCTTCTACTGCAGTCTTCACGGGCGTGGTGGGCGCCGGCGGGATGGCGAGCGTGACGCGGTTCAGGCTGGAAAGGGCTCCTGTGTCGGCTCCGGCGCTGGCAGTGAAACCCGACTCGCCTCCGACTGTCAAGGAAACGAAGCAGGAGGCCGGGACCCGGTAGAGGGGCCGGGCCCCCTCTATGCGGGAGTGGGCTTCCGGGCGGCTACCGTTTGCGTGTGCCCGGAATCAGGCCCGCCACCATCGAGATGATGCTGATGATGATCGAGGCCAGGATGGCCGTCCAGAAGAACGAGTCGAGAGTGAGGTGTACTGGGGTGAAGGAGCTCAGCCAGGCAGTGAGGTACAGCATCGCGGCGTTGATCACGATGGTGAAAAGGCCAAGCGTCAAGATCGTCACCGGAAGGGACAGCAGCTTGACCAAGGGGCGGACGAAGGCGTTCACTACCCCGAAGATCAGGCCAATGAACAGGTACGCCAGGATGATGCCTGCAGTGTCCGCGCCTTGGGTGAGTCCTGCGTTGGTGGCAGCCTTCTCAGTGGCGGTGGTGGTGATATCCATGCCTTGCAGCAGCCAGGTCGCCACCCAAAGGGCAAGCCCGTTAATGAGGACGCGAATGATGAATGAACCCATGGGCCCATGCTTTCATACGGACCTGTTAATCGGCTCAGCATTAGCCATAAGCAGGCAAGTAGGCTTGAAGCCATGACTACTACTGACAACGCACCGGAGGGCGTACTCCCTCGACCGGTCGTGGACAGGCTCCCGAAGTACGCGGCAGGCAAACCCCCGGCTGCCATCGAGGGCCTCGCCAGCTACAAATTGTCGTCCAATGAGAACCCGCTGCCACCGATTCCTGCAGTGTTGCAGGCAATCGCTGACCAGTCCGATATCAACCGCTATCCTGATCCGCTTGCCACCAAACTGCGTAACGCGTTGGCTGGTTTCCTGGATGTCCCCGCTGATGACGTCGTCACGGGCGCGGGAAGCCTGGGCGCTCTGAACCAGATTCTCGCGACATTCGCTGGGCAGAATGATGATGGCAAGCAGGATGAGGTCATCTACGCCTGGCGTTCATTCGAGGCCTACCCCATTTGTGTCGGTCTTGCTGGTGCCGCCAGCGTCCAGATCCCCCTGCTGGCCGATGGACGCCACGATCTTGAGACCATGGCCGCTGCCGTCACGGTTCGCACCAAGGTGATCCTGCTGTGCACTCCGAACAACCCCACTGGGCCGATCCTCACCGCGGAGGAAACTGAGCGCTTCATCCAGTCCGTACCAACCAATGTGGTGGTGGTCATCGATGAGGCCTACCAGGAATTCGTTCGGGATGCGGATGCTGTGGATGGCATCAAGCTTTACCGTAACTACCCCAATGTTGTGGTGTTGAGGACGTTCTCCAAAGCCCACGGCTTGGCCGGGCTGAGGGTCGGATACAGCGTCTCGGGTCCCTCGCTCACCCAGCACCTCCGTGTCACGGCCACCCCTTTTGCCGTGTCCCAAATTGCGGAACGCGCGGCCGTTACCTCCATCGAGAATTTCGATCAGGTTGTGGAAAGGGTACAAAGCCTGGTGGTCGAGCGGGACCGTGTCACGGCGGGCCTCCGGGACCTTGGATGGTTCGTTCCTGAGGCCCAGGGCAACTTCGTTTGGTTGAATCTCGGCGAGCACAGTGGCGAGTTTGCGGCGCTGGCGGCGGAGCAGGCATTGTCGGTCCGGGCTTTCGCCAACGAGGGGGTCCGGGTCAGCATCGGCGAGACCGAAGCCAACACCAGGTTCTTGGAACTCTGTGCAGGTTATACAAAGGCGCCGCTGGGTTCCTAGCGGTTAACAAATGCGCCAACCCAACTTACTGCCGATAAAGTAAGGGACGAAAGCCAATAATATGCCCGTTCCGGAATACATTCCGGAACGGGCATATATCCCAGCGACAGACATTGCCCGGCGCCCCGCCGCGGCAAGCAAGGAGACGGAATGGGCTCGACACAACTGCCCCCCGGGACGGAAGAAACTCTCGCGGCAACCTCCGCGGCAGCAGCCGCGCCAGGCGAACCGGTGGAAATGGTTCAGTTGCTAGGCCCTGACGGAAAACTGGGTTCCGATCCTGTCTTCTCGGATTACGCCAAGCGGATCGACCCCGAGAAGCTCCGTGTTTTCTACACGGACATGGCCAGGATCCGTCGTTTCGACCAAGAGGCTACAGCCCTGCAGCGCCAGGGTGAACTGGCCCTGTGGGTGCCGTTGACGGGCCAGGAGGCCGCGCAGATCGGTTCCGGCCACGCAAGCCAGCCGCAGGACTACATCTTCCCCACGTACCGTGAACACGGTGTCGCGTTGGTACGGAACGTAGACCTTGCCGAACTCCTCAAGCAGTTCAGGGGCGTGTCCAACGGCGGCTGGGATCCCCGCGAAAACAACTTCCACCTGTACACGTTGGTCCTCGCAGCCCAGACACTCCACGCAGTGGGTTATGCCATGGGTATCCAGCGGGACCAGAAACTCGCGGCCGCGGCGAACTCCAACGATCCCAAGGCTGCCGTCATTGCCTACTTCGGCGACGGCGCCAGCTCCGAGGGCGACGTCCACGAATCCATGGTCTTCGCTGCGTCGTACGACGCGCCGGTGGTGTTCTTCTGCCAGAACAACCATTGGGCCATCTCCGTGCCCACCGAAGTCCAGACCAAGGTTCCGCTGGCAAACCGTGCCAAAGGCTACGGGTTCCCCGGAATCCGTGTGGATGGCAATGACGTCATCGCCGTCCACGCCGTCACCGAATGGGCCCTGGAACATGCCCGTGAGGGCCGCGGCCCGGTCTTGATCGAGGCCTACACCTACCGCGTGGGAGCACACACCACCGCCGATGACCCCACCAAGTACCGGGAATCAGCCGAGGAAGCCGCTTGGCGCGAAAAGGATCCACTGGATCGCCTGGAGAAGTACCTGCGCACCGAGGGACTTGCGGACGAGGCGTTCTTTGACCAGGTCAAGGCCGACGGCGATGAGCTGGCCAAGTATGTCCGCAGCACCACGCACGGCCTTGAGGTTCCGGACATCCGGGACGCATTCGCCAGTGTCTATGCCGAACAACACCCGCTGATTGCGGAGGAACTCGCCTGGTTCGAGGAATACTCGGCCGGCTTCGAAAGCGATGAGGAGACAGCTCACTGATGGCAACCATGACCATTGCGAAGGCCATCAATGAAGGTCTCCGTGCATCGCTGACGAGCAACCCCAAATCCCTCCTGATGGGTGAGGACATCGGACACCTTGGCGGCGTCTACCGCGTTACCGATGGCCTCATCAAGGAATTCGGGGACGAGCGCGTCCTGGACACACCCTTGGCCGAGTCCGGCATTGTTGGTACGGCCATCGGCCTGGCCTTGCGTGGGTACTCGCCGGTGTGCGAAATCCAGTTTGACGGTTTTGTCTATCCGGCCTTCAACCAGATCACCACGCAGCTGGCCAAAATCCATGCCCGCAGCCTGGGCAAGCTGACCGTTCCCGTCGTCATTCGCATCCCGTATGGCGGCGGCATCGGCTCCATCGAACACCACTCCGAGTCACCGGAAGCGCTGTTCGCCCACACCGCCGGTTTGCGCATCATTTCGCCGTCCAATGCCCACGACGCCTACTGGATGATCCAAAAAGCCATTGAGTGCCAGGACCCGGTCATCTTCTTCGAACCCAAGCGCCGCTACTGGCTCAAGGGCGAAGTGGACGTCGAGAATGCCGGCCCCTCCGAAGATCCCTTCAAGGCGCACGTTGTCCGTGAAGGTACAGATGCCACGATCGTGGCCTACGGACCGCTGGTGCCGGTGGCATTGGCCGCCGCCAACGCAGCGACGGAGGACGGACGAAGCATCGAGGTCATCGACCTTCGGTCCATCTCACCGCTGGACTTCGACACCGTGGAAGCCTCGGTCAAGAAGACTGGCCGGCTGATTGTCGCCCATGAGGCCCCGACGTTCGGGGGCATCGGCGGCGAGATCGCGGCACGCATCAGCGAGAGGGCTTTCCTGCACCTGGAGGCCCCTGTGATCCGCGTGGGCGGATTCCACATGCCTTATCCCGTTGCCAAGGTGGAAGAGGACTACTTGCCGGATATCGACAAGATCCTCGAAGCGCTCGACCGCTCCCTGGCCTACTAAACCGCCCTGATCCTGCCCGGCTTCGCTGCCTGGTAACCGGAAATCGAGGACCACTGTGACTGTAAAGAAATTCAACCTGCCGGACGTTGGCGAAGGCCTGACCGAAGCCGAGGTCGTGGCTTGGAAGGTCAAACCGGGAGACGTCGTTGCCATCAACGACGTCCTGTGCGAGATCGAGACCGCCAAGTCCCTCGTCGAGTTGCCCTCGCCCTTCGCCGGCACGGTGACTGAGCTGCTGGTGGAAGAAGGCATCACGGTGGAGGTCGGTACGGCGATCATCGCTGTTTCCGAGGGCGCGGAGGACGGGACGGTGCCGGCAGCGCCGGAGGCCCCCGCCGTCGAGATGCCTCTGTACGGCAAGCTGCCCGCCGACGACGCCAGCGACGACAACCGTCCTGCCGGTGGTCCGCTGGTAGGTTCGGGCCCCAAGGCGGACGCCGTCAAGCGCCGTGCGCGAAAGCGTCCGGCTGGTTCGGCTGAGGCGGCCCCGGTCGCCGAAAGTGCCGAGGGCACAGTCCAGGATCATCAGGCAGTTTTGGAAGCTACGGCGGCAGAACCGTCGGGGCCGCACCGCACGACGCCGGCACGCACCGCCGTCGCGCAGGTCACCCAGCCGCCGGCCGCCCAGTCGCCGGCCCCGCAGATGGCGCCAGCCACCGCCGGCCAGTCGGCAGCGTCCCGCGGTGCTGCCATCAGCGGCACCATCAGTGGCCTGGTCAATAAGGTTCTTGCCAAGCCTCCGGTGCGTAAGTTTGCGCGTGATCTGGGGATCGACCTGGCCGACGTCGTGGCCACAGGCCAGCGCGGCGAGGTGACCCGGGAGGACCTGGTGAGCTACCAGGCGCAACGCGATGCCGAACACGATCAAGCGGACTCGTTCTGGGGCGCCTCCAAGAAGCCCCAGGACCAGCGCGTCGAGCGTCTGCCGGTCAAGGGTGTCCGCAAGGCGACCGCCAAGGCCATGGTGGAGTCCGCGTTCTCAGCCCCGCACGTCAGCATTTTTGTTGACGTGGATGCCAGCCGCACCATGGAGTTTGTCAAGCGACTGAAGGTCTCCCGGGACTTCGAGGGCATCAAAGTCTCGCCCCTGCTCATCCTCGCCAAAGCCGTGATCTGGGCCGCGGCCCGCAACCCCAGTGTCAACGCAACTTGGGTGGATAACGCAGACGGGAACGGAAACGCCGAAATACAGGTCAAGCACTACATGAACCTGGGTATCGCCGCCGCAACTCCGCGTGGTCTCATGGTCCCCAACATCAAGGATGCCCAGGACCTTTCGCTCAAGGAACTGGCTCTGGCACTCAACGAGTTGGCCACCAAGGCCCGCGCAGGGAAGACGCAGCCGGCAGAGATGCAGGGCGGGAGCCTGACCATCACCAACATCGGTGCGCTGGGCATTGATACCGGAACGCCCATCATCAACCCGGGCGAGGTAGCGATCATCGCGTTTGGAACCATCAAGCAGAAGCCTTGGGTTCTGGATGGGGAAGTCATTCCGCGGTGGATCACCACGCTGGGCGGTTCATTCGATCACCGTGTGGTGGACGGCGACCTGTCGGCACGCTTCATGGCCGATGTTGCAGCCATTCTCGAAGAGCCGGCGCTGCTGCTTGACTGACAGACAAGCCTCTCCAGGCCCGGGTCCTTCGTACCCGGACACGTCTTCTGTTGAAGGAGAGAATGCCGGCGATTCCGGCCATAAGCTCCCTCAACAGGTGGTGCCCCCGCAGCGGCATGTAACCCCACAGCGGCATGTGCCGCCGCAGCTGACGACGGGTCCCTGGCGCACAGTAGCCCGCGTCTTGACGGAGGTGTTTCAACCGCCGGTTGTGGTGATGGTCCTGTTGTTGATCAGTCCCGCAATCGAGCCTGGGTTCCCGGGGACCATGTGGTTTGGACTCATCGCCGCCCTGTTCGTCTGCGTCCTGCCGCTGGCGTATGTGCTGGTGATGGTCAAACTGGGCAGGATCACGGACCACCATGTCAGCGACCGGCGCCAGCGGCCGGCTTTGCTGCTCATGACATTGGTATCCGTAGTGGTCGGTTTAGGGGTGCTGCAGTGGCTGGATGGTCCGGTGAGCGTCTCGGTCATGATCATCGCGCTCATCGGAGGCATAGCCGTTTTGGCGGTGGTGAGTGCGTTCTGGAAGATGAGCGGGCATGCGTCCGCCTTGGCCGCCGCCGCGGTCATTGTCGTTTCAATGTTTGGACCCGCCTGGCTGCCGGTGCTGCTCGTGGTGCCGGCCGTGGGCTGGTCGCGTTTGGTCCTGCGTGCCCACACCCTTGGACAGGTCATCGTTGGGTCCCTGTTTGGTGGAGTTGTCATCGCGGGCCTGTGGTGGTTGCTGCGCGAATGGATGCTCTAGCCGATGGCCTGGAGGGTCACCGGCGGAGGGTCACTGGCCTTCCACCCCGGAGCACCCTCACCGGGGCAGGCCGGTTGACCACAAGTTCCGGGATGGAGTTCGCTGCGAACTCCAGTCTGTCCGGAGAGCCAGGGCCGGAGAAGTTCTTCACCGCAGTGGATCCGAGCAGTTCTGCACCGGCGGCCGTAGCGATCCGGAAGCACCGTTCAAGCTCGGCATCGCTTAAAGCACCTGTGCGGTAAGCGAGGAGATGTGTCCGGTCCACCATGCTGCCCGTTCCGAAAGGTGACCATGCATCCCGGACTCCATCGGAGCCGAGGGCAACTTTGACCCCGTGACGTTCCATGAGGTCGAGGACGGGGACCGGATCTGCGCCGAGGGCACAGGTTGCCATCCACAGGCCGGCCGAAGCCATCGCGTCCAACGTGCGCCCCAAACCGGGTAGCTCCGGATCGCAGAGGGCAAAAGCATGCCCGATCGTCACGCGGCCCTGCATGCCTTCGGCCAGTGTGCGCTGTGCGATTACACGGACCTGCTCCAGGCCTTCAGGTCCGGCATCGTGGAGGTGGATGTCCACATCTCTGCCATGCCTGTTGGCCAGGCCAAAAACGGCGTCCAGATGACCATCCATATCGCCGTCCAGTGAAGCAGGATCGATGCCGCCGACCAAGTCGGCCCCTTCAGCCAATGAGGCCTCCATCAGGTCCAACGTTCCGGGGTTGCTCAACATACCGAACTGCGGGAAAGCAACAATTTGGACGTCCAGGAAGGGTGCCAGCCGTTCAGCTGCGGCCCTGACACCGTGGATATTCCGCAAGCCGATCTGCGAGGCCACATCCACATGCGCCCGCATCGCCATGGTCCCGTTGAGGACTGCTTGCCGCATCAGGGCGAAGGCCCGTTCCTCGACACTTTCCTCGAAGGAAAGTTGTGCGCGGAGATCGTTATCGATGAGGTCTCTCAGCGTATGTGCGGAACGACGGGACAGCCATCCGGCGCCCCACGTGGTCTTGTCAGGGTGGATATGCGCGTCCACGAAGCCCGATGTCAGCACGGAGCGCTTTTCGTCGGGCATGAGGCCGGGTACTTCCGTCTGCTGTGAATGAGTAGTCATGACAGTCCTCTCCGTATCCACCATTACGGTATACCAAGACTTCAGGCAGGGTGGATCCAGAAGCCCAAATGCCGGTAATAAGGCACAGAATCCGCCAACAGCCACAAGGCTGGAAAAGTTTTGGGATACCAAACCTTGTACAACACTCGCGCGTGCGCCTAATCTAATGAACATCATTCATTTATGTGATGTGGATCGCATCGAGGAGAACGCCATGTACACCACCCCAACCAGCGGAGCCGAGGCTCCTGTATCAGGACCCACGCTAAGGCGCGTGCTCGGATTGCCGTCCCTCGTCGCTTTCGGCCTGACCTCCATGGGCATTCTGTCCGTGGTGGCGGTGTACGGCGCCGGGACCGAGATCAGCGACGGGCACTTGCCGGCGGCCTACATGGCAGCCCTGATTGCCATGCTCTTCACGGCCCACAGTTACGGTCAGATGGCACGGCACGTTCCCGTCACCGGCGGCGCCTACGCTTACGCCTCCCGGGCGTTCGGCAAGCCTGTGGGCTTCCTGGTGGGCTGGGCCATGATGCTCGACTACTTGTTCCTGCCGATGGTGAACTTCCTGCTCTTCGGCCTCTATCTCAACAGCCTGCTGCCCGGTATACCGCCCCAACTTGCAGTCCTGGCCTGCCTGTTGGTGGTGGGTGTGTTCAGCGTGATTGGGGTCGGGTGGATCAAGAAGATGAATTTCCTCGTGGTGACCGCCTCGGTCTTGGTCATCATCGCTTTCGTGGCACTGGCAATACTCAACGCCCCGGACCTGACCATGGAGAACGTCACGCGGCCCCTCACTCTTGGGCAAGGGGGAATTGCTCCGGTCATGGCGGCTGCCGCCATCGTCGCCTTTGCGTTCCTGGGATTCGACGGCGTCTCCACACTGTCCGAGGAAGCGCGGACCCCCAGGAGGGATGTGCCGCGCGGCATTATCCTCTCCACACTTTTTGCCGGTTTGGGCTACACGCTGTTTTCTGTGGCCGGCAGTCTCATAGCCCCGGAGTGGCGATCCATCGAAAACCTGGACGCGGCGGGAACGGAGCTCATGCAGCGCGCCGGGGGCGACGTCCTCATGGTGGTCTTCGTGATCGTGAACCTGGGGGGACTTGTCCTCTGCGGCACGGCAGCCCAAATGAGTGTCAGCCGGGTCATCTATGCCATGGGAAGGGACAGGATCCTGCCCGGTGCGCTGGCCTCGCTCAACCCACGCTTCCGCACGCCCCACGTTGCGGCCCTGCTGGTGTCCGGTGTCTCCCTGGTTGCCCTCTTCATCACGTTGGAGCAGGCCGTGTACATGATCAACTTCGGGGCATTGATCGCCTTCGCCGTGGTGAACCTGGCGACCATCAAGGTGCTGTTCTTTGACCTGAGGAAGCGCGGTGCCACGGGAATCCTGCGGAACTTGTTGCTGCCTCTGCTGGGCTTCGCCTCTATCGCCTGGCTGTGGACATCACTGGCGTGGTTCACGTACCTGCTGGGAGTCACATGGCTGGCCATAGGAGCAACCATCTTCGTGCTCCGTCGCCGGCACGTCGGAGGTCCCACGGACCTCGGTTTCGATGACGCGGATATTGCCGACCCGCCCCTCACCGGGGCGCGCAGCGTTGAAGCCTAGAACGCCGGGTAACTGACCAGCAGCGCCTGAAGTTCCGTCGTCGACATGTTGTTGGCCATTTCCACGCTGATGCCCATGGCAACGGCAGCAATGGTGATCATGGCAACGCACGCGACGGAGAGGAAGCGCCAATCCTTGCGGAAGATGCTCCTGAAGGTTTCGGGCATATCAAGTCCCGGAGTGATCATGTTGGGGGCGCTGTCCCAGGAGCCGTCATCGAGCATCGCGACGATGCGATCGTTGCTGCGGTCATAGCGCATGGTGCTGATGTTGTTGCCGTGGCGGGCAAGAAGGATGTCGTGTCCCACGCGCTGGCGCGGCTGCAAAGTAAGCAAGAAGAAGTTCCCCTGAAGTCGGATTTTGGAGGTGGCACGCGCCATTGGGGGCATCTCGATTTTATAACAATGACTTCGGGGGAAGGGGCCATAAGACGCCAAACGCCGGGTGAGACTCCCCACCCGGCGTCGTGATTCAGCTCGCTTTACGGCTGGTCTGTCTTGGCGATGTAGACATCGCAGGGTGCAGTGTGGGCAACGGTGTTGGCCACGCTGCCCAGCACCCGGCCCAGGCCCTGCATGCGCCGGTTGCCCACCACGATCAGGCGGGCATCCTGCATTTCGGCTTCCTTCACCAAGGCTTCGCCGGGCTTGCCACGCGCTGCGGAGTAGGTGATGTCAAGGCCCTCATGGGTCAGTCGCTCTGCCACGGTACGGGCTACGGTTTCCGCCTCGGCAGCGTCGGAGACAATCCACTTGTCGGTGCCGATCTCAACCACCTCTGTACGGTTGCTGTCGAAGGCGCTGACCACGCGAAGGCTTGCTCCGAGGCCAAGTGCCAGCTGCTGGGCAGCCTGGGCTGCCCTCATTGCCGTCTCGCTGCCGTCTACTCCGACAATCACAACTCCGGTCATTGTGCTGCTCCTTCAGTGGTGGCTTTGATGGCATCTGCCAGGACAGGGGCCAAACGGCGGACGCCTTCGGCAATCGTATCGGGCGGCACCGCGCTAAAGGCCAGTCTTAGCTTGTTGGAGGGGCCGTCGGCGGGGGAGAAGGCAGCACCGGGAATGAAGACCACGCCGGCGTCGATGGCCTTGGCGAGCAGTGGATACGTGTCCACGCCTTCGGGCAGGGTCACCCAGACGAAGAATCCACCGTCCGGCCTGGTCCACGTAAGCCCGGCGGGCATGTAGGCATCCAGCGCCGAAAGCAGGGCCTCGCACCGCTCGGCATACAGCTTGCGGTACGTATCAATCTGGCCCTTCCAGTCGTACTCGCGAAGATACGCCGAAACCAGCATCTGGTTCAGGGGCGGCGGGCAAAGGGTCACTGCCTCGGAGGCAAGGTAGAAGCGACGCTGCAGATGTGCGGGAACCAGAGCCCACCCGATCCGGAGGCCGGGCGCAAAGATCTTGGAGAAGGAGCCAAGGTAAATGACATCGTCCGGGTTGGCCGCCCGCATCGGGGCGATCGGATGGCCGTCGAACCGCAGGAGCCCGTAGGGGTTGTCCTCAAGGACAATAATATTCGCGTCCCGGCATATATCGACGATCCGTTGCCTGCGCTCCTCGGCCAGGGTGATCCCGGACGGGTTGTTGAAGTTGGGAATCGTGTAGAGGAACTTGATGTTCTTGCCCTCTGACTGGAGAGCAGCGATCCTGGCCTCGAGAAGCTCCGGTACCAGACCGTCGTCGTCCATTTCGATGGGTTCCACCTGGACCTGGTATGCCTCGAACGTGTTTAAAGCGCCCACGTAAGTGGGGTTTTCCACCAGGACCACGTCGCCGGGATTGCAGAAGACCTTGGTGGCAACGTCCTGGGCCGACTGCGAGCCGGCGGTGATGACAACATTCCCGGGGAGGGCGTCAGTGATTCCTTCGGCTGCCATGATGTCGCAGATCTGCCGGCGGAGTTCCTCGGTGCCCTGGCCGCCACCGTACTGCAGGGCGGTCATCCCGTCTTCGGCGATGATGCGGGCGGCAGTCTGCCCGAGCTTTTCCAAGGGCAGTGACTGCAGGTAGGGGTTGCCCCCGGCGAGTGATACAAGGCCGGGCCGCATCGAGATGTCGAAGACATCGCGAACGGCGGATTGCTTGATGTTGGCGGCCCGCGCGGAGAACAGCTCCTCATGCGGGTGGGCGGCCGTGGCGGCCCGCTCGATGGCGTCGATGGCTTCAGCGGGCAACGTTGCGCCGGCATCCAATGTTTCGTGGGTCACAGTGACAGGATACTCCTCGATGTTGCTAATGAGGCAACAGTTGTTTTCGAATCGCTTCCAGTCTGGCACTTCCCGCTTTACGTCGTGACCGGGAAAGGCTGGAATGTAGCTATGACAGCGCACCGGGGATCTGTAACCAAGGCCGAAAAGTTCCACAAACTCCACCACGCCGGGCCTGTGCCGCTGGTGCTGGTCAACGTGTGGGACGCGGCATCCGCCCGCGTTGTCCAGGAAGCGGGGGCGACGGCGATCGCGACCTCAAGCTCGGCCGTCTCATGGAGCCTGGGGTTCCGGGATGGCGACCATGTCCCGTGGGGGCTGGCCATGGCCGCGTTGGGCCGGGTGGTCGGCGCCACCACACTGCCCGTGACCGCGGACATCGAAACCGGCTACGGGCGAACCGACGAGGAACTGCGGGCGACCGTCCACGCGGTACTGGACGAGGGCGCCGTCGGAATCAACATTGAGGACTCCGGCTCGGAGCCGCTCACTGACATCGACGAGCAATCGCGCCGCATAGCGCTCATCCGTGCCGTTGCCGACGACCGCGGCATCCCGCTGTTCATCAATGCGCGCACAGACACATACCTATCGGGCCGCTTTCCGGACACGGCTTACGACGAGACGCTGCGCCGCGCCGAGTCCTACGTCACTGCCGGCGCCGACGGCGTCTTCGTGCCCGGCGTCGTGGATCTTCATGTCCTCCACGAACTGTCCAGCCGCATTCCGGCGCCGCTGAACGCCCTGGCCGGCGTGGGCGCGCCGTCCCCGCTGGAGCTGCACGACGCCGGCGTACGTCGCGTCAGTATCGGCGGCAATACCGCCAAGGCGGCTTACGCCAAGGTTGCGCGCGTGGCGAAGGAGATTCTGGGGGACGGAAACTGGGCCGGGCTCGCCGGCACCCGCAGCCATGACGAGATGGACGCCCTCTTCGCGGAGGGTCCCAAATACAGCCTGTGAACGCAGCACGGCCAGTGGACTGACGCCCCGCACGACGGCGGCGCCAGCCTTTAATGTCCGACCCCGCCGATAGCTTGGGGTCAGAAGCAAAAGCCACCACGGCAGGGGAGGATGGATGGCACGACGCAGTGTGCAGTTCTGGCGCATCGAAGAGCTGAACGGCGAGGGGCTCAGTCGTCCATTTCCGGCGCGCCGGGTTGCGGAAGTCTTGAAGAAGGCCCAGGATGCCGCGACCGACCGGCATTTCACCAGCGTGGATGGCACGGTGCTGCTCGCACAGGCGGTGGCGTCCTCACCCCATCCCGTGCTCCTGCTGGACCGGGTGCGGGATACCAACTTGCCGAGCGTCGGGGACGCTCTTGGCCGCCGTAAACCCCTCCCGCTGGCTCCGGGAGACCACCTGTTGGAGACCACCTATTTTGCGTTCCTGAAGAGGAATGTCATCGCCGTGCTCACCAGCGGAAACGGCCCCCGGGCATCCCGGATGGGGGAGTACCTCGGCGGAATGCTGGGACTTGAACCCACCCTGGTTCCGGTGGTGAGGGAGGACATCGAGGAAATCCTCACCCGGCTGGAAGTGAGCAGATTCGAGTTCGCGCTTCCGGCAGAGCGGCTGTCCGGGAAGCTGATGGAAGGCGAATGGGCCGACGTCCTGGACAGCGCCTCGCGCCTCATGAACGAAGGGACGTTCCGGATTTCCCTGAGCGTGGGCCGCTCCGGCAAGGCGGAGGACAAGCAGCGGATCCGGGACCGCATCCAACAACTTATCGACCTCTTCCGCAGGGCCGGTTCCGTGGAGCACTTCGACTACGTGGTGGCCGAGGGCAAGGATTCCCTGACCGGTGACCGCGAAGTGGTGGATCTGCTGAAGGAACGGTTCATTTCGCACATAGAGGTTGATCCTGACGTGTTCAATGACCCGCAAAAGTCGGTGGCTGAGGCCATTGCCATCCTGAACAAACAGGCCAGGGACAACGAGGAATTCTTCGCGCGTACCCTGCCGGAGGTCAAGGGGCAGGCTGACTCGAGCCTGGTGCCGGACATCGTGGCAGGTGGAGTCGCAGCTGCGCGGGAGGCACTCGCCGCCGCGACACTGAGTGCTGAAGCCCAAGGCGGTGCAGGCCATGAGCTTGTACGAGGTTGATATCGAACGTACCGGGCGCCGGCGGACGCTGTGGCGGTGGTTCCTCCTTCATCCCACGGCCGACTTCCTGTGGGCGCTCCTTGCGGTCCTGATCTGGCTGGGAATCTCACTGTTGGCAGGTCGCCCTCTGATGCTGGAGGGCATTGATGCCGTCACCCGGCGAACCCTCTTCCAGACGCTCGCCACCCTGGCCGGGGCCACGGCCGGGCTGACGCTCACCAGTGTTTCCATGCTCATCAATGTGCTGGGCAAGAAGGCTGCGCCGGGCCAGCGGGAACTTCCTTTGGAGAAACTCTCGGCAACCCACCGCCGGCAGATTGGTGAGGTGTTCCTGTTCGCCATTCCCGGGCTTGGACTACTGCTGGTCGCCGGACTCGTCACCATGGTGCTGGAAGGAGGCGGCCCCACCGGCCTATGGCTGCCCGAGGCCGTGGTCTTCGTCTTGGCTTTCGCCTCGGTTCTTGCCCTGTTGCGCGTTGCGTGGGCCCTGCGGAGGGTCCTGGCGATTGCGACGGCGTAGTCCGAACCTGCTGCCTCGTTGCCGCGCAGCTCTTACAGCAACGCCCGGAGGTACCTGCGCCGCACCAGCCGCTGCAGAACCAACAGGACCGGGTAGAGCGCCCTCCAAGGTTGCTGCTGTGCCGGCCCTGTCAGCGACCGGATCGTCAGGCTCACGTGGTTCCCCTCGCGATGCACAATGAAGGCCTCCTCGCCGGAGACGGGATGTCCCGGAAGCGTCCGGTAGGCGAAGCCCACCCTTTCCGGCTCTTGGACGACGGCAACAACTTCCACCGGTTCCAGCACTCGTATCCCGGGAAAGTGCGCGGTGACGAGCACTCGGTCGCCAACTGACACCCGATCCAGTGAATCGACCGAGAATCCACTCGCGGTCTTCACTCCCCATCGGAGCACCTGGTCCGTGGCACGTTCCCACACAGCGTCGCCAACGCCCACCGCCGCCGATACCTCCGAGCGGCGGAACCCGCCATCCGCCAATGGCCACACGAGAAGATCCGGACTTGTCATAGGCCCATCTTCCTGCAGCACGTCCCCGCTCCGCTCATCCGTTGGCAGACAACCACGGACCAGCGGTGCAGCGCCCAGGCATCAACGGACGCTGAGCGCCTCCGTCAACGTCCTGCCGTTGACATAGATTTCGGCCCTTGAGGCCCCGCTGGCCGACACGATGGTGTGTGTCAGTTGAGCTTGGATGCGTGGAATGTCGCACACACCACCGGGCCTCAGGGATCCGCTGAGGTTCACCACTACGG
This sequence comes from Paenarthrobacter sp. TE4293, assembly GCF_050435325.1. Lineage (NCBI taxonomy): Bacteria > Bacillati > Actinomycetota > Actinomycetes > Micrococcales > Micrococcaceae > Paenarthrobacter > Paenarthrobacter sp. TE4293. The sequence continues at coordinate 112,384 of NZ_JBNJRY010000008.1, forward strand.
TGGCTCCGCTCATGTAGCCGGACAGATAGCGCAGCGATGAACCAGCCAGTGCGTCGTAGAGGGCGGCGTCGCTGTCCAGCGGCATTCCGGCATCCAGCAACCGTCCCAGGGCGATGGTCAAGGGATCGCCCGGCACCGCCACGCCGCGGACCGGCACCAGGCTGTCGTTGCAGCCGAACCGCACGCCGCGGGCGCCGCCGTCGTTGATTGCCACGTAGTAGACCGCCGGACCGGAGGCATCGACGGGAACCGCCGTGCCTGGCGTGGAAGGTTCCGGAGCGCTGGTGCCTGGTTCAGGCGACGGCTCGACGGCGGGACCTTGCTGGGTAGGGGCGGCGGAGGGAACGGGCGCGCTGGAGGCAGAAGCACTGGGAAGGGGCGAGGCCTGTCCACGCGGCGGGACGGAAGTCGCCGAGGCGGGCGGAGGCGACGCAGCGGGTACAGCAACCGAGGGAGTTCCTGCAGCGGAAGCAACAGAAGCCCCGGGCGCGGCACTGCGCGAAGCAACAGGCGAACTCATGGAGACCGTTGGCACAGGATCGTTGCCCTCATCGGTACCTGCAGGACCGGCGGGGACAGCAGTGCAGCCAACCACCCACAGGCTGAAGACAAGGCAGGCAGCCGCGATCGCCGTCGTACTTTTTGGTCCCCGTCCGGCATGCATGACAGCCCGCGCTCCTGTCCGTCCACCTGTACCTCCAACGTTAGGACGGGACGGCGGAACACAACATGCCGCTACGGTGACGGTTCGGACAAGAGTTGATCACGCTGGAGCCGCCGGCAGTCCAGCAAGCCGGCGGGAACGCGAATGCCCCGCTCCGCAGGGAGCGGAACGGGGCATTGACGGCGAAAAGACTAGGCTGCTGCTTCGTCGTCCTGGACGGCCGTCAGGGGCTCGAAGATGCCCTTGATCTGCTCGACTACCTCGGCGTCGTCCTTCGGGTGCAGTTCAGCGAAGCGGATCATGGAACCCGGAACGGCAAGCTTGACGTCTTCCAAAACCTTGGCGCCGGCGATGCCCGCGGCCTTGCGGGCTTCGTCCTGTGCCCACACGCCACCGAACTGGCCAAAGGCGGTACCGACGACGGCGGTCGGCTTGCCGGCCAGGGCACCGGCGCCGAACGGGCGGGACAGCCAGTCGATGGCGTTCTTCAGGGAGGCGGGCATGGTGCCGTTGTGCTCGGGGGTGACCAGCAGGATGGTGTCGGCGTCGGCGGCGGCGGCGCGGAGGGCGGCTGCTTCGGCGGGAACCTGGCCTTCGACGTCGATGTCCTCGTTGTAGAACGGGATGGTGCCCAGCGAGCCGTGGATCTGCACATCAACGTTCTCGGGTGCGTTCAGCTGGATGGCTTCTGCAAGCTTCTTGTTGTGGGAATCGGCGCGCAGGCTGCCGACGAGGGTAAGAACGGTGCTCTTGGACATGGTGTCTCCTTAAGTCTGGCCAGGTGCCTTGCGGAACCCGGCCTGCGGTATCTGGGCCTATGGGGCCTTCACCGATACTAAACGGACTGCGGTCCGCTTTCTATTCCCGGGGTCTAGAATATTTCTGTGAGCTCGATCCCCATTCGGCCGGACGTGCCCCCAGGTGCGCCCCACGAGCGCAGTGACGCAGCGAGAAATCGCGAGCGGTTGCTCAATGCTGCCCGCGATCTGGTGGCTGAGTCCGGTGCCGAGGCGCTGACCATGGATGCGCTCGCCTGCAAGGCCCACGTGGGGAAGGGCACGGTCTTCCGTCGCTTTGGCAGCAGGGCGGGGCTCATGATGACGCTGCTCAGTGATTCCGAGTCTGAGTTCCAGCACGGTTTCATGTTCGGGCCGCCGCCGCTGGGCCCCGGCGCGCCGCCCCTCGACCGGCTGATTGCGTTCGGAGAAGGCCGGATCTTCTTCGTCCTGGAAAACGGTGAACTCCTCAAGGCGGCAGGTGCTGCCACCCGTAACAGGTTCGACGTCCCGGCGACGAAGCTCTCGCATCGCCATATGGAGATCCTGCTTCGGGAGGCAGGAATCGTGGATCCGTGGGTCATGGCGATGTCCCTGACCTACGCACTGGACCCCGAACGGATCGTCGACGACGTCCGCGTCCGCGGCATTTCACCCACCCGCCTCACCGACTCGTGGCGCGAACTGATCACCCGCCTGCTCCGTTCAGCCTGAGCTGCGGGGCTTGGCGTCCGCCTTGTTAGCGCCCCCATTGCCGACACTCCAAGTGCTCTAGTGTCGCCAGCGTCGGTAACGTGACGCAGTCTGCACATAACAATCTGGCTGCAGGCGTGAAACAGGACGCGAGGAAGCAAAACGTGAAGCAGTTATTGTGGTAGTTTCCTCTTGAATGTGACGCATGCCATACAGGGCTGGTGATCACTGAAGGGGCGCGGGGGAGCCAACAACCCGCTGCGCCAATTCGTAGCTGACGCCGGCCACAGCCGGGAACCGCGGAAGGACGAGCATTGAGTTTTGCCACGATTCGGGGCAGCCACCCGACATGCTGAAATATCTGATGAAGCGGTCGGGCATTTACCTGATCATGATCTTCCTGACCACCAGCGCCGGGTACTTCCTGGCAGTCTCATCGCTCAAGCCCGCGGTCCTGGAGCAGGAGAAAATCCCTCGGCCAACCCCGGAACAGGTAGCAGCATCATTCCGTGGACTCGGACTTGACCCGGAGTTGAACCCCTGGGAACGGTACATTCAGTGGCTGGGCGGCATCGTCACCCGTTGGGACTGGGGCCGCAGCCCCAACGGCGCCTTCGTGAACGCCGAGTTTGCGGACCGCGTCCTGGTTTCCACCCGCTTGTTCATCGCCTCGATCATCCTCACGCTGGTGATCGGCGTCGCCCTCGGTGTCTACTCCGCCGCACGCCAGTACAAGTTCCAGGACCGGGTCATCACGTCCTACAGCTACCTGGTCCACATCCTCCCCGCCCCCATTGCCTACTTCCTGGTGCAACTCGGCGCCATCAGCATCAACGAGTCCGTTGGGGAACGCATCTTCTTCGTCACGGGAATATCGACGCCGGGAATCGACCCTGGCTGGCCGGCTTTCGTTGACATGGTGGCCCACTACGCTGTGCCCACCTTCGCGATGACCATCTTCGGATGGGCCGGTTACCAGATTGCCCAGCGGCAGTACTTGCTGGACAACGTCAATGCCGACTTTGTCCGCACCGCCCGGGCCAAGGGATTGACCCGCAACCAGGCCATCAGGAAACACGCACTCCGCGTCTCCTTCATCCCGGTGGCACAGAGCATCGCGTTCACCATCCCGGCGATCTTCACCGGCGGCTTCTTTGCCGAGGCCATCTTCGCCTGGCCCGGCATCGGCCTCTGGAGCATCCAGGCCATCAGCCTGCAGGACGTCAACGTTGCCACCGCGACGCTGGCCTACGGCTCGGTAATCTTCGCGATCGGCGCCATCCTCGCCGACTTCGCCACCACGCTGGTCGATCCACGAGTGAGGGTCCAGTAATGACCAACATCATCGATCCCATCGCGGAAATCGACGAGTCCCGGGTAGCCGACCAAGACGTTGTCATTGGCAAGTCCCGCATCATCTTCCGTCGCTTCATGCGCAACCGGACCGCCGTCGCCGGTCTGTTCATCTTCCTTGCGTTGTTCCTCTTTTCCGTCTTTGGCGGGTTCCTGACCTCATGGGACAAGGACACCATCGATCCGTTGAACATCGGCATGCCGCCGTCACCGGACCACCTGCTGGGTACAACGCAGGCCGGCATCGACCTCATGGCACTCATCGTCGATGGCACCCGGACGTCCATCCTCATCGGCCTGATTGTGGGCGGCGTCTCCGTGCTGATCTCCGCCGTGTACGGCTGCACCATGGCATTCTTCGGCGGCAAGGTGGACGCCACCATGCTGTTCATCCTGGAGGCGCTCATCATGATGCCCGCCATCCTGGTGGTGGCCGTGGCAACCAGCGGCAGCGGCGGCCTCAAGGACCTTCCCAGCTGGCTCCTGCTGGTCGTCGTGCTGCTGTTCTTCAGCTGGATGGGAACCGCCCGCCTGGTGCGCTCGCTGTCCATGTCGCTTATGCAGCGCGATTACGTCAAGGCCGCTAAATACATGGGTGTCCCGTCCCGCCGCATCGTCTGGCGCCACTTGGTCCCCAACATTGGTTCGTTGCTGGTGCTCGACTTCACCCGCGGCATCACCGGCGCCATCTTGGCTGAAGTTGCGTTCTCCTTCATCGGTATCGGCATCAAACTCCCCGACGTCAGCCTCGGTGTCCTGATCGGCCAGGCAACGGGCCAGGTGTCCTCCTTCCCATGGATGTTCTGGGTCCCGCTGACCGTCATGTTCCTGCTGACCGGCTCGCTGGCCATGATGAACGACGGCCTCCGTGACGCCTTCGACCCCAGCTCCAGTTCCATCGGACGGGCCAAGACCAAGACCGCAAAGGCTGGCAAATGAGCACCAATATCACTCCCGCTGAGCGTCTCCGGGATGCTGGACTCTACGCACCCGGCGATGCCGTCCTCAGCGTCCGCGACCTGAACGTCCGCTTCAACTCCGAGAACGGCGTGGTCCATGCGGTCCGTGGCGTCGACTTCGACCTCCTGCCCGGGAAGACACTGGGCATTGTGGGCGAGTCCGGCTCCGGCAAGTCCGTCACGTCCATGGCCATCATGGGTCTCCTGCCCGAAACCGCTGACATCACAGGCTCCGTCCGGTACAAAGGCAAGGAACTCCTGGGCCTCAGCGACAAAGCCATGTGCAAGCACCGCGGCAATGACATCGCCATGGTGTTCCAGGACCCGCTGTCCTCACTGACCCCCGTCTACACGGTGGGCAACCAGATCATCGAGGCGCTGACAGTCCACAACCCGACCATGAGCAAGCAGGCTAAAGAAGCCCGCGCCGTCGACCTTTTGCGGATGGTGGGCATCCCGAGCCCGAAGGACCGGCTGAAGGCCTTCCCGCACGAATTTTCCGGAGGCATGCGCCAGCGCGTCATGATCGCCATTGCGATCGCCAACGATCCGCGGGTACTCATCGCCGACGAACCCACGACGGCGCTCGACGTCACCATCCAGGCGCAGGTGCTGGAAGTCCTGCACACCGCTCAGGAGGAGACCGGCGCCGCCGTTGTCATGATCACGCACGACCTCGGCGTCGTCGCGGGCATGGCCGACGACATCATGGTCATGTACGCGGGCAAACCGGTGGAGACCGGCACCGTGGAGGACATCTACTACAACCCGCGGATGCCCTACACCTTGGGCCTGCTGGGCGCTGTGCCCCGCGTTGATACTGCCACCAGGCAGTCGCTGGTTCCCATTGAAGGGACGCCGCCCAACCTTGCGCTGCCGGTGACAGGGTGCTCCTTCGCGGCCCGTTGCCCCCTGGTCAGCGACGCCTGCCTGCACGGCGAGCCGGAGCTGTTCCCCGTGCCCGGTGTTGAGGGCCAGACGCTGGGACACAAGGCCGCCTGCATCAAGTCGAACGAGCTGTCCAACGACGCCGACGCGCACAAGATTTACCACGCGCCGCCCAAGCCCGTATCAAAGTTCGACGGCGTCGCCCGCGTCGAGCGCGAAAAGGTCCTGGAACTCAAGGACGTGAAGAAGCACTTCCCGCTGCTCAAGGGTGCCCTGATCAAGCGCCGTATCGGCACGGTCAAGGCCGTGGACGGGCTGAGCTTCGATATCCGCGAGGGCGAGTGCGTCTCGATCGTGGGGGAGTCCGGCTGCGGCAAGACCACCACGCTGTTGGAAATCATGGAGTTCCACCCGGACCAGGTGGGCGAGGTGGTCATCGGCGGCGTCAGCAACAAGGTAGCCACCGACCACAAGACCAAGATGGCCATGCGCAAGGAAATGCAGATGGTCTTCCAGGACCCCACGGGTGCCCTGGACCCGCGCTTCACGGTGTACGAAGTCCTGGCCGAGCCGCTCGAGAACCTGGGAATGCCCAAGGCTGCCATCAGGAAACGCATCATGGAACTCATGAAGCTGGTGGGCCTGCAACCTGACCACGTCAACCGCTTCCCCAACCAGTTCTCCGGCGGCCAGCGGCAACGCATCGGCATAGCCCGGGCGCTCGCCGTCAATCCGAAGCTCGTAGTACTGGATGAGCCCGTTTCTGCACTGGACGTGTCCGTCCAGGCCGGCGTGATCAACCTGCTGGACAAGCTGCGGGCCGAATTGGGTTTGAGCTACCTGATGGTGGCCCACGACCTCTCGGTGGTCCGACACATCTCGGACCGTGTGGCCGTGATGTATCTGGGCAAGATCGTGGAGACCGGCGACGTGGACGATGTCTTCGACAACCCGCGCCACCCCTACACGCGGGCCCTGTTGTCCGCCATCCCGGTGCCGGACCCCAACCTGGAACGCACCCGCGAACGCATCATCCTGCAGGGGGACCTCCCCAGCCCGCTTGATGCACCCAAGGGATGCAATTTCGCCACCCGTTGTCCTGTGTTCGCCGCCCTCCCTGCCGCAAAGCAGGAGAAGTGTCTTACTCTGGAGCCGCCACTGGCTTCCGAGAAGGAAAGCGCGCAGGACTTCGCCTGCTTCTTCCCGGACGGAGAGATAGATGCCGACATGCTGGTGGTGCATGCCTGACAACACATGACGCATTTGAATACATCCCTGGTCTCAACTCGCAAAGATATTTCAGTCGTAAACATGAAGGGCAAACCATGAAGAAGTACACGACGATCGGCGGCGTAGCGCTAGCAGCAACGCTCATGCTGACCGCTTGCGGCGGGGGAACGCCGTCGGGTCCGGCCTCCCAGAAGGCAGAAGAAAGTGGCGGCGACATCAGCAAGCTGATCAGCGTCAATGCCAAGGAAGCAAAGGATCTGGAGCAGGGCGGAACGGTCACCCTGGCTGTTGGCAGCATTGGTCCGGACTTCAACGGCTTCTCCAATGTGGGCAACAGCGCAGATACTTCCGCCCTTCTGACGCCGGTCAACCCGGCCGCCATCAGCAGCGGTGGCATCGGAGGCTGCTGGAAGTTGGACTTCAGCGGCAAGGCCGAGCCCAACAAGGACTTCTGCGAAGAGGTCAAGAGCGAAGTCAAGGATGGCAAGCAGACCATCACCATCAAGGTCAACGAGAAGGCCACATGGAACGACGGCACTCCCATTGATGTGAAGACCTTCGAAAACACCTGGAACATGCTGAAGGGTGAAGACAAAGCCATCGACATTGTCACTGCTGGCAACTACGCCTTTGTTGACTCCGTCAAGGCCGGCGCCAATGACAAAGAAGTCATCGTCACCACAACCCAGCCCGTCTACCCGCTGGATTCACTCTTCTTCGGGTTGATCCACCCCGCCAACAACTCCGCTGAAACCTTCAACACCGGCTTCACAGGCAACATGCACCCCGAGTGGATGGCCGGACCGTTCAAGGTGGAAAACTACGACACGACGGCCAAGACCGTCACCATGGTTCCCAACGAGAAATGGTGGGGCCAGAAGCCGGTCCTCGACAAGGTCATCTGGCGTCAGATGGAGCCCAGCGCGACCATCGCAGCCTTCAAGAACGGTGAAATCGACGCAGCCAACGGCCGTACGCTTGGCCGCTACAAGCAGCTCGAAGGCACCAACAACTCCGAAATCCGGCGTGGTCAGCGCCTGTTCGCCGGCGGCTTGAACCTGAACGCCAAGCGCCCGGCACTGACCGACGTTGCCGTACGTAAGGCGATCTTCACCGCCGTCGACCGCAAGGCCATCCGCGATGTCCGCTTCAACGGCCTGAACTGGTCCGAGGAGAGCTCGGGCTCCATGATGCTCATGCCGTTCTCCGAGTACTACCAGGACAACTACCCCGTGAAGGACACCGGCGCCGAGGCTGCCAAGAAGGTCCTGACGGACGCTGGCTACACGGCCAACGACAAGGGCATCATGGCGAAGGACGGCGTGCCCGTCTCGTTCAAGATCACCAACTTCGGTGACGACCCCACCGCAGCTGCGACCTCGCAGACCCTGCAGAAGCAGTTGCAGGCTGCCGGCATGGATGTTTCGATCGATCAGCGCGGCGACGCCGACTTCGGCAAGGTTGTTGGTTCCCGGGAGTTCGATGTGACCATCTCCGGCTACACCGTGGGGCCGGATGCGACCGATGCCGTGAAGCAGTACTACGACTCCGAGACCAACGAAAACGGACTCGGTGACGCGGAACTCGATGCGGAAATCAAGCGTCTGTCTTCGATCGCCGATAACGCAGAGCGCAACAAGGCGGCCATGGAGGTCGAAAAGAAGCACATGGAGAAGTACTTCTCCATGGGCGTCGTGATGAACGGCCCGGAGATCCAGTTCGTGCGCACGGGCCTGGCCAACTACGGCCCGTCCCTGTTCCAGAGCCTGTCCAACGTTCCGGATTGGACCACCCTCGGCTGGGAAAAGGGCGCCAAGAAGTAGCCTCCCCGCTGTCAGTTCCTGAAGGCCGGGAATCTCTCTGAACCTGTTGATCGGTTCGGGAGGCTCCCGGCCTTCGCCGTCGGTAGCCTAGGTTCATGACTTCCCAGCCGATCCGTACCGCAGTCGCAGGTTTTGGGCTTTCGGGCAGCGTGTTCCACGCGCCTTTCATCGCCTCCAACCCAGCCTTTGAACTCGCTGTCATCGCAACCTCAGACGCAGCACGCCAAGCCAAGGCCAAAGAGCGATACCCGCAGGCAAAGATCGTCAACACCCCCGAGGACATCCTTGCCCTCGCTGGCGAATTGGATCTCATCGTCCTCGGCACACCGCCCGCAACCCATTACCCGCTGACCAAAGCGGCGCTGGAAGCCGGGCTCGACGTCGTCGTTGATAAACCGTTCGTGGTTCACAGCGCCCAAGGCGAGGAACTGATCCGTCTCGCGGCACAGCTGGGCCGCGTCCTCACCGTGTACCAAAACCGGCGTTGGGATGCCGACTCACTGACCGTGCGGAAGATGCTCGACGCCGGGACGCTGGGTACGGTGACCAGGTTTGAGGTGGGCATGGAGCGCTGGGCGCCGGAGATCGCCAAGGCGTGGAAGGCCAGTGCCACGGCGGACGACGGCGGCGGTGTCCTCTTTGACCTCGGCACCCATGTCCTGGACCTGTGCCTGCAGTTCTTCGGCCCAGCCACCGTCACCTACGCGGAAATCCAGGCCCGCCGTCCCCAGGAATCAGCCGATGATGATGTCTTCCTGGCACTCAGGCACCACTCCGGTGTGGTCAGCCACGTGACCATCAACCTCAACAGCCACCTTCCCGGCCCGCGCTTCCGCATCCTTGGAACGGAGGGTGGTTTCGTGAAGTTCGGTGCCGACCCGCAGGAACCCCACCTGTCAGGTGGCGGGCTGCCCACGGACGCCGAGTACGGCGTCGAGCCTGCCGGGAACCATGGCACGCTGGAGCTGAACGGGCAGCGCACCACCATCCCCACGGAACGCGGCGCCTACCAGGAGTTCTACCGCCTCCTCGCGGAAAAGATCGACGACGGCGGCACCGGCTCCGCGCTTCCGTTGCCGGTGGATCCGGCGGACTCGGTGGCGGTCCTTATGCTGATTGAGCAGGCGCGGTCCCGGGGGTAACGTCGGCACTCGCGACCACCGAGTAGATGGCTTTGAGGTCGTCGCTTCCCTCAAGCGGCTGGCAACTTCCTGTCAGCTGGACCACGTCCGAGGCGGCGTCCTGCTGGACCACGGTGACAGCCGTGAATTGTGCCAGGGAACCTGCCTGCGGGTGAGTGTAGCGGGCTTCTCGCACATGCCATTCGCGGCCGTTGATGACCACGGGTTCTGTGCCCAGCAGGACGGCGTCCGGCAGGGAGTCCAGGAATGAGTCCACGGATGCGGCGATGTCCCGCAGCTGGTAGCCAGGCAAACGGCGGGACACGGAGATCACCACATTTGCTGTGTAACGGCCTTCCGCGGCCGGGGCCATCAGTGCTCCCACAGCATCCGGGACCACCTGTGGTGTCCAGCCGGCCGGCGGATTGAGTTTGATGGCGGGGTAGGCGGGGAAAGCCGTGGACGGGAATACCTGCTGCGACATGGGAGCCTTTCCGGCGGTGGAGGGTGGTGGCGGACGTTAGTTGTTGAGGAAGTCGACGAATCCGGTGACCGAATCCACGAACCCCTTCGGGCTGAGGGTGATTTGTCCGCCTGCGCCCAGTCCCAGTTCCGCGGTGAGCTTGGCGCCTGCGCCCAGGGTGAGTCCGTCTTCGTCCATCGAAGCCGTAAAGAAGTGTCCTTCACCCGCACCGGCGGCCACTGTTGCGTTCAGTGTGACTGTCTGGCCAAGGACTTCGACATACCGGCTCCCTGTCAGCTCCGCTCCCGCTCCTGCGCTGAAGGCGGTGCCTGTGACATCGCGGCCCTTGACGCTGACCTCGCCTTCACCGGCGCTGGCCCAGGCTCCGGCGCGCAATTCTCCACCCTGGCCCAAAGCGAACAACCCGCCAGCGAACTCGGTCTTGTCATCCACAGTGACCTTCTGACCGGCAAAGCCCTCACCACCGGCCGAAAAGAGGAAGGGGCTGCTCGCTTCAGCGTGTGCGCTAGCCTCAACTCCGGTCATGAAACGCGTGGTGGAGGTGTTGCTGACCCAGCCGTCAAAGAAGTCGGATCGTGTGGTGGTCACATTCTCCGCGCCGGCGAACGCTTCACCGTTGGCGTGGGCGTTGGGAAGTCCCAGTCCGAAGGGCACGCTGGCTTCGAACTCGCCATTGGCGCGGGCTCCGACGAACGTCTCGTTGGTGATAGTTGTCTTGACGGGCCCGTACTCCGTCTCTGCTTTCCATGTCATTCCGCCTCCGGACGAAGCTTCGCCGGAGCCCCCTACGGCGATCCCGTCCGGTCCCATCGAGCCGTGCGTTTCACCCGTTGCATCACTGTCAAACGAGCCGCTCCCTTCGACGGTGACAGGACCGTAGGTGGTGGGATCAAACGTGAACTCCAACGGCCCTGAGGGGCTCCTGCCCTTTCCGTCACCAAGACCACGTCCCGGACCGCCCAGGGAAGCCTGTTCCTGCTGGTCCGCATTGCGCTTAAGGGCCCGCGCGTTGTCCCTGAGGCAAACCGCCGCTGCGCCAAGCCGTCCATAAAGATGGCTGTGCCAAGTGCTTCGAAACTGGTCGGCGTCGTTTCCCCGCCAGTAGTTGCCATTCTGAATCAGCACATTGAGTTGCTGTTGAAGTGTGGTGATCTTCTCCGCTTCGGAGTCCATCACTGCCGAAAGCCGCCGGAGATCTCCGACGTCGGCGCCTACCAATCCCTGTCCCATTAAGTACCCAGTCCCATCACGCATCCCCTGAACGTAGCGACGTACACCTGGGGACCAGTCGTGGCACCAGGTGTCTCCCGAGCATAGTTGCCCCGGAGGAGCGCTGCCATGGGGAGAACTATCGGGGTGGATAAGTCCTTTCGGAAAAATTCGACCACCTGCGTAACCTCGCCGCGGCCGCGAACGATGTAGGGGGTGTGCGGGCCACGTCCGCACTCTGATCATCCGGCAGCGGCCCAACAGCTGCCGGGGCAATCCCAAAATAGTTTGTCGGAGGGTTTCATGTCCTTGTTCACTGTCCTTGCCACCAGCAAAGTCGCCACAGGCGTCCTGGCCGCCGGAGCCGTAGCGGCCGGCGGAACCGGCATCGCTGCCTTCAATGGCGCACTGCCCACCGAAATCCAGCAAAGCGCCCATCAGCTCGTTGGTGCTCCCGCTCCCGTGGCCGAACAGGCCGGCGAAGCAGCCGGGGCGAAAGCGGCTGATGCCAAGAGCCAGGCGACTGCCGCCCTTGGGGCCGCGAAGGCAAAGGCCGCCGAAGCCGCCGGAGCAGGCCAGGCCAAGGCTTCCGCGGCTGTGTCTGACGCCAAGTCCGCGGTGGACGCGACGTCTCCCGAGGCTTTCGGCCTCTGCACCGCCTTCCTGAAGGGTGGACTGTCGTCTGGCACCAAGGTCCCGGGCTTTGAATCCCTGGTTGTCGAGGCCGGTGGCGAAGCCAAGGTGGAGGCGCACTGCGACGCTGTGGTTGCCGCCGGCAAGGCTGCCGGACTGACGGCGGACGGTTCGGCGAAGGCAGATATCGACGCCGGTGCTTCCGTAACGTCCGAGCGCCCGGCCACGCCCGCAGTCCCGGCTACGCCCGCAGTCCCGGCGGCGCCGGCAGTCCCGGCTACGCCCGCAGTCCCGGCGGCGCCGGCAGTCCCCGCGACGCCTGCAGCCCCGGCCCTCCCGTCGCAGGTTCCCACGGAGGTTCCTTCGGCACCCGGCGCAGCCCTCGATTCTGTCCGCTAAACCAGCAGCGGCTACGGTTTAACGGCGGGGCTCCTTGGCAGATGGCAGGGAGCCCCGCCACGTAATGGACGGCAGCAGCAGCGTTCCACAACCCCGTAGGGACGGTACTGCTCTGCTCTGGATGGAGGCATCCACGGGTGCTTGACCCTTTAGCTGACGAATATGTGCAGGCGGATTCCGACGATCCCGCGCTGCTCTTCACGGCTGCCTACAACAGCTTCGCCGGGCCGGTCTTCGGCTACCTCCGGGCCCGCGGTGTGGACGATCCGGAAGCCGTCACCCAGGACGTTTTCCTGGCGTTGTATCCCAAACTGGACACCCTTCGAGGCGGATTGCACGGCGCCAAAACGTTGCTGTTCACCATCGCCCACGCCCGGATGGTGGATCACTACCGCAAACGGGAGCGGACCCCGGACACAGCCGCTTTCGACGTGGACCTGGACCCGCGCCGGGCGCCGTCGGCGGAGGACCAGGCTTTCGGCCGCGCTTCCGGTTTGGGCGTCACGGGACTTTTGGACGACCTCGCCGACGACTACCGGGAGGTCCTGGCCTTACGCGTCGTCGCCGACCTTTCACTGGAAGAAACCGCGGCCATCATGGGTAAATCGCAAGGCGCCGTGAAGCAGCTGCAGCGCAGGGCCTTGGGCGCACTGAAGAAACGTGCACAACGAACGAACGGCACATCATGAGCGAACACTTTCCGCCCCGCGGACGCCACCACGAGCAAGCAGTCGACCGCCTGCTGGCAGACTCCGGACTGGACGGCGACGACGATCTCCGCACGGAGCTGCTCGAACTCCGCGCACTGGCCGGCACCACACCCTTGCCGTCCGACGCAGTCCGTGCGCTCATGGTCAGCGGCCCGGCCGCAGTCACCCAGCAGATCACGACGGCGGACGGCCCGGCTGCGTCGTCCGGCGCTCCGACGGCGGTACTCACCACGGTTGGCCCGGCATCCCGGGTTCCCGCTGATGACCACGTCCCTGGGGGTGACCGCCCTGCCGACGAACTGGCCGTCCGGCGGCGGACAAAGCGCCGCACGGCCATTGCCGGCCTCGCAGTGGTGGTGTCACTGGCCGGGGGCGCTACTGCTGCGGCCGCCTCTGAGGGCGGCATTCCCGGGGCTTTCCAGCACCTGGGTGCAGCCATCGGCTCAGTTGTCTCGCAGCTTACGCCCGGTTCCGGAAACGTCCCGCAGCCGGACGGGCCCGCTGGCCCAGCTCCCGCGCCGACTGGCGGGGACATGCCCGCGGCCCCTCGTCAGAACGAGCCCGTGCCTGCTGCCCCGAATCACACAGGCAGCCCAGCACCTGGGCCGCGGCCGGAGCCCGGCGGCGTCGCACCGTCCCAGGCACCGAAAACCCCGTCACGCCCCGAACCCGGCAACGGTTCGATTCCCACGCCGCCCGTGATTCCCGTGGCACCGCCCGGGATCGACCCCTCGAAGGCAGACCCGACAAAGCTCCGCCCGAGCGACCTCCCCGTCCCAAACGTCCCGGTCCCCGGCATCCCCGCGAAGTGACAGTTAATGCCAATGTTTGACGGAAACACTGGCATTAAGTGTCACTTCGGCGCGGGTTAAACCCCGACGGCGGGGTGCAGCTTCGCGTGGAAGCTGCACCCCGCCGTCGGGCGTTGTTTCCTAGGCGGAAACCAGGCTGTGCCAGTCGTTCACGAGGGGCAGGTTGTGAGCCTCGGAAACGGAGTGGTGTGCCACGTGGCCGGCGGCGATGTTGAGGCCGGCAGCCAGGGCGGGGTCGCGATCGAAAGCGGCCTTGACGCCCAGGTTGGCCAGTGCCACGGCGTAGCGCAGGGTGACGTTGGTCAGTGCGTACGTGGAGGTGTTCGGAACGGCGCCAGGCATGTTGGCAACGCAGTAGAAGATCGAGTTGTGGACCTTGTACGTCGGTTCCTGGTGGGTGGTGGGGTGCGTGTCCTCGAAGCAGCCGCCCTGGTCCACGGCGATGTCCACCAGGACCGATCCCGGCTTCATGCGGGAGACGAGTTCGTTGGTGACCAGCTTGGGAGCCTTGGCACCCGGGATCAGGACGGAGCCGATCACGAGATCTGCGTCGATAACTGACTTCTCGATCTCGTAGGCGTTGGAGGCAACGGTCTTCAGGCGGCCCTGGTAAAGGGCATCGAGTTCGCGCAACCGGTTGATGTTGATGTCCATGATGGTGACATCAGCACCGAGGCCCAGCGCCATGGCGGCGGCGTTGGTTCCGGCAACGCCTGCGCCGAGCACAACAACCTTGGCCGGGCGCACGCCCGGTACGCCGCCCAGGAGGACGCCCTTGCCGCCGGCCGGGGCCATCAGCGAGGATGCGCCGACCACGACCGACAGGCGGCCCGCGACCTCGGACATCGGGGCGAGCAGCGGAAGCGTGCGGCCTTCCTGCACGGTTTCGTAGGCGATGGCCGTGACGCCGGAGTTGATGAGCTCGGCGGTGAGCTCGGGTTCTGCGGCGAGGTGCAGGTAGGTGAAGAGGATCAGGCCCTTGCGGAAGCGGTGGTACTCGGCCGCGATGGGTTCCTTGACCTTCATGACCATGTCCGCGCGGCCCCACACGTCGTCAGCTTCGTTGACGATTTCGGCGCCCGCGATCGAGTATTCCTCGTCGGTGATGCCCGAGCCGAGGCCTGCGCCGCGCTCAACCAGAACGGTGTGTCCGTGGGTGCGGAACTCGTGGACACCGGCGGCCGTGATGGCTACGCGGAATTCGTTGTTCTTGATTTCTTTGGGGACGCCGATGATCATCTGTGGGCTCCATCGTTAGCGGCCTCTTCGGCCGAAAATGTGTTGCGGGCTGTGATTCCAGAATAAATCCGGCTGTGAGGCAGGCGACATAGGTTGCGGATCCCACCGCAGGGAGAACCCCGGAAAATCAGGGATTCCGCGTAGTGCTGCTCGACATTTGTCGAGCCATGGAACGTCAGGTGTCGCCTGCTGTTGGTACGCTTTCCTGATGCAGCAGGACGTCGAACAGATCGTGGAACGCGTCGCACTGAAGCTTGGCCGCGGCCTGTCACTGGAAGACCTCGACGGTGTCCTCCTCGCCTACAGCTCCAACCAATCCCACGCCGACCGCGTGCGCGTGAACTTCCTCCTCAGCAAGCGCGTGCCCAGCGACGTCAGTGTGTGGCAGCTGTCCCACGGCATCGCCACGGCGGTGCGACCCGTCGTCGTTCCCGCCAATGAGGACCTTGGCATGCTGGGCCGCGTGTGCGTGCCGCTGCTGGTGCGTGGTTTCCGCGTGGGCTACTTATGGGTGCAGCTGGACCTTGAAGAACAAAGCGCGACGGCGATACTCGCCGAGCTGCCCGGCGTCCGTGACGAGCTGGACCTGTTGGCCGGGTTGCTCCTTGATTCCAACACCGCGGAGTCGGAGTTCCGGCGGCGGCGGGAGCAGGAGTTCCTCTCAGCCTGCGGAGGCGAATCGAACGCTGTGGCAGCGGTCGCCGGGTGGAAGGAAATCCAGGGGCGCGGTCCGTGGCAACTGGTGACCATCCTGGACCCTGAAGGTGCCAGGTCCGACGTCGATCCCATTGCGGCGACCCTGACGCACCGTTCCGCAGCGCTGCAGTCCACGATCGGCGTCAATGCTGCCCTCTTCAGCGCAGGAACGGAGACGCATTCGGTGGTCCTGTTCCGCGAATCGGGTGGCCGGGCGGACCACGCCCAGGTGCTGGTCCACTATCAGCTGGAACTCGCCAAACGCGCGGGGCGCAAGGTGGACCGGGTGATCCTGGGGATCAGCGAACCATTCCAGGTGATCCGGCAGCTTGCAGGCGCGTACCGGCAATCCAAGGTTGCGGCGCAAGCTGCGGCCGTCGACCAGCCCCTCGGAGAACTCGTGGACAGCAGGTCCGTGGGGGTCTACCAGCTCTTCGACCGCTTACTGGCACCCGGCGGCTGGGATGACACCGGTTCCGTCCACTTCCGTACCTTGGAGGACCAGGACAAGAACGGCGAACTCCTGCCCGTCCTGGAGCTCCTTTACGACAATGACGGCTCAGTTCAGGACGTCGCCGCCAAACTTCATCTCCACAGGAGCAGCATCTACAACCGCCTCGGCCGGATCCGCCAACTCATCGGTGCTGATCCGTTGAGTGGCGCGATCCGGCTTGAACTGCATGCTGCCCTGAAGGCGCGGCGCTGGGCCGGCCGGCCGCGGATCTGAACTTGTGTGCAAAAGGAGGCAGGCACCCACGGTGCCTGCCTCCTTTTAATGTGTTGCGCTAGTTAGCGTGGTGCCCTAGGACCGCTTCAAGCGCTGGCAGCTCCACCGGCCCAACCGGCGGCGGAACATGGCCGTTCGGCTGCTGCTGCAGTACCGGCCGTGCCAGCCCGCATGCGTGGTGATACGCGGCAATCGGGTGCTCATTTGAGGGCGTCCTTTGCGGCGTCGAGAATCTCGTCAAGCGCCGATTGGTTGGGCTGCGGCGTCGTGGACGCTGCGGGCTTGCCCGTGGGTCGCGGCTTGGCAGTCTGCGTTGGCGTCTGCGTAGGCGTGGGAGTGGGAGCCGGGGTGGGGGTGGCCGTCGGCGTCGGTGTGGGCGTCGTTGTTGGGGTTGGGGCCGGCGGAGTGGTGATGGTGTCCGACGGCACCTCACTCGGCGCGGGCACCGGCTGGGCGGGGACCGGGCTGGTGGTCCCCGGCGCCGCAGCGATGGTTGCCGGCACCGCGGATGGGACCCACACGGGGTCTGCCAACGAAATCCTAGGGGTGGGGACCGACGACGGCGATACTGCTGCGGGTGCTTCCGGAACCGTGGCCGGTTGGCCGGCTTCCGACGTCGCAGCGGAGGACGCGGACGGCGACGAGGCTGTCGAGTAGGAGGCGGACGGCGCGGGTGATGCGGCGCCTGAGTTCCGCCCGGCGTTGCTTCCGCTGGCCTCATGCGCGGGGGTTTCCTGGCCGAAGAACGGCAACTCGAGGGCCTGCCCCAGGGTTCCGGCCGTCAGGACGAGGCCGAGCGCGCCTGCCACCACTGCCATGCGTTGGCTCATGTGCTTGACGGACGCAGCCTTCCGCAGGACGGTGTGGGGTTCCCGGGCGAACGACGATCCTCCAAAGCCTGACTTGGCGGTGGTCGGTGGGACGGTCCGGGTCCGGGCGTCCTTGCGACTGGCCAATGATGCGGATGCCGTTGCGGCTGCGGCAACCTGCGCCGCGGACTTGCCTCGGGGGGACTCAGCGCGGGCAGGCTCGGCCACCACCGGAATGGCGGCGGTGGCCGGTTCGGGGGAGACAGGCGCCTGAGCCGCCGGGGGCACGATCGGAATGGCGGCGGTCGGCGGACCGGGTGTGGTGGACGCAGGAGCTGCAGCCTGCGCAGCCTCTACCCTCGGAATGGCGGCGGTTGCCGGCTCATCGGTTGCCGGGTCATGTGCTTCTGCGTCGACCGTGGCGGGCTCGATCACGGCTCGTGCCGCACGCTCCCGCTCGGCCGCGCGAACGGCCGCCCGCGTGGTGGGTGCCGCAACAGTGGGGATGGCCGCAGTGGCCGGGGCCGGCGTCGTGCTTGTTTCAGGCGCGCGGGCAGGGTCTGCCGGGGCGGCAATGGGGGATCCGCTGGGTTGGGCCCGACGGCGTCCGGTTGGCTTGGTGCGCTCGCGTTCAGTCTGGGTGCGGCGCGGCTGATCCATGGTTGGGGACATGGTGGTTGCCTCTCAACGCCTTCGAGGTTAGCTGTCGGGTTCGGACGAGGCCGTCCGGCCGCCGTGGCGGCTTCACCCCAAGGACTTGGAAACAAGCCCGGGAACTTTTGGGTCCCCCGCCTCTGCCGCGGGTCTGGCGGATACAGGATTGCGGCAGAGCTCGGCGTCAATCCGGTAGCGGCCCAGCGGAGATACGGGTCGCCCTACGACGGTACATGAGCCGGAAAGTAAAGTCACATTAATGTAACGGGCGGTCGGCCTCCCCGCTTGAGGGAGTCTCATCGCTTAGGCTTCGGGGCCGGCTCTGGCGCCTGGAGCTCCGAGTACTGCGGCCAACACGGCCAAGATATCCCTCGCCTAAGACTAGCTTCGGCGTGCACCGGCAGGTAGACATTGACTATGGACCTGCCTGTGATGCCGCCCGTCTCGCCCATGCTCGCCAAATCCGTCCCGGCCATCCCCGATGTTGGGCACTATGAGCCCAAGTGGGACGGCTTCAGGACCATCGTCTTCAAGGACGGGGACGAGGTCATCCTGGGCAGCCGCAACGAGAAGCCCATGACCCGCTACTTTCCCGAGTTGGTGGAAGCCCTGCGGAAGAACCTCCCGGAAAAATGCGTGATCGACGGCGAGATTGTCCTGATCGAGGGTAACCGCCTGGAGTTTGAGGTGCTGCAGCAGCGGATCCACCCGGCGGACAGCCGGGTCAAGATGCTCGCGGAGAAGACCCCGGCGTCCATGATCGCGTTCGACATCCTTGCCCTTGGTGACGAGGACCTGATGGGCCGCCCGTTCTCCGAGCGCCGCGCCCTCCTGGAACGTGCGCTCGCCAAGGCTGAGCCCCCCGTCTACGTAACCCCGGCGGTGACTGACCTTGAGCGCGCCCAGGAATGGTTCGTGCAGTTGGAGGGTGCGGGCCTGGACGGTGTGCTGTCCAAACCGTTGGACGGAACCTATCAACCCAACAAGCGGCTGATGTTCAAGACCAAGCACGAGCGCACCGCAGACTGCGTGGTGGCTGGCTTCCGCTGGCACAAGACCGCGACAGTTGTGGGGTCCATGCTGTTGGGTCTTTATAACGACGCCGGAAAACTCCAGCACGTAGGGGTTGTTGCTTCCTTCCCCATGGCCCGGAGGGAAGCCCTGGTGGCCGAGCTCGAGCCCTACCAGGTTGACCTCAGCGAGCACCCGTGGGGCGAGTGGGCCAGCCAGGGCGAAGGGGTGGCGGGTTCCAGAATGCCCGGCGCCCAAAGCCGGTGGAGCGGCGGCAAGGATTTCTCCTTTGTTCCGCTGCGCCCGGAGTTGGTGATCGAAGTCGCCTACGACTACATGGAAGGCGACCGGTTCCGCCACACCACGCAGTTCCGGCGGTGGCGCCCGGACCGGACGCCGGAGAGCTGCACGTACTCGCAGTTGGAGGAACCGGCCGACTATGACCTCGGGGAGATCCTGAGGCTGCCGTAGGGCGGAGTCCTACTCCTCGTGTCCCTGGTCGCTGCTCATGCTGCCCTCGGCCGGCGGGGTCTCCCCAGGGGGCACTCCGCCGCCGGGTTCAAGTCCTGTGACATTTCCGTCCAGGGGATCCGGGTTGGCGGAGGAGGCGGGATCGTCGTCTTCGTCCTGACGCAATTCAGGATCTGCGTTGACGTTGCCTTTGTCGTCGGCGGGGGTGGCTGCGGCGCCGTATGGTCCGGTAGCGCCGGTCACGCCGAAGCCCTGTTCGTCCTGCGGGTCTTGAGTGGTCACGATCAGCCCTTTCATAAGCAAACTTACTATTGTGCTTGCTCCGCCAGCCTAGCCCGGACGCGCGGACGCAACAAGTGGCACCCAACCCGCACGCCGACGTCGTGCCTGCCTCCTCAAAGGCGCTGCGTTGTCGCGGTGACGAAGCTCCGGATGGCATCCGCTACAGCCTGGGGGCGCATGTGTTGCGCTACATGTCCGACGCCGGGAATTTCCACCAAGCGGCCCTGTGCAACTGCCCGCGACAACCGGAGCGACCACTCGGGACCCGCTACATTGTCGCGGCTTCCCCGGAGGACCAGCACCGGAACCTTGATGCCGGCAAGCCGCTTCTCGGTGGGATACCCCATCATCACTGGCAGCTCCGTCAGGTACCAGCGCGGACCGCAACGGAAGTAATCCGACATGACGATCCAGTTGGACCCGGCACTTTCGCGGAGCAGTCCGTCAAGCGTCAGGGCGAGCGATTGGCGCCCCACGTTCTTGTGCCGTGAATCCACGACGGGCCCCATCAGAACCACCTGCCGGGCCCGTTCCGGCGCCTGCAAAGCTGCTTCGATAACGAACTGCGCACCCATGGAATGACCCACCAGGACGTAGGAATCGATCCCGTGGGAGGTCAGGGCTTCCGCAATAAACGCGCCGTAGTCCTCTACAGAAAGTTGGCGCCCGGGTTTCGTAGTCCCGGCAAAACCTGGGAGATCCAGGGAATACGTGGGTGCGCTCGCAGCGAGCACGGCATGCAGCCGCGCCAAGTACCGGTGCGAAACCCCGATGCCGTGAACCAGGATGTACGTGGGCTCCGCGCCCGTTTGTTCCCCTGAGCCAGGCGGAGGCGTGCCCTCCGCCCAGACGATCCGTCCTTTCAGGCCCAGAACTTCGACGTCGGCAGACTGCAGCGCTGCCGACTTCCCGCGCGGCGCCATCAGGACAGCCTCTGCCGGAAGACCGTGGCGCCGGGACCGCTCAATTCCTTCTCCGCTACCGGCCGGCCGGACACCGCCAGCAGCAGCGCGATGGCGGGACCCTCAACGGCGGGACCGTCGCCGTGCTCGAAGTGGGTGTCAGTTGCAACCAGGCGCCAGCCGGCGGCGATCTCCTTGCCGCCGCCCATCCTGGTGGTGGTCCGAAGTTGGTAGTCCAGGGCGGTAGCCACGTGGACGGCGGGGTAATGACGGCGGATCCCCAACGGGCGGCGGATGTCCTCGCCGTGGACAAACGCCTCAACCAGCCGGCTCGCCAGTCCGGCCGGCGGACCGGATGTCCGGGAGAATACGGCTTTCAACTGATTCAGGGTGCTCCCCGGGTCGATTGTCTTTTCGCGCTCAACACCCACGGCGTTGTCACGGTCAAAATCCATCCGGGAGGCAATCATCCGGCGGACGAAGTTAAGGCGCGTGGTTTTGGCGCTATCGATCACGTGGGCCAGGACGTCGTGGACGTCCCAGGCAGGGCACAGCGACGGCGTTGTCCATTGGGCCGGATGGAGTGGTTCCAGATCCTGAATCAGGGCACGGCGTTCCTCATGCACCACGGGCCAGACAATGGAGTGGGAAGTCGAAGCCATACCGCTATTGAACCCCATTCCGAGGCCTCGGGCGCGTTAATGCCCGGCGGTTCCACGGCCAATCCGAGTACGTGCCGTGTACTCCTGAAGGCGGGGCCTAGTCCCTGGTCGCGTCATCCGATTCGGTGGGGTCGCCTGCGGGACGTGAAGGCTCAGGCGCGGCGGCTGCCTCAGCCGCGTCCCGGCGTCGTGCGATTTTTGCTTCCGTCCACATGGCAACCGCCACGAACACTGTGCACGCGAACATGAAGGTTGCCACAAAGTTCAATCCCATGGCAGAGCCCAAGGGTGCGGCAAGGGCCATGGCGGCCAACCCGGCCACGATATGCCACCCTTTGAAATTGCCCACCGATCAAGCGTAACCCCGGCTTTAAGGGGTGCTGGCCTGTTGGATGGGATCGTTGCTTGATCCTTATCACTCCGACCCTATGAGTCGGCGTCGGCGTCACTTTCGCCGGCTTGGTCCTCCGCCGCGGCAGCCTGTTTCTTCTTCTGGGATTCCAGCCACGCCATGATGGCGGCTTGCCGGATCCGGCGATGCGTTCCGCGGTACTCCACGGGGATTTCGCCACGATCGGTCATGTTGCGCAGATAGGTGTGGGAAATGCCCGCAAGCTCCGCGGCCTGCGACGTGGTGAGCATTTCCTCCACGCTGCTGACCGTCACCGTTTCGCCCCGGCCCAGCCGCGCGAGGAGATCGACGACGGCGTCCCTCGCCTCGGCCGGCAGGCGGTGGACGGTGCCGTCGACGAACACGGTGATGTCGTTGCTGTCCTCGAGGGAACGCGCCAGGTTCCGGGCGTCATCGGCGGGGAGGCCTGCCGTGACGCGGGGAGCTATCAATGCCATGGCAGAAGCCTAGCCCAGCCGCAGAAACAAGCCAGGGACAGCCCAGCGAGAGACTACTCCGCGTCCAGGTCCGTCTCCAGCAGCTTCACCAGTGCGTCCAGCGCGGCGTCGGCACCGTCCCCCTCGGCCCGCAGCACCACGACGTCGCCCTTGGCGGCACCGAGCGTCATGAGCGAAAGGATGCTGGCGGCGTCGAGCGCGTCATCGGCAGGGTCACCCTGCATGGCGATGGTGACCTCAACCGGCTGCTCGCCCGCGGCTTCGGCAAACAAGGCGGCGGGGCGGGCATGCAGGCCGGAGCGGCTGGCGATGGTGGCTGTGCGTTCGGGCATGGGTTTCTCCTAAAGGTGTAGAGCTAAGGAAGTTAGAGGCCGAGTTCCTCGAGCACGGGCAGCTTGGCACGTACCCAGTCGCGGGCTTCGATGGCACTCGGTGCGGAAAGGGCCAGGCGCGCGAGTTCCTGCGCCTGCTCCAGGGTGACGGTTTTCAGCACAGTACCGACCGCGGCCAAGGAGCGCGCGGTCATGGACAGTGTGGTGACGCCCAACCCGGTCAGTACGACGGCGAGGGCCGGGTCCGCGGCTGCCTCACCACAGACGCCAACGGGCTTCGCGTTGCCCTCCCGGCCGGAGCCTTCCTGGGCCGCGCCTTCCACGGTGAGCTGCACGAGGCGGAGAACGGCGGGCTGCCATGGGGTGTTGAGTTCGGCGAGGGGTCCGAGTTGGCGGTCGGCGGCCATGGCGTACTGGGTGAGGTCGTTGGTGCCAAGGGAGGCGAATCCGACTTCCCGCAGGACGGTGGCAGCGGTCAGTGCGGCGGAGGGAACTTCCACCATCACGCCCGGTGTCTGGATTCCGGCGGCGGCGCAGAGGGAGGCGAAGCGGCCGGCTTCGGCGGCGGTGGAGATCATGGGTGCCATGACCCACACGTCGGCCTCGGACTCTGAAGCTGCCCGGGCGATGGCCTCCAGCTGGCGCTCCAAAACACCCGGGGTGGTGAAGTCGGTGCGGTAGCCGCGGACACCCAGTGCAGGGTTGGGTTCGGTGGCATCCGTGAGGAAGGGCAGGGGCTTGTCGGCGCCGGCATCCAGGGTGCGGAGGACCACTTTCTTGCCCGGGAACGCGTCAAACACGGCTTTGTACGCTGCTGCTTGCTCGTCCACGGAGGGCTCGGTGTCGCGTTCCAGGAAGCAGAACTCGGTCCGGAACAGTCCAACACCCTGGGCG
The DNA here is from genome assembly GCF_050435325.1 of Paenarthrobacter sp. TE4293. Classification (NCBI taxonomy): domain Bacteria; kingdom Bacillati; phylum Actinomycetota; class Actinomycetes; order Micrococcales; family Micrococcaceae; genus Paenarthrobacter; species Paenarthrobacter sp. TE4293. The sequence goes on from NZ_JBNJRY010000008.1 coordinate 135,666, forward strand.
CCCAAACCGGCAGCTGCCACAGCGTCCTTGGCTCCGCCGACGTTGGCGAGCAGCGGCACCAGGTGACCGTCCGCCGTCGTGCCGTTTCCGTCGAACGAGGCAAGTGTTGCGGAGGTTTCGGCCCAGGCCGTGGCGGCGGAACGCTGTTCATCGGTGGGGGAAACCGCGACGAAGCCGGCAGCGCCATCGACGTAGATTTCCGAGCCGTCAGCAATGTCGTCAACACCGTGTGCAGCCACGACAGCAGGCAATCCGAGGGAGCGCGCAATGATCGCCGTGTGGGACTGCGGGCCGCCGCCTGAGGTCACCAAGGCCAAAACCACCGCGGGATTCAGCGTGGCGGTATCGGCGGGGGCGAGGTCTTCGGCCACCAGGATGAAGGGCGTTTCCGAGGAAGGGATTCCCGGCGCGGGGACGCCACGGAGCTCGGCCACAATGCGGGCGCGCACATCCAGGACGTCGGTGGCGCGCTCGGCCATGTAGCCTCCGAGATTGTGCAGCATTTCGGAGACGGACGCGCCGGCTTCCCAGATAGCGCGCTCCGCCGAAGATCCGGCGTTGATCAGCTTCGCTGCCGACTTCAGGAGCATGGTGTCCTTGGCCATCAAAGCGGTGGCCTCGAGGACTGCTTTGCCGTCGCCTGAGGCTGTGTCCGCGCGGCCCTTGAGTTCATCGTGAACGGACTGGGCGGCAGCCTTCAAGCCTGCAATGGCGTCCTCGGGGGCTACGTCCGCGGCCAAACGCTCTCCCGACGGAGGTTCGCTCACCGGCTTGGGCATCTGGCGGACGGAACCGATGATGCGGCCAGGGCTAACCCCTACTCCTTGGAAATTCTGCACTGAATCCTCTGTTCCTGCTTGTTGGTTCAAGCCCGACGGCGACGGCACCGGGAGCCTCTGGAACTAGCCTACAAATTTCTGTTGTGAGCCACTTCATATAGCAACGCTATAGGTGCTAGGGTAGCGGTTATGAGTTTCGATGACCAGCTTCCGCCCAAAATTCGGTTGCTTCGCGCAGCTGCCGAATTGCTGGCGAATTCGGAGGGGTCAGCGGTCTCTACGCGCCAGATCACCAAGCTTGCCGGGGTCACGGCGCCAACGCTCTACCACCACTTTGGCGACAAAGAAGGCCTGTTCGACGCCGTCGTATCAGCCGGATTTGAAGAGTACGTGGCGGGGGAGCGGGATTTTGCACCGTCCGGGGAGCCCTTGGAAGACGTCCGGCGGATGTGGGACAACCACGTCCAGTTCGGCCTGACCCAACCCCATCTTTATCTGGTCATGTTCGGCAACATTCGCCCGGAAAGCCGCCCGGCAATCGTGGCCGATGCTGAAGCACTTCTGGAAGAAATGCTGAACAAGGCCGCCATCTCCGGTCAAATCAACGTGCCGCCCCGCGAGGCGGCGCGCAGCATCCTGGCGGCCAACGTGGGCGTCACGCTCATGCTGATCGCAGAACCGGTAGAGGAACGGAACCTCGAGCTCTCAACGATGACCCGGGATTCCATGATCTTTGCCGTCTCCACGGACACCGCCCGTGGCGCCGCAGCGGAGGACTCCGGCAAGTCCTCGGTAGTTGTTGCGGCAATCGCCCTGAATGCGGCACTGCAGGCCTCGCATTCGGACCAACTCTCCAGCTCTGAACTGAAGCTCTTCCTTGAATGGCTTCACCGTATTTCCAGCAGCTCCTAAGGCTGCACTCTCTCGATCTATATCGACTGACCCCGCGCCGCCGCGGGACACACGTTAGGAATTCACATGGCAACAGAGACAGTTGCGAAGCCCCGCACCAGCGCGCGCGTTGGTGTCCAGAAGTTCGGAACATTCCTGTCCGGCATGATCATGCCCAATATCGGCGCCTTCATCGCCTGGGGCCTCATCACTGCCCTCTTCATTGAAAAGGGCTGGATTCCCGTGCCCGCCCTCGGTGGCTTCGGCACCAACGCTGACGGTGATCCCAACGGGGGCATCGTGGGGCCCATGGTGACGTACCTGCTTCCCATCCTGATTGCCTACACCGGCGGCAGGATGGTCTACGACGTGCGTGGCGGCGTCGTGGGAGCCATCGCAACCATGGGGGTCATCGCGGGTACGGACTCTCCGATGTTCATCGGTGCCATGATCATGGGCCCCTTGGGCGGCTGGACCATGAAGAAGATCGACTCCATCTGGGACGGCAAGATCCGCCCCGGCTTTGAGATGTTGGTCAACAACTTCTCCGCCGGCATCTGGGGTGCACTGCTGGCTTTGGGTGGCTTCTACGGTCTGTCCTGGGTTGTCCAGCGCTTCACCGATGGTGCGGGCGCAGTGGTCGGTTTCCTGGTCAACAACGGCCTGCTGCCGCTGACCAGCATCTTCATCGAGCCTGCCAAGGTCCTCTTCCTCAACAACGCCATCAACCACGGCGTGCTGACCCCGTTGGGTATCCAGCAGTCCCTGGACCAGGGCAAGTCCATCCTGTTCCTGCTCGAAGCCAACCCCGGCCCGGGCATGGGCATCCTGCTGGCGTACATGTTCTTCGGCCGCGGCGCTGCACGCGCGTCCGCCCCCGGTGCTGCGATCATCCACTTCCTCGGCGGCATCCACGAGATCTACTTCCCGTACGTCCTGATGAAGCCCATCCTCATCCTCGCTGCGATCGGCGGCGGCATGACGGGCATCGCAACCCTGGCCATCACCAACTCCGGCCTCGTTGCTCCGGCCGCGCCAGGCTCCATCATCGCGGTGCTGGCACAGACGGCCCGCGACAGCTACCTTGGCGTGATCCTGTCCGTCATTCTGGCCACCACCGTTTCCTTCCTCATAGCCTCGGTGATCCTCCGCGCCTCCAAGAACACGGGCGAGGATGACCTCTCCGCGGCAACGTCCCGCATGGAAGCCATGAAGGGCAAGAAGAGCTCCGTCTCCTCTGCGCTGACCGGTGACCGTGCTGGTGCCCACGGCGAAGGAACCGTCCTGACCCGCCCGGTCCGGAACATCGTGTTCGCTTGCGACGCCGGCATGGGGTCCAGTGCCATGGGTGCTTCGGTCCTGCGCAACAAGATCAAGGCAGCCGGTTTCCCGGACGTCAAGGTCACCAACTCGGCCATCGCCAACCTCAACGACACGTACGACGTCGTGGTCACGCACCAGGACCTGACTGCACGCGCCCAGCCACGCACCTCCAGCGCGGTGCACTACTCGGTGGACAACTTCATGAACAGCCCCAAGTACGACGACATTGTTGAGTTGGTCCGGAGCAGCAACACTGAAGGCGCGGTTTCAGAGGCTGGCACGACGGCGGCTCCCGCCGAAAGTGCCCAGCCCGCCGCCGCTGCCTCCTCCTCAGCAGCCGCCACCCACGGTGCGCATGCCGCCGTGCCGGCTTCCGGCGTCGACGGTCAAGCCGCGGAAGGTAAAGGCGTCCTGCTCCGCGAAAGCGTGGTCCTGAACGGCGCATCCCGTGACCGTGACGCGGCAATCGACGAGGCCGGAAAGCTCCTGCTGGATCGCGGCGCCGTTGATGTCAGCTACGTCCATGCGATGCATGAGCGCGAGGAATCCGTGTCCACGTACATGGGCAGCTTCCTGGCGATCCCGCACGGCACCAATGACGCCAAAGAGCACATCAACCACTCGGCCGTGTCCATCATCCGCTACCCGGAAGGTATCGACTGGGGCGGCAAGCAAGTGAAGTTCGTGGTCGGCGTGGCCGGCATCAACAATGAGCACCTCCACATCCTGTCCTCGATCGCGAAGATCTTCACCAACAAGGCACTGGTTGCCCAGTTGGAAGAAGCCACCACGGTTGAGGAAGTCCTGGAGCTGTTCGGAAAGGTCAACGCATAGTGAAGGCAGTCCATTTTGGGGCAGGCAACATCGGGCGCGGCTTCGTGGGGCTGCTGCTCCACGAAGCCGGCTATGAGGTGGTGTTCGCTGATGTGGCGGACGCGCTGATCAGCCAGCTCGCCTCGGCAAGCAGCTACGACGTCCACGAGGTAGGCGAGAACCCCGCGGTCAAGACTGTCAGCGGGTTCCGCGCCTTCAATTCCGCGTCGCAGGAAGCCTCTGTCGTGGAGGAAATCTCGACGGCGGATGTAGTCACCACTGCCGTGGGTCCGCACATCCTGAAGTTCGTGGCACCGGTGATTGCCCGCGGTTTGGCTGCCCGATCCACGGAGTTGCCGCCCCTGCAGGTGATGGCGTGCGAGAACGCCATCAACGCCACGGACCTCCTGCACACGGAGATCCGGGCTGCCTGGGACGATTCCGCAGGCGACCTGGACGCCGTCGCGGTGTTCGCCAATACGGCAGTGGACCGAATCGTCCCCAACCAGGCCCCCGGGCAGGGCTTGGATGTCACGGTGGAGACGTTCTACGAGTGGGTCATCGACCGCACGCCGTTCGGTGACCACGTGCCGACCATCCCCGGGGCCACCTTCGTGGATGAGCTGGGCCCGTACATCGAACGCAAGCTGTTCACGGTCAACACCGGCCATGCGTCGGCGGCGTACTTCGGCTACCAGGCCGGCTTGGAGAAGATCTCCGACGCCATGGCCGATCCGTCTGTGGCTTCGAAGGTCCGCGCTGTCTTGGAAGAAACCAAGGAACTGCTGGTGGCCAAGCACGGGTTTGTCGAGGCGGAGCAGGAAGCCTATGTGCAGAAGATCCTGTCCCGTTTCACCAACCCGCACCTGCCGGACACCGTGAACCGCGTGGGCCGTGCGCCGCTGCGGAAGCTCAGCCGGCACGAACGTTTCGTTGGTCCTGCCGCCGAGTTGGCCGAGCGTGGAGTTACTCCGGTGGCGTTGCTGGAGGCAATGTCCGCTGCCTTGCGTTTCGATGACGGCAATGACGACGAAGCCGTGGAGCTCGCAAACCTGCTGTCCGAGCTGGACGCGGCTGCCGCCGTCGAACGCATCACGGAACTGACGCCGGCGCACCCGCTGTTCCCGGCGGTCCAGAAGCTGGTGGAGGACCGACAAGCGGAGGCGTAGCTTTCACGGCCTTTCGGTGATGAAGTCAGCCGCGTGGTGGGGCCGGACGCTCTCTCACCTTTCGCGTGGTGGGGCCGGACGCTCTCTCACCTTTCGCGTGGTGGGGCCGGACGCTCTCTCACCCTTCGCGTGCTGGGGCCGGACGCTCTCTCACCTGCAGACAAGAAAGCCCGACGTCGAAACCCAAGAGCTGGGTGCCGACGTCGGGCTTTTGCTGTTGTGGCCGTTAGCGCGCTGCCGCGGTTTCCGCTTCCGACATTGCCTTCCACTCGGCCACGCGGGCCTGGTGGAGCGGGGATTTGCGGACCACGGCGTAGGCGACGCCGAGGATCGCGAACCAGATGGGCGTGACCAGAAGAGCGGTAAGCGTGTCCGGCTGCGTGGTCAGGGCCCAGACGAGGAACGCGAAGAAGGCAAAGACCACCCAGACCATGGGGATGCCGCCGGGCATCTTGAACGGCGAGGCCGCATGCTGCTCAGGCCGGCGTTTGCGGTACACGAGGTAGCTGGCCAGGATGATGGACCAGACGAACATGAAGCAGACGGCGGACACCGTGGTCACCATGTCGAACGCCACGCCAACGTCCTTGCCTGCGTAGAGAAGTGCGACGCCGGCCAACAACAGCACGCACGAGAGGAACAGGGCGTTCTGGGGTACTTTACGGCTGGAAAGGCGGCCGAAGAGCTTGGGGGCGTCGCCGTCGTTGGCCAGGCCGTAGACCATGCGGGAGGTCGAGTAGATGCCTGAGTTGGCCGAGGACATGGCCGAAGTGAGCACCACCAGGTTGACTACTGTGGCGGCCATTCCGAGGCCGGCCAGGGAAAACATGGCGATGAACGGGCTCTGGCCTGCCTTGAATTCGGTCCACGGGGTGACCGACATGAGGATGATGAGGGCGCCTACGTAGAACAGCATGACGCGCAGGGGAATCGCGTTGATGGCACGGGGGAGGTTGTGTTCCGGGTTCTTGGTTTCGGCTGCGGCGGTACCCACAAGCTCGATGCCCACGAAGGCGAAGACGGCGATCTGGAAGCCGGCTACGAATCCCATGAATTCCTTGGGGAAGAATCCGCCGTGGCTCCAGAGGTTGGTGAAGCTTGCGGTTCCTGCGTTGGACTGGAAGCCGGTGAAGATCATGACCAGGCCAACAACGATCAGCGCCACGATGGCGACGATCTTGATGAGGGCAAACCAGAATTCGGTCTCGCCGAACGCCTTGACGGTGGGCAGGTTGAGCAGGAGCAGGATGATGATGGTGGCCAGGCCCGGGATCCAGAGCTGGATTCCCGGCCAGAGTTCGTTGGCGTAGCCGGCAATCGCGATGACGTCCGCGACGCCTGTGACCACCCAGCAGAACCAGTAGGTCCAGCCGGTGAAGAAGCCTGCCCACGGGCCCAGGAGGTCGCCCGCGAAGTCGCTGAAGGACTTGTAGTTCAGGTTGGACAGCAGCAATTGGCCCATGGCCCTCATGACGAAGAAGAGCATGAAACCGATGATCATGTACACGAAGATCACGGAGGGGCCGGCGACCGAGATGGTCTTGCCTGAGCCCATGAACAGGCCGGTTCCGATGGCTCCGCCGATGGCCAGGAGCTGGATGTGGCGATTGCTGAGCGAGCGTGACAGGTGGGGCTCGCTGTCCCTGCTGGAGGCGCGGAGCTGCCCCTGTGTTGTCTGGTCGGACATGAGATCAAGAACCCTTCGAAGGATCCGCCATAATAGTGACGGCCGTTACAAATCTGTTCGATAAAGTTATAGCTAATGTCTGACAGATGGCGAATCGGTCTGAATGGCGAAAGCTCCCGCCCTGGTAAAGGGGGAGCTTAGGCCTTGTTTTGGGTGTGGAGGCGTTAGGCGATCTGACGCTTGTAAGCCGCCGTCGCGAAGGCGTAGGAGACGACCAGGATCCCCAGGCACCAGGCCAGGGCAACCCAGATGTCGCTGCCCACAGGACGCTGCGCGAACAGATCCTGGATGGTGTTGACGATGGACGTCACCGGTTGGTTCTCGGCGAACCATCGGACCGGGCCGGGCATGGTCTCCGTCGGGACGAAGGCCGAACTGATGAACGGCAGGAAGATCAGCGGATAGGAGAAGCCACCTGCGCCGTCCACGGACTTGGCCGAAAGGCCCGCAATGATGGCAATCCACGTGAGTGCCAGCGTGAACAGCGCCAGGATCCCTGCGATGGCCAGCCAGTCCAGCACATTGGCCGACGTTCGGAATCCCATGAGGAGCGCCACCAGGACGATAATCAGCAGTGAAAGTCCATTGGCCACCAGGGAGGTCAGGACGTGTGCCCACAGAACCGACGATCGGGCGATCGGCATGGACTGGAACCGCTCAAAGATGCCACTCTGCATATCCGTGAACAAACGGACTGCCGTGTAGGCGATGCCAGAAGCGATAGCGATCAGCATGATGCCCGGGAGCAGGTAGTTCACATAGTTCCCGGTGTCGGTCCGGATGGCACCGCCGAAGACGTAGACGAACAAGAGCATGAGGGCGATCGGCGTGATGGCCGTGGTGATGATGGTGTCCACGCTGCGGAAGATGTGCCGCATGGAACGGCCCAGCAGCACGGACGTGTCTGCGAAGAAATGGGTGTTCATGACCTGTCCTTTGCTGCTTCGTTGTTGGTAGTTCCCACCAAGGCCAGGAAGATGTCCTCCAGGCTCGGCTGCTTCTCGACGTACTCGATCTTGGCCGGCGGCAGCAAGTCCTTGAGCTCGGCGAGGGTGCCGTTGGCGATGATGCGGCCTTCGTGGAGGATGGCGATCCGGTCCGCGAGCTGTTCGGCCTCATCGAGGTATTGCGTGGTGAGCAGGACCGTGGTCCCTTGCCTGGCGAGATTCTTGACAATCTGCCACACCTCAAGGCGCGCTTCGGGGTCCAGGCCCGTGGTCGGCTCGTCCAGGAAGATCACCTTCGGGTTGCCGATGAGGCTCATGGCGATGTCCAGCCGGCGTCGCATACCCCCGGAGTACGTCGCCACCTTCCGTGGCCCGGCCTCCGTGAGGCTGAACTGCGCCAGCAGCTCGTCTGCGATCTGCCCGGAGTTCTTCAGGTGACGCAGTTTCGCCACCAGAACCAGATTCTCCTTGCCGGACAGGACGTCGTCCACTGCGGCGAACTGTCCGGTGAGGCTGATGGACTGCCTCACCTGGAGCGACTCCGTCGCAACGTCGAAACCTTCGACGGCGGCCGAACCGCCATCCGCTTTCAGCAGGGTGGACAGAATCTTCACCATGGTGGTCTTGCCGGCTCCATTGGAACCGAGAAGGGCGAAAATGCTGCCCGACGCTACCTCGAAGTCCACGCCGCGGAGCACGTGCAGGTCCTTATAGGACTTCTCGATGCCTTCTACCCGGATTGCTGTTGCGGTCATGATTCAGCCTCCTTTGCTTTGTCGATGGCTTTGTTGAGGCGCTCGCGTTCCTTGTCGATCCAGCGCTTTCCGCCGTATGCCTGTGCGAAGGTCTCGGCGAACTCGATCGGATCCTCGCCCACCATCTCGGTGACCGGCGTGCCGTCGATTGCGGCGCGCTCCCAAAGGTCTGCCAGGTCTGTGAACATCTGCACCATGGTGTCGCCTTCGGTGACGCCGCCGTAGTACATCAGGTACCGGTTGAAGGCGGTTGCGACGCTGAGGTAGGGCTCAGGCAGGGCATCCATGCGGGCTTTGGCTTGCTTGTACTGCTTCTTCTGCTCGAGTGATCCGGTGACCAGTTCGATCCATTTTGCTGCCATGTTATTTTCCTTCCTTGCGGAGCTGTTCGAGCCGTTCGGACAAGAAGCTCCAGGTGTTCCAGAATTCGTTCAGTTCGTTTCGGCCCTGTGCGTTAAGCGTGTAGACCTTGCGGGGCGGGCCCTTTTCGGACGGCCGCTTTTCGACGTCCACCAAACCCTTTTGTTCGATCCTTACCAGCAGTGCGTACACGGTGCCTTCAGCGATCTCGGTGAAGCCCTGCTCCCGGAGCTGCGTGGTGATTTCATATCCATACGCCGCCTTCCCGGTCAGGAGGGCCAGCACGATGCCCTCCAACGTGCCTTTGAGCATCTCCGTCATTTGCTTGCCCATCGGACACCTCCTTCGCTACTCAGTATTACTAGCTACCACTACATAGTAGAACTAAGTACCAGTACTTAGCAATACTTAGTTCTAAACTCAATGGCATGCTGGGATGGTGACTTCGGAAACCCCCGCCTCGACCGCTTTGATGACTGCCGCCGTCGAATCCGGAACCTTCATCCTGCGGCGCGCCCGCAAGGGTGACCTGCCGGGCATCCTCGCTTTGCTCGCGGACGATCAATTGGGTGCCGCCCGCGAGAGCGTCGACGATCCGGCGCCCTATGAGCGGGCTTTTGAGGCGATCGACGCCGACCCTGCCCACCTTTTGGTGGTGGGCGAACTGAACGGTGACGTGGTGGCGACGTTCCAGCTCAGTTTCCTTCCGGGCTTGTCCCGCAAGGGATCCTCGCGGGCCCAGATCGAAGCGGTCCGGGTCTCGGAGGTGCTGCGAGGCCGGGGTGTGGGGGCGCTGATGATCGAATGGGCTATTGAGCAGGCGCGTGGGCGGGGTTGTTCGCTGGTTCAGCTGACGACCGACAAATCGCGTGTGGCCGCGCACCGGTTCTATGAGCGGTTGGGGTTTGTTGCGAGCCACGAAGGCATGAAGTTGAAGCTGTAGACGCGCGGGCCGGTGAAGACGTGCTGGTTCAACGCCGGGGTGTTTTCCACATAGCGAGGTCCCGGCCTTATGCGGCACTATGCTGGCTGGAAGGCTTGAGCCATGGAGCAAACCCGGGAACGGCAAACGATCGATGCGGGCTCACGTGCCCCGGAGATGCGGCCTCGGTCCAATGACTCCGCACCCCGGGTTTCTGACGTCATCGCACTGCTTCGCTGTGTTCAGCCCGGGGCCGGGAGCGGGGAACTGATCGACCAAATCAGTGATCTGGAAGATCTTAAATCGGCCATCTCCGGCCTGCAGGCCCGGGTGGCTGTGGCCTTCGATGTGGCCCAGCGCGCTGCCCAGGCTGCGGCGGGCGTGCCTGCGTCTGAACGGGGTAAGGGTGTGGGTGTCCAAGTGGCGTTGGCCAGGCGCGAGTCCCCGAGCCGCGGATCCCGCCTCCTGGGACTCGCGAAGGCGCTGGTCACGGAGATGCCGCACACCATGGCCGCTTTGGAGTCGGGCCAGTTGAATGAGTGGCGTGCCACGCTGCTCGTGAAGGAAACAGCCTGCCTGTCAGTCGAGGACCGGTGTGCCGTGGACGAGGAACTGGCCGCTGACGCCGGCACCTTCATCGGCGCTGGCGACAATGCCATCACCGCGGCCGCAAAGGCCGCCGCGTACCGGCGCGATCCCCGTACCGTTTCCCAGCGTGCCAGCTACGCCGCCACGGAGCGGACGGTAAGCCTGCGGCCTGCTCCGGATGCCATGACGTACCTGACAGCGCTGCTCCCCGTGGCCCATGGCGTGGCAGTCTATGCCGCACTTTCCCGAAAGGCAGACTCTGCCCGTTCCAGCGGGGATTCACGGATCCGGGGCCAGGTCATGGCCGATACCCTGGTTGAACGCGTCACCGGCAGGCGGGGAGGGATCAGCGGCGTCGACCTTCAACTCGTCATGACGGACCGGGCCCTTTTTCAAGGAGACGCCGAACCCGCCCGGATCCAGGGGTATGGCATCGTTCCGGCGGAGTGGGCCAGGGCCTTGGTTGGTGCAGCGCGGGTCGGGGAACCGGAGCATGAGCCGACGGCAGTCAGGGAACCGCCGCCGGGGCGTGAAGGGGAATTCGACGTGTGGCTTCGGCGGCTCTACACCGCTCCGGCCACGGGAGAACTCATCACGACGGACTCCAAGGCGCGGCTCTTTCCGCCGAGGTTGAGGCGCTTTATTGAGGTTCGGGACGATACCTGCCGCACGCCGTACTGCGACGCACCCATCCGGCATATCGACCACGTTGTTCCGTGGCACGCGGGGGGCCTCACTACTGTGACCAATAGCGCCGGGCTCTGCGAAGCCTGTAATCACACCAAGGAAAATCCCGGGTGGACGGCGAAAACGCTCCCCGGAGATGTCCACACCCTTGAACTCAGCACGCCTGCCGGGCGTACCTACACATCAAGAGCCCCGGCACCACCTGGGCATCGGCGCGGACCAACGTCGTCGGCGGGGGCTTGACTATTAGGTACCCTAACTATTAGGCTACCTAAATATGAACACCTTTGATCCCCGGCTGCTTGACCTCGCACAGGAATTCCGCGAGTCACTGCGGCTCGGCGTGTACATGTTCCGGCGCCTCGACCCTGATGGCGACCTTACCGCCGCACAGCTCAGCCTGCTGTCCATGATTTCCGACGGTGGGCTTCGGGTGGGCGATGTCGCCAAGAACCTGGGTATCAAAGTCCCCAGCGCCACCGAACAGATCATCAAGCTTGAGCGTGCCGGCCTGGTCACCCGCCAACAGGATCCCGATGATTCCCGAGCGGTCCAGGTGGTCATCACCGTGGCCGGGACCGCGGCGGTCGAATCTGCCAATCAGCGGCGCAACGCCATGGTGGCCGAACTGCTGCGGGACCTCACCAGCGAGGAAATTGAGCATCTCGCTGCCGCGCTGCCCGTCATCAGCAAGCTCAACAGCTCGTTCCAGAACTAAGAAAACCAGCACCGACAAGGAGCCATTGAATGTCACGCCAGTTGGCTGACGCTTCAGCAAGCGCCGAAACAACCATCGAAACCACGCTGGAGGCCGAGAAGGCCTCCTTCCTCAAGCAGCCAAAGGCAGTGTGGGCCACAGCACTCGCGGCCGTTTTCGCGTTCATGGGCATCGGCTTGGTGGACCCGATCCTTCCGGCAATTGCCAAGAACCTTGAAGCGTCCACCAGCGAAGTGTCGTTGCTTTTCACCAGCTATTTCCTGGTGACGGCCATTGCGATGCTGATCAGTGGATTCGTCTCCTCAAGGATCGGCGGAAAGAAGACGTTGCTGATCGGTTTGGCGATCATCGTGGTCTTCGCGTCGTTGTCCGGCATCTCCGGCAGCGTTGAACAACTGGTGGGATTCCGCGCCGGCTGGGGGCTTGGTAACGCCCTGTTCGTTGCGACGGCCCTTGCAGTGATCGTTGGCGTAGCCAGCGGAGGAACCGGCACCGCCATCATTCTCTACGAAGCTGCACTTGGCCTCGGCATCTCGCTTGGCCCGTTGCTGGGCGCACTCCTTGGCGGCTGGCAGTGGCGCGCACCGTTCTTCGGAACCGCGGTCCTCATGGCCGCCGCTTTCATCGCACTGCTGGCACTGCTCCCCAAGACCCCGGCCCCAGCCAGGAAATCCCGACTGCGCGACCCCCTCCTGGCCCTGGGCCACAAGGGCCTTCGCACCACCGCAGCGAGTGCGCTCTTCTACAACTACGGTTTCTTTACCATCCTCGCTTTCACCCCCTTCATCCTTGGCATGGATGCCTACGGTATCGGGGGAGTGTTCTTCGGATGGGGCGTCGCGGTGGCCGTCTTCTCGGTGTTTGTTGCTCCCGTTCTTCAGAAGCGCTTCGGTGCAGTCAAGGTCCTGACCGGCACGCTGGCAGTCCTGATGCTCGACCTCATCGGGCTGGCACTGGCAGCGGGGCACTCGGTGACTGCCGTCGTCGTGCTTGTCATCGTCGCGGGCGCCCTCTTGGGCATCAACAACACGGTCTACACGGAACTGGCCATGGGCGTTTCCGATTCGCCGCGCCCCGTCGCTTCCGCCGGCTACAACTTTGTGCGCTGGATGGGCGGTGCACTGGCTCCCTTCGCGGCGGCGCAGCTCGGTGAGCACTTCGGCCCGCAGGTTCCCTTCTTTGCCGGCGCCGTTGCCATGGTGGTCGCGATCCTCATTGCTTTCGGCGGGCGCAGCTACCTGAAGTCACACGAGCCGCACCTCGTCTGATACCACCTCTTAAGCAGCAAAAAGCCCGACGGAATTGATCCGTCGGGCTTTTTCATGCTTACTTGGGTTCGTCCGAGGTGACCGGCAGCGGTGCCACCGGCGCTCCCTTCGGGACGAACAGTGTTTCGGCCTGCTCGAGGGACATGCCGTTCGTTTCCGGAACCTTGAACATCACAAAGAAGAACGACGCCGCAGCGAAGGCCGCGTACATGGCGTATGTCAGAGGCAGCGAACCTGCCGCCATGACGGGGAAGCTGAGCGTGATGGCGAAGTTCGCGATCCACTGTGCGGCGGCGGCCAGGCCGAGCGCGCGGGCCCGGATGCGGGACGGGAAGATCTCGCCCAGCAGGACCCATACGAGCGGTCCCCACGAGGCACCGAAGCTGATGACGAACACGTTGGCGGCGACCAGTGCAACCGGGCCCCATGCACCGGGGAGCGTGATCTCCGAGCCAGTGCCGGTCGCCGAAGAGAAGGCCAGCGCCATGACGCCGAGCGACACTGCCATGCCGATGGATCCGGTCAGAAGGATCGGTCGTCGGCCGATGCGGTCCACCAGGGCGATGGCTACGAGCGTTACCAGGATGTTGGTGACGGACGTGGCAACGGAGATCGTCAGGGAGTCCTTTTCCTGGAAGCCGACAGCCTTCCACAGCGTGGTGGAGTAGTAGAAGATCACGTTGATGCCAACGAACTGCTGCAGCACCGACAGGATGATGCCAATCCACACCACGGGCAGCAGGCCGAATCGGTTGCCGCGCAAGGAGCCCTTCTTGGTGGAGAGCTTCTCCTGCTGAATGGACTCGCGGATCTCGCGGATGTGCCGTTCAATGTCGTCGCCGGGGATGAGCTTGTTGAAGATCGTGCGGGCTTGGTCTTCTTTGCCGTTGAGGACCAGGAAGTGAGGGGACTCCGGCAATCGGAAGGCGATCCAGCCGTACACGGCAGCCGGTACAGCGCAGGCGATGAACATCCAGCGCCAGGCTTCGATGCCCAGCCAAAGGGTACCGTCGGCGCCGCCAGCTGAGTTGGCAAGCACCGCGTCGGAGAGCAGTGCGGCGAAGATGCCGGTGGTGATCGCGAGCTGCTGGAGTGAAGCCAAGCGGCCACGCACATGTCGCGGCGAGATCTCGGAGATGTAGGCAGGGGCAATCACGGAGGCCAGTCCGATGCCCAGACCGCCGACGAGCCGCCAGAAGATGAGGTCCCACACGCTGAATGCCAAGCCGGTTCCGACTGCGCTGACCAGGAAGAGCAGTGCGCCGATCTTCATGGCGGGGATGCGGCCGTAGCGGTCGGCTACTTTACCGGCCAGATAGGCGCCCACGGCACAACCCAGCAAGGCGACGGCGACGGCGAACCCTGTCAGTGCTTCGCTCATGACGAACTCGTCTGCCATCGCGTCCACGGCGCCGTTGACCACGGATGAATCGAAGCCGAAGAGGAAACCGCCCACCGCGCCAGCGACGGCCAGGCCGATCACCTTCCGCGAGACTGGGGGCGCGCCTTCGGTGCTGGAACTGGACATGGGTCTCCCTTGGGAATGGTGGTGTGGGAGCGAAGTGCGGGACGTCGTCGGCTGTTCCGACGGGGACGCCGGTGCACTCGCGCTTCACAGTGTGGCACGTCATATCGGCCAAGTTCCAGTCAAGTGACCGACGTGACATGCATTCAGATTGTTAACGCATCACCTCCTGTTTGACGGCGGGGAGTTCGCTGTATGCCCGTTTGTCCGCGGGAGCGGGTGAGCCCTGATGGTGGTGGAAGGTTGTTGAGTCCACTAATTGAACGCAAAGTACGACGGCGGCAGGCAACTGAAGCGCCCACCTCAATGACCGCCGTCGTCATCTTTGCGGACGATGGAGGCGGTGGATCAGGAGAACTCAGTGAGTGCTTCGGTGAGAAGGCTGCCCGGCGAGCCGAGGCGTGCGTGGACGCCGTGTGCGGCAATCAGTTCTCCGTCGATGACAACGTGCGTGACGTCGCTCGCCGTCGCACTGAATGCCAGCTGCAGGGGCTGGGAACCGGCAGTCCGGGTAGAGGAGGGGTCGATGACCATGAGATCGCAGATTCCTCCGGTGTGCAGGGCTGATGAGGCAATGGGTGTAGCCATGCTGCGGGCCGCTCCTTCCGTGGCGGTGTGCAGCAGTTCCCCGGGGGAGAACCTCCCCCGCTGGCCGGAGCCCAGTCGTTCCCCGTGTTCCAAGGTGCGCATTTCAACCCAGGGATCGATCACTGCGTGTTGGTCCGTACCAAGGGCAATGGTGGCTCCGGCGTCGCAAAGTTCCCGGGCGGGGCCTATGCCGTCTGCGAGGTCGGCTTCCGTGCTGGGGCACATCACCACGGTGGTTGATGCTCCGCCCAGCAAGGAAATGTCGTGCTCCGTCAGGTGAGTGGAATGGACAGCCGAGAGCCGGGATGACAGGAGGCCATGGCGCTCCAAGAGACCCGTGGGAGTGGTGCCGTAGGCCTCCATGCAGGCACTGTTCTCGGCAGGTTGTTCGCTGAGGTGGATGTGAAGGGGAAGGTCCTGGGGCAGATGCTCGGCAACAACCTTCAGGGCCTCCTCCGGTACGGCGCGGACGGAATGCAGGGCAGCCCCCACGCCCACGCTCCCGGAGGGAAACTCCTTTGCGATGGCAGTGCGGAGGGAGAGCAACCGGTCCAGCCATGCCTCCACGCCAGCGTCGCCGAACCTTGCCTGTTCCGGGCTGAGGGGCGTGCCAATTCCGCCGGTCAGGTACAAAGTATCCAGAAGCGTAAGGCGGATCCCGGCGGACATCGCCGCGCGGGCAAGGGCCAACTCCATGGCGTGGGGCTCCGGGTAGGCCTCGCCGTCGGGTTGGTGGTGGACGTAGTGGAATTCGGCCACACTGCTGAAGCCGGTTACCACCATTTCCGCGAACACGGCAGTGGCGAGCTTCTCGTACTTTTCTGGAGTCAGCTCGGACGCGCTGCGGTACATCTGCTCACGCCACACCCAGAAGTCGCCGCGCCCAGCATGTGTTCTTCCGCGAAGGATCCTGTGGAAGGCATGGGAATGTGCGTTGGCAGCTGCCGGGAAGGTGACGCCCATCAGGGTTTTGTCACCGGGCTGGGGCCGGGTGTCGGTCTCGATGGCGGTGATGCGGCCATCGGTCGTTTCCAGACGCACTCCGGTGGCCACCTCCGGGACCGCGGGACGGCCGCCGTCGGGAGCGCCGAAGGTGCCGGCGTCGGGAGCGCTGCTGTTGCCGGCGACTATCGCGGTCTCGCACCAAAACGCGTTCACAGAAGTCCCTCCATGACATCAGCCAGCGCGACGGCACCCGCTGCGGCGTCCTCGTCGGCCACGTATTCCTCCGGCGAATGGGAGATGCCGCTGGGATTTCGGACAAAGAGCATTGCGGAGGGAACGTAGCCGGCCAACACGCCGGCATCATGCCCCGCACCTGTTGCCAGGGCGGGAGCGCCCGGCAAGAGATCGCTGATGCGACGGCTCAGGCCGGTATCGAAGTGGACGGTGTCGCTGTAGGACTCTTCCGTGAGGGTAACGGTGCAGCCTTCTGCCGCGGCTACATCCTGGGCTGCACGGTACAGCGATTCAATGAGGTGAGCGGTCACTGAGTCGTCGGGATGACGGGCGTCCAGCCAGAGGTCAACGCGGGAAGCAATGACGTTGGTTCCGCCCGGAACGGGTGTCAACCGGCCCACTGTCGCTCGGGCGTCCGGCTGCTTGGCAGCCGTGTCCCGGACGGCGAGAATGATCTGCGCGGCCGCGACCATCGGGTCGGCGCGGTCCGCCATGAGGGTAGTGCCGGCGTGGTTGCCTTGGCCGCTGACGCTGATTTTCCAGCGGCCGTGACCCAGGATTGAACTCCCTACAGCGATTGCGGGGCCATCTTGCCCCAGTCCCTTGCCTTGTTCGACGTGCAGTTCCACGAAGTCGCCGATGCGCGCCATGGCTTCGGGATCCGGACCGACATGTCGGGGATCCATGCCGTTGGCGCTGGCGATGTCGGCGAAGGAGTCCCCGTTGACGTCCCGCAGGTTCAGGGCCTTGTTGACATCGATCGCGCCCGTGAGGAGGCGCGAACCCAGGCAGGCGACGCCGAAGCGCGACCCTTCCTCTTCCGGGAAGACGGTGATGGCCAGCGATCGCGGAGGTTGGAATCCGCGGGCCTTGAGGATGTCGACGGCGGCCAATGCGGAAGCAACTCCGAGTGGCCCGTCGAACGCGCCTCCACCTGGTACTGAATCGAGGTGGCTTCCGGTGACGAGGGCGCCATCTTGGGGCTTGCCCCACCACGCCCAGATAATCCCGTTCCGGTCGGTTTGGACATCGAGTCCGCGTTGTTGGGCTTGCTCGACGAACCAGTGCCTGAGGTCGAGTTCGGGCGTTGTATACACGGCCCTTGAGTAGCCTCCGCGCGCCGCATCGCGGCCCACATCCTGGATCGAGGCCAGGAGTTGATTGACGGTTTCCACGTGTTCCTCCGATTGCAGACTGCCACCAAGTAAAAACCAGATGCCACTACATGACAAGGGGTTGGGTGACTGTTTACACGGCGGAAACATGCCCGGGCTGACGGCATGACACAGTCCTTCTCATAACTGGAATGAGAGGCAATCTTCCAAAAAAGTCTTGCCATTTGGTGAAAATTGATTTTTACTAAGTGGCAAGACATGGTGATGTAGACCACTTGAAAGCAGGTCAGGCAGTGGCAGCGGATTCTTCCACCCGAACAGTCGAGAGGGCGTTGGCCCTCCTCAGCGCAGTCTGCACTGACGGCTCCATCAGCCTCAGTGATGCAGCGCGGGTGGTCGATCTGTCCGCCAGCACAGCGCTCCGCCTCCTTCGCACCCTTGAAGGCAGCGGCTTCGTGACGCGGGATCCCGGCGGCAACTTCCGCCCGGGCGCCAGCGTCATCCAGCTGGGAGCGCTGGCATTGGGACAGGAATCATTGGTGTCGCTGTGCACACCGCACATGAAGCGGCTTGTGGCTGACACGGGCGAGTCCTGCTACTTGAGTATCCCCGGTCCTGGGGAAACCGGGATCTACATTGCCATCGTCGAAGGTACCCGCTCTGTCCGGCACACCAGCTGGGTCGGCAGGAGCATCCCGCTGGAAGGCTCCGCCGCCGGCAAGGTTCTCACCTGCGGGCAGAACGGCCGCGGTTACGCCATCGTGCGGAGCGGCGTTGAAGACGACATCACAGCCGTCGCCGCACCCATTGTGATCGGCGGCCGAACCGTGGCAGCCCTCAGCATTGTGGTGCCCAGCTACCGCTTGGACGAGGCGAAGGCCCAGACATTTGGCGAGGAACTGGTGAAGGTAGCCGACAACATCCTCGTGGACCCCGACGGAAACCATGAAGTGCCCCAGGAAAGCATGGAAAAGAAATGATCAAATTTGAAAATGTCACCAAGGCCTACCCTGACGGTACGGTGGCAGTCGACGGCCTCAACCTGGAGGCCCCTACCGGAAAGCTGACCATCCTTGTTGGTCCTTCCGGCTGCGGCAAGACCACCTCCCTGAGGATGATCAACCGCCTCATCGAACCCACCAGCGGCACCATCTACCTGGATGACCAGCCCACCTCCGGCATGGATGCAGCGTTGCTCCGCCGCAGGATCGGTTACGTCATCCAGCACGCAGGGCTCTTCCCGCACAAGACCATCGTGGACAACGTGTCCACCATGCCGATCCTCCTCGGCGAAAGCCGGCAGAAGGCCCGGACCAAGGCACTCGAACTGATGGAGCGCGTCGGGTTGCCCGCGAGCTTCGCCAAGCGTTATCCCTGGCAGCTGTCCGGCGGCCAGCAGCAGCGCGTGGGTGTGGCCCGTGCGCTCGCATCTGACCCTGCGTTCATGCTCATGGACGAGCCTTTCAGCGCTGTGGACCCGGTAGTGCGTGCGCAGCTCCAGGAGGAATTCCTCCGGCTGCAACGGGAAATCGGCAAGACCATCATCATGGTCACCCACGATATCGACGAGGCCCTCAAGCTTGGCGACCAGGTTGCCGTGATGCGCGTGGGCGGCAAGCTTGCGCAGATGGCGTCCCCGTCCGAGCTGCTGACCGCACCCGCAGATGAGTTCGTGGCTGACTTCGTAGGCCGTGACCGCGGCTACCGCTCGCTCGGGTTTACCAAAACGGCCGGCACTGTAGCCATCAGCGAAGAAGCTGTGGTTCAGCTCGGCGCTTCCGCTGACGAGGCCCGCGCCAGGGCGCTTGGTGCTTGGGTGTTGGTGGTCGACGGCGGCAGGAAGCCTCTCGGTTGGGCTCAGCCGGAGCTTCTCAATGGTGAGGTGAAGCGCGAAAATCTCAACCTCAGTGGCATCCCGGCAGCAGCGTCAGGAACCATGCGCCAACTGCTCGATGCTGCCCTCTCCTCTCCCAGCCGTCGTGGCGTTGTGGTCAACGAGCACGGAGAGCTGATTGGTACTGTGTCTGCCACGGACGTGGTCAAGGCCATTGAGGCGGAACCACACCTGGAGACGGTCCGATGAACTTCGAATGGCTGGGCCGTCAGTTCGACAACATCGTTTTCCTGCTCGGCTGGCATGTCCTGCTGGCCGTTACCCCGCTGATCCTGGGGCTGCTCATCGCACTGCCCCTGGGCTGGTGGGCACACCGCAGTCGTCGCATCTACCCACTGCTGGTAGGCGTGGCCGGCCTGCTTTATACCGTTCCGTCCTTGGCGTTGTTCGTGCTGCTGCCGCTGGTCCTTGGCACCAAGATCCTGGACCCGCTCAATATCGTTGCTGCCCTCACCATTTACACCGTGGCGCTGCTGGTCCGTGTGGTGGCCGATGCCCTGGATTCCGTGCCCGAGGACACCGTTCAAGCCGCCAAAGCCATGGGTTACCGCGGCTACCAGAGCCTATTGAAGGTTGAACTTCCCGTAGGTGTCCCGGTCATTTGCGCCGGGCTGCGCGTTGCTGCGGTCTCCAATGTCAGCCTGGTCTCGGTGGCGGCCCTGCTGGGCATTCCACAGCTCGGCTCCCTCTTTACACAGGGTTTCCAGCTCCGTTTCTACACGCCGATCATTGCAGGCATCGTGCTCTGCGTGGTTCTGGCCATGATCCTGGACGGGCTGATCATCCTCATCAACCGGTGGCTGACACCGTGGACCCCCAAGGTGGTGGCATCGTGAACTACTTGTTCGACCCCGCACATTGGAGCGGCGCCGACGGCATCCCTACGCTGATCGCCGAGCATCTCCTCTACTCCCTCATCGCACTGGCCATTGCAGCCGTCATTGCCGTGCCGCTGGGCATCTACATCGGCGTGACAGGCAAGGGCGTGTTCATGATCGCCGGACTTGCCAACGCCCTCCGGGCACTTCCCAGCGTCGGCCTGCTGATCCTGTTGGTCCTGCTCATCTCACCCGCGTTCCCGTCCCGCATGGGCTATGTCCTTCCCAGCCTTATCGTGCTGGTACTGCTGGCAGTTCCGCCTATCCTGACCAACACCTATGCCGGCGTTCGCGCAGTGGATGCTGCCGCCGTCGACGCCGCCAAAGGCATGGGCTTCCGCACCATGAAGATCCTCACGGACGTCCAGCTTCCTTGTTCACTTCCGCTGGTTTTGTCCGGTATCCGCAGCGCCCTGCTGCAAATCATCTCGACGGCGACCATTGCCGCCTACATTTCGCTCGGCGGCCTCGGCCGTCTCCTGATTGATGGCAAGGCCCAGAATGACTACGGCCAGATGGTTGCAGGCGCCGTCCTCGTTGCCTTGTTGGCCCTGTTCTTCGACCAACTCCTCGCCTTCATCACCCGCCGCGTTGTCTCACCAGGACTGACCCGGCGCACCATCAAGTCGGCTCCTGAGGCCGAACCCGTGAAGACCCCCGTCACGGTCTAATCAACACCCGGCGCCGGCAATCCGGCGCGCAGGATTCACCTCCCACCCACCCCCACCTGGCCGCTGCATGCCCTGCAGCGCCCATTCCAGGAGAGTTGACATGAAGAAGTACCTCACCGGATTCACCCTGGCGGCCGTCGCTGCCATCACCCTGAGCGCCTGCGGCGGCGGGGACCCCATGAGCACGTCCAACACAGCCGCAGCAGGAGCCTCGAGCGACAGCATCATCGTCGGTTCCGCGGACTTCCCGGAGAGCCAGCTGATCGCCAAGATCTACGCCGAGGCACTGAAGGCCAAGGGCGTCGAGGTCACCGAGAAGCCGAGCATCGGCAGCCGCGAGGTCACCATTCCCGCACTCAAGGACGGTTCCATCGACCTCATGCCGGAATACGGCGGTGCTCTCCTGCAGTACCTCGACTCCGCCACCAAGGCAGTCTCCTCAGAAGAAGTGGCAAAGGAACTGACCACCAAGATCCCGGCCGGCCTCAGCGTCCTGGAGGCCTCCAATGCCCAGGACAAGGATGTCCTGGCGGTCAAGAAGGACATCGCTGATCAGTACAAGCTGAAGACCATCGAAGATCTCCAGCCCGTCGCCAAGGAGCTGGTGCTCGGCGGTCCGCCGGAGTGGAAGACCCGCCTCAACGGCGTCGCAGGCCTGAAGTCCGTCTACAACCTTGAGTTCAAGGAATTCTCAGCGCTCGACGCCGGTGGGCCGCTCACGTTGAACGCCCTCCTTTCCGGTCAGGTACAGGTAGCGGACCTCTTCAGCACGGATCCGGCGCTGGCAGAGAACAACCTGGTGGCACTTGAGGACAACAAGAACCTCTTCCTGTCGGAGAACATTGTCCCCGTTATCAACCAGAAGAAGTCCACGGACACCGTCAAGGAAACCCTGGACAAGGTTTCTGCAGCGCTTACTACTGAGGACCTGATCAAGATGAACGGCCGTGTGGCCAAGTTCGAGGATATTGGCGAAATCGCCAAGGAATGGCTCAAGACCAAGAACCTGGGCTGATCCCGCTGGTTTGTGGCCGATTGCTTTAGAGGAGTAAAGAATGACTGCCGATTTCACTACAGGTGCCCGTCCGGTTAAGGCCGCGCGGGGTACTGAGCTCACTGCTAAGTCGTGGCAGACCGAAGCGCCGTTGCGTATGTTGATGAACAACCTGGATCCGGAGGTGGCTGAGCGTCCGGGCGATCTGGTTGTTTACGGTGGTACCGGCCGTGCGGCGCGCTCGTGGGCTGCGTTTGATGCGATTACCCGGACGCTGGAAACGATGGAGAAGGACGAGACCTTGCTGGTGCAGTCGGGGAAGCCGGTGGGTGTGTTCCGCACCCACGAGTGGGCGCCGCGGGTGTTGTTGGCGAATTCGAATCTGGTGGGGGATTGGGCGACGTGGCCTGAGTTCCGCCGGCTCGAGGCTGAGGGTTTGATGATGTACGGCCAGATGACGGCCGGTTCCTGGATCTACATTGGTACCCAGGGCATCCTGCAGGGCACGTATGAAACGTTTGCCGCGGTCGGGAACAAGCTCGCTGCCGCCAGGCAGAGCACCGGTCGGCACCCTGCGCCTGCCGTTGAGGGTTCGACTGAGGGGCCGTTGGCCGGGACCCTGACCTTGACTGGTGGGTGTGGTGGTATGGGCGGGGCGCAGCCTTTGGCGGTGACGTTGAATGATGGTGCCTGCTTGATTGTTGATGTGGACGAGTCGCGTCTGCGTCGGCGGGTGGGGAAGCGGTATCTGGATGAGGTCGAAACCGATTTGGATACTGCGATCGCGAAGGTCCAGGCTGCGAAGGATGAGCGTCGTGGCTGGTCGGTGGGGTATGTGGGCAACGCCGCGGAGGTCTTCCCGGAGTTGCTGCGCCGCCACAAGGCCGGCGAGCTGACCATTGATGTGGTCACCGACCAGACCAGTGCCCATGATCCGTTGTCGTACCTGCCCGAGGGCATCACCGTGGCCGAGTGGCATGCTGAAGCCGCGGCGGATCCGGAAGGGTTCACGAAGAAGGCGCAGGCGTCCATGGCCCGGCAGGTCCAGGCGATGGTGGAGTTCCAGGATGCCGGCGCTGAGGTGTTCGATTACGGCAACTCGATCCGTGACGAGGCCCGCAAGGGCGGGTATGACCGGGCGTTTGAGTTCCCCGGGTTCGTCCCGGCGTACATTCGACCTTTGTTCTGCGAGGGGCTGGGCCCGTTCCGTTGGGTTGCCCTGTCGGGTGATCCGGAGGACATCCGGGTCACTGATGAAGCGATCAAGGAGTTGTTCCCGGAGAACAAGCACCTGCATAAGTGGATCGACGCTGCGGCCGAGCGGGTGGAGTTCGAGGGCCTGCCGGCCCGTATTTGCTGGCTCGGGTACGGTGAGCGGGCCAAGGCCGGGTTGTTGTTCAACCAGCTCGTTGCTGAGGGCAAGGTCAAGGCTCCGATCGTGATCGGCCGTGACCACCTGGACTCCGGTTCGGTCGCGTCTCCGTACCGGGAGACCGAGTCGATGAAGGACGGCTCGGACGCGGTCGCTGACTGGCCGTTGCTGAACGCCCTGACCGCGGCATCCTCGGGCGCTACTTGGGTCTCCATCCACCACGGTGGTGGTGTCGGTATTGGCCGGTCCATCCACACTGGCCAGGTCTCCGTCGCTGACGGCACTGAACTGGCAGCCCAAAAACTGGAACGACTCCTGACCAACGACCCCGGCATGGGCGTCATCCGCCACGTCGACGCCGGTTACGACCGCGCCGTCGACGTCGCCAACGAACGCGGCGTCCGCATCCCCATGAACGAGGCAGCCAGCGCGCGCTAGCAGCGCCTCAAAATAGCAGCAATCCCAAAGGAAAACCTTGGACGGCTAGGCAGAGTGGACTCCTGCATAGCCGTCCAGGGGCAACCAGGGCATCAGGACTCAAAACATTCAGCACACCTCTCTGAGAGCGAGGAAACGCACCATGGACAGGGAAAGTCCGGGAATGTGGGCATCAGTCGTCATCGGAGCGCAGGTGACCATGACAAAACGCGGCCACAACCCGTTCAGAGGGACTGTAGATGATAGAACGGCCGATGGAACAATCCTGTGGATCCGCTCCAGGACGGGGATTCGCAAGCTGTTTCACACAGGAGACGGGTTTCAGTTGACCCCTGGTGGACGATGACGAAACAACTCGCACACCGGGCTCTCCAACCTGATACGGCCACTCCTGCTCCTGCTGGGGATGAATATTCATACCGAGCCCCGGCAGGCGTAGGACAGACCCGGTTATCTTGTCCGGAGAACTGCTTCTACTGCACTGCGCCGGAAACTGATTAGTGCCGGAGACTGATGGAAAGGACCGGTTTATGGTTGTGATCGATGGCTTGACGCTGGACTTGGCGGACGTCGTGGCGGTAGCCGACGGCGAAGACGTCTCGTTGGCCCCGGAGGCAATGGCTCGAATGGACGAATCCCGGAAGTCCGCAGTGGCTACAGCCCTGCGTCGTCCGGTCTACGGCCGATCAACGGGCGTCGGCGCAAACCGGACAGTTTCCCTGACGGAAGCCGACGGAGGGGACACCCACGGGCTGAAGCTTTTGCGTAGCCACGCAGTGGATGCGGGCAAGCCGCTGGACCGCAGGACCGTCCGTGCAATGCTGGTCGTCAGGCTCAGCCAACTGGCCGCTGGCGGATCCGGAATCAACCCCGCCATTGCCGTAGCGTTGGCGGACCTCATCAACTCCGAGGTAGTTCCTGAGGTCCGGGAGTTCGGTGGCATAGGAACTGCTGACCTGCAGGCCCTCGCCGGGACGGCGCTGACGATGCTGGGCGAACGTCCGCCGTTGGGCGGCGGTGAGGTACCGGTTCGCCTGACAGAGTGGGCCACTGCCGATGCTCTGCCCTTTATCAGTTCCAGTGCACTCACTATTGGTCAAGCGATCCTGGCTCAACAAAAACTGTCGAGCCTTATCGACAAGGCAACGTCGGTGGCCGCACTGTCCTTCATCGCGATGTCCGGCAACTCCGAGGCCCTGAGCCCTGCCGTTGCGGCCGCTGCCGACACGTCCGCAGTAGCAGACGCAGCCCGCACCCTTCATGCCATGGTCCAAGGCAGCACTCAGCCCGCCCGAATCCAAGACCCGTATTGCTTGAGGACTCTGCCACAGGTCTTCGGCTCCCAAGCAGAGGAACTCGCTGCCTTGGGTGCTCTGCTGAGTCGCCTTGTGACAGCAGGCAATGAGAATCCGCTCGTCCACGGCACCCCGTCCGACGGTACGAACGATGTGGCCCACCATGGGCTCTTCCAGATGACCAACCTCGCCCGCCGTCTGGATACGTTGGAGCTTGCCATCGGCGCGGCGTGTGCAACCCACCTGCGGAGGATCGGCCTCCTGTGCGATACCAAGTACACGGGCCTGCACCCGTTCCTGGCGGAGGACGGTTCAGGTCAGTCGGGGGTGATGATGCTCGAGTATGTGGCGGCTGCCGCCGTCGGACGGATTAGGGCCGGCGCCCAGCCGGTGAGTCTGCAAACCGTGGTGCTGTCGCTCGGGGCCGAGGAGGATGCCAGCTTTGCAAGCGTGGCCACCGCGCAGTTGGAGTCGACGGCGGACGCACTTGCCGCCGTCGCCGCCGTCGAACTCGTCTGTGCTTCCCGGGCCTTGCGCTTGCAGGGGCGGCGTCCAGAGGAGTTCCACAGCCCCAGGCTGTGCGCCATGATGCAGGCAGGCTTTACTCTGCCTTCCGAGGTACACGACCGGGATCTTCGCGGTGATCTGGAGCAGGCCATCGAACTGATGAAGGCTTCGTAATAGGAGACATTGCGGACGAGTTGGCCGGCATCACGGTCCAAAGCAAACGGCAGGCGGTCCGAAGACTGCCTGCCGTTTCTTGAATCAACTGCTATTAACCAGGCCCATTTGAGCCAACTCCTTACGAGCAGGCTCTTTCTGTCCGGCCGTCAGTGGGCCGGCACCGACTCCTTGGCTGCTGCCTTCGGATCGGTGAGCTTCTTGTTCGGCAGTGCGAAGCTGATCAGGAAGGCAAGGATCATGAGTCCGGCCGCAGTGAGCATCACAACGTCGATCGCCTGGGCAAAGCCCTCGGTAATAGGCCGTGTCAGCGTGCTGTTGGCCGAGTGGAGCCAACTGGTGTCATTCAGGGACTCGTTGTTGGCGCCGTTCTTGAAGAAGTCGAAGAGCTTGGCGTTGGCGGGGTCGGATGCCACAGCCGGGTCCTCCATCACGGCCTGGTAGTCCGGGCTGGATGCTGCCGTCTTCATGCCGTCGGCGATCTTGTCAGCTGCGGTGCTGAACAGCATCGAGATGAACACCGCGGTGCCCACTGCGCCACCCATGGAGCGGAAGAACGCAGCCGTGGAGGTGCCGACGCCCATGTCCTTCGGCGGAACCGAAACCTGCATGGCGAGCGTGAGGGGCTGCATGCAGAAGCCCAAACCCACGCCGAAGAAGACAGCGATCAGACCGGGGACCCACAAACCGGTATCGACTCCCAGAACAAGCCCCATGACGGTAGCTGCGCCTGCCAGGATGGCCGTGCCGAGGATGGGGAAGATTCTGTAGACGCCCGACGACGAGATCGTGCGGCCGGCAGAGATGGAACCGAACAGGATGCCCACGGTAAACGTGATCATCATCAGACCTGCCTCAGTGGGTGTCAGGCCCTTGACCAGCTGCAAGTACATAGGCAGCATGGCGATGGCGCCAAACATGCCGATGCCGATGATGAAGTTCAGCAAAGAAGAAAGGCCGAACGTTGTGTTCTTGAAGAGCCGCAAGGGAATCAGGGCGTAATCGCCGGCGCGCTTTTCGGCGAGCAGGAACGCCACGATGCCAATGACGCCCAGTCCGTAGCAAAGCCACGACCCGGCGGATGACCAGCCCCAGGTGCGGCCCTGTTCTGCCACCAACAGCAGCGGCACAATGGCCAGGGTAATCGCCGCAGCACCCCAATAGTCGATCTTTTGCTTTACATGCCTGGCCGGCAGGTGCAGGTACAGGAAGACCACTACAAGGGCAGCCAATCCGATGGGCAGGTTGATGAAGAAGACCCAGCGCCAGCCGTCAAAGCCCAAGATGTTGGACGAACCTGCGAAGGCGCCACCGATCACCGGACCCAGCACGGAAGAAATGCCGAACACCGACATGAAGTAGCCCTGGTACTTGGCCCTGTCCTTCAACGCGACGATGTCGCCGATGATGGTCAGCGCCAGGGCAAGCAGACCACCGGCACCGAGGCCCTGGATGCCGCGGGCAATCGCCAGTTCGGTCATGGAGTGGACCGACCCCGCGTACAGCGAGCCAGCCAGGAAGATCACGATGGCCACAAGGTACAGCGGGCGCCGACCGAAAATGTCGCTGAGCTTGCCGTACAGCGGGGTGCTTACCGTTGAGGTGATGAGGTACGCCGTGGTGGCCCACGCTTGGAGCGAGAGGCCGTCGAGATCGTTCGCGATGGTGTAGATGGACGTAGACACGATGGTCTGGTCCAACGATGACAGGAACATGCCGAGCATGAGTCCCACCATGACGGTAAGGGTCTGACGGTGGGTCAGGACCTCCCCGGCGGCCCGGACGGGCGTGGTTTTGGACATATCTTCTCCAGAGGTGGCAGAAAAGTGGATTAAGCAGGATAGTTGCTTTCAGTAACTATCTTACTGCCCGGTTGATTCCCGAGGGGAGAATATTTCTTCCACTTTCCCTCTAAGTCGGCTCCCGCGGAAGAGTCAGCGCTCTATCAGGATGCCGTCCGGGTCGCAGTAGATCATCACGCCGGGCTGGATCCGGACGCGATCGATCACGAGTTCCACGTCCACCTCACCGACGCCTGTCTTGGCGCTCTTCTTTGGGTTGCTGCCCAGGGCCTTGACGCCAAGGGGCAGGCGCGCAATCGCTTCCCGGTCCCGGATGGCACCGTTGATCACCACGCCGGACCAGCCATTGGCTACAGCGCTCGCTGCAATCAGGTCGCCCATGAGTGCGGTGCGAAGGGACGCCTGTCCATCAATGACCAGAACGGCTCCGTCACCGGGGGTGTTGAGGACGGTCTTCACCAGCGCATTGTCTTCAAAGCACCTAATAGTGCGGACAGGTCCGTGGAAGTGGGTGCGCCCACCCAGGTTGTGAAACTGAACGGCTATGGATTCCAGTTCCTCGCCACGCTCGTCGTAGAGGTCGGCGGTATTGATTTGCTCGCTCACTGAACTTCTCCTATCGCTTTGAGGCCACACTAACGCTGACATGGGGGCGGAGCCGTGCTTGTAGCGGCCTATGTGGATAAAAGGCCCGACGGCGGTTGAGTGCCGTTCCGCCGCGCTAGGCTGAATCCGAACATCCAAATGAGGGGGAACCTGCCATGAGCTTGTCCGACCTGCCGGGTCCGGTGCCGGATCCAGCCGTCGCCCACGGCGCAGCCACCACGGCCCTTGCTGAACCGGTGGTACGAGTGCGTCCGCTGTGGGTCACCGGAGTTGTGCTGGTCAACCTGGGCATCAACGCCGCCTTCTTCGGCCCCCTCCAAGTATTGCTGGGCCAACAGGCAGCCCACTTTGATGAGGGCCAGAAGGAGGCGATCCTGGCATTGGTCACCGGGTGTGGTGCGGCTGTTTCGATGGTGGCGAACCCCTTGTTCGGTGCCTTCAGCGACCGCACTACGTCACGGTTCGGCCGACGTGTGCCGTGGGTTCTGATGGGCGCCATTCTTGGAGCCGTGGCGCTGGTTGCCCTGGCAGGCGCTCCCAACGTAGCCGTCATGACCTTGCTGTGGTGCCTTGTACAGGCAGGAGCCAACGCCATGTACTCGGCGATTACGGCGGCCGTGCCAGACCGTGTACCGGTGCCCCAGCGCGGAACCGTTGGCGGGTTGGCGGCCATGGGCCAGACGGTGGGTATCCTCGTTGGCGCGGTGATCGCAGCTGTAGTGGCCGGTAACTTCGCAGCCGGTTACTGGGTGTGCGCAGCAGCGTTGCTGGCCGGCGTCGTTGTTTATCTTTTCAAGAGCGACGACCAGCCGCTGCCGCGATCGGGTCGTCCCCCTTTCAAACTGAAGGACTTCCTCAAGGGTTTTTGGGTTTCACCGAAACGCTACCCCGACTTTGCCTGGGCCTGGCTGACCCGGCTGCTGGTCAGCACTGGTAATCACATGGTCACGTTGTATTTGCTCTTCTTCCTCAGCGACGCCGTGCACCTTGAGGAAACCGAGGGAATCAAGCCCGAGCTTGGCGTTCTCATTCTCACCGGCCTGTATGCCGTAACGGTGATCATCACCAGCGTCGTGGGCGGGCGGTTGAGCGACAGGATGGGTAAACGGAAGCCGTTGGTGATCGCGTCGTCCGTCATCATCGCTGTAGCGTCACTGATCCTCGCCTTTGCACCCACATGGATCGGAGGACTTGCTGGAGCACTTGTGCTCGGAATCGGATTCGGAGCCTATCTTGCCGTGGACTTCGCGCTGATCACCCAGGTCCTGCCTACAGCACTGGACCGAGGCCGGGACCTGGGCATTATCAACATCGCGAACTCGCTGCCCCAGGTGGTAGCGCCACTGATCGCGTTCCCGTTTGTCGCATACTGGGGCGGCTACATCTCCCTGTACATAGCCGCCGCCGTCATCGGCCTGCTGGGTGCCGTGTTCGTAGTGAAGATCAAGAGCGTCGACTAGGCCTAGAAGACGGCCGTGAATCCTCCCCAGCCCCAGCCGACGACGGAAGATCCTTTCCAACGGTATCCCGCAATTCCCCACGTCTTGTAGCCGGAAGGGTCACCCAGATACATGGTCAGCCGACCTGCGTTGTCGATCCCGTAAACGTCGGAATCCCCATCGCCGTTGAAGTCACCGGCTGCACCTATACGGGCCATTGATTCCCAGCCCCACCCGATGGAGCCGGCAAATCCGCCGGGCATGCCGTATTCTTCGAACCACCCGTTGCGGTGGGTGGTACGAACCTCCAAGTTCCCCCAGAACGGGCGGGTGAGAACAACAAGGTCAGCTGTCCCGATAAAGTGTCCGGCACCCACGGCGTAGTAGCGTTCCCATCCTTGCCCAATCCGCGTCGGTGTAAGCCAACCACCCTGACCGTTGCCTGGATACAACACCAGGTTGCCTGCTGAATCTTTGGCGAGAATGTCGTTGGTGCCGTCTCCGTTGAAGTCGCCGGGAGTGATGAGATCCGTGAATCCCTGCCATCCCTGACCTATTTGCCGTGCCTTCTTCCAGCCTCCCGAACCGTTTCCTTGGTAGAGGAAGAGCCTCCCTTGAGCATCACGGGCCACGACGTCGACGGTGCCATCGCCGTCAAAGTCCCCGGGGGAAATCAGAAGGTTGAAACTGTTCCAACCCCACCCGATGACCTGTGGTGCCTGCCAGTTGCCCCGCCCATCGGTGGGGTAAAGAAGCAGTCGGCCTGATCCGTCCCTGGCGAAGATGTCCAGTGTGCCATCTCCGTTGAAGCCGCGGGCGCGGGCGGCGGCAGCTACCCGGAGTGGATGGGCTGCCTGAATGGTGCTCACGGAATCGGCGTCGTACCTGATGGTTACAGATGCCGCCACAACGCGTCCCAGATCAACTGACGAAGCACGGTAGGTCGGACCACTTTCCCCCGGGATGACCACACCATCGCGGGTCCAGGTGTAGGAAACGGAAGCCGACCCGCCTTCCGGTGAGACGTGGCCAAAGGTATTTGAGACATCTACTTTGAGTAGACCCCCCACTGTCGGGTCCCCGCCCAAAAGGGGGGTGCCACTGATGTACACATCGCGGGTGGGAACGGAGGCCGGACCCGCTGCCTGTGCCGGCATTGCCGGAGCCAGAAGCAGTCCGGCAACAAGGGACGCCGTGAGGGCTGAAAGAAGTGGCCGCCGCTTGGGCCTGGCCTGGTGTGATGAATAGGAGTTCAAGATTTCCTCATGATGAGACCGGCCGATGTGGCCATGCAAAGTGGTTAATGCTGAAACCCGTCAGCTTCCGGCTGGGGTTTGGCGAGAACGTGTTCGTGTGGTGAGGCCTAGAAGACGGCCGTGAATCCTCCCCAGCCCCAGCCGACGACGGATTGCCCGGACCAACGGATGCCGGGTTGTCCACTGGTCATGAAGTCGCTTCCCTTGTTGTAGTACATGGTGAGTCGTCCGGCGGTGTCAACGCTGAAGATATCCACGGTGCCATCGCCGTTGAAATCGCCCGCCGAACCCACGAACGGGAAGCCATCGAACCCCCAGCCGATATCCGAACTGCCGCCATCCAGCCGGCCACTCCGGCTGGCCTCGCGCAGCGTGAGGCGTCCGTAGATGCGGGACACAATTCCAAGGCTGTTCTTGCCGCCGAAGTGACCCACGGTGAAGACAGGATCATTGTTGACCCAATAGGTGTCAACGCCGTAGGGCTGAAGGAATCCGCCCCTGCCGTTGCCGGGGTAGAGGATGGCTTGGTACCACGGGTCCACAACGATCAGGTCATTGCTTCCATCGCCGTTGAAGTCACCAGCCGCAGAGACGGTCCTGAAGTTCTGCCAGCCCTGGCCAATTTGGAAGGCCTTCTTCCAACCTCCGGTCCCGTTGCCCTGGTACAGGAACAACCGCCCTTGTGCGTCACGGCCGATGACGTCCACCGTGCCATCGCCGTCGAAGTCGCCTGGAGAGAACAGGGTATTGAAAACATTCCATCCCGTCCCAAGAACTTGGGGTGAACGCCAGTTACCCCGGCCATCTGTGGGGTAGAGGAGCAGACGCCCGGCAGTGTCACGGGCAAAGATGTCCAGGGTGTCGTCGCCGTTGAACCCCCTGGCGCGGGGCTTGGCGGCAATCCTCAGGGGATAGTCCGCTTGCAACGTGAGTCTGGATTCGGCGTCGTAGGAGACTGTGACAAAAACGGCGATCACGCGGCCGAGGTCCGCGGAGGTGGCCCGATATGTTGAGCCGGTCGCTCCCGGGACAGTTTGGCCGTCCCGGGTCCATTTATAAGAGAAAGACGGCGTGCCACCCTCCGGAATAACAAATGGCGCGTAGCCTCCGAGCTCTGCCTTGAGCAGGCCGCCCACCGTGGGGTCGCCGTTGAGTTGAGGTTGACCCATGTAAACCTGGCGGACCGAAGTCGACAGAGTAGTCGATGGGCGGTCAGCGGCATTCAAGGGGAGCGCCGCCTTGGCAGGGGCAGCGAGCAAAGGAGCAGACATGACCGCTGCCAGCACCGTTGCGGTCACGATGCGCAGGAAGCGCTGCTGGCGGCTGGCCTTGGACAGTGGAAGGGCAAGTGCAAGGTTCAAGATTCCCCCCGGGGATGGATAGTCGGTAAACGGGTTTAGAACACAGCGGTCAAGTAGCCCCAGCCGCTTCCGGGCTCTTGAGTTTGGCGGTAGTAGCTGTATTGTTCAGTGGTCATCTGCTCGGTTTTGAAGACACCTTGGTCGGTGACGCTAAAGAAGTAATTGAAGCGATCAGACGAGTTGAAGCCGCCCAAGCCGCCCATGAAGAGGCTGGAGCCGTAGTTCCCCTGCAATACCTTCGAAGATAGCCAGCCGCCCTTGCCGTCCGGGTAGTAGGCGAGCAGCCTGCCGTCCATTGCGCGCCCAAGAAAGTCCGAGACGCCGTCTCCGTTGAAGTCACCGGGGGTGAACACCTTGTTGAAGCCCTGCCATCCCTGGCCCACCTGTGCCGCAGCCAGCCACCCGCCGCGTCCATTGCCGGGGTAAAGGAAGAGCCGACCCTGGGTGTCGCGAGCCAGGACGTCGCTGGTGCCGTCACCATTGAAGTCACTGGCGGGGATGATTTCACTGAATCCGGCCCACCCGGTTCCGATGACCGAGGAACCAAGCCAGCCCCCGCGCCCGTCTCCACGGTACAGCCATAACTGTCCCGACTTGTCGCGGGCCATAACGTCCATGGCGCCGTCTCCGTCGAAGTCGCCTGGAGACATCAATGAAGTGAAGCTTCCCCATCCCCAGCCCACGTCCTTGCTGCCGTTCTGGAAGGCGCCGTAAGAGCCTCCGGAGAAGAGGGTAAGGGTTCCATTCGGTTTCCTGGTAAAGACATCGGGCTTCGCATCTCCGTCGAAGTCCCTCACCAACGACTGGTACCTTACGGGCAGGGGGTTGCCGCTGCGGAATACTCCCACAATACTTCCGGCGTAACTGATGATCGCCGCGACGCCGAGTTGTTTGCCTGCGTCCGAGGGTTTAGGTGTGTACGTGGCTCCCGTCGCTCCAGGAATAGCTTCGGTATAGTTCAGCAGCCACTGATAGGTCACAGTCGGCTTAGCGCCTGCTGGCAACCCTTGAATGGTGGTCGGGTCAAATACAGCCTTTGAGGTTGCCTTTACAGCGGGAAAACCAACGACGGACGGGCTCGCAGCCGAAGCCAGGAAAAACGGCCTGCTCTCTACGGTTTCGGCACGATGACCTTCAGCCAATGCCGTCAGTTTCAGTGTCAGGCCCGAGCCCGTGCCTGCAAGGCCTCGACTGACGTCGAACCAGCCGTTTATCCCCTCATAGGAAGCAGTGAGGACACCGTCGCGGTACCAGGTGAATACGTAGGAGGTAGGCTGGACCGCCCACGCTCCGTAGCTGATTTCGTAATTCCATCTGTCAAACCCCGAGCCCTTTTGAATCCCAAGGGTTGGAAGCGAGGTGTTGGTGTTCGGTGCCAGCTCCTTGACTGGATTGCTCACTGTGAAGTCAAGGGATTCCCACGAAACGGGCAACTTGTAAGGTCCCGTGAAGTTCCGGGAGTAAGTCCATGTCTCCGAGCCGTAGGTTAGACGCACCTGTTGGAGCTTGTGTGGTCCGTCGAAGAACGCATCTCCAGTGACTGTCACCGAACCGGTTGCGTCCAAAGTTCCGGCGGCCGGCGTTCCGGACCACTCGACGTCGTGTTTTGTCACCAACGACTCGTCCGAATAGGTGAAAACCACTCTTTGAGCCCGCTGCGACAGGGTGAAGTTGATCTGCACTTTGGCTCCTGGAACTACGGAGGCCGGAGACAGACGCTTGATCGACGTAAATTGCGGCACTGGCTCCTCGGCTGCGGCCGCCGGAGCAGCCGTCAGTGCAGCTGTGGGTGCAAGCATGGCTGCTGACATCGTCAATCCCATCAGCAGGGCAAGTAGCCGACGAACTGTGCGCTTTCGTCCAGGCATGGCTGCTTTGGTTGTGATCAATTGGTCCCCCGGGGATGTGAAGTGAATACCAGCATGATGTTGATGCCTAGAAGACAGCAGTGAATGCGTTCCAGCCCCAGCCAATGGTGGCCTGACGCTTCAAGGCGATGTGGCCTAAACCATAGAACATGGTCAATCGCCCATCCGGGTGAATCCCGTACACCTCCGGGACCCCATCGCTGTCAAAATCCCCAGGTGCTCCGATGCGGCTGAAAGTCTCCCAGCCGTGGCCCGCATAGGCACTGAAGGCATTTGGAGTCCAACTGTTGTCGTAGAAGTATCCGTTTCCGGATCCGCCGTAGGCCCTGAGCTCTCCGCGGCTGTCACGGGCAAAAATTGACCGTGACGCCGGTGAGACGAAAGTATCAAATTCGCCCCAGCCGCCGCTCAGCACGTGCGGAGTTAGGAAGCCGCCGCGACCGTTCCCGGGATAGAAGACCATGGTATTGGACGAGTCCCTCGCAATAAGGTCCGCGGTGCCATCGCCGTTGAAGTCGCCCGGCGCCACGATGTCCTTCATGGAACCCCAGCCCTGACCGATCTGGAACGAGCGCAGCCAACCACCCTGGCCGTTGCCTTGGTAGAGGTAGAGCCGCCCTGCTCCATCGCGGGCAATGACGTCCACGTTCCCATCCCCGTCGAAGTCGCCCGGTGAAAGAAGGGAGTTGAACCCGTTCCAGCCCTGACCTATTTTCTGCGCCGTCAGCCAGCCACCTTGTCCATTGCTGGGGTACAGCCAGAGATTCCCGCCACCATCCCTGGCGAAGATGTCCCCTGTGCCGTCCCCGTTAAAACCCTTTCCCCGTGTTTTGTTGGCGAGTGTGCCAACCAGGTCCACCACCGACGTGCCTGTTGAGCCAGCGTCGAACCTCGCCGTGACTCCGGCTGTGATGATGGTGCCCTTGTCGGCAAGGCTCGGTCGGTAATCGCGGGACGTTGCGCCAGGAATTGGGGTGCCGTTGCGCTTCCAGACATAGGTGTAGCTCGCTTGCCCTCCGACAGGGTCCACGCTGGCGGGGCCATGGTCCAGCCAAAGATGGCCTCCCACGGACGCATCACCGTTGATGTGCAGGTTCAATATCGAGACGCTTCGGGGCATCGGCCCGAAAGCGTGGGTCGCGGCAGTCGTAGGCAGGTAGCCCGGGGCCCGTACTAACATCTTCGCCCAGATCATGTTTGCGGGGTCGGAATACATATTGGACTGGTATTGATCTTCGATTTCGTAATCGATGGGCGAACCGTTCCGATACCACTGAAAGTTCGAAAAGGTTGGTTCTGCCGGCCATGTTCCACGCTGGATACTGAGGACGGTATTGGGAACCAGCTCCCCGGAAATACTCGGCGCCACCGTTGGGACCAGCTTCTGCAGCACTTTGGCAGGGTTGCTCACCGCAAAGTCGCCCGTAGCAAGTCCTGCCCGCACAGCGGTTCCCAACGGAACAGGCGACGTCCGTTCCAGCGTGCCATCGCGGAGGTAGGAGTCCTTGGCCAGCCCATCGAAGTAGGAAACCTCCACGCGCTCCAGCGTGTACTTACCGGATGCCTGGGCAGCAGTGACCGCTCCGGTAGCGGTGACGGTCTGCGGGCCCGGGGCGGGGTTGCCTGCCCAGACCAACTCGAAAGTAGTCACCTCGGAGGCGTCACGGTAAACCAGCCTGACATTCTGAGCCAGTTGGGAGAGCTTCACCTGCACGCTGGCCGTCTGGCCCGGCGCAACGGTGGCCTTTGTCGGAACCAACGAGACAGGAACAGGTGCCACATAGGTCAGCGACGGGTTCTTGACCTTGAAGTCCTGTGCTGCTGGATCACCGAAGGGGGAGGTTCCTGTGCCAGGTGGGTACACGCTTCCGCCGCGGTAATAGACCTGGGAGGCACCGGCAAGGCTAATCACTTGCACGTAGCTGACTTCCATCGCGCCGTTTGGCCAGGAAGAAGCCGAGGCAACGCCCGCCACGGTCCCGGCCTTGGCCCCCGCGGGAGCGGCCCACGCCAACGTGTGTGTCCCGGCGGCACTTCGCAATGAAACTTCAACCCGCTTGACCGCCACGGAAGTCGTGAAGTTGAACGTGACTGGCGCGCCGGCGTCGACCGTTGCAGGTGAGACCCGCACGAAAGTCGAGAGGACCGGCGCGGCGGCTACCGCGGGTGAAACGGGCGTCAACACCACAGCCGCCACAACAACGGCAAGCGTCATCAGAAGCGCGCGAACCACCGCGGATGCAGCACGAAAGCGCAGAGCAGGATGAGACCCCAAGATTCCCCCAAATGGTGCAGACCAGAGCGGCCTGTCGAGGCCAATTGAGATGAGAATACAGCCCGTCCTCCGCGAGGACAGCTATTGGTATGGGATTATCTTTATTCGCCGGATTGTGTCGTGCGTCAAACCCAAAACTCAACCGAAATCGGCTTAGAACACTGCGGTGAACCCGCCCCAGCCCCAGCCAACCACGCCGGCGCCTTTCCATCCGCCGCTGCCATTGCCGTAGTACATGGTCAGCTGTCCGGCGGAGTCGATGGCCCACACGTCGTTATAGCCGTCACCGTTGAAATCTCCTGCGCCGCCGATGCGCGTCATGACATTCCAGCCAATACCGACGGCCCGGGAAGTCGTCCACCCGCCGCTGCCGTTGCCGCCGTAGAGCCGGAGGTTCCCGGCACTGTCGCGGCCCATGACGTCGGGGTTGCCGTCTCCGTCGAAGTCGCCGGGCGAAAAGACCTGGCTGAGGGCATCCCAGCCCTGGCCAACGGCGCCGGGGGAGCGGAAACCGCCGGCACCGTTACCGGGATAGAGCACCAGCGCACCCGCAGGAGTCTTGGCCAGGAGATCGTTGTTGCCATCCCCCGAGAAATCACCGGCCGCGACGACGGAGTCAAAGATGTCCCAGCCCCATCCGACTTCCCTGCGCGGCAGCCAGCCGCCGGTCCCGTTGCCCGGATAGAGGAACAGGGTGCCGGCATCATCCCGTGCCAGTACGTCGTTGAAGCCATCGCCGTTGAAATCGCCGGCGTTGAACACGAGATCAAAGCCGTCCCAGCCGTATCCGATCGTCTTCGCTGCTTGCCAGCGTCCGGCGCCGTCCGTCGGGTAGAGGAGCAGGTTCGCCGCTGTGTTCCGGGCGAACAGATCCAAGGAGGCACCGGCGTCGAAACCTGCTGTGTGGGCTTTGTTCCGCACCACCGTGCGGCTGAAGACCGTAAACGGCCGCGTTGCCGTGGCTGGATTGCCGGCCTGGACTACCGCACGGAAGCCGACGACGGCGCCACGGTCCGCGGCGGTCAGCGTATAGGTTTTGGTGGTGGCACCGTTGATCGGGGTACCGTTCCGCACCCATTCGTACTTGACGCTGACGGAGCCGCCGGCTGTTCCGGTGGAGACGCTGCCCTCGGTGAAAACCCCTGTGAGTTTCTCGCCCACCGTCAGCTTGCCTTGGAGCGTCGGAGCGGTCGCGGTGATGGGGGACGTGGGCGTGAGCGGCAGCGAGGACGCCGGCACAGCCCGGTATCCTGCCTTCGTGGCCGTGACCCTCACTGACAGCGTCTGGTCGAGATCGGCCTCAGCTACCCGGTAGTTGTTGACGGTCGCGCCGGGGATGGGCTGGCCGTTCCGCAGCCACTGATAAGCGAATCCGGTGGGCGGGTAGGTCCACGTGCCGTTGTCCGTGGTGAGCACTTGGTCGTAGCGGGCCACACCCGATACGACGGGGGGCTTGGTATTGGGATTGTCTATCAGCGGGAAGTTGGGGTTGTTGACGGAGAAGTCGACGGCGTCGAGGGCGCCGGGCCGTTGGGTCGGCGCTTCGAGGCCCTGGCTGAGGAAGAGGATATTACCGTCGCGGCCATAGCGGACGGATCCCTGCCCGGAGGGTAGGACGATGTTGACGCTCAGGAGTTTGTACCTCCCCGTTCGCTTGAACGCGCTGCCATTCACCGGCACTTTGGCTTGGGCGCTGTAGGGCCCCGGAGCTTGGCTGGCGGGTCCGTAAAGAATGGCCTGCTCCAACGTGTCCTCGTTGACGTAGGCGAAGCCCACTTCCTGGGCGGGACCGCTCAGTGTGAAAGAGAGGGAGATGGTATTGCCGGGGACCACTGTTGCGGGGGACGTCCGCGTCACCACGGTGGGCAGTGGCGCAGGTCCTGCCGCAGTGGCGCGGGGAGAAGGAACAGCGATGGTGAGGGCGGCGCATAAAAGGGCGGCCAGGAGGAGATGAAAACCCAGCCGCACCGGGCGTGCGGAAGAACGACGTGTCATGCTTTCCCCCATTCCTTAGAAGACCGCGTTGAATCCGCCCCAGCCCCAACCGATGGCACCTGCGCCATTCCAGCCGCCGTCGCCGTCACCGTAGTAGGCAAGCAGTTGGCCTGAGCCGTCCACTGCGTAGACGTCCACGTTGCCGTCAATGTCTCCAGCAGAGCCGATGGTGGACATGCCGCCCCAACCCTGGCCTACCACCGCCATACCTGCCCAACCGCCGGACCCATTGCCCTTGTACAGGCGCAAGGCTCCTGCGGTGTCTCTGGCCAGGACATCGACGTTGTGATCGCCGTTGAAATCGCCGGGCGTGACAATCTTGTTGACGACGTTCCAGCCGCTGCCCACCACGGAACGGGTGAGCCAGCCGCCGTTGCCGTTGCCGGGGTAGAGATAGAGGAGACCGCCGGCGTCGCGGGCCAGGAGGTCGTTGCTGCCGTCTCCGTTGAAGTCGCCGGGGGAAACGATCGACGTGAAGGCGTTCCAGCCGCTGCCCACCTGGCGTCCGGCGAGGAAGCCGCCATTGCCGGTGCCCGCGTAGAGGAAGAGGTTGCCGGCGGAATCCTTGGCCAGGATGTCATTGGCGCCATCACCGTTGAAGTCGCCGGGGGAGACGATGGTTCCGAAGCCGTTCCAGCCCGGTCCCACTGTCCTGGCCGCTTCCCAGGTGTTGTCTACACGCGGATACAGCATGAGGGTGCCGTCGGCGCGGCGGGCGAGCAGTTCATGGGCGCCGCGCCCGGTGAAGCCGTTCGCCCTGTTGGAAGCGGAAACCGGGGCAGTCTCATCGCTGGAGACTTCCAGCGGCTCGCAACCGTTCTGGCTGGCGACGACGTGGGCGGCGATGGTCGTGCCGCGATCTGATTCATCGAGCGTGTAGGTCCACCAGGCCGGGTGGTCCTGGGCTCGAACGCCGTCGCGGGTCCAATAGATCTGGTAGTCCGGACCTGCAGCAGCGCCGCAGCCACGGTAGGAAGCCGGATCGATCTCAAGGGTGAGCGTTGAGCCAACGAACGGTGCACCGTGAATTACCGGATCCGAGGGGTCCATGGTTGCCATGGCCGGTGCCGGCGCTAAGGCCAGTGCGGCCACGACAGCCGCTGCAATACCAGCCACCACTCGGCGCACACCTGACGTAGGGCGCTTTGGTGCGTTCATGATGTCCTCCCCAGACTTTATGCGGCTAATTCTACCGCGGCTGGGATTTCTCTAGAAGATCGCTGTGAAACCGCCCCAACCATTACCTGCGACGTCGGACCCCCGCCATCCGGTACGACCATTGCCGTAATAGATCACCAAGCGGCCCTGTTGATCGACGCCGTACACGTCGTTGAAGCCGTCGTTGTCGAAATCTCCGGCCGCGCCCGCTGCTTTCAACGCGTTCCATCCGACCCCGATCAGCCATGACCTGGTCCAACCGCCGGCTCCGTTGCCCCCGTAGAAGTACAGGTAGCCGCTGCGGTCCCGTGCCAGCACATCCACGTTGCCGTCACCGTTGAAGTCCCCAGGCGTCAGCAGCGCGTCCATCACCTGCCAGCCCTGCCCGACGACGGTCCTTGCCAACCAGCCTCCGGAACCGTTGCCCGGGTACAGGTAGAGGGTGCCGCCGGGATCGCGGGCAAGGACATCGTTGTGGCCGTCGCCGTTGAAGTCACCGGGCCCGACGATGGTGTCAAAGATGTTCCAGCCCTTGCCAATGGTCTGTGCCGGTTTCCATCCACCGGTTCCATCCCCTGCGTAGAGGTACAGGGTTCCAGCGGCATCCCGTGCGATGACATCGCCCTTGCCATCGCCGTTGAAGTCTCCGGGGGAGAAGGTCAGATTGAAAATGTTCCAGCCCCACCCCACAGTCCGGGCGGCGTCCCAGGCGTTGCCTTGACGGCGGTAGAGGTTCAACGCGCCGTCGCTGGCGCGGGCCAGCAGCTCGAAGCTCCGGCCGGTGAAGCCCGCCGCGCGGTTGGCCGCCCCCACGGGTTTGGTTTCGTTGCTGTGCAACGACTCCCCGCCGCAGGCTGTTTTGCTGGCAGTGACGTGGACGGCCATCCTGGCCCCGGTGTCGTCAGACTGCAGGGCGTAGGTCCGTGCCGTTTCGCCGGCCACCAGGAATCCGTCCCGGGTCCAGTAGATGGTGAAGTCCGGGCCCTTGCCGCCTCCGCAGCCGTAGAACGTGTACGGCCCGATGTCCGCAGACAGCTTCTGGCCGACGAACGCTTCTCCGCTGAGGACGGGGTCGGGTCCACTGCTTGTAGCGGCCGACGCCGGCAAGGGGCTCAGTGCCATGGCCGCCACAGCGGCGGTCAGCAGCGCCGCTGCCATCCGGCGTCGAAATGTCCCCATGTATACGTTCCTTCCGTGAGCAGCAAACCTGCATGCAGTGTATGTGCGCGGAACGCCAATGACAGGGAGCGCCGTGCGCTCTTCATGTCAGGCGGGCTCTCAGGAAACGGTCATTTAGCTCCCGTATCATTGATGCGATCGGCCAGCCACGGGTCTTTGACCCCAGCCGGCCGCTTCCTTGTCAGCCTGCCAAGAGATCGCCGGAAATGCCCGTATCAAACTCACTGGAACCGTACTCCCTTGACCTGACCACGGGGTTGCCCCGTATGGCTGCCGCGCCGACAACCCCGCGGCAGCAGCTGCGCTATGCCCGCATCCTGAAAACGGCGGCCGGCTTCGCCCAGCGGCAATTCGATACCTTGAGCCTCTCCGACGTCGCCGCCCGGGCAGACATCCCTCTCGGCACGCTGTACCGTTACTTCCCCTCCACCGCGCACCTGATGCTCGCCGTCTACAGGCAGCAGTTGAGGGAGCTCCGCGACGGTGTCCGTCGCCGGGAAGGCAAGGGGCACGCGTTGGCGGGTCTGATGATGGAGATCTTCCACCTGAGGGTCATGCAACCTGGCGTGGAGCACTGCCTCATTCGTCCTGCCGGGAAAGACGATGACACCGCGCAGCTGCTACGGGAGATTGATGCGCTGTCCGAGGAGGTGGTGGGCTCGCTGAGCAAGGACACCGGCAAGGATTCGGTGCGGGCAAGAATTCTGCTGCATTTGGTGAGCGGCCTTGTCCAGGCGGTTCGGTGCCGCCGCTTGTCGCTGTTCGAAGCGGAGAAAGACCTGAAGAAGGCCTGTTCTCTGCTGACTGGTGAGTAATGAACACGGGCGTTGGTCTAGACCGGTGCGGTCCATGAACGCGGTTTTTCGCATGACGTAGATCACATTTGGGACTGGTTGAACGTTTTACTCTCGAATCGTCTCTTTTGGTATTGAATCTTGTACCTCCCTGCACTCCCTAGGCTGGAAACACCGAAGCGGCTAGCAGCCCCTACCTGCAGAAGCAACGCCGGACCAGCCACCCTTGGTCCGCCAGCAGTTCTGTTCCTGCCCGAACCATGCCGTGGGTCCACGGCTAGCCTGAGGAGACAAAGACGTGTCCATCGAGACAATTGCTACAGACAACGACGCCCTGGTACTGACCGAAGAAGAGATCTTCGCAGCCCATGAAGGCGGCAAGCTGACCATTTCCAGCACCGTTCCACTGAACAACAAGCGGGACCTCTCCATCGCCTACACCCCGGGTGTAGCGCAGGTCAGCCGCGCGATCCACGCCGACCCCAAGCTGGCACGCACGCACACATGGGCCGAGCGCCTGGTTGTCGTCGTGAGCGACGGCACCGCCGTCCTGGGCCTGGGTAACATCGGGCCGAGCGCCTCCCTGCCTGTCATGGAGGGCAAGTCGGCTCTTTTCAAGTCCTTCGGGGACCTCGACTCCATCCCGCTGGTGCTCAACACCACTGACGTTGACGAAATCATCGAGACCCTGGTTCGTCTCCGTCCCAGCTTCGGCGCCGTCAACCTCGAGGACATTTCGGCCCCCCGCTGCTTCGAACTCGAAGAGCGCCTCATCGAAGCCCTCGATTGCCCGGTCATGCACGACGACCAGCACGGCACCGCCGTCGTTGTTCTCGCAGCCCTGACCAACGCCGCCAAGGTGACCAAGCGCGAACTCGCCGGCCTCAAGGTTGTCGTCTCCGGCGCCGGTGCCGCAGGCATCGCCATCGCCGAGATCCTCCTCGCCGTGGGCATCAAGGACGTCATCCTGCTCGACTCCAAGGGCGTGGTCAATGCCGACCGTGCAGACCTCGTGGCCGACCCCGGCAGTGTCAAGGCCCGCATGGCCCAGCGCACCAACCCCCGCGGCATCTCCGGCGGTCCGGGCGAAGGACTGACGGGTGCTGATGTCTTCGTGGGCGTCTCTTCCTCCAAGCTGGACGAAGAGCACCTGAAACTCATGAATGACCAGTCCATCGTGTTCGCGCTGTCCAACCCGGACCCGGAAGTCCTTCCCGAGGTTGCCCAGAAGTACGCAGCCGTTGTTGCCACCGGCCGCAGCGACTTCCCGAACCAGATCAACAACGTCCTGGCGTTCCCGGGCATCTTCCGCGGCGCACTCGATGCCAAGGCCCGCAGGATCACGCCCGCCATGAAGATCGCGGCTGCCAACGCCATCGCTGAGCTGGCCGCAGAGGACCTCTCGGCCGATTACATCGTGCCGAGCCCGTTGGATGCCCGCGTGGCACCGGCCGTCACCGCGGCAGTTGCGGCTGCCGTAGCCGAGTAGCGGCAAGCTACGAAAGACCGACGACGGCGACGCCTCCCGTGCTGGGGAGCGTCGCCGTCGTTCTCCTTTTAAGGACGCCGCGGCTCAGGATCCCGCTACCCGCTGGATGGCGGAAGCGAGGGAGCGCAACTGGGGCTTGCGGTCGAGGTCGCCGGTGCGGGTAGCCAGGTACACAGTGTTAAGGGGCGCGAACCCGGGTGTGTGCAGGATGGTGAGGGCCCCGGAGGTGAGGTCGTCTTCCACCAGGTACCGCGGCAAGGCGGACATTCCCGCGCCGGCCATGACGGCAGCGCGAACGCCGCGAAGATCGGGGACGATGCAGATGGTCCGGAGATCATCCGGGCGTCGATCGAAGACGGTCCTCCAGTACCGCCGAACGATGGGCAGGTTCTCGGCGTAGGCCACTACCGGGATGCCGGACAACTCCACGTCGGCCGGTGCGGCGCCGGTGATGCGTTCGTTCCAAGCCGGCGCGGCCACCAGGACGAATTCCTCGTCGAAGAGCGGAATGCCGCTGACGCCCTGCACCCTCGGCCTGACGGCGCTTACCACGATGTCCAAATCGCCGGACCGCAAGTCCTCAAGCAAGTCGTCCACCAAACCAAACCTGATCCGCAGCCCGGTCCCTATGGTTTCAATGAGCTCCGGGGTATGGGGCAGAAGCCTGGCCGTGATGAACTCCGCCGGACCACCGACGTGGATTGACTCGTGAACGCCGGACAGGGAAGACATAAAGGCTAGGTCGTCCAGTGCATCAATGTGCGGGCCGACATCGCGGGCAAGGCCGTCAGCCCTGGGTGTCGGGGTGACGCCCGACGGGTTCCGTTCAAAGAGGCGCATGCCCAGGGTCTGCTCCAGGGAATGAACATGGGTGGATGCCGTGGGCTGTGAAATGCCGAGCATTCTTGCGCCCTCGGTCAGGGACCCCACGCGGTAAACCGTGAGGAACGTGCGCAGGTGCTCCAGGTTGTGAGTGGCCATCGGTGCAATCTTCGCATGGGGAGGTCCAAGGATTTCCAATGGGGGCCACAGCTTTTTCCATGCAGGACCGGATGGTGGCTGGGGCAGTATCGGGGGACTACCCGACGAAAGGAAACCTCATGTCCAGCATTCTTATGGTCGTATCAGCCGCCGATTCCCTCGAACTTGCCGATGGTACCCAGCACCCCACGGGCGTCTGGGCCGAGGAACTGGTGGTGGCCCATCAGGCCCTCAAAACCTCCGGTGCCGAGATCACCATCGCCAGCCCGGGTGGAAAGAAGCCCACTGTGGACCCCGGTTCATTGAACCCGGACATCGTGGGGGACGCGGAGAAGGTCCAGGAGTTCAAGCAGTACCTTGCGGACATCGAGGGCGAACTTGAGGCACCCGAGTCTTTGGATTCAGTGAACGTAGCCGACTTTGATGCCGTGGTTCTCCCCGGTGGCCATGGACCGATGGCAGACCTGGCCACGGACGCCGATCTGGGTGCCCTGCTGATTCAGGCCAATGACTCCGGCACGATCATCGCTCCCTTCTGCCACGGACCGGCCGGCCTGCTCAGTGCCACCGCCCCGGACGGGAGCTTTGCCTTCGCCGGCCGCCGGCTGACGGTGTTCACGGATGAAGAAGAACTGACGGGCGGCACAGGTGAGAACACTCCGTGGCTGGTGGCCACCACCCTTGCAGAGCGCGGCGCCGTAGTGAAGTCCGGCCCGGCGTGGGGCAGTTACGTGGTCCGCGACCGCAACCTCATCAGCGGCCAAAACCCGCAGTCCAGCGAAGCCGTGGCAGCTGCCGTTGTCGCGGCGCTCGCCGAGTAGGCACCGCTTACGGTGACCCACGACCACCACGAGGTGGACCCTTGCCGATGACAAACCGCACCTAGACTGAGGATCATGAACGCCGAACTCATCGTGACCATCCTGTGTGGCCTGGCCATTGCAGTGGGGGTGGCCGGAACCATCATTCCCGTCCTTCCAGGCAGCATCCTCATTGGCGCAAGCCTCTTGGCCTGGGCCATCTGGGGAGGTGCT
Organism: Paenarthrobacter sp. TE4293; assembly: GCF_050435325.1. NCBI lineage: Bacteria > Bacillati > Actinomycetota > Actinomycetes > Micrococcales > Micrococcaceae > Paenarthrobacter > Paenarthrobacter sp. TE4293. Next base: position 180,440 of record NZ_JBNJRY010000008.1, read on the forward strand.
GGTCCGCTCGGTTGGGTGATTTTCGCCGTCGGCATGCTGTTTGTGGTGGCCGGCATGGCCGCCAGCGCTGTGCTCACCGGACGCAAGCTGAAACAGCACGGTATCCCCAACCGGTCGGTACTGATTGGTGTGGTCCTGGGAGTCGTGGGCATGTTCGTGATTCCCGTGGTGGGGCTGTTTGTGGGGTTCGCCGTCGGGCTGCTTCTCAGCGAGGTGCAGCGAACGCGCGACTTCCGCACGGCCGTCCGTTCCAGCGGAGCTGCTCTCAAGGCCACCGGCATCGGGATCCTGGTGGAGTTCGGACTGGCGTGTGCCGCGGCAAGTACGTGGATCATCGGAGTGTGGATCAACGCCGTCAACGGCTAGGCCCCTCAGGACGGGCGTCCTTAAACAGCCAATTCGACGGCTCGCTGCGCATTCGACGGCTCAAACCGTCTATAGCGCAGCAAGCCGTCGAATCGGGTAAGCAATGCCCTACTTCAACACGATCGTCCTGTTCCCATTCAGGATGATCCGCCCCTCGCAGTGCCAGCGAACGGCGTTGCTGAGGGCCTTGCATTCGGTGTCCCGGCCGGCGGCTACGAGATCGTCCGGCCCGAACGTGTGGTCCACTTCCACTACCTGCTGGGCGATGATGGGACCTTCATCCAACTCGCCGTTCACGTAGTGGGCAGTGGCGCCCACAGTTTTCACCCCACGCGCGTACGCCTGGTGGTAGGGCTTGGCACCCTTGAAACTGGGCAGGAACGAATGGTGGATGTTGATCGCGCGCCCGTCCAGCTTGCGGGCGAGGTCGTCGCTGAGGACCTGCATATAGCGGGCCAGGACAATGAGTTCCACGTCCAGTTCATCGATGATCTTCAGCAAGCGGCCCTCGGCTGCCGGTTTGGTGGCTGCCGTGACAGGGATGTGGAAGAACGGGATCCCGTGCCACTCCGCCAAACCCTGGTGGTCGGTGTGGTTGGAAACGACGCCCACCACATCGATGGGGAGCTCTCCGATCCGTGCGCGGAACAGGAGGTCGTTCAGGCAGTGCCCGAACTTGGAGACCATGATCAGCACACGACGCTTGTAGCCCTGCTGCTCCAGCTGCCAGTTCATGCCGTACTTCTCGCCAACGGGAGAGAACGCAGAACGCAACTCATCAACAGTGGAGGCATCGCCGTCGGACGCGAAGTGGACCCGCATGAAGAAGTGGCCCTCGGCACGGTCGCCGAACTGCTTGTTGTCGATAATGTCGCAGCCGTGGTCCAGCAGGAAGCCGGAGACGGCGTGCACGATCCCGGGGCCCTCGGGGCAGTCCAGGGTGAGGACGTGTTCCACGGTCGTTTCCGAAGAAGAACCGGTAACAGTTTCAGTTTGGATGGCAGTCATGGCTAGCACTCCACTACGTTGACGGCGAGGCCCCCACGGGAGGTCTCCTTGTACTTGGATTTCATGTCGGCGCCGGTCTCGCGCATGGTCTTGATGGCTTTGTCCAGGGAAACTTTGTGGCTGCCATCGCCGTGCAGGGCAAGGCGGGCAGCGTTGATGGCTTTGACGCTGGCGATCGCGTTGCGTTCGATGCACGGGATCTGCACCAGGCCGCCCACGGGATCGCAGGTGAGGCCCAGGTTGTGTTCGATGCCCACTTCCGCGGCGTTTTCCACTTGTTCCGGCGTTCCGCCCAGGACTTCGCAGAGGCCGGCAGCGGCCATCGAACAGGCAGAACCGACCTCGCCTTGGCAGCCGACCTCGGCGCCGGAGATGGACGCGTTGATCTTGAACAGGATTCCGACGGCGGCCGCCGCCAGCAGGAAGCGCACGACACCGTCGTCGTTGGCTCCCGGAACAAACTTGGTGTAGTAGTGCAGCACCGCCGGGACGATTCCGGCAGCACCATTGGTAGGTGCGGTGACGATCCTGCCACCCGCGGCGTTCTCCTCGTTCACGGCCAGGGCGAACAGGTTCACCCATTCCATGGCGAGGAGTGGGTCGGCCGAGTTCGCACCTTTCAGGTCTGCGTTCGTTTCGGAAAGCTTCTTGAACAACGACGGCGCCCGTCGCCTGACCTTCAAACCTCCGGGCAGGATTCCCTCGGCTGAGCAGCCGTTGTCCACGCATTCCTGCATGACGGCCCAAATGCCCAGCAGTTTTTCCCGGAGCTCCTCTTCAGAGCGCCACACGAGCTCGTTGGCCAGCATGATGTCCGAGATCGACTTGCCCTCGCGCTCGCAGATGGCCAGCAACTCGTCCGCAGTGGTGAAGGGGTAGGGGAGGACGGTCTCGTCTGCGACAACCTTGTCGGCACCGGAGACGTCTCCATCCACGACGAAGCCGCCACCGATGGAGTAGTAACTGCGTTCCCGTAGCACGCTGCCCGTGTGGTCCAAGGCTCGGAACGTCATGCCATTGGGGTGGGCCGGCAGCGACTTGCGGCGGTGGAGGACCACGTCCTCGTCCCAGTTGAAGTCCACCCGGTGGTTTCCGCCCAGGCGCAGTTCGGCATCAAGTGCCGCGGCCGCCACCTGGTCATCGGCCGTGTGGGTGTTCACAGTTTCGGGAGAGTGGCCTTGCAGCCCCAGCACCACGGCCTTGTCTGAGCCGTGGCCCCGGCCGGTGGCGCCCAGGGAGCCGAAGAGCTCAGCCTGGACGCGCACCGTAGCCGGAAGCTGGCCGGACGATTCAAGACCGTCCGTGAACTGCTTTGCCGCGCGCATCGGGCCCACCGTGTGGGAAGACGACGGCCCGATGCCAACAGAAAACAGATCAAGCACGCTCAGTGCCATCAGGGGACCTCAGGGGAGGCGTATTCCCGCATGGCGTCGAGGAGCCAGCGACCCAGGAAGTCGGCAAAGGAGGCCCGGGGAAAGATCCGGTAGCTGTCCTCCGAGGTCTTCCAGAGCATGACGGGGATGTGTGCGAGCTCCGTGGAGACCGCCGTGCCGGCTTTGAAAACGCGCGGGTGCAGGTCCAACGAGCAGGTCTTTTCCAGCACGGCGCGGGCGTGGCTGCCGGAGAGCTCGAACGTGGTGCGGTTGGCGGACAAGTCCACCACCTGGCCCGCGTCGCTGCCCAGCGCTGTCGTCAGATCGCTGACCAGGGATCCGCCCAGGGAATCGTGGGCTTCCTCCGGTGCGACCACCAGGAACTCGGTGGGGCCGAGCCACAGCGTGTTCACGGAACCCTTGTCTGAAACGGCGGCGCCCGTTACCTCACCGCACGTGGCAGGCAAGCCGCCGGTTACGGACGCAACCCGGGCACCGGCGTCGGACGTTCTGTTAACCCGGACGCCCACCATGGCCTGGTAGGGAATTTCGGTGAGTGTCACCGTTCCCGGCACGGAGCCGGAGGTGAAGGCGTCAGCCAGGTGCTCGGCCGGGCTGCGGCGGGCACCCCGGACGCGGTCGACGTGTGCGGTTTCTGCTGGTGTTGCTGTTTCAGCCATCTTTGCGGGTCCCTTCAGCATCGAAAAGTACGGTTTCGCCAACAACCACGTCCACCAGTTGGTCTCCCAGTGAGGCCACCAGGGTCTCGCCGATGCGGTTGCGGCCGTTGTGAATGAGTGCCAGGGCGAAGGAACGGCCCAGCGCGGCGCTGTGGTAACTGGAGGTCACGAAGCCCTCCATGGGGACGGGTCCGTTGGCCGGATTGACCGGGATGCCCTTTTCCACGAGCTGCGTGCCTTCCGGCAAGCGCAGCGAGTGGTCCACGGGAAGGACACTGACCAGGTGCTTGCGGTCCTCGCGGCTGGCGTCTTCCCGGAGGTAGGAACGCTTGCCGATGAAGTCCTTGGCCTTGGAAACGATCCAGTCCATGCCCGCGTCCTGCGGGGTGACCGTGCCGTCGGTGTCCTGCCCGACGATCGGGTAGCCCTTCTCGGCGCGGAGCACGTGCATGGTTTCCGTGCCGTAGGGGGTGATGTTGAACTCGGCACCTGCGGCGGCAACGGCTTCCCAGGTGTTGAGGCCGTACCAGGAAGGGACGTTGATTTCGTAGGCCAGCTCGCCGGAGAAGGAGATGCGGCAAACGCGTGCCTGCACTCCGGAGGCGAGCGTGGTCTCGCGGAAGGTCATGAACGGGAAGGCTTCAGCGTCCAGTCCGCCGTTTTCGGCGAGCTGGGGTGCGACCTTTGCGATCACGGCGCGGGACTTCGGCCCGACGACGGCGATGGTGCTCCACTGTTCGGTCACTGAGGTGAAGACCACATCGAGGTCCGGCCACTCCGTCTGGTGCCACTCTTCCAGCCAGTCCAACACCTTGGCAGCGCCGCCGGTGGTGGTGGTCATGAAGTAGCGGTCATCGTCCAGGCGCAGGGTCACGCCGTCGTCGAAGATCATGCCGTCGAGGGTGCACATGACGCCGTAGCGGGCGGATCCCGGAGCAAGCTTCTTGAACGCGTTGGTGTACACCCGGTTCAGGAATTCGCCCGCGTCCTTGCCTCGGATTTCGATCTTGCCCAGCGTGGTGGCGTCCATGAAGCCCACGGAATCGCGGACGGCTGCGCATTCACGCAGGACCGCGGTGTCCATGTCTTCTCCGGCCTGCGGGTAGTACCAGGGCCGCTTCCACTGTCCAACGTCTTCGAACAGTGCGCCCTGGGCAACGTGCCACGGGTGGATGGAGGTGACGCGGGCGGGGTCGAACAACTCACCACGCTGGCGACCGGCCAGGGCCGCAAAGGCCACCGGAGTGAACGGGGCACGGTAAGCGGTGGTTCCAATCTCGCCGACGCCGGGGATGCTTTCAGCGCCACCGAACTTCAGCGCCGCGGCAATGACGCCGATTGCGTTGACGCCCGATGTCTTGCCCTGGTCGTTGGCCGTGCTGATGGAGGTGTACCGCTTGACGTGTTCCACGGAGCGCATGCCCGCCCCGGTGGAGCGGAGGACGTCGGCCACGGACTGGTCGCGCTGGAAGTCGACGAAGTGGTGGTGCCACTCGCCGGGCTCGCCGCTCTGCCCGGGGACCAGCCAGAGCTGGCGGCTCGGAGCGCTCGCCACGGGAGCCTGCAGTTCTACCGGCGTGGTCGCGGACTCGAAGCCGGCAGCGATGGATGCTGCAGCTCCCGCCGAGATGCCCTCGGCCAGGCAGTCCTTGAGTTCGTAGCTGCCGCGGCCTGCGCCGGCAACCTGCTGGTCGCGGACGGGCTTGACGGGAATGAACGCTGCGAGCTCGTCGTCCCAACGCAGCTTGCCTTGGCGCTGGCTGTGGAGGTGGACCACCGGGCTCCAGCCACCGGAAACTGCCAGCAGATCGGCAGCCAGCTGTTCGACTCCTGAGGTGAGTTCGCCGTCGTCGTTAATGCTGCGGACGGTGACGCCATTCAGGCGGCCGGCCTCATCCGCGGACGTGTCTGCCACGGCGCTGCCGATGAGGACCCGGATACCGGACTCGACGGCGGCAGCGGCCTTGGCGCTGATCTGCGGACGGGCGTCGACGACGGCGGCAACCGCCACGCCTGCTGCCTTCAGGTCCGCGGCAAGTGCGTAAGCGGAGTCGTTGGTGGTGCTGATGACGACGCGGGAACCGGCTGCGACTGCATAGCGGTTCAGGTAGGTGCGGGCGGCCGAGGCGAGCATGATGCCTGGGCGGTCGTTGTTCTCGAACACCAACGGACGTTCGTGGGCGCCGGGAGCCAGGACAACCTGCTTGGCACGGATGTGCCAAATACGCTGGCGCGAGACACCCGATGCTGCCGGAACGCTGAGGTGGTCCGTGCGGTTCTGGGCTGCGATGAAGTAATTGGAGTCGTAGGAACCGAAGGCAGTGGTGCGGTTCAGGACCGTGCATTCAGCCGCGGAAACCAGTTCGGCTTCGACGTCTGCGACCCACTCGAGGGCCGGCTGGCCTTCGATCTGCTCGGCGAGCTCCGGCGCGGTGGAGCCGGAGAGCAACGAACCGCCGAGTTCGGGCTGGTCGTCGATCAGGATGACGCGGGCACCGGTGCGGACGGCTTCGCGGGCGGCAGCCAAACCGGCGATACCGCCGCCGACCACCAGGACGTCGGTGTGGACGTACTTCTTGTCGTACTCGGCCTTGTCCTCGTTGGCATCTAGCTTGCCCAAGCCGGAAAGGAGCTCAATGTTCATGCCATCCACCAGCGAAACCGCGGTGGCGGGAAGCATGGACTCGGCAACATGCCCTCGGAAGCGGGGGGCGATCTTGACCAGGGCGTTGGACTCTTCCACGCCGGCGGCCATGATGCCGCGGGGGCGGTCCTCATAGAGCGAGTTACCGGCGTTGATGTGGCCGTTCGCCAGCAACGCCGAAGCGATGGTGTCGCCCGGGTGGCCGGTGAATTCCTGGCCGTCCACGGTGAAGCGCCAAGAGATGCTGCGATCGATGCGTCCGCCGGTGGCGAGACGTGCGTTCTTGCTGGTCACTTCCAGACTCCTTCCGAGGAGGTGGGGGCGGTGGCGCCGGTGGTTGCGGCTCCGGGGGCGAGGCCTGGTTCGCCGGCCTGGCCGAAGTCACCGGCTTGGGTGAACTCGCCTGGCTGGTTCGGTTGGCTGTTGGGGCTGGTTCCGGCCGCCGCGCTGGCAGCGCTTGCCTGGAGGTCCGGGCGGGGCTGACCCATCGCGTAGATGGAGTGGATGTCATAACTCACGGTGTCGCGGAGCATGTTGAACCACTGCCGGCAGCCGGTGCTGTGGACCCAACGCTCAGCGAAGGTGCCCTTGGTGTTCTCTCGGTAGAACAGGTATTCAGCCCATTCGCGGTCCGTGAGGTCGTTCGGGTTCTCCGGGTAGGCGATGTGGGCCTGGCCGCCGTAGTGGAATTCGGTTTCGTCGCGTGGCCCGCAGTTGGGGCATGAAATGAGGAGCATGTCTTTCCTGTCCTGTGCTGGCTAGTGGGCTACGGCTGCGGCGCCGTGTTCGTCGATCAGGGCGCCGGTCTCGAAGCGTTCCAGTGCAAACGGCTTGTTCAGCTCGTGCGGAGCGCCGGTAGCAATGGTGTGCGCGAAGGTCAGGCCCGCCGCGGGAGTGCCCTTGAAGCCGCCGGTTCCCCAACCACAGTTGACGAACATGTTCTCCACGGGGCTCAGTCCCACGATCGGCGAGGCGTCCAGTGTGGTGTCCACAATGCCGCCCCAGGTCCGGAGCACGTGTGCCCGGGCGAAGATCGGGAAGAGCTCAACAGCTGCTGCCATCTGCTCCTCAATCACGTGGAAGGAACCGCGCTGGCCGTAGCCGTTGTAGGAGTCGACGCCGGCGCCCATCACCAGTTCGCCCTTGTGGGCCTGGGAGACGTAGACGTGGACGTGGTTGGACATGACGACTGTGGGGTGGACCGGCTCGTGCAGTTCGGACACCAGTGCCTGGAGCGGGTGCGACTGGATCGGCAGGCGGAAGCCGGCCATCTCGGCCAGGACCGAGCTGTGGCCGGCGGCGCAGAGGCCCACTTTTTCGGTGTTGATGGTTCCGCGGGTGGTCTGGACTCCAGTGACGCGGTTGCCGTCCTTGATGAAGCCGGTGACTTCGCAGTTCTGGATGATGTCAACGCCGAGTTCATCGCACTTGCGTGCGAAGGCCCACGCCACGTGGTCGTGCTTGGCGATGCCTGCGCGTGGCTGGTACGTAGCGCCCATGACGGGGTAGCGGATGTTGTCGCTGATGTTCAGGATGGGGCACAGTTCCTTGACCTGCTGCGGGTCCAGCCATTCGGCGTCGACACCGTTGAGGCGGTTGGCGCCCACGCGGCGAACGCTTTCGCGGACATCGCCCAGGGTGTGGGCGAGGTTCATGACGCCGCGCTGGCTGAACAGGAAGTCGTACTCAAGCTCCTCCGGGAGGATTTCCCAGAGCTTGAGGGCGTGCTCATAAATGGCCGCGCTCTCATCCCAGAGGTAGTTGGAGCGGATGATGGTGGTGTTGCGGGCCATGTTGCCACCGGCCAGCCAGCCCTTTTCCAGGATGGCGATGTTGGTCATGCCGTGGTTCTTGGCCAGGAAGTACGCGGTGGCCAGGCCGTGCCCGCCGCCGCCCACGATCACGGCGTCATAGCTCTTCTTCGGATCCGGGTTGCGCCAGAGGAAGTCCGGGTGCTCGGGGAGGTGGTCTGCACTCACTTGGCTGCTCCAATCAGTTCTGCTGCGGGCTCGGTTGCGGCGCCATTGCCAGTTCCGAGGTGCGGGTAAAGGGGGAACTTTTCCGCGAGTGCTGTGACGCGGTTGCGAAGTTCGACGGCGGTGGCCTCGTCCAGGGAGACGTCACCTTCGGTGCCTGTCTCTGAGCCCGTGGCTTTGGTGCCGCTGTTCGCTGCGGCGATCAACGCCGTCGCGATGATGTCCGAGACTTCGGTGAAGTCCTCAGCTTTGAAGCCGCGGGCGGCGAGGGCGGGAGTGCCGATGCGCAGGCCCGAGGAAACCATCGGCGGGCGGGGATCGAAGGGAACGGCGTTGCGGTTGACCGTGATGCCGATGCGGTGCAGCGTGTCTTCTGCCTGCTGGCCGTTAAGGACGGAGTGGCGAAGGTCGGCGAGGACCAGGTGGACGTCGGTTCCACCGCTGACCACGGAAATGCCGGCCGCGGCTACGTCGTCCTGCAGGAGGCGAGCGGCCAGTATCTTGGAACCCTCCAGCACGCGGACCTGGCGTTCCTGGAACTCCGGCTCGGCGGCCATCTTGAAAGCCACAGCCTTGGCTGCGATGACGTGCTCCAGCGGGCCGCCCTGCTGGCCGGGGAAGACAGCGGAGTTCACTTTCTTGGCGATGTCGGCGTCGTTGGTCAGGATCACGCCACCACGTGGGCCGCCAAGGGTCTTGTGGGTGGTGCTGGTGACGATGTGGGCGTGCGGGACCGGGCTGGGGTGCAAGCCGGCCGCGACCAGACCGGCGAAGTGGGCCATGTCCACCATGAGGTAGGCGCCCACCAGGTCCGCGATGCGGCGGAACTCAGCGAAGTCCAACTGCCGGGAGTACGCGGACCAGCCGGCGACGATCAGCTGCGGCTTGCTCTCGAGAGCGAGGCGCTCGACTTCGGCCATGTCTACGGTGTGGGTGTCCTCGCGGACGCCGTACGGCACAACCTTGTAGAGCTTGCCGGAGAAGTTGATGCGCATACCGTGGGTCAGGTGGCCGCCGTGGGCGAGGTTCAACCCCATGATCGTATCGCCAGGGGTGATCAGTGCGTGCATCGCCGAAGCGTTGGCCTGGGCGCCGGAGTGGGGCTGGACATTGGCGTATTCTGCGCCAAACAGGGCCTTCAAACGGTCGATGGCCAGCTGTTCGATCACATCAACGTGTTCGCAGCCGCCGTAGTAGCGCTTGCCCGGGTAGCCCTCAGCGTACTTGTTGGTCAGCACCGAGCCCTGGGCTTCCATGACGGCCGTGGGGGCGAAGTTCTCAGAGGCGATCATTTCCAGCGTGGACTGCTGGCGGATGAGTTCCTGGGCGATCGCCTGATCAACCTCCGGGTCCGCCTGTGCGAGCGGGCGGATCAGCGGTTCAACCATGGTGTTCTCCTTCGACGAATTGTCTAGTGGCCGACTGTTAGTCAACTGATATATTAGATCTATTGCCATAGTATGTTGGAGATCACATAGTCGTCAACAGGTCTTCGGTAACTCATCCAACAGACTGGTAAGACGACAACGGGGAGAGAGCCATGAACGCAGCTTTGGAAGCACTGGAATCACCTCCGCAGGGCACCTCCCTGGCGGAGAATGCCTACCTCCTGCTGCGCGACAGGCTCATCATGCTGGATATCAAACCCGGCGACCCCATCAACGACGGCCAGATCGCCGCCGAACTCGGCATTGGACGCACCCCTGTCCGGGAAGCCATCAAGAGACTCGAAAGCGACCATCTGGTGGTCTCCTATCCCCGACGCGGGACGTTCGCCACCGGCGTGGACATCACGCAGCTCGCGGAGGTCTCCGAGATCCGTGAGCTGTTGGAGCCGTTGGCCTCCCGTAAGGCCGCGCGCATGGCCAGTCCTGCGATGCGCTCGGAGCTCCGGGCCGTCGCAGCCGCAATCCGTGATCTTGAAGGCCAGGATGCCTCCTCCCAGGAACTCATGCGGTACGACATCCAGGTCCACCGGCTCATCTACAAGGCTTCGTCCAACGCGCACCTCGAAGACGTCCTGATCCGATACGACAACCTTGCCACCCGCATCTGGTGCCACATGCTCGAGAAGATGCCCTCCGTCTCCGGCCACATCTCCGAACACACCGATCTCCTCACGGCCATCGCCGACGGCGACGAAGACCGCGCCGCCGAGCTCGCCCTGCACCACGTGGTCAGCTTCGAAGAGACCATCCGCAAGGTGCTCTAGGCTTCGCTTTCTGGGTCCGTGGGCCTGACCCGAGCCCAGCCGCCTTCCGGCGTGGGCCTGACCCGAGGCCGGCCGCCTTCCGGCGTGGGCCTGACCCGAGCCCGGCCGCCTTCCGGCGTGGGCCTGGCCCCAGCCCGGCCGCCTTCCGGCGTGGGCCTGACCCCAGCCCGGCCGCCTTCCGGCGGCGGGGCCATCCTCTGCGCGCTCGCTCGTTCCTCGCTTAGACGCGCGCTGCCGGATGACCCCGCCCCCTCCCGACGCTCTCTCACCTTTCGCTGGTATTGGGCGGATGCTCTCTCACCTTTGGCGGGTTTGGGGCGGATGCTCTCTCACCTTTGGCGGTTGCGGGATGGCGGGGAAGGGCGCGTGGCACGAAAACGGCGGCCGTCCCCTCAAAGGGAGCGGTCGCCGTCGTTGTTCACATGAGTCGCGTGAAGGCTTACATCTTCCTCCGCGCTGTGGTCTCGTCCATGGCATCCCTGCCGAGCCAGGCGCCCAAACCGATCATGGCAACGCCGAGGATCAGGTGCAGCCAGTTGTCAGCCGTGTTGAACGGGACAAAGTTGGCGCCTGTTCCCTGGTTGATGACCAGGCCGTAGATCCAAAGAACGATGTACACGGCGCCGCCGCCCAGGAGGAACAGGCGGGCCATGCGTGCGTTCCTTGCCATGGCCAAGCCGGCCACGCCAAACAGCAGGTGAACGATGTTGTGGAGCACGGACACTTGGAAGACTCCAAGCAGCATGGCGCCGGATTCATGTCCCGCAAAGGTCATGGCGCCGTAATTGGTGGTGATTCCCGGGATGAAGCCCAGGACACCAACCAGCAGAAAAACAATGCCAACGCCCATGGCGGTGTTGCGAAGCGTCAACCCCATCATGTGGTGGTGTTCGGCGGGGTGCGAAGCGGTGGTCATCAAGTCCTCCCTTTCACGCGGTTAACCGGCTCTTCTCATGGAGAGCCGACCTGCGGCAAGGGGTGTCGCAAAAACCTTGCCGACGCCGCCATAATACTCCTGAAATGCCTCCGATAGCAGGGGATGTGCCCAGTTCAGCGGCGGTTAGCATGGGTCTATGAGCCAAGCTCCCCACGGACGTGTGCACACGATCTTCCATGACACCCGGGATGTGACGCCTTTCCGCGAGGGCTACGTCCGGACACCTGTACGCGGACTGGCCGACGGCATGAACGACGTGCTTTCCGGTGTCCTGAACGGCAGGGACCACGCGAAGCTGTCCGTGGTGGGAAACGTCCCCCGGCTGAAGATGCTCTCTCCCAAGACGGCCAAGGCGATGCATGAAGCCGTCTTCACGTCGACGGAGCCGGATCGCCTGCTTGCTTTTGGCCGCATGAATCCGGGGTGGGCGGGCTTGTGCCATGTGATGGCGGGACTGCTCGCGTACAAACACGGCGGGTATTTGAGGGCTTCCGAGCTGTTGCAGCGCGGTTTAACAACAAGGATCGACGACGACGCCAGCCAGTTCTCGGCTATCTACCTTGGGCAGGTGGTCACCCGGGTTGAGGTGGCCGAACGCATTGAGGTTCCGGTTTTGTTCAGCGAGGAATCGGTGTTCTTGGCGCTCGCTCATTGCCTCCGCGAGATGGGAATGACTGAATCGGCGTTGGAGGCAGTGGCGGGCTTGCCGCCGTCGTTGCCTTCTGCCTTGGCGCGCTGCACGGCGGCGTATTCGTTGGAGCGGCACCGCGACGTGGTGCTCTGGACTGAAGGCTTGTTGAACACGGACGATCTCTCCGCGGCCCTGTTGCTGATCCGGGCGCGTTCCCAGTGGGCTCGGGGCGATTTCGACTCCGCGCAGGTTGCGTTGAAGGAAGTCCTCCGGCGTCGGAAGACCAGCCTGGCCTTGAAGAATGATGCCCTGACCGACCGGGCCCTCCTGGCACTGGACCAAGGGCGCCGGACCCTGACTCCGCGTTCCAAGCGCCCCGCCCCGCCTGCGGAGCTGGAGACCCTGGAAGTCATCCGCAAGGACGCTGAGATGCGCAGACTGTGGGAGAACGACTTCCGGCAGTTGGGCGGCGAGTAGAAAGCCATTGCACCTTCCGTGGCAGGAGCGTATTCTCTTAATCAACCAAACGGTTGATCAATGGTTTGGTTGATTAGCGAGGTTGAGGCGGCAATGGAACAAGATGCTTTGGACAGGGCCTTTATGGCCTTGGCGGATCCGATACGGCGGGCCATGGTGGCCCGGCTTTCACGGGGTGACGCCACTGTTAACGAGCTCGCGGAACCATTCGCCATCACCAAGCAAGCCGTGTCCAAGCACATCCAGGTCCTGGAGCATGCAGGCCTGGTAACCCGCTCCCGGGACGCTCAGCGCAGGCCGGTCCATCTGGATGCGGCGGCTCTGGAGCGGCTGACCGCCTGGATTGACCGGTACCGGCTGATCGCCGAATCCCGGTTCCGGCAGCTTGACGAGCTGCTCGGCGCAGGCCCATCTGAGCATGAACCGTCATAAGCACCAGCGAAGAAGAAAGAGGAACTGAAATGAGCAATCCGACAACAATCACCACCAACGATGGCGTCCCGTTCGTTGACACGGTCCGCGAATTCGATGCCCCGGTCAGTGCGGTCTTCAAAGCCCATGTTGACCCGGACCTCCTGGCCAAATGGTTGGGACCGCGCAGCACGGTGACAAAGATTATCGAGTACAACGCCACTACTGGCGGCAGCTGGCGGTACGAATCCGGGGACGACAGTGGAATGTACGGATTCCGCGGCGTCTTCCACACCGTTGAGGCCGATGCGCTGATCATCCAGACCGTTGAGTTCGAGGGCGCCCCCAACCAGGTGGTCATCAGCACCACGACCTTCGAGGAAGTCGACGGCAGGACCCGGATGGCGGCCCACGAGGTCTACCCCTCGGTCGAAGCACGCGACATGGCCTTGGCCACCGGCATGGATTACGGCGTGATCGAAGGGTATGAGCGCCTGGATGAGTTGCTTGCTGCCTAGCTTTCCGTTGGCACAAGCTGAGGCAGCAACGGAAGGAGTTGCTCCGACAACAGCACTGTCCCCAGTCCGATCATGATGATCCCGCTGACCAGGGTCACGACCCGCGCGGCTCCCGGCCGGGAAGCCAGCAGCTTTCGCGACGTCAACGCCACGCCGGTGTAGACCATCCCGGCCAGCACCACGAAGGTCAGGCCCAGCAGGCCGGACTGGACCGGTACCGGCAGTGCTGCCTCGGGGCTGACGAACTGGGGAACCAGCGCTACGAAGAACAGCAGGCCCTTGGGGTTGATGCCGCTGGTTCCCATGCCCTGGAGGAACGTGCGGAGCTGGTTTCGGGACTGTACGACGCCGGCTTCCGCGCTGAAGCTCGCACCTCGCCATGAGCGGATGGTGGAGACGCCGAGCCACAACAAGTAGGCCGCGCCGGCGATGGTCAGCCACCCCAGAAGTCCCGGCACGCCGGCCAGTAGAGCCGCCAATCCCGCCGCCATCAGCACGGTATGGATGACGTACCCACTGCAAAGACCTGCGACGGCGGGCACGAAACTGCGTTGGCGGAGGCCGGCCGATATCGAGTACGCCCAGTCGACGCCGGGGGTGCATGCCAGGCTGACGGCCACCAGCATGAAGGCGAGGAACAGCTGCGGATTCACGATCTCTCCAGAGGTAGTTGGTAGGAAAACTCTAGGGAAAATCGGCCGGGAAGTGTTCCCATTTTTAGCCCGAAAACCGTGGTTTTAGGTAAGATAATTGCGTGATCGACGGAATTGACAGAAGTATTTTGCGCCACCTCAGAGAGGACGGACGAATGACTGCCACGGCACTGGCGTCGAAGGTGGGTTTGACGGTAGCCCCATGTCACCGGCGGCTCCGCGACTTGGAGTCATCAGGGGTCATTCGCGGGTATCGCGCCGACATCGATCCAGCCGCCGTGGGGCTGGGTTTTGAGGCTATTGTGTTTGTCACCCTCAAGCAGGTTGAACGCACGATTTTGGCGGAGTTTGAGGAGCGCGTCACGGCGAGCCCCAACATTGTCGAAGCCCAGCGTCTGTTTGGTTCCCCCGACTACCTGTTGAAGGTCATTGCCGCCGACCTGCCTGCCTACCAGCGCTTTTACGACGACGAACTCGCGGCTCTTCCCGCGGTGGAACGCCTGACGTCGACCCTGGTGATGAAGAACCTGAAGACCAATATCGGGCCGCCGGTTTAGGGCCCTACTCCGCGAGCAGCCCCGTAGTCCGGTACGGAATCACTTCGCGGAGGAACATGCTGGTGGACGTGCGCACGATTCCGGGGCAGAGGCGGATTTCCTCGGACACCCGGTAGAGGTCGTCCGGGCTCTTGGCCACCACCCTGATGATGAGGTCGGTATCACCGGCGGGCGCATGGCATTCGAGGACCTCGGGGATGTTCCGGAGGGCGGCGATGGCTTCGTTCAAATGGCTTTGATCCAGTTCGGCGCTGACCGCGGCGGCAACACCGCGTCCCAGCGCCGAGGGTACGACGCGGCTGCTGTTTGGGCGCAGGGCTCCGGCGGCCGTCATGCGCTCCAGGCGGGACTGCACAGTACCGCGGGCAAGGTGGAGCTTCTGCGCCAACACCATGATGGGCACCCGGGGATCGTCATCAAGGGCGGCGAGGATTCGGCGGTCCGTCGCGTCCAGTTCCTGCAAAATGACCACTTCCTGTCCAAGTTTTCTGAGCAGACTAGTCAGATCGACCATTCTTTCCACTGTCCGTTGCACCAACTGTACGTCTCCTGCTCAAATGGTGACAACGAAGCAGGGCAAGGCTACCGCCGGACCCCGCAGGCACCAGGCACCCGGAACACCACCCGGATCCCTGCACAGGTTTCCCGCAAGGAAGCAGCCGCTGATTGACTCTTGTTCACAGCATTGTCATTCTGCACTCGCCCGTTCGTGCGGGCAGCACAGCAAGAGCCCCTGAGCCACCGGATCGTTGCGGTAGCTGAGGGGCTCTTGTGTTGTCCGAACGACGGGCGCACACCAGCCCCCGCGCACCAGCCGCACATTAGCCCCCATGGTCCCGTCACAGCCGCATAGGCTTGGACCATGACTCCAGCTGGCCGCTTCGCCCCGAGCCCCTCCGGTGAACTGCATGTCGGCAATCTTCGCACGGCCATCCTCGCCTGGCTCTTCGCGAAGTCCAGCGGCAGGGACTTCCTGCTGCGCGTCGAGGACCTGGATCGGGCACGTTCCGGCGCGGAAGCGGAGCAGCTCCGCGATCTGCAGGCCATAGGCGTTGGTTGGGACGCCGCCGTCGTCCGCCAGACGGAGCGCGCAGCGCTGTACGACGAGGCGATCGGCCGCCTTTCCGCGGACGGCCGCACCTATGAATGCTTCTGTACCCGGCGGGAAATCCAGGAAGCACCTTCGGCGCCGCATGCGCCGCAGGGCGCATACCCAGGGACGTGCCGGCGGTTGTCCCGCGCTGAACGCGAGATCCGGCGGGCATCACGTCCGGCCTCGATCCGCCTGCGAACGGACGTTACCGAGTGGGCTGTTGAGGACCAGTTGCATGGGACATATGCAGGGGTGGTGGACGACTTCGTGCTGCGTCGAAATGACGGAGTCACGGCCTACAATCTGGCAGTCGTGGTAGATGACGCCGCCCAGGGAATCGACCAGGTGGTACGCGGCGACGACCTCCTTTCCTCCACGCCCCGGCAGGCCTATCTGGCGACGCTGCTTGGCCTGCCGGTCCCCGAATTTGCCCACGTTCCGCTGGTGGTCAACCACGACGGCGCCCGGCTGGCAAAGCGTGACGGTGCGGTCACGCTGGGCGACCTCGCCGCCGTCGGAATTCCTGTCGAGCGGGTCCGTGACCTCATCCTTGAATCCTTGGGCTTGCCCGCCGGAACCGTGGAGAACGCCTTGCCCCACTTCGACCCCCGAACCCTCCCCAGGGAGCCTTGGGTGTGGATAACGCCCCGGGGCTGAAGGTTCCACCGCATAGGCTGTCTGGATGCATGCACAGGTGATCGCCCCAGGCTTTGAATCCGTCGCCGAGCTTTTCGGCCGTTTCCTCGAGCAGGATCCGGAGTACTCGGCGCAGCTCGCGGCCTATCATCGCGGCGTCAAAGTGCTGGACCTCAGCGGTGGGCCACACATCCGCCCGGACTCGGTGACGGGCGTCTTCTCCTGCTCCAAAGGCATGGCCGGACTGGTCATGGCCTTGTTGGTTCAAGACGGCACCCTGGACCTTGATGCGGAGGTCACCAAGTATTGGCCTGAGTTCGGGGTGGCAGGGAAAGCCTCCATCACCGTTGCCCAGCTCTTGTCCCATCAGGCCGGGCTCCTGGGTGTCGAAGGCGGGCTGACGCTCGAGGAAGTCAACGCTTCCGAGCTCGCAGCAGCGAAGCTCGCCGCGCTCCCACCACTGTGGAAGCCCGGTGCGGCGTTCGGATATCACGCGCTGACCATCGGCATCTTCATGGAGGAACTGTGCCGGCGCATCACCGGGGCCACCTTGCAGGAAGTCTTCGAACAAAGGATACGGACGGTGACCGGAGCCCACTTCTATCTGGGTCTGCCCGAGGCCGAAGAGGGCCGCTTCGCACCGTTCCGTTGGGCCGCTGATCCTTCGTGGCCGTGGGTGGATCCCGCCAGCCACTTCGGGCTGGCAGCCAACTCTGCGGTGGGCGACATCCTGGACCTGCCGAACATCCGGGCCGTGCGGGCCGCCGGGTTGAGCTCCGCAGCCGGGGTAGCGAGCGCCGAGGGCATGGCCCGGATCTACGCGGCCGCGCTGACGGGCCTCGCCGGCGACACTGCGGGTTCAGCCGCAGGCGGCCAGGCCGCCGTCGCGCCTTTCCTGACGGAAGAGACCATCCGGAAAGTGACGGCCGAGCAGGTGTTCGGTGTCGATCGCGTCTTCGGGGAAACCGGCTGCTTCGCCACAGTTTTCATGAAGTCGCACAGCCGGATGCCGTTCGGCAGCTACCGTGCGTTCGGGCACGACGGTGCCAGTGCGTCCCTGGGGTTCGCGGACCCCGTGTATGAACTCGGCTTTGGGTACGTGCCCCAGCAGGCCGAGCCTGGGGGAGTGGGGTGCCGGAACTTCCAACTGAGCTCGGCCGTGCGGGAAGTGATCGCCGGACTTGCAGGCTAGGTGAACGGCGCTGGCTGCCGGGAGCCCCGAGGGCCTAACTGGCCGGGAGGCCGGCCCCAGCGGGCTTAGCTGGCCTGGGCAGCCGGAACGCCGGCAGTCATTCCCGCCCACAACGTGTCGGTGGTCGCAATCACTACGTCTTCCACGGTGGCCCCGTCCAAGTGCTTCCCGGCGGCAAGAAGCGCGGCGCCATGGAGGCTCACGAAACATACCATGGCCAGCGTTTGGGGATCGCCGGCGGCGATGATGCCGGCCTCCTGCGCTTCGATGATCATGGCCTGGGCAACCAGGATCCCCTGTTCACCGGTGCTTCGAAGTTCGGTGCTGGAATCGGGGTGGTGCTTGGTGGAGTACATCACGGTCAGGAGGGCCGGATGCGCAACGGCGAAGTCGACGTAGGCTTTGCCCACACTGACGAACCGGTCCCGGAGGTCGCCATCGGACGCAGAGGCGGCACGGATGAGGCCGTTCATCGACTCGAAGCCGGCCAGTGCCAAGGCGTCGATGAGCGCCTGTTTGTCGCGGAAGTGTTTTGCCGGCGCGCCATGGCTGACGTTGACGTCGCGGGCCAGTTGCCGCAGGGAAAGTCCATCCACGCCGACTTCTTCGATGGTTTCCATGGCGCGCTCCAGGAGCGCTTCCCGGAGTTTGCCGTGGTGGTAGGGCTGGGCGGTCATAGGACAAGTCTAAGGCAATGTAGTCATTGACAACAAAGTAGGCACTGCCTACCATGTTGTCAGCGACTACTTTATTTCACACCTACTGAACGGATGCGCCATGACCATGACTTATACCGGCACCACCGCCCTGATTACCGGTGCAAGTTCCGGACTTGGCGCTGAGTTCGCCGGCCGGTTCGCGGCCCGCGGTTCCAACCTGGTCCTGGTCGCCAGGCGGGTGGACCGTCTGGAGGAGTTGGCCCAGGAATTGCGCTCCAAACATGGAGTCACCGTGACCGTACTCCCTATGGACCTGGGCCGCGCCGGCGTCGGCCGTGAACTCTTTGATGAGCTGTCCGGCCGGGGAATCACCGTGGACACGCTGATCAACAACGCGGGCTTCGGCACCCATGCGCCCCTGATCGAGGAAGACCCTGACGTCATAGCCGCCGAGATCTCCCTCAATGTTGCAGCTTTGGTGGATATCACCCGCGCCTTCCTCCCGGACATGCTCACCTCCGGCAAGGGTGCGCTGGTCAACGTCGCCAGTACAGCTGCCTTCCAGCCCATCCCGGGCATGGCTGTCTACGGCGCCACCAAGGCCTTCGTCCTGAGCTTCACGGAAGCCGTTGCGCACGAGACCAAGGATTCCGGGCTCGCTGTGCTGGCCCTCTGCCCTGGAGCTACGCGGACCGAGTTCTTCGACGTCCTGGGAAGCCAGTCAGCAGCCGTCGGCCGGATGCAGACCTCGGCGCAGGTGGTGGGAACAGCCATCAAGGCTCTGGATCGGAAGGGAACTCCCGGCAGTGTCGTGTCCGGGTGGGCCAACCGCGTAGCGGCCGGATTCGCGCAGCGGCTGCCCCGGGCCGTCACTGTGGCCATCGCCGCGCGCGCAGTTCAGGATTGGTAAGCAGGACAGCTCCTGCCTTCCCGGGCTGTCTTCCCGGTCCCGCAACACCGGATAGCCTGAACATGGGACCGATCCCCGTTGGTCCCGTGTTCAACCCGGAGGCCAGCATGACCGAACCACGCTTTACCGTAGAGACAGCCCAGGTCCTGGCGGAGGTGGCTCACAACCGCCAGAAGGACAAGCTCAAGCGCCCTTACCGGGAGCATGTCCTCGCCGTGGGCGATGCCCTGGCCGACTTTGACGAGGACATCCAGATTGCCGGGTATCTGCATGACATCGCCGAGGACACACCCATCACCAGGCAGGCGCTGCTGGACATGGGGGTCTCGGAGCGGGCGCTCGCCATTATCGAACGCGTGACGCGCCGCTTCCACGACGATCCGGAAGATTACGACGCCGGCATCCGTTACGTTGCGGAGGACCACGACGCCACGTTGGTGAAGATCGCGGACAACGCCCACAACTCCCTCCCCGAGCGGGTCCGTGCCCTCGCCGAAAAGTGGCCGGACAAGCCACCGGTAACCCGCTATGCCGATGCCCGCCCGGTGCTGTACACAGCCGTTCCACGGGAGGAAGTCCTGATGATCCTGGAACGGATCAACCCCTCCTTGATCGCAGAGTTGGACGAGATCGTCCCCGAGTAGCCCCAGCCCCCGTTGTGAGGCCCGCTCTGCATGCCTGAGGGGGGATTTGGGGTGCAGAGCAGGCCCCGCAACGCGAGCTTGATGGGTTGTGAGGCCCGCTCTACATGCCTGAGGGGGAATTTGGGGTGCAGACCAGGCCCCGCAACGCGAGCTTTTAGCCCTGGATCTTAGCCTGCGGCTGTTTCCAGCCGTCGGAGGGCAGCCGCCCGGCCCTTGTGCCCGCGCCGTTCGTCGTACGCGATGGACAAACCCAGGACCAGCATCATCTCCAGCATGCAGAGGGGAACTGATGCGCCCGCGGCCGCCATGGCAATACTTCCGCCGAGGGCAAGGACCACTAGGGCGGAGCTCCAGATCAGTTCCCGGTCCGGGCCAAGCATGATGGCGTAGAGAGTGGTCAACGAAACCTTGAACAGGATGATGGGGACGGCGATGGATGCCACCGCGGCAGCGGCGGGAATGTGGGCTTCGTGGTCGATGAAGTACGCAGCGACGTGAAGCCCTGCGCCCGTCGCGGCAATGGCTGCGAAGACGGGCATGTGCCCGTAGCCAAACACCCAGGAGCGGTGGCGCTGGAAGTGGAGCGCCGGCCCTGAAGGCAGGATGAAGTAGATCCACCACATGGCGAAGGCCAACCCGGTTCCGCTGAGGCCCACGAGTGCGGCATCCAGCGTCCATCCGTGCAAGGCCACAATCGCGCGGAGGGTCTCAATGGCGCCGATCAGGCATTCACCCAACGCAATGATGGCGAGCAGCCCGTATCGCTCGGCGATGTGGTGCGCGTGCCAGGGGGTTCGGATGGTGCGTTCCGCGAAGTATGGAGCTGCCATCTCCAGAATGAACAGTGGCGTTGCCATGAGGAAGGTGGTGAGGACGTTTGCGTCGATCAGGAGCACTGCCACCCAGCCGATTTGTACGACGGCAACGTACTTTGCGTAGCGCAAACACGTCTCGCGGCGTTCGGGATCCTGGCGTGCAGCGCGCAGCCACTGGAAGATCAGGGCAACCCGCATGATGATGTAGCCGAGCACCATGGCGACGTTGTCTACGTGCTTGCCCTCGATGATGGAGTGGAAAACGGGCTCGATGCCCATGGCCAGGATGAGGACGCCCACCATTTGCACCATGGTGACGACGCGGAACACCCAGTCGTCGGTGTCGTAGGCGCTGGCGAACCACGTGAAGTTGATCCAGGCCCAGATCACGGCAAACATGGCGAAGGAGAAGGCCAGCAGGCCCGGCCAGAAGTGCGCTTCCGCCACGGCATGGGCGAACTGGTTGCCGGCAACGCCGAACGCAATCACAAAGGTCAGGTCGAAGAACAGCTCAAGCGGAGTGGCTGCCCGGTGTTTCTCATGGGGATCGCGGCCGCCCATCCTGGAGAGCGCATGGCGAAGGGGATTCGTGGACATGGCTCAAAGATTACCGTTGCCGGTGTCTCTCCGCCGTGACCGCCGGAATGCGTCGAAACCGCCGGAAAGTTCCGGCGAACCCGCACCGTTCCGGCGATCTCGCTGAAGGGGACCCTACACGCGTCCCAGCACGTCGATGTCCTCCAGGAAGTCCTGGTGCACTTCGGGGCTGACGGTGGTCCGGGTGTCGGCGATCGCGTCCAGGTAATCCTGGGTGACCGGACCTTTACGTCCGTTGGACGCAAGACCGGACCCGCCGTCGTCGTACACGGCTTTTTCCAAAGCACGCTGGGAGGCGCTGCGGGCAGCGAACTCTATGTCCGCGGGTGAGAAGCCCTCCGTCCGTTCCACCAACTGCGCGATGTCCACCGAGTCCACCACGGTGGCGGGAATGAAACGCTGCCACATGGCCTCGCGGGCGTGGACGTCCGGCAGCCCGATGGGGATCACGTAGTCGAACCTGCCGTGGCGGAGGAACGCGGTGTCCAGGGCGCGGATGAAGTTGGTGGCACAGACCAGCAGCCGCCCGGGCTGTTCACGGAAAGCCGGAATGATCTTGAGGAGCTCGTTGGTGACGCCCTGCAATGGCGACGGCGGATCACCGGCACGCTGCGAGGCGATCTCCTCCACCTCGTCGATGAACACTACGGCGTGCTCCAGCTCGGCGATCTCCAGGAACGTCTCGCGCAGTGCGCCGGCCAGCCCCTTGGGATCAGCGGCAAGCCGGGAGGGGAAGACCTCTACGAAGGGCCATTCAAGCCGGGACGCAATGGCCTTGGCAAAGGTGGTTTTCCCGGTGCCCGGAGGTCCGAACAACACCACGGCACGCGGGGGCACCACGCCGTATTCGTCGGCGAGGTCAGCCTCGGCCAAGGGCAGGACCAGCCGGCGTTCCAGCAGCTCCTTTTCGCGGCGCATGCCGGCCACGTTCGCCCAGAGGTCCCGCGCCAGGATGCGCCCGCCGAGCAGGCTCAACGGCTCCAGCTCCTGCCGCTGGACGGGGATGGTGCGCTCGAAATAGCGAAGGTTCTTCTTGACCACGAAACCGCGGCCCAGGAAGGCTTCCACCCGGGTTTCCGTTTCGGGCATGAGGGCGGACAGCTTGTTGAGGCCGTGCGGTGCCATGCGGTTTTCGACGGCGGACAGCAGCGAAGTGCCGATGCCGCGACCACGGAATTCCGTCAGCGTGGCCAGGAACACCACCCAGCCTTGGTCATGCGCGGCGCGCCCGACGGCGGCCCCTACCACCTGGTCGCCCTGCACCGCCACCACCGCGTGGTCCTTTTCGCACGAAGCCAGGACCTCCGACAACGCGTACACCGGCTCAACGCCATCAGCTTTGAGTGACTCCCAGAGGTGCAGGATGCCGTCGAGGTCGGACGAGTGGAAGTCCCTGATGCGCCAGTTGCTCATGGCCGTGTCTCCTTGATGGATCGCCGTTGATTCCTTGAGGTTGAGCATAGGCGAACCATCGGGGCCGAACGTTGCGGGCCCGTTGCGTTACGAAACCTCCTACTGGGCCGGACGCAGACGCAGTCCCTGCATGCCGCCGTCGACCGCCAGTGAGGTGCCCGACGTCGAGCCTGACAGTGGGCTCGCGAGGTACGCCACGGCCCCCGCCACCTCGACGGGATCGACCATGCGCCCGTGCGGCTGGCGGGCGTTGAGTGCGGCGCGCTCGCCGGCGGGGTCGGCCGCGGAATCGAGCAACCTGCCCACCCAGGGAGTGTCCACGGTGCCGGGATTGACGCAGTTGACGCGGATGCCCTCGCGGACGTGGTCTGCTGCCATGGCGAGCGTCAAGGACAGGACGGCGCCCTTGGACGCGGAGTACAGTGCGCGCTGCGGCAACCCCGCCGTCGCTGCGATGGAGCACGTGTTCACGATCGCGGCGGCCGGGGACTCGCGGAGGTACGGCAGCGCGGCGCGGCTGACGCGGGCGATTCCGACGACATTGACGTTCAGCACGCGCAGCCACTCGTCGTCGTCGTTGGCGGCGATGTCGCCCTGGGCGCCGATCCCCGCGTTGTTGATCACGATGTCCAGGCCTCCGAACTCGGCGACAACAGCGTCGACGGCGGCACGCACCGAGGCGTCGTCGGCCACGTTGCACTGCACACCGAAGTGCTGGCTGGTTTCCGGGGTGAGGTCCAGGACCGCGACCTGCGCACCCCCGGCGGCGAGGCGGTCCGCGATGGCCGCCCCGATGCCGGAGGCGCCGCCGGTCACGAGAGCTGCGAGCCCTTCGAAGTCGCGGCCCACTAAGGAGGTCATCAGGCGTTGCTGTGGGCGGGGACGGATGCGCCGGACCGGGAACCGGCCTCGGCCCGGAAGTACTCCTGGCGCTGGCGCCCCAGGCCTTCGATGTCCAACTCCAGGACGTCCCCCGGCTGGATAAAGGGGAAGCGGCCGGAAAGTGCCACGCCCTCGGGGGTCCCGGTGATGACCACATCGCCCGGTTCCAGCACCATGTACTGGCTGAGGTGGTGCACGATGGAGGCCGGATCAAAGATCATGTCCGAGGTACTCGAGTCCTGGCGTGATTCGCCGTTGACCAGGGTCTGGAGGCGCAGGTTGCCGGTATTGATGTCCGACGCGGGAACAAGCCATGGGCCCAAGGGAGTGGATCCCGGGAGCGACTTGCCCTTGGTCCATTGCCCCGCTGCGCCGGGAATCTGGTAGTCACGCTCGGAGAGATCGTTGGCCACTGCGTAGCCGGCAATGCACGCTTCGGCTTCCGAAACGGAGGAAAGGTATGACGCTTCCCGGCCGATCACGATGGCCAGTTCCACTTCCCAGTCGTACTTTTCCGACGACGGCGGGATGGGGGCGGCGTCGAACGGGCCGGCGATGGTGTTGCTTGGCTTGAGGAACACCACGGGAACCTCAGGCGGCGTCGCACCGGATTCGGCGGCGTGGGCGGCGTAGTTGAGGCCGATGGCCACCACGGCGCCGGGGCGGGCGATGGGCGCTCCGAGGCGAAGGCCATCCGCGGATATTTCGGGAAGTTCCCTGTTGTTCAGGGCGGTTCGGGTCCGTTCGATGCCGTCGGAGGCGAGGAAACCGCCGTCGATGTCGTTGGTGAGGGCCGCGAGGCTGTAGTACTTCTCGCTGCCGTCGGTGTCCTGGGCGATGACGGCCGGTTGTTCGTTTCCGGCCGTACCCAGCCTGGCGAATTTCAAGGTCATTGCTTCCTCCGTGTTCGGGACTAACATCCGAGCTCTAGTGTGGTGTTATCCCTCATAATACGGAAATGTGACCCATTGACAAGGCAGACATCGGATGTTTAGGCTCGGTGAAGAATCGTTACGCACGTCAGGAGCCGCATGAGCACCATCACCGCAGTGGAGACCTTTGATATCCGCTTCCCGACCTCCCTTGAGCTGGACGGCTCGGACGCCATGAATCCGGACCCGGACTACTCGGCTGCGTACCTGATCATCCGCACGGACGCCGGCGACGGGCACGAGGGCCACGGTTTTGTCTTCACTATTGGCCGGGGCAACGAAGTGGAAACTGCGGCGATCAACGCCCTGCGGGACCACCTCGTGGGCCGGGACGTCGAAGGGCTCCTCAACGACATGGGAGCCACGTGGAAACTGCTGGCCCACGATTCCCAACTCCGCTGGCTTGGTCCCGAGAAGGGCGTCATGCACATGGCGATCGGAGCGGTGGTCAATGCCCTCTGGGACCTCAAAGCCAAACGCGCCGGGCTGCCCTTATGGGAGTTGCTTGCTGGAATGACGCCGGAGGAACTTGTTGCCCTGGTGGACTTCCGCTACCTCACCGACGCCCTCACCCCGGGGGAGGCACTGGACATCCTTCGCGCTGCCGAACCCGGCAGGGAAGCGCGAAAGGCTGCACTTCGCGCCGAGGGTTACCCCGCGTACACCACGACGCCGGGTTGGCTGGGATACAGCGACGCGAAACTGACGCGGCTGGCCAAGGAAGCCGTGGCTGACGGATTCGTGCAGATCAAGCTTAAGGTCGGTGCCTCGTTGGAGGACGATATCCGCCGCGTACGGACGGCCCGCGAAGCCGTGGGACCGGACATCAAGATCGCCGTGGATGCCAACCAGCGCTGGGATGTCCAGGAGGCCATCGAGTGGATGGCCCACCTTGCCCCGTATGACATCGCCTGGATCGAGGAGCCCACCAGCCCTGACGACATCCTGGGCCATGCCGCCATCGCCCGCAGGGTCGCCCCGATTCCAGTGGCCACCGGGGAACACGTCCAGAACCGGGTGGTGTTCAAGCAAATGCTGCAAGCCGGCTCGTTGCAGGTCCTGCAGATCGACGCGGCCCGCGTGGCAGGGGTGAACGAGAACATTGCCATCCTCCTGCTCGCAGCGAAGTTCGGCGTGCGGGTTTGCCCCCACGCCGGTGGTGTTGGCCTCTGCGAAGCCGTGCAGCACCTGTCCATGGTGGACTTTATTGCCGTGTCCGGAACCAAGGACGACAGGACCATCGAGTTTGTCGACCACCTGCATGAACACTTCATCACTCCCGTGGACGTCCACGACGGCGCGTACTGGCCGCCGTCGTCCCCTGGAGCCGGAGCGGAAATGCTCCGTGAAACACTGGCCTCGTACAGCTTCCCGAACGGCCCCGTATGGAAGGAATCCCGTTGATCCAGCACGCACCTTGGTTCGAAGAGGCACGCTTTGGCATGTTCGTGCACTGGGGCATCTACTCGCTGCCTGCCCGCCATGAGTGGGTGATGAACCATGAGCAAACCACCGCGGAGGAGTACGCCAAGTATTTCCGACGCTTTGATCCGGACCTCTACGATCCCCGGCAGTGGGCCCGTGCCGCCCGCCGGGCCGGGATGAAGTACGTGGTCCTCACCACCAAGCACCACGACGGCTTTTGCCTCTGGGATTCTGCCCTGACTGATTACAAGGCGACCAACACCCCTGCCGGCCGGGACTTGATCGCCCCGTATGTGGAAGCCCTCCGGGCCGAGGGGCTGAAGGTTGGTTTCTATCACTCCCTCATCGACTGGCACCACCCCGACTTCACCATTGACGGCGTACACCCGCAACGCAACGCCGCCGACGTCGACAGTTTGAACGCCGGGCGCGACATGGCCCGGTACCGCGATTACCTGCATGGCCAGGTGCGTGAGCTCCTGAGCAACTACGGCACCATCGATTACCTGTTCTTCGACTTTTCCTACACAGGTGGACACGAAGTGGAGTATTGGGGCGGCAAGGGGCGCAAGGACTGGGACTCCGAAGCACTGCTTGCCATGGTGCGGGAACTGCAGCCCGGCATCATCGTCAACGACCGGCTGGACATCCCGGGAGACTTTGTCACGCCGGAGCAGTACCAGCCCGCGGGTCCCATGATGTTCGACGGCGAACCGGTCACCTGGGAAGCCTGCCAGACCCTCAACGGCAGTTGGGGCTACGACCGTGACAACCTGAACTACAAGTCCGTGGACCTGCTCATCCGCATGCTGGTGGACGGGGTGTCCAAAGGCGGGAACCTGCTGCTCAACGTCGGCCCAACCGGCAGGGGGAGCATCGATCCGCGGGCGCTGGCCTCCCTTGAAGGCATCGGTGAGTGGATGAAGCTGCACGCTCGCGCCATCTACGGGGCCGGGGCTTCGCGGTTCACGGCTCCGCCGGATGCCCGCTACACCCAGCGCGGGGACAGGCTCTACGTCCACCTCTTCGCATGGCCGTTCGAATACGTCCACCTCCCCAACCTCGCCGGCAAGGTGGAGTATGCCCAGCTCCTGAACGACGCCTCCGAGGTTTTCCTCAAAGAGGTGGATCCCCGGCAGCAGGCCATGAACATGACACCGGGAGGCCAGCCGCCGGGGACCCTCACCATCAAGCTCCCCGTCCAGAAACCCGATGTGGCCGTGCCGGTGCTGGAGCTGTTCTTGAAGCCGTCGGCTGCCGGGGCGGGATCCGACCATGGCTGAGAGCATCGCGCTCCACACAAAGCTCAAGCCGGGAACCGAAGAGGCCTACGCCGAAGCCCACGCGCACATTCCGCCTGAACTGGTTGCTGCGCTGAAAGCAGCCGGTGTCAACAACTGGCGGATCTGGCGCAGCGGGCTTGACCTCTTCCACGTAGTGGACGTCGACGACTACCAAGCCATGCGGCACGCGCTCGCCGATCATCCCGCCAACGTTCCATGGCAGGCACGCATGGCCGGACTTTTGGAAGTCCAGGACGATTACTCCGGGGAGGATGCGGGTATCCAGAAGGTATGGGAGCTGCCATGACTGCTGAATCACGGACACCACTCCACCTGGGCAAGCTCGGCTTCGGCGGAGCCGGCATCGGGAACCTCTACCGCGCCATCCCGGACGGGGAGGCGCTCGCCGCCGTCCTGGCCGCGTGGGACGCCGGTATCCGCTATTTCGATACGGCCCCCCACTATGGGCTGGGACTTTCGGAACAACGGCTGGGAGCCGTCCTCCGGGACAAGCCCCGGGACGAGTTCGTCATTTCCACCAAGGTCGGCCGCCTGCTGGAACCGGATGCCGGTGGCGGCCAGGACCCCGAGGGCTTCGACGTTCCAGCAACCAGCAGGCGCGTCTGGGACTTTTCCGAGAAGGGCATCCGCCGGAGCATCGAGGACTCTTTGGAACGGCTCGGAGTGGACCACGTGGACATCGCCTACCTCCACGATCCGGACGTGCACGATCTCCAGGCCGGAATATCCCAAGGGCTGCCGGCCCTTGAAAAGCTGCGGTCCGAAGGAGTGGTCACGGCTATTGGCGTGGGTATCAACTCGGCTGAGGCTGCGTTGGAATGCGTCGAGGCCGCCGATCTGGACCTGGTGATGCTCGCCGGACGGTACACCCTGCTTGAGCAGCCCGGCGTTCCGCTGCTTGAGCGATGCGTGGAGCGCCGCACCGGCGTCGTCAGTGTTGGCGCTTTCAACTCCGGTTTGCTGGCCCGGCCGGAGGTTCCCGACGACGCCCACTACAACTACGAACGCGCACCTCAAGCACTGGTGGAGCGGGCTCGTCACCTTGCGGCTGTCTGCCGCGACTTTGGCGTGGAACTTCCGACGGCGGCACTCCAGTTCCCGTTGCGGCATCCGGCCGTGGTGAACGTGACAGTCGGGGCCAGGGCCCCCGAACAAGTCGCGACGAACGCGGCCCGCATGAAGGAGACTGTGCCCGACGGGTTGTGGGACGCGTTGGAGGCAGCCGGGCGTGATTGATTCGCACCTGCATCTGTGGACGGTGGACACTTTCGTCACCGGGGGAGTGCGACCCTATTCGTGGCTCGGCCCGCAGCACGGTGCGCTGTTCCGCAGCTTCGGCGAGGACGAAGCCCGCGAGACCCTGGAGGCAGCGGGTGTCCGGGGAGCGGTGCTGGTTCAAGCCGACGACACCGTTGCGGACACGGAGGCCATGCTGGGTGTGGCGGCGCGGAACCCCTGGGTGCTTGGCGTGGTGGGGTGGATCCGGCTGGAATCACCCGCCGAAGCCGCAGAACAGCTGGCCCGCTTCGCGGCCCAAGCAGTGTTCAAGGGTGTACGGCATTTGGTCCATGATGATCCCCGGTCCGACTTCCTGGACCTCCCGGCTGTTCGTGAGTCGTTGGCGGGGGTGGCCCGCCTCGGATTGGCGTTCGATGTTCCGGACGCGTTTCCCCGGCATCTGGGTGCTGTGGTTCGGCTGGCCCGGGACCTCCCGGAGCTGACCGTGGTGCTGGACCACCTCGGGAAACCGCCACTGGCCGAGTCCCTCGCGATGGACTCGTGGCGCGCGGATTTCCGCTCCCTTGGCCGCGAGCCGAACACCGTGGCCAAGCTGTCCGGACTTCACCTGCCGGGGGTTGAGTACACGCCGGAGACGTTGCGGCCGCTGTTTGAATCGGCCGTGGAGGCGTTCGGCCCGGAGCGTTTGATGATCGGCGGGGACTGGCCGGTCAGTACCTTGGGGGCACCGTACGGCCGGACCCTGGATGTGCTGCTGGAGTTGGTGTCTTCTTTGAGCCCGTCCGAGCAGGATGCCGTGCTGGAAGGAACTGCGATCCGGACCTACGGCCTGGCTCCGCTTGCGAACAGCTAGAGCGCCTGCCGCAGCCAGTTCTCCACGCCGCTGATGTGCACGGTGACCAGTGCACGCACCAGCTCGGCATCGCCACGTTCCAGGGCATCAGCAATGGCGTGGTGCTCAGCAAGGGTATGGGCTACCGCTTTTTCCTGTGTCAGTCCACGCCAGATGCGCGCCCGGACCGTGCTGCTGGACAGGGCTTCCAGGAGGCTGCCGAGGTAGTCGTTCCCGGCGGCCTCGGTGATGATGCTGTGGAACTCGAGGTCGTGGGCCACGAGCTCCTCCACGTCCGTGTTCTCATCGATGCCGTCCATGGTGCTGCGGAGGGCAAGCAGCCTGTCCGGCGTAATTTTGGCCGCCGCCAATTGCGCCGTGGCTGGTTCCAGGATTCGTCGGACCTCAAAGAGCTCAAGGATGGACCGGTCCTGATGCAGATCCACGACGAAGGCCACGGCTTCGTTCAGCAGCTTGGCGTCAAGGCTGGTCACGTAGGTTCCATCGCCGCGGCGGACGTCCAGCACGCGGATCAGTTCGAGGGCCTTAACCGCTTCGCGCAGTGAACTCCGTGAAAGACCAAGCCTCTCACTGAGTTCCTTTTCCGGCGGAAGTCGATCGCCGGCCTTGAGTTCCCCGCGGATCAGCATGTCTTTGATCTTGCTGATCGCCTCGTCTGTGACAGCCATGGACCAATAGTAGCCACGAATGATCCGATGTCTGTGTCCGCCGCGGCCCCACCCAGTACGCCTCGCTGGGGACGTTAAACAACGACGGCGGCACCTGGGTTCCGATTGGCACGGAACCGGCGGTGCCGCCGTCGTGAGTCAGCGGTTGTTACTTGTCGCCGCCAGGCAGCGGACGGTTGGCGATCACCGGCGCGCTGCCCGTGTAGCCATCCCGCGTGGCGGCAAGTTCATGGATCTGCTTCCGGCACAGGAACCAGCCCCAGATCATGAGCCCGCACGCTACGGCGGTGACCAGCATGGTCAGCGGAGATTCGATGAACACCATGATCAGGACGCCCGTGAGGAAGATCAGGGAAAGCCAGCCCGTGTAGGGTGCGCCGAACAGGCGGAAGGACGGCCGTTTCACCCAGCCCTTGTCCGACCAGCGCTTGAGCTGCATCTGGCACAGGACGATGGTGGCCCACGTAACGATGATGCCCACGGAAGCTACGTTCAGGACGATCTCGAAGGCGTCGGAAGGAACGAGGTAGTTCAGCGGTACGCCGAGCAGGGAGACGCCGGCAGTGATGGCGATGCCGCCGTACGGGACACCTGCCTTGTTCATGCGCTGCGCGAACTTCGGGGCGGAACCCGCCACGGACATGGAGCGCAGGATGCGGCCGGTGGAGTAGAGGCCGGCGTTGAGCGATGACAAGGCCGCGGTGAGGACCACCAGGTTCATGATGACGTCCACGCCCTCAACACCGATGGATCCAAAGAACGTCACGAACGGGCTGACACCCTTTTCGTACGAGGTGTAGGGGAGGAGCAGTGCCAGCAGGATGACCGAGCCAACGTAGAAGACCGCGATGCGGAAGACCACCGAGTTGATGGCCTTGGGCATGATCTTCTCAGGGTTGGGGGTTTCGCCGGCAGCCGTGCCGACGAGTTCGATCGAGGCGTAGGCAAACAGCACACCTTGCATCAGGATGATCATCGGCAGGATGCCGTTCGGGAAGACGCCGCCGTTGTCCGAGATGAGGCTGAAGCCAACTTCCTGGCCATCCACCGGGGTGCCGAAGATGACGAAGTAGGTTCCCACCAGGAGGAAGGCCACCAGGGCGGCCACCTTGATCAACGCGAACCAGAATTCCATTTCGCCGAAGACCTTCACGGAGACCAGGTTCAGGCTCAGCACCACCACCAGGGCAATGAGCGCCCATGCCCACTGCGGTACGGCGCCCATCCAGGGAACGTATTTGCCGAAGAAGTTCATGTAGAGCGCGGCCGCCGTGATGTCCACAATGGTGGTGGTAGCCCAGTTGATCCAGTAGAACCAGCCCGAGACGAAGGCTGCCTTCTCGCCGTAGAACTCACGGGCATAGGAGACGAACGACCCCGACGACGGGCGGTGCAGAACCAGTTCACCCAGTGCGCGGAGGATCAGGAAGGCGAAGAAGCCGCAGACTGCGTACGCAATGACAAGGGACGGGCCGGCCGCATTGAGCCGGCCACCGGCGCCCAGGAAAAGGCCGGTACCGATGGCGCCGCCGATCGCGATCATCTGGATCTGGCGGGGCTTGAGGTCCTTGTGATAGCCGGCGTCCTCCTTGTGGAGGGCTTTTTCGCTGGCATGCGATTGGGCCGGGACCGTGTGGTCCGTGATGGGATTGGTCATTGGAATCCTTAGGAGTGTCCTGTTGGGGGTGTCCTGGGCGCGTCCGGTTGGAAATCCGGGCACACGGAACAGCGCCTCGTGGAGGGATGCCTCATCGGCGGGACGGCTGACGGAAGCCGTGGGCTTACTGGCCGGTTTCGGCCTATTTGCTGAGATTTGCCAGACGCTCAGGGCTGAGCAGTTCCTCGAGTTGGGCGGCGGTCAGAAGACCATGTTCCAGAACGAGTTCTGCCACACCCTTGCCTGTAGCCAGCGCCTCTTGGGCGATAGCGGTGGCGGAGGCGTAACCGATATGGGGGTTCAATGCCGTGACGAGACCGATCGACTGCTCCACGGTAAGCCGTAGCCGTTCGGTGTTTGCGGTAATGCCCCGGACGCAGCGTGCCGTAAGGGTGCGGCACGCTGCTTCCAGGTGGGAGATGCTCTTGTGCAGGCTGTGCACAATGATCGGTTCGAAGGCGTTCAGCTGAAGCTGGCCCGCCTCCGCGGCCATGGTGACGGTGACATCGTTGCCGATGACTTCATACGCCACCTGGCTGACCACTTCCGGGATCACCGGATTGATCTTGCCGGGCATGATCGACGAACCGGACTGAACGGCCGGAAGGTTGATCTCGCCCAATCCCGCACGCGGTCCGGAGGACAGCAGGCGGAGGTCGTTGCAAATCTTGGAGAGCTTCACTGCCACGCGCTTCAGGACGCCGGACAAGTGCACGAAGGCGCCCACGTCCTGGGTGGCCTCGATCAGGTCCGCGGCCGTGAGCAGGGGGAGCCCGGTGATTTCGGCCAGGTGGCGGCAGGCAGCTTCGGCGTAGCCGGCCGGAGCATTCAAGCCCGTGCCGATGGCTGTGGCGCCGAGGTTGATCTCGTGGATCAACATGTGGGACTCGTCCAGCCGCGCCCGGTCCTCACCGATGGTCACTGCGTAACCGCCGAATTCCTGGCCCAGCGTCATGGGGACGGCGTCCTGAAGCTGGGTGCGGCCCATCTTGACGACAGTCCGGAATTCCCGGCCCTTCTCGGCGAACGCCAGCTCGAGTTCTTCAAGTGCCAGGAGGAGTTCTTTGACGGAGAAGATCGTGGCGAGGTTCACCGCCGTCGGGTAGACGTCGTTGGTGGACTGGCTCAGGTTCACGTGGTCGTTCGGGTGCAGCTTGGAGTAGTCGCCCTTGGGGTGGCCCAGGATTTCCAGTGCACGGTTGGCGATCACTTCGTTGGCGTTCATGTTGGAACTGGTTCCTGCGCCGCCCTGGATCACGTCCACCATGAACTGCTCGTGAAGCATGCCGTCCAGGATGTCCTGGCAGGCTTGCTCAATCGCCTGGGCCCTTTCGGCGTCCAGGAGGCCAAGCTCGTGGTTGGTGCGGGCTGCGGCCTGCTTCACGGCGGCCAAACCCCTGACCAGGTGCTTGTTGGTGGAGAGCGGCTGCCCGGTGATCGGGAAGTTCTCGATGGCGCGCAGGGTGTGGACGCCCCAGTAGGCATCCGCGGGTACATCGCGGTCGCCCAAGAGGTCGTGTTCGGAACGGAGGGGGATCGCCTGATCGACGGTGGTCATAGCTGTCCTTGGTTTAGTTGCTGAAAATGTGGGCTGCACGGAGTTCGCCGACCGGGAGGCCGCCGCCCAGCACGGGTGGGCTCTGAAGCGTGTCCAAGCTGCCGCCGTCGACACCCAGCCGGCGAAGAACCTCAACGGTGACGGGCATGCGGGCGCGATCGCCGCCGTCGGAAATCTTGACTGCCAAACCCGTGCCGTCCTGGAGGCCGACCAGCTGGAGGCCTTCAAAACCGTCCTTCGCGAGGAGGCCGGGGACGGCGCGCATGAGGGCGGTGACGTCGCGGCCCTCGCCGGCCACCATCTCCGGGAAGCGACGCATGGCGTGGGCGACTTTGCCTTCGTCAGTGCTCTCATCGGCGGCGGCGAGACGGCCGTAGGCCCTGGCCATGCCATGCAAAGAGTGCGCGAAAAGCGGAGTTCCGCAGCCGTCAGTACTGACCGCAGCTGCGTCCTCGCCCGTGAGGTCCGTGATGGTGTCGCGAACCAGGACCTGCAACGGATGCTCGGGGTGCAGGTATCCCTCCACCGGCCAGCCGTTGATGACGCACACGGCCGTCATGGACGCGTGCTTTCCGGAACAGTTCTGCGCGATGTGGGTAGGGCCGTTGCCGGCGCGGAGCCATTCTTCGCGCTCAAGGACGCCGTACGGCAGGTCCGTGCTGTTGGCCAGTGCCTCCCCGGTCAGGCCGTGCAGCTTCAGGATTTCAGCGGCGCCGTTTTGGTGCATGTGCGCGCCGGAGTGGCTGGCCGCAGTGAGGGCCAAGAGGTTTTGGGGGATGTCCAGCCCGGCTTTGAGCAGCGCCACGGCCTGCAGCGGCTTCAGGCTCGAGCGCGGGTACATCGGGGCGTCAGGTTGGCCGGCTTCGAGCGCGGTGCTGCCGTCTTCTTTGAGGGCGATCAAGGAGCCGTAGTGGATGCTCTCCACGAGGCCGTCGCGGGTCACCTCAACGAGCGGTACATGGTTGGGCGCTTTGAGGTTGAGTGCCGCGGCCTGGTGGGCCGGTGCTGCAGGGACGGGCATGGTGATGTTGTCCTTGGGGTGGGTCATTTGCTGAGGATCGTGTCCAGTGCAACGCTGACGGCCTGGAGGTGGGCGGCCATCGCTTTGCTTGCGGCTTCAGAGTCGCCGGCCTCGATTGCGTCGAGGACGGCGACATGTTCCTCGTCCGAACGGTGTTGCCGGTCTGCGACGAGGTTCAGGGTTTCGGACTGGTGGGCCAACGCCTCGCGGATATCCGAGACGACGCTGGCGAACACCCGGTTTCCGCTGGCACGGGCCACGGCTGAGTGGAAGCTGGCGTCGAGGTTGACCCAGGCTTCGGGATCGTTTTCGTTGAGCATTTCCTGGACGATGTCCTTGAGGTGCTCGAGCTCTTCGTCGGTCCTTCGTTGGGCAGCGAGGCCCGCAGCCGGGATTTCGATGTGGGGACGTGCTTCGTTAAGGTCACGCGCACTGTACTGACCCAAGGTAAGGTCATTAGCAACCTTGTTGGCCACAACGAACGTGCCCTTGCCTGTCTTGGTCACGGTGAGGCCCAGGGTGTTGCAGGATCTCAGCGCTTCCCTGATGACGGACCGGCTCACGCCGTATTGGCCCGCCAACGTGGCTTCCGAGCTCAGCTTGGTGCCGATATCGAACTGTCCGCCCTCGATGGCTCGCCTGAGGGCCGCGAAGACCGCTTCAGCTGCGGAAATGCGGGAGATGGGCATATGCCCACCCTGGGGTCCTTGCTGTCCGGCTGTCCGGCTGTCTGACAGGTTCACGCTTTGAATATGGCACGGGTCACAAGGGGCTGTCAACGCTGAAAGAACCGCTTCAGGGTTTGGCGTCTTTCGGCTCCCTGCTGCGGATCCCGCACAATGGACCATGCTCTTCACCAAAAAGTCCCTCATGCAGGACGGCTTCTCGGGATTCCGGCCGCTCGACGAGCTCGACCCCATGAGAATTCCCCAAGGACCCGGTATCTTTGCGATCCTTCGTCCCGCGGATTTCGACCCCGTATTCCTCAGCAAGAGCACCGCCGGGACGTTCAAGAAGAAGGACCCCTCCCTCAAGCGGGAAGCGTTGGATGCCGAGTGGGTTCCGGACGCTGCGGTGGTGTACCTGGGCAAGGCAAGTGCAGGCAGCCAAGGCAACCGCGGGCTCCGCAAGCAGATCCAGGAGTTCATGGACTACGGGCGTGGGCGACCCACTGTTATTTGGGACGCCCGGCTCATCTGGCAACTGCGCGACGCCATGGACCTCATCGTCGCGTGGAGGGAACTCCCCGCGTCCGAGGTCAATGCGGCAGAAGCCGCCTACCACGCTGACTTCATTTCGGTTTTCGGGCGCCTTCCGTTCGCCAACCTGGTCCAGGCCCGCTCCAGGAAGTAAGGCCCGACGACGGCACTTGCGTTCCGCCGTCGGCCTCCCGCTCGCTGTGCGTTCGGCGCATAATGGCAACCATGACGGCCAGCAACCCCTCTGGAAGCAAACCGCATGGACCTCGCATCACAGTCGAGGTGCCCGTTCTCCGTGTTGGCACCGGAGCCTCCGATTATGAGGGGGTGGCTCGGTTCGTCGACTCGCTCCGGAACCCTTCGGGCTTGCACATGACACTGCTGCACGTGGGGATTCTTGACGACCTGGCCCAGGATATCGTCGCCTGGACCAAGGGAACGGCGAGGTCGGAGGAAGTCCTGCCTGAAGTTGCCAGTTGGTTGACCGAGCTTCCTGTTCTGGCCGGGTTCCTCGGAAAGTCCGAGCGACTGATTCCGTTGGGTGGCGGACGCATCATGGGCCTGGAAGTGGATGTTCCCCAGGAAGTCCACGACTACCAGGCGCTCCTGGTGCAGGGCTTGCACCTTTTGCTGGACGAGTTGGGCCTCGACAACATCGACGACTTCATCCTGAGCTCGCCAGCCCTCGGTTACAGGTCGCCACGGTGGGTTCCCCACATTGCCGTCGGGAAAGCCCGCACGCGGCACGAACCCGTAGTGGAAATCGCTCCCGTTGCCATCGAGTTTGGCGATTCCCGCATCCGGAACGGGAAGGCTCTGCCTCTACCCTGACGTTGCTGCGTCACGCTATCCGAGCTTTTGACACGCAGGACGACGCTCTTCCGCGGCCTTTGGCGGAAGGGCAATCAGTGGTCCCTCTAAAGGTTGCACGGCCTGACGCGAGGGAAGTTCTACGAACGGTAAAATTGGATGTGTCTCCCGTTTTCTACCTGAGGACTACCATGCAACCCCGCACTTTGTTTCGCACCGTCGCTTTTGCCGAGGCAGTGACATGGACGCTGTTGCTGATCGGGTTGTTCCTTAAGTACGTCACCCGCACCACCGATGTGGGAGTGAGCATCGCTGGCGGCATCCACGGCTTCGTGTTCCTTTGCTATGCCGCGACTGCCGTTTTCACCTGGATCAACCAGAAGTGGACCACACGTACTGGTCTTCTGGCCATCGTCTCTGCGGTCATCCCCTACGCCACCATCCCCATGGAGAAATCCCTCGATCGCCGGGGTCTTCTCGCCGGTGGATGGCGCCTGGCTGCTGGTGGTGATGCGCCGCGAGGTGGCTTCGAGAAGGCCCAAGCCTGGGTTCTGCGGAATCCGATCCTCGCCGTTGTTGTCACTTTGGTTGCCGTGGGCGCAGTGTTCAGCTTCCTGCTGTTTATGGGCCCTCCCGGAACCTGGTTCTCCTAACCCGCTGTATTGCCCGGCGGCTTACTTTGTCGTTGCTCCGGGGCAGCCCCAGGAGTTGGGGTTTTGCTGGCAGGTGTCGGCGACGAGTGCTCTTTGTGTTTTCCAGACGTGGAGGGTTTTGGCTGGTGTGGTGAGGTCGAGTGTTCCGTTGATGGGTAGGGGTGGGCCGTTGTTGACGGAGTAGGTGCCGGTGAAGCTGGTGGTGAGGGTGGTTTGGTAGTTGCCGGTTTCGGTGTAGCTGTGGCTGGTGCGGGTGGTGTTGCTGAGCCAGTCGCTCTCGGGGATGGGGTACCCGGCTGCTGGTGTGGGTCCGAGGCTGGTGCCGTCTCCGAAGGTGTAGGTGTAGCTGGCGGGGGTTGCGGTGAGGTGGACTGTTTCGCCGAGGATGGTGAGGTCGAAGGCTTGTTCTGTTGTGGTGGCGTAGAAGTTGGTGGGCCCGCCTTTGAGGGTGTGGGGGAACGGTTGGGCTTCGAGGGTTCCTGGGTTGACGGGGAGCTGGCGGAAGTCGTTCAGAATCCTGGCCGCGATGTTGGCCAGGACATTCTCGGGTTCGGCGTCGTAGAGGCAGGTGGGGCCACTGACGGCGGGGTAGTCCGTCCATACCGGGTTGGTGATTGACTTCGGTGCCTGCCGCCAGATAACGGGTGTGCCTTCTTCTCCGTCGGGTGTCTTGGCTGGACATTTCATGGTCAGACAGCCTTTGTCCGGTGTGTCCGTTCCGCCAGACCGGCAGTGAACATCGGCCATGTACTGATTCGGATCGTCGGCTGCGGGGGAAGCCGTGTTCGTGGAAGGCACTCCGGTGACTGGGTCGATGGTGAAGTGACCGCTCAATTCCATCCCCGTTTCGCCCCTGTTAGCCCGGATGCCCGGTTCGTCAGCTGCCATGGAGAAGGGCAGCCCGACAAGTACGAGTAGTGGCGTGCACGTGAGGAGAGAGAGCGCAGTTTTCGTAAGGAATCGCATCTTCAGCCCAGAATCAGGCCGTTGTCGATAACTTGCCAACTTCCATCTCTGAAGGCGGCTTTGACAGCCTCGGCCGTGTTCGAGGCCTCTGATGGCTGCTGTCTGATTCTCCCTTCCGCGTCAAAGTATTCAATTTCGTCTTGGATGACTTGGACCTTAGCCACTTGGAATTCGGCTCCGATCTGCCAGAGGACCTCGATGGAAGGGATATCTATCTTCCCGCCCACCAGCCAACTGTCGTTTGCATAGTTGGCAACAATG
Organism: Paenarthrobacter sp. TE4293; assembly: GCF_050435325.1. Taxonomy (NCBI): domain Bacteria; kingdom Bacillati; phylum Actinomycetota; class Actinomycetes; order Micrococcales; family Micrococcaceae; genus Paenarthrobacter; species Paenarthrobacter sp. TE4293. The sequence goes on from NZ_JBNJRY010000008.1 coordinate 218,270, forward strand.
GCTCTTTTGTACGCGGCACCGGATTCTGTGGTCGTGTCTGTAGACGCCATCCACGCCTTCAGGTCACCGGTTTCTGTCGCATAGGAATAGGTCGCGTACCAGTACCCAATAAACGCCTCCAGCCCAGCCTTCGAGTTCTCCTTCGCCAACTCGGGCATCACGGGAACCGGCACATTCTCGGCCTTCCCCTTCGCGTCCGCTGGCTTGTACCCGGCCGACGCTGACGGAGTAGCCGAAGCCGCCGGAACCAACGCGCTTGAGGCGGGCGACGCCGTCGTCGAGCTCTGTTCGGAGGATGGTGCGCTGGGTGTGGAGCCGCCCCGGCAACCGCTTAGAAGCACTGCAGCAGCGAGGCCGATGACCACCATCCGCGCATGAAGAGACGGAAAAGTGGCATATGAATCGCGTGACATGACAGGCTCCCCAGCAGCTGTTTGGCGGTGTGCCGGTCAGTCTAAGCAGCGGGCTGGGAAAGTTTCATGTCAGAAAGAGCGACCTGTGGATAAGTGCCGGCTGCGGCCTGCGAGAGCCATCTACCCGCGCAGTTTCTCCATATCCCTACGGTCCTTCTTGGTGGGCCGGCCGGCGCCGCGGTCGCGCTGGGGAAGGCCGAGCTTGGGGGCGACGGGGCGTGGGGGAGTGTGGTCGGTAAAGCAGTGCGAAGCGGCTTCGGCTCCGACGCGCTTGGCGATGAGGCGCCGGACTTCGAGGATCCGTTCCCAGCCTGATTCCCGGACCCGGATGGTGTCGCCAATGATCACGCTTTGCGACGCTTTGACAGGGTTCCCATTGATGCGGATATGTCCGGCCCGGCAGGCGGCCGTGGCGGCGGAGCGGGTTTTGTAGGCGCGGATCGCCCACAACCACGCGTCGACGCGGACGTTCGCTGGGGAGGAAGACGGGATACTCATGATTGGAACGAGTCTAACCGGGGTCCGCCTGCCCCGCGAGAACCTTGGAAAGCGGCGAGATCGCAGGGAAAGATCCAGCGATTACGCAGCGTTCCAGCGTTCTCGGCGGGAGGGGGCTCGGCGGCGGCCGGTGCACGGCGGTGCTCGGCGGGGCGGGGCGAGCTACCGCACCGTCACCTCAACCCGCTGCGCCATGTTGTTCCCGATGCCCTGGTAGTTCCACACCTGGTCGGTGGGCTGCAGCGCGCCCGACGTATCCATCGCCCGGCACCGCAGCACATGCTCCCCGGGGCTCGCGACCCACACCATGGACCACGACCGCCACGCAAAGTCCCCCAAAGGCGCGTCGAGATGCGCCGGCATCCACTCGCCGTCGATCCCTACTTCCACACGCTCCACCTCACCATGCCCGGACCATGCGCGGCCGTGCAGCATGACGGGTCCGGCGTCCACGATGCGGCGTCGGGTGAAGAAGTCCGGAATCCCGGGAGGAACCATCAGCGAGCGAACCCTGATGTGCGTCACGGGCAGGCCCGGACCGTCGGGACCTTGCAGGTAGTGGTACGCGACCGCCTGCTGGAACCCCATGAATCTTGAGGTTACGGCTTCAATCGACGTCAACCACTTCACGCTCGCCATGCCGTACCAACCCGGGACCAGCAGCCGGAGGGGGAATCCGTGCTGGATCGGCAGCGGATTGCCGTTCATGGCATAAACCAGCATGACTTCGGGATGCATCGCTTCCGCAATAGAAAGGCTGCGCGCGTACGGCTCTTCGACGCCGCCCTGGACACCGGCGTCGGCACCGGTAAAGACAAGTTCGACGGCGTCACTCGCCAAACCTGCCTCCTCCAGCAGGGGTGCCAAGGGAGTTCCGGTCCACTCGGCAGTACCCACTGCGCCGAGGACCCACGGCTGACTGAGGGGGCGAGGCTCCAAAAGGGACCGGCCGTTCCCCGCACATTCCATGGTCACTGGCACGGTGACCGCGGGTCTGGCCTTGATGTCCTCGAGGCTCAGTTCGAGGCTGTGATCCACAGCTCCGCCCAGCCGCAACGTCCAGGTTTCCGCGGAAACGTGTGGGATGTCGAAATGGATGAGCAGGTAGTGAAGGCCCGCCGGCGTGATGTCGTCGTGCAGCGCCTCCAGCGGCATGGAATGGTTCCGGCCGGCGAGTTGCAGTTCTTCGTGGGTCAGGGGACCTTCGGTGGGTTGCCCGGGGGTGGCGGCTTTCGCGGCTCTTTGCTTGACGGGGTGCTTGGACATGGGACGGCGGCGTTCTACTGGAAGCTAACGCTGCGGAGTGCCGCAGCACTTACGACAAGGATCACGCCGCGGCCGAACCTGCGTCAATAGCTCGTTGTGAGGCCCGCTCTGCGCACAAAAGGAAGCCCAAAGCGTGTAGAGCGGGCCTCACAACGGAAGGCGGCTACCGGCGTCGTAGTTCCGGGTACTCAAGGTGCGGGGCAACTGTGCCGGCGTCGCGCTCGAGGAAGTTCACGGCCGGTGCGACGATGTCGTCGATTTCATCCAAAACGGCCTCGCTCAGGACCACATCGGCGGCCTTCAAATAGTCCGTCAGGTGTTCTTCGGTGCGCGGCCCAATGACCACGCTGGTCACTGCCGGGTGGTTCAAGGCGAACGAGACGGCAAGTTGGATGAGGGTGAGCCCATGCCGGGCCGCGAGCTGGGCCAAAGCGTCGGCAGCGTGCAGCTTGCCCTGGTTGAACGGTGCGTTCACGTCGAAGCGGCCGGGAAGAGCGGAGAAGCGTGAGCTTTCCGGCTGCCCCGCGCCAACGCGGTAACCGCCGGCCAGCCAGCCCCCGTCGAGCGGTCCGTAACTCAGAACCCCGACGCCGTACTGCTGGGTGATGGGGAAAACGTCGCGTTCGTTGGCACGCACCAGAAGCGAGTACGGCACCTGGTCGACCACAGGCGGAGTCAGGTGGTTGGTGTTCGCAATCCACTGGGCCTCCACCAGCTGGGCGGGACTGAACACGGACGTGCCGTAGTACAGGATCTTGCCCTGGCGGATGAGGTCGTTCAGGGCCGTGATGGTCTCCAGCAGATCAGTGTTGTAGTCCGGGCGGTGTGCCTGGTAGAGGTCGATCCTGTCCGTGTTCAGGCGCCGCAAGCTGTCCTCCACAGCCCTGACAATCCACCGGCGGGAGTTCCCTGCGTGCGCCGGGTTGGAGCCCATCTGGCCGTGGAACTTGGTGGCAAGGAAGACGTCGTCGCGCCGACTGTGGATGGCCTGGCCAACCACAGTTTCGGCTTCGCCCTGGGAGTAGATGTCTGCGGTATCCACGCTGGTGATCCCGGCGTCGAGCGCTGCTTTGATGATGCGGATGCTCTCGGCGGGACCCGTGGGCGCGGCGCCGGTGCCGAAGTTCAGGGTGCCCAGCGTGAGGGGGCTGATCAGGGCGCCAGTGCGTCCAAGCGTTCGTAGCTCGTTGAGGCTCATGTCGGCTTCCTGTGGTGGGACAGTGCTGGTGTCCATGCCTGGGTCTGTGGCCGTGGACGGGATGTTCAATCGAGGCTACACACGGCCGCCGGGGGCATAAACGCAAGCGGTAGAACTTCTTCGTTTTTCTTCTTGCGAGGTAATGGTAGAGGCCTTACTTCGCGACATTTCTTGACATGCGGCAACACAAATGTCTTTCGGATCAACAAATATTGCCGTTCCCCGAAGCAGGTGAATTATGGGAAAGGAACTCAAGCAACGCACGAAGGGGACAGCGGAATGACACAGACCACAGTGGAAGAAACGGCGGCCATCAAGGCAGCATTTGCGCAGTTCCCATCCGGAGTCGCGGCTTTCAGCGCGATGGTGGACTTCACGCCGGAAGCGTTGGTGGCGTCGTCCTTCACGGTCGGCGTTTCACTGGAACCGCCGCTGGTGATGTTCGCCGTGCAGAACTCCTCCACCACCTGGCCTAAGCTTCGCCAGGCACAACGCCTGGGTGTCTCTGTCCTGGCCGAGGGGCAGGAAGGGGCAGCCCTCCAACTGGCTTCGAAGACCCGCGATCGCTTCGCCGGGCTGGACACCAGCGTGAGCGACTCCGGTGCTGTCCTGGTCGACGGCGCGGTGCTGGGCTTCGAATGCGAAGTAGTGTCGGAGACGCCAGCCGGTGACCACGCGATCGTCGTCCTGGAGGTCAAAGCGACCACCATCAACCTCGAATCCAAGCCACTGATCTACCACGGCGCCACCTTCCGGCAGCTGGCCGCCTAGGACCCTAGGAGTTGCGGCTGACGCTGCTCATGGACCCTTTGCGGATCGGGCTCGGAGACTTTCCATTCTTGGAAGTGTTCGGGCCCGATTTCTTTACCCCGTTGCCGGAGCTGCCTGAGGAGCCGCCATTCCCGGAGTTGCTGGATCCCGGGGTGGACGGTCTCGGGCCGGGGCCGCCGGCACTCGGCGGCCTTGGCGAAACGTCAGGGGATGTCGGCCCGGGAGTTTTGCCAGGGGACGACGACGTGGGCTCGCCGAGGTCGCGGACGGTCACCTTGATGGCCGGAGGCTGCCCGGCCTGCGCGCGGGCTGCCGCGCGACGGTCCGCCTCAGCCACGGCATCAGCCCAGTCCTTCGCCAGGACGGGCGGTTCCTTGGTAGCTGCCACAAGGATTGGGTGATGTGCGGCTTGGTTTTCGACGACGGACTTGACCTCCGCCGGTTTGGGAAGGTTGCGGGGGTCTACCTTGGCTTTCCACGCGCCGTCCTTGACCGCGGCAGACGCACCGGAGAGCCGCCGTCGAACGTCTCCAAGGAGGTCGCGCCTGGGCGCGGCGGGCACGGATGGCTCCGCAGGTTTTGCTGTTGCTCCAACGGACGGTGCGGCGGCTGCCTGCGCAGCCGGTGCAGCGGGTTTTGCGGCGCGCATCGGCGCAACGGGTTTTGCGGCGGCAGCCGGTGCAGCCGGCGCGGCGGGTGTGGGAGGCACGGGAGCCTGCACCTGTGCGGTGGACCCCGTTTCAAAGTAGGCCAGATCCTCGAGAGGAGACTCAGCAGATGCCGGAGACCCGACGCCGCCGGTCGCCGGGACGGGGACGCGCGCCGGGCGCGGGGGGAGCTGGACGATCGGGGTGGTTTCCTTCTTCGGGAAAATTCCGACCATCGCCAGGAGGACAATCGACAGCAGTCGCCCGACTCCGGCTACCACCAGAGTGATGATGATGATCAACCCGAGACCCAGGAACATCAGGACTGCAAGTCCCAGCGTCCCCAAATACGTCAGGTTGATGGCGAGTGTTGTCGGATCCTCCACGTAGCCTCCCCTGGCTGTCGTTTTGTGATGCGCGCATTGCCCACCCAGCTTGCGTATCTAGCCTAAGGTCCAGCACCGACGGAATCACGCGCCGCCGCCCACTCTGGCGGGGTTGTTTCAAAGCTGTTATATGGCATGGGAAAATATGTTGCCCAGCTCTCATTTAACGCCTCAGATTGGGACCTTGTGACCCCTGACTTTGCCAGACTCCGCAACGGTGCGTGCCCCTGCCTTTCCGGGGAGCAGTACGACGATTGCTGCGGCCGCTCCCACCGCGGCGATGCCGACGCGCCAACCGCGGAGCAACTCATGCGTTCCCGCTATTCGGCCTTCGTTGTCCTGGATCCCGGGTACCTCCTGCGCACCTGGCATGCTTCGACCAGGCCGGAGTCCATGGACCTTGATCCGGACATGCAGTGGCGCAGGCTGGATATTGTGGACACGAGCAACGGCGGCCCCCTGGACACGACCGGCACTGTTGAATTCGCCGCGCACTACAGGCTCGACGGCGACCGCGGCGTCCAGCGCGAATTCAGCCGTTTCGTTCGGGAAGGCAGACGGTGGTTCTACGTGGACGGGGACGTCCGCTAGGCGCGCTCCCGCCCACGCGCTACCGGTAGTTCCGGTGCAGGTTCTCCTTGGTGGACGCGCCCGGCGAAGCATCACCGATCCACGGCCCTGTTCCCTCAGACTGGTCCAGGACCCCGGCCTCCAGCCAGGCGTAATCACCGGCGAGGACTTTATGCGAAAGTCCGCGATCGCCGTCGTCAGTATTCCTCCACAGTTGGTCGAAGTATTCGTCCACCCGAATGCGGGCCTGTTCGCAGAATGCCTCTGCCAGTTCAAAGGCGGCGGCACCCTGTTCGGGGTGCTTGCGGAGCAGCATCTCGGCCCGCGAGCAGCACGCGGCCATCGCGAACAGCTCGGCTCCGATGTCCACGATCCTGCCCAGGAACGCCTGCTTGTGCTCGAGCTTCGCCTGCCATCTGCCCATGCCGTAGAAGGTCTGCCGGGCAAGCCTCCTCGAGGACCTTTCAACGAATCGCAGTTGCTTGCCCAAACGCCCGAACTCAGCGTAGGACCGTGGGTCCATGCCGGCGCCCGCCACAAGCTTCGGCAGCCACTTCGCGTAGAAGCCAGAGGCCCCGACGGCGGCCCTCGCCTTGTCCTGCAGGCTCGCATCCGCTGAGGCGAGGTCGCCCGCGGCGGCAAGGTGTGCGTCCACTGCTTCGCGGGCGATCAGGAGTTTCATGATCTCGCTGGAACCCTCGAAGATCCGGTTGATGCGAAGATCCCGGAGCAATTGCTCGGCAGGCACGGCCCGCTCGCCCCGGGCTTCAAGGGAATCGGCGGTTTCGAAGCCTCGACCGCCACGGATCTGCACCAGTTCATCTGCGATCCGACAGCTCAGCTCCGTCGACCACAGCTTCGCCAGGGCGGCCTCAATGCGAACGTCCTTCTGGCCGGCGTCGGCCATTTCGGCGGAGAGCTCAAAGACGGCCTCCAACGCAAAAGTCGTGGCGGCGATGAACGCGATCTTCTTGCCCACGGCTTCGTGCTTGCCAACGGGGCGTCCCCATTGGGTCCGGGCGTTGGACCATTCGCGGGAAATCTTCAGGCTCCACTTTCCAGCGGCAACGCAGAGGCCGGGGATGGAAAGCCGGCCCGTATTAAGGGTGGTGAGGGCAATCTTGAGTCCTTGGCCTTCGCGCCCGAGCCTGTTGGCCACGGGAACCCGGACCTGGTGGAAGCGGGTCACGCCGTTTTCGATCCCGCGCAGGCCCATGAAGGCGTTGCGGTTCTCGACCGTGATACCGGGGGAGTCCATCTCCACCACGAACGCGGAGATGCCGCCCTTGTGCTCGGTGCCATCGGCATCGGTGTGGGGCATGACCCTGGCCATGACTACCACCAGTTCGGCGATCACGCCGTTGGTAGTCCAGAGTTTCACGCCGTCCACAACGTAAGAACCGCCGTCGTCGGACAACACGGCAGTGGCGCCCATGCGCGCGGGGTCGCTGCCGACGTCGGGCTCTGTCAGGAGGAACGCGGTGATGGCGCCGGCCGCGCAGCGCGGCAGGTACTCCTGCTTCTGCTCGGGCGTGCCGAATTCCTTGACGGGCTCCGGGACGCCGATGGACTGGTGGGCGGAAATCAGTGCGCCGAGGCTCGGGTGTACCGACCCCAGCAGGGCAAGCGCACGTCCGTAGTAGACCAGGGACAACCCCAATCCGCCGTATTCGCGCGGGATTTTCATTCCGAAGACGCCAAGGTCCGCGAGTCCCCTGAGGTACTCGTCGGGTATCCTGGCGTCCCGTTCTATGATGCGGCCGGACATGGTCTCGGCGAACGTGAGAAGGCGGCCCATGAACTCTTCACCCCGTTCCACGTCCTCTGCCCGGGCTTGTGGCCACGGATGGATCAGGCTGAGGTCGAAGCTGCCGAGGTAGAGGCCCTTGGCGAAGCTGGGCCGGTTCCATTCGGTCTCACGCGCGGCTTCGGCGACGGCGCGGGCTTCTTCAGCGGTGGCATTGACGCTTGCGGCGGCGAGACTGTTGTCAGTGGCGGACGTCATGGGGTAACTCCTCTAGCCGGTTGTGCCGGATGGAGCCAGGGTCCGCCTCGGGTGGGAACCCTTCAGCTGTCCCTCAATGCTACCCGCGGGTAGCTACCCGTGCCAGTGGAAATCTGCGGCTGGAATTCCGCCGGAATTTCCACCTGTCCAGCGTGGTGGACCAAGCTGTCCCACGCGAAATTAATACCGTGGACAAGGCCGCCGAGAACAGCCTTTGCGGCGTACCAGACCATGCCCATGGTCCCGATAAGAATGATTGTTGCCATGGCTGCTGCTGCGATGAATGCCACCAAAAGTGCAGCAAAAACCAGCGTTCCAATGACTACGTAGGTGCCTGTTTCCAGCGCAGTGAAATCGAAATCCATGGTTTCCCCCCGGAGCGACGGTGCGTGGGTCGGCGGCGTGGCTGCGTCGATGTTCTGACAGTAGAGCTGGGGGTGCGTTCCAGCCAGAGCGGAAACGCCTCGTGGACGCGTTGATATGGGATCGAAACCATACCGCGCGGTAGGTTACGAAATGGTTGCGGTGGGAGGCTTCCGACGCTCTGCGTTAACCTTGTACGGGGCAGTTTCCGCTGCCATCCAGGTTTCGCAGCAGCTGAAGGAGAGTAGTTGTCCCGTTCAGCCATGTCCTCCGCCGATGCCATCAGCGCGAGGCTTCGCGACCTTGAGCAGCTGACCAAAGGCCCTGCATGGGCCCTGACGCGTTCGGCGCCGTGGGTGATCGCGGTGCTGCAGGCATCCTTTACCCGCACCCGGCCGCAGCTTCCGCTCGAAGAGTTCCATGCCGACGTCGACGCCTTCCTTGAGCAGCTCCGTCGGCAGGACCCGGCGCTGGGCGGCCAGCAGAACGGCAAGCTGTTCGGTGACGAATGGACCCGCAAGCAGTTCCTGACCCGTCGCAACCAGTCGGGCCAGATCGTTTACGAAGTCACAGAACCCGCCGCCCGTGTGCTCGCGTTCCTGGACAGTCTTTCCAGCGAGCGTTCCACGCTGAACGGATCACGGCTCGGCACGCTGCTGGGCGACGTGGAGAAGCTCGCCAACGAAACCAACCCGGACCAGAGCGCCCGCTTGGAAGCCCTCGAAGAGGAAATCCAAGAGCGGCAGCAGCTGGTGGAGGACATCAGCTCGGGTGAGTTCGATGGCCTCCTGGACGACGAAGAAGCTGTGGAAGCCGCCGGCAACATTCTGGACCTTGCCGCCAGCCTGCCCGCGGACTACAAGAAGATGCGTGACCGCATCGAGGAACTGGTCGGCGAGCTCCGAAACCAGATCATCGAGGAGTCCCTGAGCAAGGGCGCCACCATGGCCCAGGTTTTGGAGGCCGACAAGCGGCTGCGCCAAAGCCCGGAGGGCCGTACTTTCCGCTCCTTCACCGCGTTCCTGGAGGATCCGCAGCAGCAGGTGCGTTTCCGGTCTGCGATCGGTGAAGTGCTGAGCCGGCAATTTGCCGATGACCTCTCCCACGAGGACCGCGAGACACTGAAAAACCTGGTGGCTGAACTGCGGCAGCAGCACAGCCAGATCCAGCGTATCTACGGCAAGCTTTCCGAAAGCCTGAACACCTACATCCAAAGCGACGACGTCCGGCAGTCCGTCAGCCTTCGAAAGGTGTTGGCCGAGGCGGAGCAAGCCATCCGGTCCATGCCATACGAACGGGACCGGCCCGGTTTGGTCCGTGGACCTGTCCTGTACAACGCCGGGTTCGAGTCGCTCGCCATGGTCAAGCTGTTCGATCCCGACGAATTTGCCACGCCCCCGCGCCTGGCCGACCCCATCGCGTTCAGTGACTCGGACCGGGTCCGGTCGGCACGCACCGGCAAGGCCAAGCCTGCTGTTGTGCGGGCCGCCATGGCCGGTGCCGCCACCGTGGGCGACGCGTGGGAAAACCTTCCCGCCGAGGAACGGCACATCAACACGGTCCGGACCTTGCTCTCCATGGCATTGCAGAGCGGCGCCGCTTTTGACCGGGCCGCCTGGGAACCCATCGACTTCGAACAAATCGACGGCAGCATCCGCACCGCGTACCTGCCTGTCGTCACACTGAATGAGGATTCTGATGACTGAGGAAATCACCACTGAGGAAATCACGACGGCGGTCGCCACCGAAGCGGATGAGGTCACCGAAGAGGCGGCTGACGTTGCCGACGAGGAAGCGCCCGAGCCCGCTGAAGCAGCGGCTGAACCCACTGCTGACATCGGTCACGCAGATAGTCACGCGGATCCCTTCCGGGTCACACCCCGCGACTCCTTCGTGGACGGCGCCGCGCTGTTCCCCGGCGACACCGGCGTGCTGCCCATGAAGGTCCGCCACGCCCTGGTGAAGCTCCTGAAGGGCCCGTACATCGACGGCGGGCGCGACGAGAAGCTCTGGACCACCCTTCTGGACAACCAGCTGATTCTCCGCAGCAGGCTCTCCGAACTCTTCCTCACCCTCCAACTGGACCATGACCGCAAGATCGCAGTCCTCCGCCCGGTCGATCCGGAGATCATCGGCGCAAGCTCCCGCTCCAGCATCCTCCGGCAGCAGCGTGCCCTGAGCCGCGTGGAAACCATCGTCCTGCTGCGCCTTCGCCTGCTGCTGGACCGGCACGTCACCGCCCAAACGGACCCGACGATCACCCGGGAAGAAATTTCGGACCTCGTCGCCAACTACACACCGGCCGGCCAGCAGGATGCCCTGCGCGACTCCGACGTCGTCACCCGGACCATCACCAAGCTCCTGGCCCGCCAACTCCTCCTCCCCACCCCACTCGACGACAGCTACACGATCAGCAACGCCCTCCCACTGGCCCTGCCTTTCGAAAACATCGGCGACATCCCAGCCCAAATCGAGGCCCTGATAGCAGTAGCAGCCGACGAGTCCGGAACAGAACCCCTCCTGGACCTGGACCCCGACTCAAACCAACCCACCCCCACAGGTGACGACCTGGACGACGACCCAGAAGGTGACGGGTCCGCTGAGGTGAGCGCCGACGTCGAGCGTTCTTCGGATGAAATCAGTGATGCCTCTGAAGTCGGGAACGGCACGAGCGGCGATGCCGGAGACATGCGGCAGCAGGCGTCTAAGCGAGGCACGAGCGAGCATGCAGAGCATGTGTCCGGTACCGCAGCGGACGGAGCCAACGCTGAAGGGATCACAAAGTGACCATCGCAAGCATGCTCCCGCTCGGCGAGCTGACGAACCCCGGCCAGATGCGTTTGGCGTTGGTGCAGGTGGTCAACTGGGGCACGTTCCATGGCGCCCACACCATGCACGTGGACCGCAAGGGCACTCTGCTCACCGGTAACTCCGGCGTTGGCAAGTCGACGCTGTTTGATGCGATGCTCCGCGTTTTTGATGCCCGCCCGCGCTCCAACGAGGCTGCGGCCCAGCGGTCCGGCGGTGCTGTGGAGGACAAGAGGACCACGTTCACCTACATGCGCGGCAAGGTCGGTGACAAGGCCGTCGGCGACAGCTCAGCGAGTGCGTTCCAGCGACCCGGTGCCACCTGGTCCGCCGTCGCGCTGACGTTTGATAACGCCGCCGGCACGAAGGTAACGGTGTCGGCGCTGTTCGACCTGCCGAAGAACGGCACGGAGTCCAGCGTCGGGCGTTTCTACGTGATCGACAGCAAGCCGTTGGACCTTGAGGCGATTGAGGGGATTGCGCAGAAGCGGTTCACGAAGGGCGCGCTGGAGTCGATCTTCCCGGATGGTCAGGTTTTCGACGTCCACAAGGCGTTCGCCGAGCGCTTCCGAAGGCTCCTGGGTATCAACTCGGACCAGGCCCTGCCGCTGCTTCGCGTGATCCAGGCCGGAAAGGGCTTGGGCGGCAGCGTGAATACGTTCTTCCGCGATCAGGTGCTCGACGCTCCGGCCACGCTTGCCGCTGCTGATGATGTGGTGGAGGAATTCAGCAACCTGATGTCCATCCGGCAGCGGTTGGAGGATGTGCGGCAGCAGCGCGACCAGCTGGCACCCGTTCCGGACCTGAACAAGGAATACGCGCAGGCGCTCCTGGACGCGAACCGTCTCCGGGAGCTGGCCGGCGAAGAGTTCGAGGCCTACAAGCAGAAGCTCGCGGTCACGGTGCACGCCAAGACGCTGGCGCGGTTCAAGGAGCTGGCCCAGACCAAAGCCCAGGAACTCGCCGCTGAGCGCACCGTGCGGGACGCTTTGGCCAAAGAGCTCCGCGACCTTGAACTGGATTACAACAACCGTGGCGGCAACGCGATTTCGGCGATCGAGCAGTCGCTGGAGAACGCCAAGGTTGGCCTGAAGCTTCGTCAACAGGTGGAGGATTCGGCCAGGAAGGCGTTGGCCGACGCGGGGCTGAACCTCGAATGGTCCGCCGAAGGGTGGGACCAGGCGCACGAGCAGGCTGCGGCCCGCTCCGCCGAGTTGAAGGATGATTCGGAAGCCTTGAAGGAGCTTCGGTTCGAGGCCTTCGACGGCCATGCAACCAAGAAGCGCGAACTCGCGGCGGCCCAGCAGGAGCTGCTTTCGCTGCGGTCGCGCAAGTCCCTGCTTCCGCCGTCGAGCATTGAAAACCGGGCCGCCATCGCGGCGGCCACCGGCGTCCCGGAAGAGCGGATGCCGTTTGGCGGCGAGCTGATTGACCTCGCCGAAGGGCAGGACCAGTGGCGTCCGGCCGCCGAGCGAGCCCTCCGCAACCTTGCCACCACCTTGCTGGTGCCTGGCGAGCACTTCGCGGCAGTCACCCGATACCTGAACGACAACACCGTCAGGGGCGCGCTGCGCGCTGTTGATGTGTCCAAGCCCCTGGCCGGCGGGGCACTGGCTGTGGAGGACGTGTCCGACGGCGACCTCTTGACTAAGTTGAGTATCCTCACCTCGGGTGCCAATGCCGACGCCGGGGAATGGATCCGCGAGCGGATCGCCCTGGATTTCGCGTACCCGTGCGTGGAGGATCCCGACGAGCTGGCACGTTTGGACAAGGGCCTCAGCCTGGGCGGTGTGGTGAAACGCAACCGGCACACCGTGGAGAAGGATGACCGCTTCACGGGCCGGCAGGATTACGTCCTGGGCTTCGACAACGCCTCCAAGCTGGAGTTGGTTGCCGCGCGCGTGGGTGAGCTTGAAAATGAGCTGGCCAAAGCCGCGGAGCTGGCCCAGAGCCGCGAGGATTCGCACCAGGGGATGGCCCGGCAACTCGAAGCGCTGCGCCGCGTCGCTGAGGATGAACGGCCGTGGGAACAAGTATCCGCAGCCGTCGCCGCAGACGAACTTGCCCGGATCGAACAGCGCCTCGCTGACGCTTTGGCCGCGCAGGCAGACCTTGAGCCCTTACGAGCCACCATCGAAGCTGTGCGGGAGAAGCACCAGTCCTCCACAGGTACGACTGCCGTCCTGCAGAGCGAATACAAAGCCCTCGACCATAAGATGACCACCGCTGACGGCCTGCTCGATGCGGCGAGGCTGAAGCTCGAGCAAGCACCGCCGTCGGGCACCACCGTGGCGGCACTGGAACCGTACTTCGCCGGCGTCGGCGAGGTTTCCGAGTTGTACGAGCTGGATAACCTGGCCAACAGCGTCCGCAACAAGCTGCTGGACGAGCTGCACGCCGCCGAATCCCGAGGCCAGGCGACGGCCGAACGGTTGACCCGCATGTTCGAGGCGTTCGTGCGCGACTGGGGAAGCGCCATCAGCGCCGACCACGGCACATCGATCGGAGCCGCGGGCGACTTCGAATCCCGGTACCACGCGATCGTCAGCGATGGCCTGCCTGCGCAGGAGGCCGAATTCCGGCTGTTCTTCAACCAGCGCACGCACGAGTCCTTCAGCACGCTCCTGCATCTATTGGATGAAGAACGCCGCAGCATCACCAGCCGCATCCTGCCGCTGAACGGCATCCTGTCCCAGGTCAATTTCCACGAGGGCAGCTTCCTGGAACTGGACATCAAGCAGACGCTTCCGGCGACGGCAAAACAGTTCAAGGACGCCATCCAAAACGCCCTGAAGGCGAAGCACACCCGGCCATCGCGTGGCGCTGCAGCCTCCTCAACGGAAACCGACGACGACGCCGAACTCACCGCGCGCTATAAGTCGTTGGAAACGTTGGTGAAGAGGCTCGGATCGCAAACACCGGAAGACCGGCGGTGGCGAGCCGAGGTCCTGGACGTCCGGGGGCACTTGTTCATCCAATGCAAGGAGCACCGGGAAGTTGCTTCGAAGCCGGGCAAGGCCGCGGTTGCCGGCACGTCGGGCAAGAAGAAGACCGAGGTCTTCATGCACGCCGACACCGGGTCCATGTCCGGTGGTGAGCGCCAGCGTTTCACGGCGTTCATCATGGCGGCGGCACTGAGCTACCAGTTGGGCATCGCCGAGCAGGGGTTCACGACGTACGGAACCGTGATGATGGACGAAGCCTTCGTGCTGGCCTCCGAGGAGTTCGCAGGCGCCGGAATCAAGGCGCTTCACGAGTTCGGGTTCCAGCTCCTGCTCGCCGCTCCTGAAAACGTGATCGATCTGTCCAGGCACCTCGGCTCCGTCACGGAAATCCTCCGGGACAAGCGCACCAACCGGTCGGGCGTGCTGACAGCTCCCGTGATCGCCGGACCGGGGGAACCCGGCGCATGGCGGTCCGAAGCAAACCCCGTGGACATCGTCCTGCGCTAGGGTCGCCTTTCGCCCCGCAGCCCCAAGTAGGCAGCAGTTAAAGCCGTTCTGACGCTCCACAACGGCCTGTGCTGCTACCTACTTGGGCGGGTTCGGGAACGCTACTTAGCCTTGACCCGGTCCAAGAACTGTTCGGTCCGCTGTTCCAGTCCGGCGATCTGACGGACCACGACGGCGGCCGGGTCCGGATTGATCTCGTTGACGGGTGGTTCCTTGCGGACATTGGCGCTGCAGCCGAACTCCGCGCAGATCAACGTCCCGACGGTGTTGCCGTCCTTGCCCGATTGCCCGGCCTTCTTGGCGACCCACAGGTAGACGTCGTCCTTGGAAAACACATCTCGGCACAATTCGCAGAGGACTACCCGTCTCTTCCCCGAGCCACCTTCAGGCGCGCGAAGCAAAATGCCGGTGAGCTTGCCCCGGTGCGGAACCACGAGGTATCCGCGCTGGGGCATTTTCTCGTCCCGCCAGCCGAGGAATTCCAGGTTGTCCCAGTCGAGGGATTCGAAGTCGCGGGGGAGGTTGACCTTGGCAGCCTCGGATCGGCTGGCGTTGATGAAGGATGAACGGATCTGTTGGGCAGTGATTTTCTGCATGGCGATGCTTCTTTCGAAAATGGTCGACGTCCGCGCGCTTCTGGAGGGCGCGCGGGAATGAGCAGAAGACGTCGGTCATCGGAGAAAGAGGGCACTGCAAAGAGGCCCCAAAACGGGTGCTGGGTTAGTGCCTAGAAGGATGCCGACGTGTGGGGGAGTGCCAAGCAGGCCAATGCGGCCACCTCGCCAACCATGGCTGCAGCAACTGAAGCAGTGCGCACGCTCATCCCCTCGTTCATATCCGTAAGAAGCGGTAGTCCGCTGTCGCCCATACTCCCAAAACTTCCGGGTGGATGTCCACTGGGAGAGCGTTCGGCTGAAGGGGGCGGGAGGTGAGAGAGGGTTCGGCTGAAGGGGGTGGGAGGTGAGAGAGGGTGTGATCTGCGTCGCATTTAGCCGGTATCGCGGATTAGGTGACGCAAACGTTTCTTAATTATCGGGAGGCTAGGCTAGCCTTACTTAGGTTCGCATCACTTACTTAAGGAGTCCCGTGGCTTCCCTTCTCCCACGCCGCGCCCTGCTCAAAACAGCAGGAACCGCGACGGCCGCCCTGGCCGCCGTCGCTCTTTCCCTCACCGGCTGCTCCACTGGTCCGGCAACGTCTTCTCCGGCAACTGAGCAGGCAGAATCCGCAGCTTTCCCCGTGACGATCAAGAACGTCTTCGGTGAGACCACCATCAAGGAACAGCCCAAGCGCGTAGTTACCGTCTCGTGGGTCAATGACGACATCGCGATCGCCCTGGGTGTTGTCCCGGTTGGCGTACCGAAGAACGAATGGGGCAACAACGACAAGGGCTCCACCCCGTGGAAGGACGCGGCACTGGAGAAGCTCGGCGCCAGCTTTGGCACCGACAAGGCTCCGGTCCAGTTCTCCGAAGCAGACGGCATCAACTTCACCGAGATCGCCAAGCTCAGCCCGGACGTCATCCTGGCCGCGTACTCGGGCCTGGAAGAGGCCGACTACAAGAAGCTCAGCGAAATCGCCCCGGTTGTAGCGCAGCCGGAGCTCGCCTACGGCACGCCGTGGCAGGAAAGCACCACCCTGATCGGCAAGGCACTGGGCAAGGAAGCCGAAGCCAAGAAGCTGATCGAAGACACCGAAGCCACGGTCAAGGACAAGGTCTCCAAGTTCCCGCAGATCAAGGACAAGACCTTCATCTACGGCAACCTCGAACCCGCCAAGGGCGATGGCGCCAACGTTTACACGGCCATCGACAACCGCCCCCGTTTCCTCTCCGAAATCGGCATGAAGCTGGCGCCGGTGGTTACCGAAAACACTAAGAGTGCTACGGAATTCTTCATCCCGTGGTCCGCTGAGAAGGCCAATGAGCTCGAATCCGACGTCTTCGTCACTTGGGTTCCGGACGCCACCACCGCCGACGCCATCAAGGCCGACCCGCTGCTTGGACAGATCCCGGCCATCAAGAAGGGCGCCCTGGTTGCTGATTCGGACCAGACGCTGACGCTCTCCATCTCCGCCTCCTCACCTTTGAGCCTGCCGTGGGCGCTGGACACGTTCCTGCCGCAGCTGGGTAAAGCAGCAGACGCAGCGGGCAAGTAACTGCAATGAAGCTGAGTACGACGACGGCACTCCAGGGGCGGGGCAGCGGCACTTCGGTGCCGGCTGGCCCGGGAGGCATCACCCCTGATGCCAAAGTGACCGGAGGAGAAACCGGTTCACGCGGCACGGCAGGCAAGCGCTCCGCTTGGCTGCTGGTAGCCGTCGTCGTACTCACAGCCGTCTGCATCGCATCCTTGGCGATCGGTGCCCGCGGACTTCCCCTCACCACCGTGTGGGAAGCCCTCACCAACTTCAACCCGGCCGACGGCAACCACGCGGTGGTCATCGCCCGGATCCCGCGGACCGTCCTTGGTCTGCTTGCCGGAGGTGCACTTGGCCTTGCCGGTGCAGCCATGCAGGGAGTGGCCCGGAATCCACTGGCCGATCCCGGCATCCTCGGATTGAACGCCGGCGCCGCCCTCGCGGTGGTGGTCGGCATCTATGTGTTCGGCATCAGCTCGCTGTCCGGCTACATCTGGTTCGCCTTCATCGGCGCCGCAGCGGCCGCCGTCGTCGTTTATGCCATTGCGTCCCGCGGACGTGACGGTGCGACGCCGGTCAAGCTCGCCCTCGCGGGAGCGGCCCTCAGCGCCGGCCTGTTCTCCCTGATGAACGTCATCCTGGTCTCGAGCCAGGACACTTTCGACCGTTTCCGCTTTTGGCAGGTTGGCACCATTGGTGGACGTGACTGGTCCGTCCTGCTGCCCGCGCTGCCATTCCTTGCCATCGGGGCCTTGATAGTCCTGGCCGGCGGCCGCATCCTGAACAGCCTGGCTCTTGGCGACGACATTGCCCGGGGCCTCGGCCAGAACGTTGCCCTTTCCCGTGCCGTCACCGGGCTGGGCATCGTGCTGCTCTGCGGATCCGCAACTGCAGTGGCTGGACCCATCGCCTTCCTTGGCCTCGTCATTCCGCACGCCGTCCGCTCGTTGACCGGTCCGGATTACCGCTGGATCCTGCCGTTCTCCCTGGTGTCGGCGCCCATCCTGCTCATCACCGCCGACATTATCGGCCGCGTCATCCTGCTCCCCGGTGAAGTCCCGGCAGGCATCATGACCGCGATCATCGGCGCTCCTGTCTTCGTCTGGCTCATCCGCCGCGGAAAAGGGGCAGGACTGTGAGCACCATTCACAAGCTCCCCACCGGGATGGCACTTAATGCCAATACTTCCCCCAAACATGGGCATCAACCGTTGCTTCGGCGCGTGCTGAGCCCCACCTTCTTCCTCGGGTTGGCCCTTGTGGTCATGTTTGCGGTGTACGTGCTCCTGGGCAGCTACACCGTGACCATCCCGGACTTTTTCACCATCGTCATCAACCACCTGACAGGTGGCGAGAAGATCCCCGGCGCAAGCTTCATCGTCATGGAACACAAGCTGCCGCGCGCAGTGGTGGGAACCATGATCGGCGTCGCTTTCGGCCTGGCCGGTGCCCTCTTCCAAACCATGCTGCGCAACCCGCTCGCCAGCCCGGACATTATCGGTATCAGCTACGGTGCCAGCGCGGCGGCCGTGACTGCCATCGTGATCTTTGGAGCATCGGGAGCTGTCGTCTCCTGGGCTGCCCTGGGTGGTGCGCTCGGCGTTGCAGCCATCATCTACGCGATTTCCCGGGGCACTGGCTCCGGTGCAGGCGGAGGAAGCCGGGGCAACGCGGCCGGCAACCGACTCATCCTTGCAGGCGTCGGCATCGCCGCAGCCCTGCACGCAGTGGTCAACTTCCTCATGACCCGCGCTGACATCCGCACCGCCGCCGACGCCCTCATCTGGCTCAACGGATCGCTGAACTCCGCCACATGGGACCGCGCAGGCGTTCTCGCTGCCTCCTTGCTGGTGCTAGTGCCCGCCGTTATTGCCCTGGCTGGCCCGCTGCGCATCCTCGAACTCGGTGACGACGCAGCCGCAGGCCTGGGCATCAAGGTCAACGCCGCCCGGCTGGGACTGGTGCTGACCGCCGTCGGGCTTGCCGCCGTCGCCACTGCCGCGGCCGGTCCCGTGGCGTTCGTCGCGTTCCTCGCCGGCCCTATTGCCCGCCGTATCGTCCGCAAACCCAGCCTCCCGGCGTCGGCCCTCACCGGTGCGCTGATTGTGCTCCTGGCCGACTTCTTCGCTGCCAACATTGCCCCCGTCATCCTCGACGGAACCGTCCTCCCCGTTGGCGTCATCACCGGCGCCCTCGGTGCACCCTTCCTGTTGTGGCTGCTGGTCACGTCGAACCGAAAGGAGGCCTGACATGGCCATCCTTAATGCCAAGGACCTGACGCTCCAGTACGAGCAGCGCAAGGTTGTGGAGGGTCTCACCACCGAGATCCCCGAGGGCAAAGTCACCATGATCGTGGGCGCCAACGCCTGCGGTAAGTCCACCTTGCTCCGCGGTCTGTCCCGCCTCCTCAAGCCCGCAGGTGGCTCGGTAACCCTCGACGGCAAGGACATCCACACCCGTCCCGCCCGCGAACTGGCCCGCACCCTCGGCCTGCTTCCGCAGCACCCCACCGCCCCCGACGGCATTACCGTCCGGGACCTCGTGGGCCGCGGCCGCTACCCGCACCAAGGCTTCTTCCGCAGCTGGAGCGCCGGGGACGACGCCGCGGTGCAGCGCGCGCTCGACGCCACCGACACGCTCGCACTCGCAGAGCGGAGCATCGACGAACTGTCCGGTGGACAGCGCCAGCGCGTGTGGATCGCCATGGCCCTGGCGCAGGAAACCGACGTGCTGCTCCTGGACGAGCCCACCACCTACCTGGACCTCGCCCACCAAGTGGAAGTCCTGGACCTGGTGACCGACCTCAACCGCAGCCGCGGCACCACTGTGGCGATCGTGCTCCACGACCTCAACCTGGCAGCGCGTTACGCCGACCATGTCATCGCCATGAAGGGCGGGTGCATCGTGGCCGAAGGTCCGGCTCCCGTCGTAGTGACCGAAGAACTGGTCTTCAATGTGTTCGGCCTGGAATCCCGCGTGGTTCCGGACCCCATCTCAGGTACACCGCTCATCGTCCCCATCGGACGCCACCACGCACGCCCCGCTTCAACCAACGAACTGGAGATCGCCTCATGAGTGCACAACCGACACAGGCAACAGCAAGTTCCGCCGTGGAGCCCATGACCCTCGCCTTCGACGTCACCGTGACGGCAGTGCAGGAGCTGAGCCCGAACTTCCGCCGGATCACCTTCGGCGGCTATTCGCTGCGCGGCTTCGGCGTCGCCGGGGACACCCTGGACCTCCGGGTGAAGCTGATGATTCCGTCCTTCGACGCTGACGGAAACGTCATTCCGCTGCCGGCCTTCAACATGGAAGAGTCCGGGTGGTATCGGGAGTGGCTCGCCATGGACCCGTCCGTCCGTGGTGACATGCGGACGTACACCGTGCGCTCCGAGCGCCTGGACGCCGTCTACCCCGAGATCGACATCGACTTCGTCATGCACTTCGACGACGCCGGCCACGGCGGACCCGCAGCCAACTGGGCCAAGGAAGCCAAACCCGGCGATGCGCTCACCATCATCGGCCCCAACAACCGGGCAGCCCAGTGCACCACCGCCGGTGCGTACGGGGGCATCGAATGGCGTCCGGGCCTGGCCCAGCGCGTCCTGCTCGCCGGTGACGAGACCGCGGTCCCCGCCATCAGCGCCATCCTCGAAAGCCTGCCCGCCGACATGACCGGCCACGCTTTCCTGGAAGTACCCGAAGCCGGTGACTTCCAGGACATCACCACGGCAGCCGACATCGAGATCACCTGGCTGGCCCGCGGTGCAGCGATCGGACGCTCGCGCCCCCATGGTGAACTCCTTAAGGAAGCCGTCAGCAAGGCCGTCCCCGTGCCAGGCTGGGTGGGCATCAAGGGCGAAGGGACCGCAGCCGGTCCCGAGCCCGAAGACGTCAACGTTGACCAGGAGATCCTCTGGGAAACACCCCAGCGCATGGACACGGCCGCGATCGAGGCCACCAAGAACCCCACCCTTCCCGCTGGTGCATTGCCGTTCTACGCTTGGATCGCCGGTGAAGCGTTTGTCATCAAGGAAATGCGGCGCTACCTGGTGCGGGACGTTGGTATCGACCGCAAGCAGGTTGCGTTCATGGGGTACTGGCGACGGGGTAAGGCGGAGGGCTAGTCTCCTCGGCTGGTCCGCCGCGGCGCCGGCGCCGGCGCTGAAGGGCAGGAGCTGGAGAGGCCGGAGCTGGAGGGGTCGGTTGGCGGCCATCCTCGGCGTGCTGCTCCTTCGTCGCTTTGACGCACGCTGCCGGATGCCCGCCACCCGGCCCATCCTTTCGTCACCTACCGACGCCCTCTCACCTTTGGCGGGTTTAAGCCGGACGCTCTCTCACCTTTTGTGTGCTTGAGCGGGACGCTCTCTCACCTTTCGAGTGCTTGAGCGGGACGCTCTCTCACCTTTTGTGTGCTTAAGCCGGACGCTCTCTCACCTTTTGTGTGCTTGAGCGGGACGCTCTATCGGTTGGTGATAGAGCGTTGCCGTGATTGGGGCGGTTGGTGAGAGAGCGTTGGTTTACCTCCGGTTGGCTCCCGTGTAACCGGGGGCGGGTAGCTTCGGTAGGGTGCGGGAGGAATTCGGTGACCGGAGTAAGGTTCGACGGCGGTATGTCGCCATCGGGGACTCCTTCACCGAAGGCGTGGGGGACCCGAGCAAGGTCCTGCCCAACGGCGTCCGCGGATGGGCCGACCGGGTCGCTGAGAAGTTGGCCAAGGCACAGCCGGGCTGGGAGTACGCCAATCTGGCGGTGCGCAGCAAGAGGCTCCGGCACATTATCGACGAACAGCTCGAGCCCGCGTTGGCCATGGAGCCAACGCTCATCACGCTCTATGCGGGCGGAAACGACATCCTTGATTTTGGTACCGACATGGATGCGCTCCTCAACGACTACGAACTCCTGGTCGCACGCCTGAGCGAAACCGGCGCCACCCTGGTCCTGTTTACGGGCTTTGACGTGAAAGTCTCCGCGGTGCTGGAACCCTTCAAGAAGCGGAACACCCTCTACAACCAGAGAGTCCGGGACATTGCCGCAAAGTACGACGCGGTGCTGGTGGATTACTGGTGCTTCGACGCCTACAAGGACTCAAGGATGTGGGCTCCGGACCGGCTCCACATGTCCAAGGCGGGCCACAAATACTTGGCCGCACAGGTCCTGGACCACCTCAACGTCCCGCACAAGATCTCTCCCAAGGAATGGGATCCGCCCACGCGCTTGTCCCTGAGCGAATGGGAACGCCGGCAGCGTCGTTGGGTCAATGACTGGGTGGTCCCGCTGTTCGGGCGCAAACTGCGTGGTGTCACGCTCGGCGACGCCCTCAGCCCGCGCTGGCCCCAGCCTGTGAAGGTCCCCCGAAAAGGCGGTTTGAAGAAACTCGTGGAAGAGGCATCGCCGTGAAGAACGCCATCCGGTTCGTTGCGCTCGGCGATTCCTTCACGGAAGGCGTCGGTGACATCGACCTCAGGCTTCCCAACAATTGCCGGGGATGGGCTGACCGGGTAGCCGAGGAACTCGCCCGGCACGATGACCGGGCACGCTACGCAAACCTTGCCATCCGGGGGCGTCGTCTCCGTCGGATCGTGGACGAACAACTCGCGCCCGCCCTGGCCATGAAACCCACCTTGGTCAGCTTCTATGCGGGCGGCAACGACCTCCTGATGGCGAGACTCAACCTGGCCAAACTCATGCGGGACTACGAGGATGCCGTTCAGCGGATCACATCCAGCGGGGCCACGGTGCTGCTGTTCACGGGGTACAACGTTCCCCTGTCGCCCCTGCTGGAGCCACTCAAGGTCCGCACGGCTATCTACAACCGCCACGTCCGGCGCATCGCAGCGAAGTACGGAACGCTCCTGGTGGACTACTGGTGCTTCGAGAAGTTCCAAGACCCGCGGATGTGGGCTCCCGATCGCCTGCACATGTCATCACCCGGGCACAGCTATATGGCCAGGAAAGTCCTGGAGGTGCTGGGGGCGCGGCACTCGCTCCAGTCGCCGAGGCTCGCGGCGCCCCGCCCCAGGAGCCGCGTCGAAAACATCGCCGACGACGTCGCCTGGCTGAGGCGCGACGTCGGGCCCTGGTTTTCGCGACGGCTTCGAGGCGTCTCCAGCGGCGACCTTTTGGGGGCGCGGTGGCCGGAGCTCATGCCAGTGGTGCTGCCCGAACGGCTGGGCACTGCGAAAGCGCAGGTTCCTCAGCTGTCCAGCAGGTTTTCGTAACCCTCCGCAACACTGGTTGCCGTGAATTCGATGATTTCGAACTCGGCCACGCCATTGCTGTAGAACGGGTCGTTGGCCAACGATGCATCCAACGTGGCCCTGTCCACTTTGGACAGCAGAACGCCGCCCGTGGCTGGGACGCGGCGTCCGGACGCAAGGAAGATGCCGCCGTCGAACGCGTCCTTAAGCCAGGCCATGTGGCCGGGGCGGTGGAAGTCGACAATTTCGTCGGGAACTTTGTAGGTCAAAGAGACTACGAACATGCCGCCAGCCTATCGGGTGGGCCGCGGCCCGGACCTAAGGAAGCTGTGAATTCTCCTAAGATGGATTCATGACTCAACCCCGCTGGCTGAACGCCGACGAACGCCGTGCCTGGCTGGCCCTGCTGAGCATCAACACCTTGCTTCCCTCGGCGTTGGACACCCAGCTTCAGTCGGTCGGAAAACTGTCCCTCTTCGACTACAACGTGTTGGCGATGCTCTCCGAAACCGAGGGTCGCTACCTTCCCATGAGTGAGCTCGCTGCGCGCACAAGTGCCTCCTTGTCGCGCCTTTCCCACGTGGTGACAAAGCTCCAGAAGCGCGGCTGGGTGGAACGGCAGGCCCACCCCGGCGATGCCCGCGTCACCGTGGCGCACCTGACCGAAGCCGGTATGTCCACCATCGTGTCCCTCGCGCCGGGCCACGTGGAATCCGTGCGTACGCTGATGCTTGATCCACTGAGCCCCGAAGACGTCGCGGACCTTGCCCGGATCGGCGAGAAGATCGTTGCCCGCCTCGACAACAACCACTGGATCCTCCGGGACTCGTGAGGTGCTTTGTGGCGCCGAGCGTTGAAGTGGCAGACTGACGGCATGGATTTTTCTGCCCGTTACGTTGCCCTGGGGGACTCGTTCACTGAGGGCGTCGGCGACGACGATCCCCAGCGTCCCAACGGCGTTCGAGGCTGGGCCGACGTCGTCGCCGGGCAATTGGCCCGCAGCAATGAGGACTTCGGCTACGCCAACCTTGCCATCCGCGGCAGGAAGCTGCGCCAGATCATGGCGGAGCAGGTGGATGCCGCCGTCGCCATGAAGCCGACGTTGGTGACCCTGTACGCGGGGGCGAACGACATCCTGCGGCCCAAGATCGACATTGACTCGCTTCTGGCCGATTACGACGCCGGCATCGCCAAGTTAAGCGCGACGGGCGCCACTGTGGTCCTCTTCACGGGCTTTGATGCGAAGAGCTCCAAAGTGTTCAGCGCCATGCGTGGACGCACGGCGATCTACAACGAACTCGTGCGCGAAATTGCCGAGAACCACGGTGCTTTGCTGGTGGATTACTGGCGGTTCGACGAGTACGACGACTGGCGCCTCTGGGGCGAGGACCGGATGCACATGTCCACCGCCGGCCACGTCAACATGGCAAAGCGGGTACTCGATGTCCTTGAGCATGAGCACGTGATCGAGGTTCCCGAACTGGCACCGGTCCGTTTGATGAACCGTGTTGAAGCACTCAAGGCCAACGCGCGCTGGGTCCGGGAATCGGCAGCTCCATGGGTTGCCCGTCGTGTTCGCGGCGTGTCCTCCGGCGACGGTTTGAGCCCGAAATACCCTGAGCTGACCAGGCCCCTCTAGGCGGCCGCCCGGAACTCCGGCGTCGCCAGCAATGCGCCGCCGGGACGCACCGCGAGCACTGCTACCTTCCATCGGTCAACGGCCTGATCCAGCGTCCGCGTGCCACCGGCGACGATGGCCGTCGCGAGGATATCGGCGGTGACAATGTCAGGCGCTGCGACGGAAACCTGGATAAACTCCGGCGCGGTACCACCAACGGCCCATATGTGTTCGCCCCGCTCGGCCGATCCCGACGTCGCCAGGGCGCTCATGGGTTCCATCCGGAACGCGCCCAGCAGGGCTTGGCGATCCAAGGGGTCCACGATGCCGGCAAGCCACGGTTCATGCGTCTCCGGTCCCGGGGACCCACTCACCAGGACATCCCCGCCGGCGTTCAGGCACCAGTTCCGGAGCCCCAAGGCACCCAGGGACAGCGCAGCTTCCCGCGTCGCATGCGCCTTCACGATTCCGGAAAGATCCAGGGTGCCGTCCGGACGGTCAGCCGTGAAAGCCCCTTCAGTCGCCAACCTCCATTCAGCCGCCTCTGCGTAAAGATCCCGCACGATCTCCGATGAAGAGGCCAGCACCAGTTCACCCCGCCCCAACCGGCTCGCTTCGGAACCCGTCCTGTACAGGCTGAACGTCTGGTCCAGTTGCGCGAAGATTCCCTCAATAACCTCGACGGCGGACTCAAGTTCGTCCACGGCGGTATCGGCGTGGGTTCGGCTCGCCACTGTCAGGCTCACCACGGTGCCCATGCTGCGGAACGACCGGGCACGGAGTTGGTAGCCGCTAGAAGTTGGCTGCATCGAGGGCTGCCTGGAGTGAGGTGAGGTAGGCGTCGCTGGTGACGGTCGCCCCGCCGACGGTCTGGACGTTGGCCGACTGGGCCTGGAGGACCTCCGACCGCAACACCGGAGCTGCGCGGCTGCTGATCTGGGCGGACTTCCGTTCTGCGTCAGTGAGTTGCAGGGGCGTGACCTCGGTGATCCTGCCGTCCTGGAGGGTCACCCGCACCTGGACTGTACCGAAGCGGGTCTGGACAGCCGCGCCGTCGTACGTTGCCGCCGTCGTGCTTCCGGTAGTTGACCTGCCCGAAGCGGTGGCGCTTCCGGCTGTGCCGCTGCTGCTGAGGCTGGTAGTTGTTGCCGTGCCAGTCTGGGTGACGTGCGCCCCCGCCTGCCAGCCTGCGATCAGGATGCCGGCGGAGGCCACCGCCGTTGCCATGGCTGCCCGTAGTCTCACCAGTCAAACCTTTCGTAGTGGAGTTGTTCCGCGGGGACACCTGCCGCTTCGGCGTCCCGGATGACGGAGGCAGCCCAACGAGTAGGGCCGCAAATGTAGACGTCGGACCCGGTGATGCCCGGGACGTAAGAACTGAGCGTGAAGCCTGCCGTGGCGGCCGACTCGGGGAGCCAGGCGTGGTTGCCGGTGGATCGGGGGCCGGTGAGGTGGAAGAGCGTAACGCCGCGTGCCTGGCAGAGGGCCATGATCTCCCTCCCGAGGAAAAGTTCGGATTCGTCATGTCCCCGCAGGAGAACTGTCGCGTGGCCGGGGTCGAAGGGGGTTGACTCGAGCAGCGACCGCAGGGGAGTGATGCCGATGCCGGCACCGATCATCACCACGTCGTTGCGGGATCGCGCGCCCGTGCTGAACAAGCCGTAAGGCCCTTCGATGGCCACTTTGGTTCCGGGCCTGATGCGCGCCAACCGTGCTGAGCCGGCTCCGAGATTCCTGACCGTGATGCGCAGTTTCCCCTGACCCGTCGACGTTGCTGCGACCGGTTCGGCGGACAAGCTGAAGGGATGGGCTTGCCACCAGTGCCCGGGGGCGAGGAACCTCCACACGAAGAACCGGCCGCCAGTGCCGGTCAGCCGCCCCAGGCGCTGTCCGGTCATTTCGATGCTGAAGACGTCCGGAGCCACCCGGACCACCCGGCTGACTGTCAGTCGATGCCGGAAACTTGCAGCCAGTGGATGGCAAACCCGATAGAAGAGCAGGGCCGCGCCTGTGCCGACGCAGAGTGCGAGCCAATACCAGCGCTGCCAGGTGCCCTCCGCGAAAAGGCCGCCCACGCTGAACTGGTGGGGGATGGCAGTTCCGACAGCGGCGTAGGTCAGCAGATGAACCGCGTACCAAAATTCGTAGGGAAACCTGCGCCGGACTGCCACCAACGATGTGACCACCACGGCAATGAACAGCGCCATGGACAGCATGGCGAGCCACATGTCCGGCACGTTGACCCACAGGGAGGCCACCTCGCTGAGCGGATCGAGACCTTCGGCTGCGCCATAACCGATGGCAACCAGGATGCCATGGGCCAGGAGCAGGTAGAGGGCCGGCTTGCCCAGGTTCTTGTGGAGTTCCAGGGCACGGTCGTGGCCGATCGTGGTGTCGATGAACGGAATCCGGGCCGCGAGCAAGAGCATCAAGAGCACGACATCCATGCCCAGGAGTCCGGCCACGATGCCCAGGGCCGTCATGGTCCCGGCGAAGGACGAGAAGCCGCCGGCACCGCCATCAGCCAGCCACAGGGACACCGCAGCCACACCCGACAACCATCCCAAGGCGCCAAGGAGGTCTGCCCGGACCAGCCGTCGTCGTGATTGCGGACGGAAGCGTTCGACGGCGGCAGGCCGCTGGGGCGCGGCGCTCGCCGGAGTGCTTTCCACCGGAGTGTCAGGTGTCATTAACGAGGTCATGGCTCAAGACTCGCCGGGCATCCTTTCGTTCTGCTGTGAAAGAGCTTTCGGGGGCGTATGATGCCGGATTGGTCTTAATTTGGCCTGGCCCGTAGAATAGTTAGGCGCTAGGTAGTGCGGTTCGTGTGCAATTGCTCCGGTTGGTGGTGACTGTCGGTTTTTCCGACGTCCCGGTGGCCGGTAGTTAGGGGCTCAAGTTGCGTGCATTCCTGTATTCGCCCGGTATCCCAGGATCTGTTCCAGTGTTCATCACTGCCCGGTCCTGAGGCCAACCTTCTTCGCCGCACTTGCTGCGGAAACTACCGAAATGGTTTGGACCCGGATGCGGACGCTGCCTGTCGCACGGTAACGCAGGAACATCTGCACGCCGTTACATTCAATCTTTGGAGGAGAGTCATGGCAGCACACTGCCAAGTGACCGGAGCCGAGCCGGGCTTTGGACACAGCATTTCGCACTCGCACCGTCGCAACAAGCGCCGGTTCGACCCGAACATTCAGAAGAAGCGCTACTGGGTTCCGTCCCTGCGCCGTAATGTCACGCTGACCCTGTCAGCCCGTGGCATCAAGACCATCGACGTACGCGGCATCGACTCAGTCGTCGCCGACATCCTGGCACGAGGAGTAAAGCTCTAATGGCAAAGGACAAGGACGTACGTCCGATCATCAAGCTCAAGTCCACCGCGGGCACGGGTTACACCTACGTAACCCGCAAGAACCGTCGTAACGACCCGGACCGTCTGGTCCTGAAGAAGTACGACCCCAAGATCCGCCAGCACGTCGAATTCCGAGAGGAGCGCTAAACACATGGCAAAGAAGTCAAAGATTGCTCGCAACGAGCAGCGCAAGGTCATTGTTGAGCGTTACGCTGCCAAGCGTCTCGAACTGAAGAAGACCCTGGTTGACCCCAACGCGACTGACGAAGCACGCGAAGCTGCACGCCTCGGCCTGCAGAAGCTGCCCCGTAACGCCTCCCCGATCCGTCTGCGTAACCGCGACCA
This sequence comes from Paenarthrobacter sp. TE4293, assembly GCF_050435325.1. Taxonomy (NCBI): domain Bacteria; kingdom Bacillati; phylum Actinomycetota; class Actinomycetes; order Micrococcales; family Micrococcaceae; genus Paenarthrobacter; species Paenarthrobacter sp. TE4293. The sequence goes on from NZ_JBNJRY010000008.1 coordinate 246,303, forward strand.
GATCGACGGCCGTCCCCGTGGCACGCTCCAGAAGTTCGGTATCTCCCGTGTTCGCTTCCGCGACATGGCTCACCGCGGTGAGCTCCCGGGCATCACCAAGTCTTCCTGGTAATCACGAAGCTCTGAAAGGGCCGGCAACCGTTATGGTTGCCGGCCCTTTTTGTGTTTAAGCGTGGTCGTGGGGGCGAGATTGGGTTGCGACCCGTGCTTGGGCCGCGACGGCTGGGGCGGCGGCGGATGCGGGGGCCATCCTCTGCGCGCTCGGTCGTTCCTCCCTTGGACGCGCGCTGCCGGATGTCCCCCGCCTCCTTTCGACGCTCTCTCACCTTTCGCGGGTTTGTGGGGGATGCTCTCTCACCTTCCGGCCGTTTGAGCGGGATGCTCTCTCACCTTCCGGCCGTTTGAGCGGGATGCTCTCTCACTTTTCGCCCGTTTGGGCGGGATGCTCTCTCACCTTTCGCGGGTTTGAGTGAATGGTCGACGGCGGGGGTGGGGTTGGGGGGTTGGCCGGGACGATGGGAGCTTTCGGGTGTGTGATGGGCTTCACGCGGGCTGTTTTTGGGGGTTTCGGGGCGGTCTGGGGGTTTTGTGGGGCTGTTTGGCTTGTGGTGACGGGGTTTTTGGGTGGTGAGGGCGTGGATTTGTGTGGGGGCTTGGGGGCGTGTAATGTCTTCTGAGTCGCCGCGAGTGAGACAGCCTGGAGCTGGGAACTGCGGTGGCCGACCCCCTTGATAACAGCCCGAAAAAGTGGCGCGCTTTGTGTGTGCCGGTGTTGGGTGGGGGCCGGGCAATCGATTGGTCATCGCGGAAACGTTGATTTGCCAAGGTCGGGTTGTTCGGGTAAGTTTGAAAAGTTGCTCCGGAGCGATCCTGGACCCTGTGGGGTGTGGGTGGTGCCGGTAGTGTCTGTTGTTTGAGAACTCAATAGTGTGCCA
>NZ_JBNJRY010000009.1:0-206954 GCF_050435325.1 Paenarthrobacter sp. TE4293
ACTATTGAGTTCTCAAACAACAGACACTACCGGCACCACCCACACCCCACAGGGTCCAGGATCGCTCCGGAGCAACTTTTCAAACTTACCCGAACCAGCCGCACAAAGCAAACCAGCCACCGGGCCTCCCACACCAACCAGAAGCACACAAAAGCACTACCGAAACCGGCGATTTGAAGGGAGATGGTCGCTAACTTTCCGCATCAGCGGCGGCGACTCGAATAACTTTACACGCGCCCCACCCCCACACCAAATCCACCCCAACACCACCCAAAAACCCCGCAAACACCAGCAAAACAAGCCCCCACACCCACCAAACCACCCCAAAACCCCCACAACAACCACCCGTGAAACCCATCACACCACCAACCACCCCACAACCGAAACACCACCCCCCAAACCCCACCACCGCCGTCGACCATTCACTCACACCCGCGAAAGGTGAGAGAGCGTCCCGCCAAAACGGGCGAAAGGTGAGAGAGCGTCCCGCCAAAACGGGCGAAAGGTGAGAGAGCATCCCGCTCAAACGGCCGGAAGGTGAGAGAGCATCCCGCCAAAACCGGCGAAAGGTGAGAGAGCATCCCCCACAAACCCGCGAAAGGTGAGAGAGCGTCCAAAGGAGGCGGGGGACATCCGGCAGCGCGCGTCCAAGGGAGGAACGACCGAGCGCGCAGAGGATGGCCCCCGCCTCCGCCGCCGCCCCTACCCCAGCTGCCGCCCGTCGCCCCCGCCGCCGTCGCGGCCCAAGCACGGGTCGCAACCCAACCACTCCCCCCACGACCACGATTAAACGCATAAAGGGCCGGCAACCATAACGGTTGCCGGCCCATTGAATCCGAGGAAATTCAGGAGCTACGCAGAAACCTCTATAGTGGCAAGGTTCTTCTTGCCACGGCGAAGCAGCAGGTAGCGCCCATGAAGCAGTTCATCCTGGGCTATGACGGCTTCGGGATCGGACACCTTGGTGTTGTTCACGTAGGCACCGCCTTCGCCTACGGTCCGGCGTGCTGCCGACTTGCTGTCGGACAGACCCGATGCCACCAGGAGATCAATGATCCCCAGGCCATCGGTGCCGACCTTCGCCGAGGGAAGCTCCGCGGTGGCGGCTTCAAGGGTGCGCTCGTCCAGAACTGACAGGTCGCCGTTCCCGAAGAGTGCAGCCGAAGCGGCGATCACCTTCTCCGTGGCGTCGACGCCATGAACCAGTGAAGTCACTTCGAAAGCGAGCTTTTTCTGCCCTTCGCGGGCGAACGGACGCTCCGCCACGGCCTCGCCCAGTGCCTCAATCTCTGCACGTGAGAGGAATGTGAACACCTTGAGCCGATCCACAACATCCGCGTCCGCCGTGTTCAGCCAGAATTGGTAGAAGGTGTACGGGCTGCACATGTCCGGGTCCAGCCAGATGGCGTTGCCCTCGCTCTTTCCGAACTTGGTGCCATCGGAGTTGGTGATGAGCGGCGTACCCAGGGCGTGGACGCTCTTGCCTTCCACCTTGCGGATGAGTTCGGTTCCACTGGTGAGATTGCCCCACTGGTCCGAGCCGCCCGTCTGCAGCGCACAGCCGTAGTCGCGGAAAAGCTGGAGGTAGTCCATGCCCTGCAGGATCTGGTAGCTGAATTCGGTGTAGCTGATGCCTTCGTCAGAACTCAGGCGGGAAGCTACGGCATCCTTGCGCAGCATCGTGCCCACGCGAAAGTGCTTGCCGATTTCACGCAGGAAATCGATGGCGCTCAGCGGCGCCGTCCAGTCCAGGTTGTTGACCATGCGGGCAGGGTTTTCGCCCTCAAAGCTGAGGAAGCGGCGCACCTGGCCCTGCAGGTACCCGACCCACTCGGCAACGGTGTCCTTGGTGTTCAAGGTGCGTTCCGCCGTCGGGCGCGGGTCGCCGATCAGGCCGGTGGAACCGCCGACCAGTCCGAGCGGCTTGTGTCCGGCCAACTGCAGGCGGCGCATCACCAGCAACTGCACGAGGTTACCCAGGTGCAGCGACGGCGCGGTCGGGTCGAAGCCACAGTAATACGTGATCGGGTCCCCGGCGAGCAGCTTTTCCAGTTCCGTTTCATCAGTTGAAACGTGGACAAGGCCGCGCCATTTAAGCTCCTGCCAGACGTTGGCAAAGGCGGGATCGTTGTGCTGGGACTCGAGGTTGTTTACGTGTGACACGAGATCTAAGTTAGCAGGGTTGCAGGGTCCGTTTTTCCTAGCGCTCGATGCCGGCGGGTACCGGTGCGGCAGCAATGAGCCGCAAACGCTGGGTGGCCCTCGTCATGGCAACGTACAGGTCGCCCACCTTGCCATGCTCGTGGTTGAGCATCGCGGCTGGTTCCAGGACCACTACGCCGTCGAACTCCAGACCCTTTGCTTCCTTGGGACTGATCACCACGATGTCCTGTTCGTAGCTGCCCGCACCTGTGCCTATGCGGCGCCCATAGACCTCCCGCAGTGCAGCAGTGGCCTGCGGCAACAGTGGCCCGTCGGCGATCACAGCCAGCAGGCCGCCGTCGATCGCTTCAATTTCCTCCGGCAGGACCTCCACCAAGTGCGACACGATGCTGTCCGCGTCGACGCGGTCCACGATGGGTGACCATTTGCCTTCGCGGACGGCCTTGGGTGCCGAGACAACCAGGCCTGCGCGGTTGGCCATGCGGACTGCGGCCTCGGCGATCTGCGAGGGCGTGCGGTAGTTGACCGTCAGCTCTTCGAGCGTCCAGCGGTCACCGAACGACGGCGCCAAGGCACTTTGCCACGAATTGGCACCTGCCGCGGCACTCGTCTGGGCTATGTCACCAACGATAGTGAAGGACTTCAGCGGGCAGCGCCGCACAAGAAGCCGCCACTGCATGGGTGAAAGTTCCTGGGCTTCGTCAACCACGATGTGGCCAAAGGCCCACGACCGGTCACTGGTGGCGCGCTCAGCTGCCGTCAGGCGTCCTTCGCGCTCCTGGTTTTGGTCAGCGAGTTCCTCAGCCGATACAAGAACGTCGACGCCCATGGCTTCCATGTTCGCCAGGGTTTGCTTGGCATTGGCGATGTCGCGGGCGCGATCCGCTTCCTGCTGGGCCAGTCCCCTGCCGGCAGCCGGATCCAGTTCGCCCAGCAGTTCGGCAGCCTCATCCAAGAGCGGAACATCGGCCTCCGTCCACGGCGCGTCCACGGGGCGCTGCAGCAACGAACGCTGTTCAGGCGTCAGGTGCGGCGTGCAGGCTTCGAGGATGGCCGGCTTACTGAAGAGCTCGGAGATGAGCTTCTCGGGTGTCATGGGCATCCAGCAAAGGTTCAGGGCAATGCGGACATCGCGGGCAGAGCGGACATCCTCGGCAAGGTAGGCCCGATCGGCGTTGTTGCCGATGTTCGCTTCCTCCACCAGATCCGTGAGTTGCTCAGTGAGCTCGCGCAGAAGGATTTTGACGAATGTCAGGCGGGCCTCGTTGTGGGGCTTACCAGTAGCGCGTGCCTTTTCACGGGCACGACGGACCTGACGAACCGTCAGGGTCAGCTTCCGCGAGTCAACTTCGAGGATGCGGTCCTCGGCGGGTGTCCTTTGCCTGTTTGCCACGGCGTTGGCCACCACCTTGGCCATATCGAGCTTGCCCTTCAGCGCGGCTACGTCTGCGTTGTCCTCCGGAATGGCATGGATCCCGGGCATCAGGCGTCCGAGGCTGGCCATCACCACACCCGTCTCACCGAGGGATGGCAGCACGCGCTCGATGTAGTGCATGAAGGACGACGACGGTCCAACAAGCAGCACACCGGCACTCTTGAGCCGGTCACGATGCGTGTACAGCAGATACGCCGCGCGGTGCAGTGCGACGGCCGTCTTGCCCGTTCCGGGGCCGCCTTGGACGACGAGAGCGCCCGAGATGGAGGAGCGGATGATCCGGTCCTGCTCGGATTGAATGGTGCCCACGATGTCCGACATGCGGCCAGTACGCTTGGAGTTCAGCGCGGCAAGCAGTGCGCCTTCGCCTTGGAGCGAGTCGTTGTCCGCCAGCATCCCGGCGTCCAAAACGTCGTCTTCGATCGCTTTGACATCGCGGCCCTGAAGGATCAGGTGACGACGGCGGCGCACGCCCTGGCGGTCGAATGCGGTCGCCTGGTAGAAATGGCCGGCTTCGGGCGCACGCCAGTCAACCATCAGCCGCTGGAGGTCAGCCGTCGACAGGCCGATGCGGCCGATGTACTGGGCTTCACCCGAGTCGAGGTCAAGGCGGCCGAACACCAAACGGTCATCGACGGCGTCGAGCTGCGCCAAGCGGTCTTCGTACAGGGCCGCGAACGCGTCACGTTCGGAAACGTTCTGCATGGTTCCCACTGCTCCGGCCTTGCGCACCTGCGCCAGCTGGGCGCGCTTTTCGGCGCGCAGCTCATCGAGCCGGGCATAGAGCCCGGCCACATATTCCTGCTCGTGGACCAAATCAGCATCGTGCATCGAACCGTAACCCCTATCGCAAAAGACAGACCGTCCATTCTACAGCGATTTTGGTAAACGCGTGGGGTGAAAGTCATCATCCGGACAACGTCACCTCCATATGCCGGGCACCAGGCGGCCCAACTGCGCATCCCGACGACTTTTCAGTCCGCCACACAAACAGACCTCAGCGGAAGCTTCGGCTGGGTATGCTGACGACTAACGGCACCAAGCCTGTGTTTTGAGGCTGTTTCTGGGGAGAGGGCTGGCAGTCATGAAGGACACGTCCGTTTTTATGCCATTGGATGACTTCTTCGACAAAATCGGCAGGCGAAGAGCAATCGTTCTGTGCCAACTGCCAGTGACTCTGGCCATGGGCCTGATCATTGTCTTCGTCATTCTTTTCAGCCCGGAAACGATGGCCAATCAGACGTTTCAGCTGACGCTGGCCTTTCATGTGCTGGTGCTGGTCGCCTGCTTTGCCCTGCCGTGGGACCGGATGCCGGCCGGAATCTTCGTGGTTATACCGTTGGTTGATTGCGTGGTGCTGGCCATCACCCGCGAAGTTGGGGGCCCGGTCCTGAGTGTCGTAACGCTGCTCATGGCATTCCCTGTCATTTGGCTCTCCGTGAGCGCCAGTGTGGTGAGGGTCGTTTTGGCCATTGCAGCGCCTTTTTGCGGGATTATCGCCTCCCCGTTCCTGCTGGGGAACGAGGTTGAGCAGGCCGAGCTCATCCGAATGATTGTGGTCCCGGTCATTCTGGCGGGATTTGCGGTGACGGCTCATCTGGTAGCGGGGGTAGTTGTTAAGCACAGAAACGAGCAAGTCCTGAAAGACCGGGAGCTGGTCCGGCTGCACAAGGTCACGCAGGATCATCGGCACCTACTGGACGCCGTCCTGGGGACCGTGGATGTGGGTGTGTGGGCGATGGACACCAGCGGCGGCGACATCCTCACCAATCACCGCTTGCGCGCGGACCGGGAAGCCAGCCAACAGATGCCAGGCAGTAACCCGTTCATGGTTGACCACGGGCTGACGGAGCCGGTCGACAGTCCAGCAGGACTCGCCATGTCCGGGCGCAGCTTTACCAACAAGCTGATCCGTGTGCGCCATGAAGACCAGGAACTGGTCTTCTCAGTCGCGGCCAGGCAATTCCATGACGACGACGGCCAGCTGAGAGGTTCGGTTCTGGCGTTCACCGACGTCACGGCGTTGGTATCCGCGCTCGAAGCGAAGGACAAGTTCGTAGCCACCGTGTCCCACGAGCTTCGCACCCCCCTGACATCCATGCTCGGATACCTGGAACTCCTGGGAGATGACCCGAACCCGGGGTACCTGAGCGTCATCGAGCGGAATGCACAACGTCTGCTGACCCTGATCAATGATCTCTTGATGGTGGCATCCGAGGACCTTGAGATTCGCCGACGGCCGGTCAACCTGTCCCACTTGATGAATGCTGCAGCCCGGACTGCACAACAGGAAGCATCGGCCAAGGGCATCATTATTCATGAGCACATTGAGACCGATGTTCAGGGAACCGTTGATCCGGGCCAGTTCACCCGGGCCGTCGAGCAGCTGCTGTCCAATGCCATCAAGTTCTCGCCACATGGCACCGAGGTCACCGTTGCCTTGAAGAATCAGGATGACGGATTCATCTGTTCCATCACGGACGAGGGCGTCGGGATGACAGAGGAAGAACGCCGACAGGCATTCACCAAGTTTTTCCGATCCGATCACGCCATGAAGACAGCCGTCCCCGGCGCAGGATTGGGACTGTCCATCAGCAAAGCCATCGTGGAGGCGCACGGTGGACATATCGACCTCGAAAGCAGTCCCGGGAAGGGCACAACGGTCACCTTGAACCTGACCCACTAGCGTGGCCCTGCCTTGATCTCCGCCTAATCAACCAGCAGGCGGCTGTTTCGGGCTTCTGGGCCGTGCTGCTTTATACCGGGACACCGTTGGGTCGTCTTCGATCCAGAAACGCCACGGATAAGCCGTAGTCCCGCCAGGACCCGCCACTCCAACCCGCGGTCCGCTGACCACCGCCGGTGCCGGCGTCCTGGGCAACCACAAGCTGAACGGTGAAGCAAGGGCGTCACGGCCGGTGTCCGCCGTCGTGAGTCCCAGTGCCGAAGCGAGCCGGGCCGGGCCGCTGGCCAGGTCCCTGTGCGCCTTGGAGGCCGGCCTGCGTAGGGCAGCGAGCTCATCTCCGTCCACAATTTCCCCTGCCCGCAGTAGCAGCGCCGATGGGAATCCGTCCGGCCCGCACACGATGTTCGCGCAGTAATGCATCCCGTACGTGAAGTAGACGTACAGGAAACCTGGCGGGCCGAACATCGGCGTGTTCCGGGCCGTCTGCCCACCGAAGGTGTGCGATCCGGGATCAGGATGTTCTGAATCGCGCGGCCCCATGTAGGCCTCCACTTCAGTGAGCCTCACGGAGACAGGACCGGCATCTGAGTGGTGCGTCAGGACGGATCCCAGCATCAACGGGGCGATGACACGTGCGTCGCCTGCAAGGAACCTGCGTACTTCATCGGGGTCGCTGATTCCGTTGTCCGTGATCGAATCCATGCCCAGACCCTAGCAAAACCGGCACTACGGCAATGTCCGATTTCCGCTAGCAGGGGTCGGGGCAGGCTGGCAGGATGGAGCCATGGACTTCTGGCAGCGCTACAGGGCAATAGACGCCCGCGACACCCGGTTCGACGGCCAGTTCTTCACTGCTGTCAGCTCCACCGGCATCTACTGCCGGCCATCTTGCCCTGCCCGGACGCCCAAGGCCGGGAACGTCACCTTCTACGAGACCTCTGCCGCTGCCCACGAGGCCGGGTATCGCGCCTGCAAGAGGTGCCTCCCTGAAGCTGTTCCCGGAACGCCGGCGTGGAACATCCGGTCGGACATTGCCGGCCGGGCGATGCGGCTCATCAACGATGGTGTCATCACCCGGGAAGGCGTCGACGGCCTCGCGCGCCGCCTTGGCTACTCGGCCCGGCAGCTCAACCGCATCCTCAGCAACGAACTGGGCGCCGGTCCGCTCTCTCTGGCACGGGCCAGCCGGGCACAGACTGCCCGGACACTGCTGGTCTCCACCGAAATGCGCCTCGCCGATGTCGCGTTCGCTTCAGGGTTCAACAGCGTGCGGCAATTCAACGACACCATCGGCGAAGTGTTCGCGATGACCCCGACGGCGTTACGCGCCACTGGCGCGAAGACCGGCCAGCGCCGGGGTGCTGCAACGCCTTCCGACCTCGCCCCTGGCACCCTGACGCTCACCCTCCCCTACCGGGAGCCGTTCGATCCTGGCATTTTCGATTTCCTGGCGGTTCGTGCGGTCCCTGGAATCGAACTGTCAGGTTCAGGGCCTGACGGAACCCGGACCTACGCGCGAACCCTCAGGCTACCGAGGGGAAATGCGTCCTTCTCCGTGACATACAGCCCCTCATCGGCTGGCAAACCCTTGCAGCTCACAGCTTTGGCAGTGGATCTTCACGATCTTCCAGCATTGTTGAGCCGTGTCCGGCGACTCTTCGATCTGGATGCCGATCCGCAGGCTATTGATGACGCCTTGGCCATGGACCTCCGACTGGTTAACAGCGTGCTGGCCACCCCTGGAATCCGCGTGCCGGGAGCTGTCGACCCGCAGGAACTGCTCATCCGGGCCATGATTGGCCAGCAGATCACCGTGGCCACGGCCCGCACGGCCCTCACCCAGTTGAGCGTGGCAGGCTCCCCCGCCGGGGCTGGCGCTCCAGGCTTGGAGCGCTTGTTTCCGACGTCCTCTGAGCTTGCTGACCATGGCCGGACCCTGCTCCGGGGACCTCAGCGCCGAATCGACTCGATCGTGGCCACCGCAGATGCGATGGCCACTGGCGCCCTCGAGTTCGGTTATGGCGACGACTTTGCCGGCTTGGAACGAAAGCTGCTCCCGTTGCCCGGCGTAGGACCGTGGACGGTGGGCTACGTGGCGATGCGTGTCCTCGGCGCTCCGGATGTCTTTCTGGCCAACGATGCCGCGGTACGCAGCGGTTTGAAGCTCCTTCCTGCCGATACAGGACTCAGCGCCGACTTCCGCGAGGTCAGCCCTTGGCGTTCTTATGCCACCATGCACTTGTGGCGGGCAGCGGCCAAACGGACAACTCTGAAGGCGTCCCCCGGAAACACGCCGGAGGTGAGAGAGCGTCCCCCGGAAACACGCCGGAGGTGAGAGAGGAGCCGGGTGTCAGCGCGCGGCGGGCTGCGCGGCCGGCCAAGGCAGCAGCTCCGGCAGTTCAACTCCGTCAGCGGCGGCGGTAGCGCGCAGACTCCCGAGGCTGGGTTCACGGCCGGCGAGCCACGCGGCGATATCGGTCAACATGCCGGTAATGGCGATGGATGTGCCACCGTGGCCAATGCTCTGCTGGGGCAAGCCAGTGGGTTGCAGGACAAATTTGTACGTTTCCGGAACTCGAGCTGCAAGGAATCCGATGAGGTGCTCACAGAACGGCCGGCTCCATGTCTCGGGGCCAAAGCCCAGGCGCAGATCCGAGGCGTGGATGGTCAGTTCGCGCCACAACGCCAGGCCTCCGTCGAACACGGTACCGTCCCTGTAAGCGATTCGGGCGTCCCAGTCCTCCGGCGCTAAAGCATCAAAGGCGTCGATCGCGCTACCCACGGCGGTGGTGACGGCTTCAGTGTGCTGGGCGAGGCTGTGTCCGGCCGCGAGTTCGATGGCCTTGTTACGCCCGTCCATGCCGCCGTCGTACAGTTCAACGGTCTCACCGCGGCGCGCATAGTGGAGTTGCCTGGCCATGGCATGGGAGATTCCTGCGAGGTGGGCAAGGACATGGCCCCGGGTCCAGCCAGGAAGCTCCGACGGTTCAGCGACGGATGAGTCGTCCAGTTTGGCGAGGAGGCGGGTGACGGTGCCGGCGGCTTTGTGAAGCTCTGCGGGCAGCGCCTCAGGGGTGATCTGAGTCATAGCGCCATGCTAGCCCACCCGGTTAAAGACCCGTGGGATGGCGACGAAGCGCCATCCCACGGGTCACGCGAACAAGCTAGCCGGCGTAGGAACGCACGGCATCCAGTTCCGCTTCGAGCGCCACCAGTTGACGTTCGACGGCGGCTGGTGCCGTTCCGCCCTGCGAGTTCCGGCTGTTGAGCGAACCTTCGGTACTGAGGACGCTGCGGACCTCGGGAGTCAGGTGCTCCGAGATGGCTGCGTATTCCTCGTCCGTCAGGTCCCACAGCTCCACGCCCCGGCCTTCGGCCTGCTTGACGGCAGCACCGGAGAGCTCGTGGGCCTCACGGAAGGGTACGCCCTGGCGGACGAGCCATTCTGCGATATCCGTGGCCAAGGCGAAGCCCTGCGGGGCCAGTGATTCCATGCGCTCAGTATTGAACTTCAACGTGGCGATCATGCCGGACACAGCCGGAAGCAGGAGCTCCAGGGTGTCGGCAGCATCGAAGACCGGTTCCTTGTCCTCCTGCAAATCGCGGTTGTACGCGAGCGGCAGTCCCTTGAGAGTTGCGAGCAGCCCCGTCAGGTTACCGATGAGGCGTCCTGCCTTGCCGCGTGCGAGCTCTGCAACGTCCGGGTTCTTCTTCTGCGGCATGATCGAGGACCCTGTGGAGTACGAATCATGCAGCGTCACGAAGGAGAATTCCTTGGTTGCCCAGAAGATGACTTCCTCGGAGATCCGTGACAGGTCCACGCCGATCATGGAGCACACCCAGGCGAACTCGGCGAAGACATCGCGGGATGCGGTGCCATCGATCGAGTTGTGCACGGCCGAGAAGAAGCCGAGGTCCGCGGCGACTGCCTCGGGGTCGAGGCCCAGGGACGAACCGGCCAGCGCACCCGAACCATAGGGCGAAACACCGGCGCGTCTGTCCCAATCCTGCAGGCGCTGCACATCGCGCAGCAGCGCCCAGGCGTGAGCCAAAAGGTGGTGGCTCAGCAGCACCGGCTGGGCATGCTGCAGGTGCGTCCGGCCAGGCATGGCAACGCCATGGTGTGCCTTGGCCTGCTCCACGAGGGCGTCGATGGTGGCCAGGACACCGGAGGCAATGATGCGTGCGTGATCGCGCAGGAACATGCGGCCAAGGGTGGCCACTTGGTCATTGCGGGAACGGCCGGCGCGAAGCTTGCCGCCCAGCTGGGTCCCGGCACGCTCAATCAGTCCGCGTTCCAGCGAACCGTGCACGTCCTCGTCGCTCTCGGCCGGAAGGTAAGCGCCGCTGGCGACGTCCTCATCCAGCCGGGTGAGCGCAGCGAGCATCCCTTCCAGTTCGGCGTCGTCCAAGAGACCGGCCTTGGCCAGCACCCGGGCATGCGCCTTGGAACCGGCGATGTCGTAACGGGCAAGCCGCCAGTCAAAGTGGGTGGACTTGCTCAGTGCGGCCAGCGCATCCGCGGGACCGCCGGCAAACCGGCCGCCCCACAGTGCACCTTCGTTGGTTGCGCTTGTCATTCCCCTGCAACCCGCAGGTCGCGGCCGGAAGCAACCTTGGAGGACATGCCCCACAGCTCGATGAAGCCGCGGGCCATGGACTGGTCGAAGGTGTCGCCGGTGTCGTAGGTTGCCAGATCGAAGTCGTACAGCGAAGTCTCGGAACGGCGGCCGTTGACGATGGCCTGGCCACCGTGGAGGACCATGCGGATGTCGCCTGAAACGTACTGCTGGGTGTCCTCGATGAAGGCGTCCAGGGAGCGCTTGAGCGGGGAGAACCATTGTCCGTCATACACCAGTTCAGCCCAGCGCTGGCCAACGGTGGCCTTGAAGCGGGCCTGCTCGCGCTCGATGGTGATGTCCTCGAGGTGCTTGTGCGCGGTGATCAGCGCCATGGCACCCGGTGCTTCGTAGATTTCGCGGGATTTGATGCCCACGAGGCGGTCTTCGACGACGTCGATGCGGCCAACGCCCTGGGCGCCTGCACGGCGGTTCAGTTCCTGGATGGCCTGCAGCGGGGTGACCTTGACGCCGTCGATCGCGACCGGCACGCCGGCCTGGAAGGAGATGATGACCTCATCCGGTGCAGGCGGAAATTCTGGGGTGGCGGTGTAGTCGTAGATGTCCTTGGTGGGAGCGTTCCAGATGTCCTCGAGGTAACCGGTCTCGACGGCGCGTCCCCAGACGTTCTGGTCGATCGAGTACGGGTTCTTCTTGGTGGTCTCGATCGGCAGGCCCTTTTCCTCGGCGAAGGCAATGGCCTTGTCGCGGGTCAGCGCGAGGTCGCGGACAGGTGCGATGCACTTCAGGTCCGGGCCGAGGGTCTGGATGCCCACTTCGAAGCGGACCTGGTCGTTGCCCTTGCCGGTGCAGCCGTGGGCTACGGTGGTGGCGCCGAACTCGCGGGCAGCCTTCACGAGGTGCTTGACGATGACCGGGCGGGAAATAGCCGATACCAGCGGGTAGTGACCCTGGTAGAGGGCGTTGGCCTTCAGGGTCGGCATGGCGTACTCGTTGGCGAACTCGTCGCGGGCGTCGGCCACATAGGCCTCGACGGCGCCGCAACCGAGCGCGCGCTGGCGGATGGTCTCGAGGGACTCGCCGCCCTGTCCGACGTCGACGGCCACGGCGATGACCTCGGCACCGGTGGCTTCACCGATCCAGCCGATGGCTACGGACGTATCAAGGCCACCGGAGTAGGCCAGAACAATGCGCTCAGTCACGAGAGTGCTCCTTTGTTGTTGCTTGGTTCATTCGAATCAATGCTGTGTGAAGTGGATGCTGCTGTGAATCAATGATGGAAAATCTGTTAGTTGCCCGGTCCGGCCTCTTCGGCCATGCGCAGGAACCGGGCCGCCAGTTCCGCCCCGCCATCAGGATCCCGGGCGACCAACAGCAAAGTATCGTCGCCTGCGATCGTACCCAATACAGAGGGCATCACCGAGTGGTCGACGGCCAGGGCCAGGAAGTTGGCGGCTCCGGGCGGAGTGCGGAGGACCACGATGTTGCCCGATGCCTCCGCGGTGACCAGGAGTTCGCCGCACAGCCGGGTCAACCGCGCGTCGAGGATCTCCTGGGTCACGCCGCTCTTGGCGTTACGGTCCCCGCCCTCCCCCGGAACGGCGTAAACCAAGGCTCCCTCTTTTCCGCGAACCCGGACTGCGCCGAGTTCCACGAGGTCCCTTGACAACGTGGCCTGGGTGACCTGGACGCCGTCGTCCGCCAGCAGAGCTGCAAGCTCTGCCTGGGAACGCACGGACTCCCCCGTCAGGATCGCGGTGATCCGCGCCTGGCGGGCAGTCTTGGTGGCCGGGCTGGCGCCTGGCACGGACGGGTTGGTGGACACTAGAACGTGCTCTCCCCGGTACCTTCGACCGGCGAAAGGCCTTCGACGAAAGCGAGGCCTGAGCGGTGCATCAGCCATGCCATGAGCGCTTTTTGGGCGTGGAGGCGGTTTTCGGCCTCGTCCCACACGATCGACTGCGGACCGTCGATGACGCCGGCAGAAATCTCGTAGCCGCGGTAGGCGGGAAGGCAGTGAAGCACGACGGCGTCCGGCGCAGCTTGCGCCATGGCGGCTTCATCCACCGAATAGTCACGGAAGAGCTGCATCCGGGCTTCCTTTTCGGCTTCCTGGCCCATGGAGACCCAGGTGTCTGTTGCCACGACGTCGGCACCCTTGAGGGCCTCGGCGGCGTCGTTGGTAATCAGGACCGAACCACCGGCCTCAGCCGCACGTTCCTTCGCGGCGGCGACGATGTCCGCGGCGGGCAGGTAGCCTTCCGGACCTGAAATGCGAACATGCATCCCCGCAGTGACGCCGGCCAAAAGGAAGGAGTTGGCCATGTTGTTGGCAGCGTCGCCCAGGTATGCCATGGTCAGTCCGGCCAGCTCGCCTTTGTGTTCCTTGACAGCCAGGAGGTCCGCCAGCAGCTGGCAGGGGTGGTAGTCATCGCAGAGCGCGTTGATGACGGGGACCTTGGAGTTTTCTGCCATGGCCACCAGGCCGGAGTGCGCACCTGTCCGCCACACAATGGTGGACACCATGCGTTCCAGGACCTTGGCGGTGTCCTCTACGGATTCCTTGTGGCCAATCTGCGCTTCGCCCGGGTTGATGATGAGGGCATTGCCGCCCATGTCGGCGATGCCCGTGGCGAAGGAGACACGCGTGCGGGTGGAGGTCTTGTCGAAGATCACGGCGACGGTCTTGCGGCCGTTGCCTTCCGCAGCGAAGGGCTGCACGCTGTACGGTGCGGCCTTCATCCGGACGGCAAGCTCAAGGACCTCGGCCTGCTCTGCGGGACTCAGGTCCGTGTCCTTGAGGAAGTGGCGGGTGGTTGACGTGCTCACTGTGAGTCCTTTGCGGTTTGGGCGGTGGCCGTGGCGATGAGCTCCGGCAAGGTGGACAGGAAACGGTCCGCTTGCTCGATGGTCAGGATCAGCGGGGGCGCCAGGCGGATGGTCCGGGGACCCGGGCTGTTGATGATGAAGCCGGCGTCCAGGGCTGCGGTCACCATGGCAGGTGCAACGTCGGCGTTCACGTCAAAGCCGATCAGCAGGCCTTCACCGCGAACTTCGGTGACTCCCTCCACCGCGGCCAGTCCTTCGCGCAGGTGGGCTCCTACCGTCAGAACGTTGTGCAGGACACCCTGGCTTTCGATCGCGTGCAGGGTGGCCAGCGCAGCGGCCGTCGCCACAGGGTTCCCACCGAAAGTGGTGCCGTGCTGCCCGGCGGTGAGCAGGGCCGACGTCGTGCTTCCAAAAGTGATTAATGCCCCCACCGGGAAGCCGCCGCCGAGTCCCTTGGCGAGCGTCACGGCGTCGGGCACGATGCCCGCGTCTTCGCTGGCGAGCCACTTTCCGGTACGTCCGATGCCGGTCTGGACCTCATCCAGGATCAGCAGCGCACCAGCGGCGGTGGTCGCCTCGCGGGCAGCCTGCAGGTATTCGGCGCTCAGCGGCCGTACGCCGGCTTCGCCTTGGATCGGTTCCAGGAAAACAGCCGCGGTGGAATCGTCGACGGCGGCACGCAGGGCCTCGATGTCACCGAACGGAACATGGACCACGCCACTAGGCAGTGGCTCAAACGGCGCACGATAGGCCTCTTTGGCCGTGAGCGCCAAGGCACCCATGGTGCGGCCGTGGAAAGCGCCTTCGAGGGCAATGATCTTGGTGCGCTGCCCGTCGCCATTGTTCCGGCGGGCCAGCTTGAACGCGGCTTCGTTGGCTTCCGTGCCGGAGTTCGCGAAAAACACCTTGGAACCTGCCGGTGCCTTGCTGATTGCGAGGAGCTTTTCAGCGAGGGCGATCTGCGTGGGGCTCGTGAAGAAGTTCGAAACGTGGCCGAGCGTGGCAAGCTGGCTGGAAATCACCGACGTGACGAACGGGTGGGCGTGGCCCAGTGCGTTAACGGCGATGCCGCCCAGGAGGTCAAGGTATTCCTTGCCATCTGCGTCCCACACCAGGCAACCGGCGCCACGGACCAGGACCCGCTGGGGCGTGCCGAAGACGCCCATCAGCGAGGACGAGTAGCGGGCAAGCCAGTCAGCTCCTGAGCTTTGGGAAACCAGCGTGGTTGCGGCGGCCTCCGCAGCGATGGGGGCCCCGCCCGCTTCGCGGTGCCCGGCCACACCCGGCCCCCCAGCGCTGCTGCGGCCTTGGGCTGTAGCGCTCAGTTCGGTGCTCATGCGTTCACTTCCTCATCTGGTACTACCTGGGTGCCGATGCCCGCTGTTGTGAAGGTTTCCAGCAGCATTGAGTGCGGCAGCCGCCCGTCTACGATGTGTGCTCGCTCCACGCCTTCGTCGATGGCCTTCAGGCAGGCGGCCATTTTGGGGATCATTCCCGACTCGAGGCGGGGCAGCATTTCGCGGAGTTCCGAGGCTGTCAGCGAAGAGATCAACGACGATTTGTCCGGCCAGTTGGCGTAGAGGCCTTCGACGTCCGTGAGGATGACCAGTTTGCTGGCACCCAGTGCGGAGGCAACGGCGGCAGCTGCTGTGTCCGCGTTGACGTTGAGGACCTGGCCCGTCGTGGGACCGGACCCGTTGCCGTCGTCGAGTATCTCCGGGGCAACGGTCGAGATGACCGGGATGCGGCCGGCGTCGAGGATGTCCTTGATTCCGGCGGGGTCCACTCCCACCACTTCGCCCACAAGGCCGAGATCCACTTCTTCGCCGTCAACAACCGTGCCGGTGCGAATGGCGCGCAGCAGCCCGCCATCCTCGCCGGACATGCCAACGGCGTAGGGTCCGTGGGAGTTGATGAGGCCGACGAGTTCGCGTCCAACCTGGCCGGTGAGGACCATCCGCACAACGTCCATCGCCTCGGGGGTGGTGACGCGGAGACCGCCCTTGAACTCGGACTCGATGCCCAGCCGGCCGAGCATGGAGTTGATCTGCGGGCCGCCGCCGTGGACCACCACCGGGTGGATGCCCACATGGTGGAGGAACACGATGTCCTCGGCAAAGGCACGGCGAAGGTCGTCGTTGACCATGGCGTTGCCGCCGTATTTGATCACCATGGTGGTGCCGGCAAAGCGCTGGATCCATGGCAGGGCCTCGATCAACGTGCCGGCCTTGTCCTGTGCCGTTTCCGCCGAGACGTGGCTCTTCGACGTCGTTTCGCGGGTGTGTGCAGTCATCGTCATCGGCTCAGCTCGAGTAGGCGCTGTTCTCATGCACGTAGTCATGCGTGAGGTCGTTGGTCCAGATGGTTGCCTCGGCATCGCCGGCTTGCAGGTCAATGTCGACGAGTACTTCGCGTGGCTCCAGGTCCACCAGGTTACGGTCATCGCCGATGGCGCCGTTGCGGCAGATCTGCACACCGTTCATGGCGACGTTGAGCTGATCCGCTTCGAACACGGCATCCGTGGTCCCAACAGCGGAGAGCACACGGCCCCAGTTGGGGTCCTTGCCGAAGATGGCTGCCTTGAAGAGGTTGGAGCGGGCAACTGCCCGGCTCACGATTTCGGCATCGCGTTCACTGGCTGCATTGAACGTACGGATGGCGATGTCGTGGCTGGCGCCTTCAGCGTCACCAATGAGCTTGCGTGCCAGTTCGGCGCAGACCTGGGTGACGGCTTCGCTGAGTTGCTCGGCCGACGGCAGGGCCTCGGACGCGCCCGACGCCAGCAGCACCACAGTGTCGTTGGTGGACATGCAGCCGTCCGAGTCCGTCCGGTCAAAGGTGACACGCGTGGCGTCGCGGAGGACGACGTCCAGCTCGTCCGCGGGAACCTCGGCGTCCGTAGTGAGGACTACCAGCATGGTGGCCAGGCCCGGGGCCAACATGCCGGCACCCTTGGCGATGCCGCCTACGGTGAACTGCTTGCCTTCGGCGTCCGTACCCGTGAAGACGGCTTCCTTGGACACGCTGTCCGTGGTCATGATGGCAGTGGCGGCAGCGGATCCGCCATCTTCGGACAGTTCGGCTACGGCCGCGTCCACACCCGGGATGATCTTGTCCATGGGCAACTGCTCACCGATCAGGCCGGTAGAACACACCACGACGTCGGAAGCTGAGACTCCCAACACCTCCGCCACTTTCTCGGCTGTCGAATGCGTGTTCTGGAAACCTTGCGGCCCAGTGCACGCGTTGGCGCCGCCGGAGTTCAAGACGACGGCATCCACCCGGCCATCGCTGACTACCTGGCGTGACCAGTGAACGGGTGCGGCGGCGACGCGGTTGGAGGTGAAGACGGCTGCGGCGGCCTTGGACGGGCCGTCGTTGACTACCAGCGCCAGGTCCGGGTTGCCGGATGCTTTGATGCCGGCTTTGATGCCTGCGGCGCGGAATCCCTTGGGTGCGGTAATGGTCACGGTGCAACTCCCTGCAGGTTCAGGCCGGCTGTTTCGTCCAGGCCGAGGGCAATGTTCATGGACTGCACGGCTCCGCCGGCGGTCCCCTTGGTGAGGTTGTCGATAGCGCACGTCACGATCACGCGGCCCGTGTGCGGGTCGAAGGCCAACTGCATGACGGCGTGGTTGGAAGCCTGCACCGATTTGGTGGTGGGCCATTGGCCTTCCGGCAGAAGGTGCACGAACGGCTCGTCGTCGTAGGCATCTGCCCAGGCTTGGCGGAGCTCAGTCCCAGTAACACCGTGGCCAACCTTGGCTGTAGCGGTGGTGAGGATGCCGCGGCTCATCGGGACGAGCGTCGGCGTGAACGAAACCGTCACCGGCTCACCGGCGGCGTTGGACAGACCCTGTTCGATCTCCGGGGTGTGCCGGTGGCCACCGCCCACCCCGTAAGGGCTCATCGAGCCCATGACCTCAGCGCCGATGAGGTTGACCTTGGCCGCTTTGCCGGCACCGGAGGTACCTGACGCGGACACAATCACGACGTCGTCCGTCAAAAGGAGGTTGTTGGTGAAACCGGGCGTCAAGGCGAGCAGGGCCGACGTCGGGTAGCAGCCGGGCACGGCGATGCGGGTAGCACCCTTGAGTATTTCCCGTTGGCCCGGCAACTCAGGCAGCCCGTACGGCCATGTTCCGGCGTGGGCGGAACCGTAGAACTTTTCCCACGCCGCGGCATCCTGCAAGCGGTGGTCCGCTCCGGCGTCGATAACTATTGTTCCTTCCGGCAGTTGCGCGGCAATCTCAGCAGAGGCCCCGTGCGGAAGAGCCAGGAACACGACGTCGTGGCCTGAAAGGTTCTCCACTGTGGTGTCTTCGAGAATCCGACTGGCCAAACCGTGGAGATGCGGCTGCAACTCCCCTAGTCTGGAACCGGCGTTGCTGTGCGCGGTGATGGCGCCAATGGTGACGTTCGGGTGGCCCGCCAGCAGGCGCAGCACTTCTCCTCCGGCGTAGCCGCTGGCACCGGAGACGGCAACTGAAATAGTCATGACTCCACTGTACAGCAAGAATATTCATAGATGCCGATATTTATACATGCGTTTGTGATGCGTCTCATTATTTAGGAGATTGCACGTATGCTTAGTGGAGGGTGATCCAGACCGTGCAGTCCGAACGTCGGCTGCAGCGTTGCCCGTTAGCGATACGGGGCACATTTATGTCACCCACGTCCACCGCTGAGCGTCCCAAGGCTCGCGCAATTCAACCCAATCCCGTCGTCCAGAGCTACTCTGAGCTCCTCAAGAGCGTCAAAGCCGCGGGACTCCTCGAACGCCGGAGCGGCTTTTACATCTGGGTCTTCGTGGCCCTGGTGCTCCTCATGGCAGGTACCTGGCTCGGCTTCGCCCTGATCGGCGAGTCGTGGTACCAGCTCCTGATAGCCGCTGCCGTCGGCATCCTGTGCACGCAGCTGAGCTTCCTTGCCCACGAAGCCGGGCACAAGCAGATCTTCGCGTCACGACGCGCCAACGATTGGTCAGCCCGCCTCCTGGCCACCGGCGTGGCCGGCATCAGCTATTCCTGGTGGGAACAGAAGCATGGAGCCCACCATAACCACCCCAACGTCATCTCCAAGGATCCGGACATCCGGAACAACGCCTTGGTTTTCTACGAAGATGCTGCAGCCGAGCGTAAGGGCCGCCTGGCTTTCCTCACCAAGAAGCAGGGCTGGTTCTTCTTCCCGCTCCTGACGCTCCTCGGCTTGAGCCTGCAGTTTGACTCCCTTCGCTTTGTCTTCGGCAAGCAAAAAGTACGTCACCGCTGGGTAGAAACGCCCATCCTCGTCGCAAGGCTTGCCGCCCTCCCGGTCCTGGCTTTCACTTTCCTTCCCATCGGAATGGCGTTCGCCTTCCTGGGCGTGCAGATCATGGTCTACGGCTTTTACATGGGTGCCTCGTTCGCCCCGAACCACAAGGGCATGCCCGTCCTCCCCAAGGACAGTCGCGTGGACTTCCTCAACCGCCAGATCCTGACCTCACGGAATATCTCCGGCGGCCTCTTCATGGACTTCCTCCTGGGTGGACTTAACCGGCAGGTGGAACACCACTTGTTCCCGGACATGGCCCGCCCCCACCTGTACAAGGCCACAAAGATTGTGCGCGAGTTCTGCGCCAAACACTCCATTCCCTACACCGAAACCACGCTGATGCAGTCCTACGGCATCGTGGTCCGATACCTGAATGACGTAGGCCTGGCAGCAGGCCGCGGCTTCGACTGCCCGGTGGCTTCGACGCACGGACGCTTTTAGGCGTTCCACAAGGGAAGCCCCAACTTCCCTAGGATGGAATCTGAAACCGGGCACCGGAAGGACCGTCCCGGAGTAAGGAGCCACCATGACGCACGCCATCGTTGCACAGCAGCCCGGAGGACCTGAGGTCCTCGAGTTCGCCTCCGTGGAACCACCAACGCCTGGCCCCGGCCAGCTGCTGATCAAGGTCGCAGCTGCCGGGGTCAACTTCATTGAGACCTATCAGCGCAGCGGCATCTACACAGTGGAGTACCCCTTCACTCCCGGCGCTGAAGCGGCCGGCACCGTCGAGGCTGTGGGCGAAGGCGTCGAGGAATTCTCCGTCGGCGACCGCGTGGCCACGGCCGAGGGAACCAGGACCTATGCCGAGTACGCCCTCATTGAGGCGGGTAAGGCGCTCCCGGTTCCTGACGGCGTCGACGACCATGCAGCTGCCGCCCTGCCACTGCAGGGAATCACTGCCCACTACTTGATGAATTCTTCCTTCCGCGTGGAGCCGGGGCACACCGTCCTCCTGCACGCCGGAGCCGGCGGGGTTGGCCTGCTGCTGACCCAGATGCTGAAGGCCCGCGGAGCCCGGGTAATCACTACCGTGTCCTCGGATGAGAAGGCCCGGCTGTCCGCTCTCGCCGGCGCCGACGAGGTACTGCGCTACGACGGATTTGCCGACAAGGTGCGCGAACTGACCGACGGCGAAGGCGTCAACGTGGTGTACGACGGTGTCGGCAAGGACACCTTTGACGACTCCCTGAAAAGCCTTCGCATCCGCGGAGCCATGGTGCTCTTCGGCGCGGCGTCCGGTCCGGTGCCGCCGTTCGATCCACAGCGTTTGAATGCGGCCGGTTCACTGACGCTGACCAGGCCCACCATGGCGCACTTCGTCCAGAACGCCCAGGAACGCCGGTGGCGCTCAGCGGAAATCTTCGACGCCGCCGCCAACGGCACTCTCGCTGTCAGGGTGGGGGCAACGTATCCACTCGCGGAAGCAGCCCAGGCACACAGGGACCTTGAAGGCCGCCGTACCACCGGCAAAGTCCTGCTGGTTCCCTAGCCGCCCACGCCCGGTTCCCAACGGCCAGTGACGTGCAGGCAAACAGCAGGGCAACAACGTCTGACACGCAGGAAACGTCAGACACCTTTTGTTCATCTTTCTGCGGAAAGCTGACGTCGTGAGCACAGAACATCCATTGGGGGCCGGGCCTACCCCTGCCTTGACCACATTCCGCCCCCAGTTTCCGGGAGGCTCCGCCCCGCCCGCCGAGCGCACCCTCGTGGACATCCTGACGGCAACCGCGTCGTCATTTCCTGAAGCCTCCGCGCTGGACGACGGGCACAAGTCGCTGAGCTACACGGAACTGCTCAAGGCCGTCGGCGTGTTTGCTGCGCGGCTCAACGCTGCCGGCCTGGGCCGCGGCGACAAGATCGGTGTGCGGATTCCCTCCGGCACCAATGATCTCTACATCGCCATCCTGGGGATTCTTATGGCCGGGGCTGCTTACGTTCCCGTGGATGCGGACGATCCCGACGAGCGCGCCCGCCTGGTTTTTGGTGAGGCGAAGGTGGGTGCCATCATCGCCGCGGGCCTGGACATCCAGCTTGCCGGCGATGCACGGGATCCCTTCTCCATGCCCTCCACTCCCACATTGGAGGACGATTCCTGGATCATCTTCACCTCGGGATCCACAGGTACTCCCAAGGGCGTTGCTGTCCAACACCGCTCCTCAGCCGCGTTCGTTGACGCCGAGGCCCGGATCTTCCTTCAAGCTGAGCCCATTGGGCCCCAGGACCGGGTGCTTGCCGGCCTGTCGGTAGCCTTCGACGCTTCCTGTGAGGAAATGTGGCTGGCCTGGCGGCACGGTGCTTGCCTGGTCCCGGCACCACGCGCCCTGGTTCGAACAGGCATGGACTTGGGTCCGTGGCTTATCAACCACGGCATCACCGTGGTCTCTACCGTCCCCACCCTCGCTGCACTCTGGCCGGCTGAGGCATTGGAAAACGTCCGCCTCCTCATCTTCGGTGGAGAGGCATGCCCGCCTGAACTGGCCGAAAGGCTCGCCGTCGATGGCCGCGAGGTGTGGAATACCTACGGACCCACCGAAGCGACGGTCGTTGCCTGTGCCGCTCCCCTGGGCGGACCCGGCCCCGTGCGGATCGGCCTTCCGCTGGACGGGTGGGACCTCGCCGTCGTCGATCCTCAGGGTGTCCCGGTCGCTGAAGGCGAAATTGGTGAACTGATCATCGGCGGCGTGGGTCTGGCCCGCTACCTTGATCCCGCCAAGGATGCCGAGAAGTACGCCCCCATGGCAACGCTGGGATGGGACCGGGCCTATAGATCCGGTGACTTGGTGCGCTTCGAAACCGAAGGCCTGATCTTCATGGGCCGGGCCGATGAACAGGTCAAGCTCGGTGGCCGCAGGATCGAACTGGGCGAAGTGGACGCCGCACTGCAGTCCTTGCCCGGCGTCGCCGGCGCGGCAGCAGCTGTACAGACCACGGCTGCCGGCAACCAAATCCTTGTCGGGTATCTGGCGCTGGCCGACGGACATGATTTGTCCATGGACGAGGCCCGCCGACTGCTGGGTGAGAGCCTCCCGGCTGCGTTGATCCCCCTGCTGACCGTCGTGGACTCGCTGCCTACCAAGACCAGCGGAAAGGTCGACCGTCACGCGTTGCCGTGGCCCCTGGCTGGAGCCGGCGCTGCCGAAGCCGGGAACGCGCCGCTGAACCTGCCCGATGACGCCCGCTGGGTGGTCGAGCAGTGGGAGTCTGTCCTCGGAAGTCCCGTCACTTCGCTCGACGCCGACTTCTTCGCCTACGGTGGCGGTTCTTTGGCGGCAGCCCAGCTCGTTTCTGCCCTCCGCGTCAGATACCCCACCATCACCGTGGCGGACATTTATGCCACGCCGCGCGTCGGCGCTTTGATCGATGCCGCCCGGCAATCACTTCCCGACGGCGGGGTGCCGGGTCCGGCTGCAGAGCGGACAGTGCGGCCTACGGCGCTGAAGTCTCAGATTTTCCAGGTGCTGATGGGTGTACCCCTCCACATCCTGGTCGGCATGCGCTGGCTCACCTACCTCATGGCGGCCAACAGGTTGCTGGCCGACTTCGCCGGGTTTTCAGCCGTCCCCGTCGTTTCATGGTGGTGGATCGCTGCATCATGGCTGGTCTTCGTCAGCCCTCTGGGTCGGATGGCGATCTCCGTGGCCGCCGCCCGCATGCTGCTCGGCAGGATCAGGCCCGGAACTTACCCGCGCTCGGGCAAAACCCACCTTCGCCTGTGGCTTGCTGAGCAGATACAAGATCTCTCCGGCGCCATTGGCCTGGCCAGCGCCCCATTCGTGCCCTACTACGCCCGCGCCCTCGGGGCAAAGATCGGCAAGGATGTGCACCTGCACTCACTGCCGCCGGTCACCGGCCTGCTGTCCTTGGGCAGCGGAGCCAACATCGAACCGGAAGTTGACCTTTCGGGCTGGTGGGTGGACGGTGACTCCGTCCATATCGGCCCGATCCACGTGGGCGCCGGTGCAGTTGTGGGGGCTCGGAGCACCCTGATGCCCGGAGCCACCATCGGTGCAGGTGCCCGCGTCGATGCCGGATCCGCCGTCCTGGGCAAAGTGAAAGCCGGACACCTGGCGGCCGGCTCACCCGCCGAGCGCCGCGGCAAAGCCAAGCACGACTGGCCGGAAACAGTCAGCAGGCGGCCTGTGATTGACCGGCTGTGGTTCTCCGCCTTCGCCAGCGCTTCGGCCTTGCTGGCTCTCATCCCCTACATTTCCGCGTTCGCCGGCGCTCTGGTGGTCTTGGCTTTCATCCGGGACCACGAGTCATTGGAAACAGCCCTTCCACAGATCGCCCTGGCCGTTCCGCTCGCTGCTTTGGTGTGGTTCTTCGGCAACCTGGTATTGATTCTGATTGTTGCCAGGCTGCTCGGGCTGGGCCTGAAAGAGGGCTACTACCGGGTGCGCAGCCGCATCGGTTGGCAGGTGTGGGCCACCGAACGCCTCCTGGACATGGCAAGGGACCTCCTCTTCCCCGTCTACGCGAGCCTCTTCACGCCTCTTTGGTTGCGGCTCCTTGGCGCCAAGGTAGGCAAGAACGTGGAAGCCTCAACGGTGCTCCTTGTTCCCAAAATGACCACCATCGGCGACGGCGCCTTCCTGGCCGACGACACCATGGTGGCCTCCTATGAACTTGGTGGGGGCTGGATGAAAATCGCCCCGGCCAAGATCGGTAAGCGCTCTTTCCTGGGCAACTCCGGCATGACGGCCGCGGGACGGAACGTGCCCAAGAACTCCCTCGTCGCGGTGCTCTCTGCCACGCCGGCCAAGGCAAAGTCCGGCACCTCATGGCTGGGCAGTCCGCCCGTCAGGCTGCGCCGCACCGCCGTCGATGCTGACCAGACCCGCACCTTCCGCCCGGCCCTCAAGCTCAAAATCGCAAGGGCGCTCTGGGAACTCTGCCGACTGATCCCCGTCATCCTCACAGTGGCAATCGCCGTCGGCGCGATGCTGGTCCTGGACTGGATCGCGCGCGGTTGGGGCTACTGGATCGCGGCAGTGCTGGGCGGCGTGGTGATGCTGGCGGCAGGAGCGGTGGCAGCGCTCAGCTCCATCATGGCCAAGTGGGTGCTGGTGGGAACCATTCGCGCCGGCGAGCACCCCCTGTGGAGCTCGTTTATCTGGCGGAATGAAGTAGTTGATACGTTCATCGAAATGGTCAGCGCTCCGTGGTTCGCCCGATCGGCCGCCGGAACTCCTGCCTTGGTGTGGTGGCTCCGCGGGCTGGGAGCGAAGATCGGCCGCGGAACGTGGTGCGAAAGCTACTGGCTCCCCGAAGCCGATCTGGTGACACTTGGAGAGAATTCCACGGTCAACCGCGGCTGCGTTGTCCAGACGCACCTGTTCCACGACCGGGTCATGAGCCTGGACACGGTAACGCTCGGTAACGGAGCCACCATGGGTCCGCACGGCGTGATCCTCCCCGCCGCCAGCATCGGCGACGGCGGTACTGTTGGTCCGGCGTCGTTGGTCATGCGGGGCGAAACCGTCCCGGCGGGGACGTACTGGATGGGCAACCCTGTCAGCCCGTGGGTAGGCCCGTCCGCACAAGCTCCCCGTCTCAAGTAGATTGGGACACAATGACCGCACCCATCAGCACCCACACCCCAGCCGACCCCTACACCCTGGACCACGGCAGCACCAGCTACCGTGTGGACCGTTATGAGTTGGAGCTCGATGTCAGGTTGGGCAGCAATAAGCTCATCGGCAAAGCGGTCCTGCGATGCACGGCCTTGGCAGCTACGCCGCAGATCGTCCTGGACCTGGTGGGCCTGAGGGCAAGCAAAGTTCAGCTGGACGGCAAGAAGCTCCAGAAGTTCAGCCACAGGGCAGAACACCTCGTGCTCTCCCCGGCATCCCCGTTGAAGCCTGGCCAGCAGTTCTCGTTGGAGATCCGCTACGACGGCAACCCCCAGCCGCGCCGCGGCCTTTGGGGCGATGTGGGCTGGGAAGAACTGAACGATGGCGTCCTGGTGGCCGGCCAGCCCAACGGCGCGGCCTCCTGGTTCCCTTGCAATGACCACCCCCGCTACAAGTCCAGTTTCCTCATGTCTGTGACCACCGACGACAACTACCGGCCGGTGTGCAACGGGAAATTGGTGTCCCACTCCCGCAAGTCCAGCCGGGAAACGTGGGTTTACGAGCAAACCGAACCGATGGCCACCTACTTGGCTACTGTTCAGATTGGTCGCTACGCGCGGGTCCCACTCCATGTGGACGACACCCATCACCGGGTCCCCCAGTTCGTCGCAGTCACTCCCGAAATGGCCGCGGATGCCCTTCACGGCCTGCGACGCCAACCGGACATGATGCGGACGTTCGAGGATTGCTTCGGCCCCTACCCGTTCACCGATTACACCTCGGTGGTGACTGAAGACGAACTGGAAATCCCGCTGGAAGCCCAGACCGTCTCCATCTTTGGCCGGAACCACATGCGTGACGCCTGGGATTCCCAGCGCCTGATCGCCCACGAACTCTCCCACCAGTGGTTTGGAAACTCCTTGACCGTCAGCAGCTGGAAAGACATCTGGCTGCATGAAGGGTTCGCCTGCTACGCGGAGTGGTTGTGGTCCGAAGAATCCCGGACCATGACTGTTGCTGCGCGGGCGACGGCCGCGTGGAAAAGGCTCGACGCCGGGCCGCAGGACCTGCTGGTCGGAGACCCCGGCCCTGAGCTGATGTTCGATGACCGCGTCTATAAACGTGGGGCCCTAGCCGTGCATGCTGTGCGGATGGCGGCCGGGGATGAGGCGTTCTTCGGCTTCCTGCAGCACTGGACTGCCACCAACCGATATGGCTCAGTGTCGACGGAGGCGTTCATTGAGGCTGCGGATTCGTTCATTCCGGGCTTTGATGCCGCGTCGATCCTTCGGCCGTGGCTCTACGAGGCTGCGCTTCCGCCGCTGCCTTCAGCGCGCTAGCCCAGTGCCAAGGCGGCTACCAAACCGTCAGGCAGTGCCCTTTCCGTGACATCCCGCAGGCCGGGCAGGTCCAGCACATCCAGCTCTGCGGGGTTGCGCCTCAGGCCCTCCCCCGTCATCTTCAGCCACGCCTCTTTGCGTGCCCACAGGCGCGCGCGCTGACTGTCTCGCTCCTGATCCGGGATGGTGGACAGGAAGCGTTTCTCGGTTGCGGTCAGCGCGACGTCGTCGAAGCCTTCGAAGGTTGCTTTGCCAGTCGATTCAAGATCCACTCCCAGCCGGAGTTCTTCGGGAGCATGCACGACGCCGGCCAGTAGTACCCAGCCCGACGCCCGGGATGCACTGAGCGCCAGAGGTGCGGGGCCGCCGTCGAGCATGAACCCTGGGCGACCATGGTCCTGGCCGGGGCCGCACCGCGGACAGTGATAGTCAGGAACGAGTCGAGCAGGATCCACTTCGAGGAGCGCAGCGGCAAAGTCCAGCAAGGCCACCCGCCCTGCAATGAACTCTTCACGGTCTGCGGGGTTGGCGTAGCGAAGGGCGCGCTCGAGGGCCAGCCGGCCGAGCAGTTCAAGCGCGTCTCCTGCGCCGGGCGTCTCATCGAGCCTCCGCAGGTCAAGCACCGGATTCTGCATCATGCCCTCCTCTCACGGCTAAGTCCCCAGCCCACTGTCGCAACAGCTATGGGTGGATTTCTCCCTTCTGTGAGGCTTCAAACGACTCTGCCATCGCCCCGTGTCTATGCCCAAATCGGGTTCCGTACGACAGGTGTTAGACCATCCTGACAGGCGCTAAATGGAGAAGTGGCCTTTCACCTGTGAAAGCTTTTCTCGGGCCCCAAAAATTGCAGAATGCCAACAAGTTCGAAACTTGAGGAAGTGCAAGACTCACGCGGCCGAGGCGACCACCCGCGGGATTCTGTACAGAGAAAAGTCCGATTACGGACATCTAAGCCGGCTTTTTGTCTTTCGACGACACCCTTCCGCGGTCAGGAACCCACCCTAAAGCCTTCGAGCCTGCCCCGGCGGCGGGAGTCTTTGACGGTTCCAACGCGTGGATAGGTGGGTCGTTCCTGAGTAGGACATCGACACCCTTGCCGCCGTTCAGGAAAGTCTCGGCAATACTGCCAGAAACAACATTTCAGGCTTGTCCTACGGCACGCTGACGGCCCAGGCTGCGGCCGTTGAAGGTGTGGCCGTAGACAGCGTCAATCTCCATGCTGGCTGAGAGGGCCTCAGTATGGGTTTACTTGGGGTCAGAACTGTTCCAATTCGAAGAAGACCGACATCAAAGTCAGGCAGAGGGCTGACACAAAACCAGCCAGGCAACCAACACCGAGAATGTTGAAGCCGATAGAAAACCAGCGCGCCTCGCCCGTTGTGTCGCGGAGCAGTACGTGTCCACCACAGGTTTCGTCCCTCAGCTATAAGCTAGGGAGCGTCTCACGGGCCCGGATGTAGCTCCCGACCGCGGCGTGCTTAGACCCCTACGTTTCTTTCGTTCTGGAGGTGGTCCGCACTCCAGCCCTCCCGATGTGGTCCGTGCACAGTCGCAAGTGCTCACAAACGAGGACATTTGCACCTAAATCTACCCTCCCCCCTTTGTAGCTGTGGCCCCTGCAAACTGTAGCTTGTGTCTGGCGGGCTCCTATTCGCCAAAGCAAGTGTTCCCCGCAGCCATAAAGATGCTGCGGGGAACACCCGTTGGCGGATTAACTCAGCCTCGCTATTTCACCGACGTCAGGTAGTTCGCCAGCGTAGGCGTGATGCGGGTGCCCGAGTTGGAGCTTCCGCCGTTGGTGTGGATGGCCATGATGGTGTTGGAGCTGTTGTAGACGGGGGCACCACTCTGGCCACCATAGGTATCCATCTTGTAGTAGACCTTCTCCGTGGTGGTGCTCTCTATGGGTCCGGTCATGGACCACATGGTGCCGAATGCTTTATCCCCCGGGTAGCCGCGCACCGTTGTGCTGGTGCCATTCAGGCTGGCGGTGGTACCGGTGTAGTTAAGCCAGCCTGTGGTGTTGCCGATGGTGCAGTCGAGTTTGATGACGCCCCAGTCTGCGTTGGTGTTCGCGGAGTCGATCCAGCGCTGGTCCGTCAGCAGTTGCGTGGCGCCGCAGGTACCGTAGGGATCGGTTGATCCATTCCGCCCCGGAGCAACTTTGACGCCCCAGGAGTAGTCAGCTGTCGATCCCGTGCCGCCCTCATGCACGCAGTGCCCAGCAGTCAGCACGGTGTCATCGGAAATCAGGGCACCGGAGCAGATGTAGCCGCCGTTGAATTCAATCTGCACGATGGAACGGTTGGGGGCTGCCGTGGTGTTGGTAATCCTGACTCGGCCATCAGCGCCGATGACTGAATCCGTTGAAGCGCCGCCATTCTTGGACGGTGCGGCGATTGTGTACTTGTCGGCCAACGGTGAGGCGGCAGATCCGGACACCTGCGACTGGTCCACCGTGTGCGATACAGGCTGGACCTCAGCGGCGGCCACTTGCGGCGTCGACTCTGACGCTACAGCGGCTCCTCCAAGCGAGGACGTCAAAGCCATCACTGCAGCTCCGACAAGCAAAGCAACGTTCTGCTTCTTCATGGGTACCTTTCAAGGGACGGCTCTCAGCGAGCCGTACGAGGGATGTGATACACATGTTTCACATGTGCATGACAAAACTGTCATACAAATGTGAATAGTCTGTCAAGATGCTGCGAGCTCAATCTCGATAAAAGAAAATCCCCGGAACCATCAGGTTCCGGGGATTCACTCGGCAACAGGGAGCTAGCGCTGGACTGCTCCGAAACGCTCGGCGGCGACAGCGACGGCTGCCGCGCGGGCTTCAGAAGCCTCATCAGCCGTCAGCGTGCGGTCATCGGCACGGAAACGCAAGCCGAAGGCCAGCGATTTCTTGCCTTCGTCGATGCCGGGACCCGCGTAGACATCGAACAACGCGACGTCTTCGAGGAGTTCGCCGGCACCTTCTCGAAGGGCAGCCAGAACCCGGTCGGCCGGCACATCCTGCGGAACCACCAAGGCAACATCCTGCGTCGCAACGGGGAATCCGGAGATGTGCTTGGCCACAATCACGTCAGCAGCAGCTTCGAACAACGCTTCCACGTTGACCTCCAGAGCCACGGAGCGTGCGGGCATGTCCTGAGCCGCCAGGAGCTTGGGGTGCAACTCTCCTGCGTAGCCCACGACATCGCCATTGCGCAGCGCGAGTTGGGCTGCACGGCCGGGGTGGAATGCCTGGTGGCTGCCCTGGCTGACGACCAGCTCGACACCCAAAACATCTGCAATGAGGCGTGCCACGTCAACAGCGTCTGCCCAGTCCCAAACACGCGGAGTGTGGGTAGCGGCAGCCGGAGAATCGTGGCCAGTCAAGACAGCCGCGACGTGCAGCGGCTGGGGCGGAACGCCGTCGTACAGCGCATCCAGAACCTCATCGGAGGGCTTGACGCCCAAGGGCGGAATGGAATCCGTGCCCAGCTTTTCGCCCGGAAGGAAGACCGAACCCGCCTCGTACACAGCCAGGTCACGGAAGCCGCGTGAGTGGTTGCGGCGGGCAACCTCGATCAGGCCCGGGAGGATGGACGTCCGCAGGTAGCCGTGTTCCTCACTGATCGGGTTGGCGAGCTTGAGGGCCGGACGCGCAGCGCCTTCAGCAGCAACGCCAAAAGTGTCGTTGGCTGCCTTGGAAACGAACGGGTAGGACAGCACCTCGGTGAGCCCTGCATCAGCCAAGGCCTGGACGACCCGGCGCTTCTGCTGCTGGCTGCGGCTCAGGCCACGGCCTGGAGGCGCCACCGGAAGAGTCGAGGGGATGTTGTCGTAGCCGACAAGGCGCGCGATTTCCTCGGACAGGTCTTCCTTGGTTTCGAGGTCATTGCGCCAGCTGGGGGCCGTGACCCTGTAACCGGCGGCAGTTTTTTCAACCACAGCGCCAAGGTCCACAAGGGACGTGATGATCTGCTCTTCAGTGAAGTCGATGCCGATACGGGCGGAGGCGAACTCTGCCGGCAGTTCAATGGTGACCGCATCTGGGGCGGTTCCGACGTCGGTCCCCGCCTCATCTGCCGTACCACCGGCAAGCTCAACCAACAGGTCAACCACGCGCTGGGCAGCAATATTCGCAACATGCCAGTCAACGCCGCGCTCGAAGCGCTTGGAGGCTTCGGAGGGCAGCTTGTGGCGGCGACGGGAGCGGGCAATCGACACTTCGTCGAAGTGCGCGGCTTCCACCAGGATGTTGGTAGTGGAGTCCGACACCTCAGTGTGGGCTCCTCCCATCACGCCGGCGATGCCGATGGCACCCGAGTCATCGGTGATCAGCAGGTCCTCGACGTCGAGCGTGCGCTCCTTGTCATCGAGGGTGGTGATCTTCTCCCCCGCCACTGCACGACGCACCACGATGTCGCCCGCGAGCTTGTCGAGGTCGTAGCAGTGGTTGGGCTGTCCCAGCTCCAGCATGACGTAGTTGGAGATATCAACCGGCAGCGAGATGGAACGAACGCCGGCCAGACGAAGGCGCGCGGACATCCACGGCGGTGTGGGACGTGATGGGTCAACGCCACGCACCGTGCGGGCCACGAAGCGGTCGCAGCCTGGCTTGCCGTAAATGGGGGCGTCGTCGTTGAGCTTGACGCCGTAGCCACCCTGCAAGGTAGCCGGCGCGCTGACCTTGGACGCGGGATCCACGAACGAGGTTCCCGTAGCGTGCGCGTACTCGCGAGCGACGCCCCGGATCGAGAACGCGTAGCCGCGGTCAGGGGTCACGTTGATTTCGGCAGCCTGGTCGTAGAGGCCAAGGAGTTCCATGGCGTCCGTGCCGATTTCCGGGTCAAGGCCAATGCGGGAGAGGACCAGGATGCCGTCGTGGTCATCGCCGATGCCCAGCTCGCGGACGGAAGCGATCATGCCCGCGGACAGGTGACCGTAGGTCTTGCGGGCTGAGATCTTGAAGTTTCCTGGCAGGACAGCTCCGGGAAGGGTAACTACGACCTTGTCGCCCTCAACAAAGTTGTGGGCACCGCAAATGATTCCCTGCACTCCGGAAGGGTCAATGCCCTCACCTTTGAGCGTCTGTTCCTGTCCCTCGGGAACGACGCGGACCTGGCACCAGTTGATCGTCTTGCCGTTGGACTGCGGCTCCTTGACCAGGCTCAGGACCTGGCCCACGACGATGGGCCCCGAGAGCTCGTCCGTAGGACGGTGGACTTCTTCTTCTTCAAAGCCGACCTTGACCAGGTCTGCCATGACGTCTTCGGCCGTTGCATCGGCCGGAACCTGCGCGAATTCACGCAGCCAGGAAAGTGGGATACGCACTGTTAGATCTCCATCCCGAAGTGCTCGCTGAAACGTACGTCGCCTTCGATCATGTCGCGCATATCGCCGACCTCGTTGCGGAACATGAGCGTGCGCTCAATGCCCATGCCGAAGGCAAAACCTGAATAGATGTCCGGATCGATGCCCGCTGCACGGAGGACGTTGGGGTTGACCATGCCACAACCACCCCACTCGATCCAGCGCGGACCGCCCTTGGCACCCGGGTGCCAGATGTCCAGTTCCGCGGAAGGCTCCGTGAACGGGAAGTAGTTGGGGCGCAGACGGATGGAGGCTTCGTCGCCGAACATCTGGCGGGCGAAGTGCTCCAACGTGCCGCGCAGGTCAGCCATGCTGAGGTCCTTGTCGATCGCCAGTCCCTCGAACTGGTGGAAGACCGGCGTGTGCGTGGCGTCCAACTCATCCGTGCGGAACACCTTGCCGGGGCACAGCACGTAGATGGGGACTTCACGTTCCAGCATGGAACGGACTTGCACCGGGGATGTGTGGGTACGCATCAGCAGGTGGGCTTCCGGGGGCTCCACGAAGAACGTGTCCTGCATTTCGCGGGCCGGGTGGTCCGGCTTGAAGTTCAAAGCGTCGAAGTTGAACCACTCCGACTCCACCTCGGGACCTTCGGCAATCTCCCAGCCCATGCCAACGAAGATGTCCGAGACGCGGTCCTGCAACGTGGACAGCGGGTGGCGTGCACCTGCACGACGACGTCGCGGAGCGGCCGTCACATCAACGGTCTCTTCGACCAGGATGCGGGCGTCGTTCTCGGCCTCCAGGACCTCCGTCCGGGCTGCGAGCGCCTGGTTGACGCGGCCACGGGAGGACCCCATCAGCTTGCCGGCCGCAGCTTTGTGCTCCTTGGCGAGCCCACCGATTTCACGGTTGGCCAGGCTCAGGGGCGACTTCTCGCCGGTGTGGGCGAGGCGGACAGCCTTGAGTTCTTCGAGGGAGGAAGCGGCTGCTATTGCGGCGATGGCGTCCTCGACGGCGGCGGTGATGGCGGCTTCGTCCAGCGGATTCGGGACGGCAGCGCCTGGCAAAGTTTCAGTCATCTACTGTTCTTAGCTACGAGTAGGGAGCGGCCGGCAAGGCAGGCCTGCAAAACGAAAGGGCAGTGCTCGCCGCGGACGGCAGGCACTACCCTTCAGTCTAGTTGAACCTCACAGGCGGAATTTAACCCACCTGACGGCGTCCCGCTATGTGAAATGACGACGGCGGTCGTCGCCTTTTGATCAGGCGCCCGACGACGGCGGTGCGGCGGGCGGCGGTGGCGACTGGCCGTCGTCGTGCCTCTGCCCAGGCTGCTGCGGCGTCTGGGGTGCCTGCTGCGGCGGCGTCCCTGGCGTGTAGCCTTGGCCTGCCCAGTTCTGCGCGGTCTGCTGTGCATGCGGCCGGGGGTACGCAGCCTGCTGGGCCGGGGGCTGGTGGCCCTCCGGGTGCGGCGCCGCACCCGGCAGCCCGTAAGGTACGGCACCTGCGAGCGCCGGCGCTGGCTGGGCCGACCTCTTGCGCAGCAGCACGAACAGCAGGACAAGTGCCGCAGCTATGACCAGCACTGCTACGAGGATCCAGATGATCCACATGGGAACTCCGGCGTTGGCTTCGGCCTTGGCCTGGACCGCTGTCTCTTTGATGGACAGCATGTCGAAGGTGGCAGTGTTGCCGTCCACGGTGGCGCCCGTGGCTTCGACGACCTTGCCGGGGAACGTGAACTTGACCGTGGCTTCGTCAAACATTGACTTTGCCATGCTGGAGGCCTGGGGATCGCTGCTGTCCATCCCGGTCACGCCGCCCATGGAGAGGACATAGAAGTCGCCCTCCTTCTTCAGTTCGAAAGGGTTCTCGGAGCTGGACGACTCGGCGAGCTTGGCAGGGTCAAGGTTGGCGGCTGTGATCCGCTTGCCCTTGTACTTTTCGTCCTCATAGTCCACCACGGTGGCACCTTCCGGGATGTCCATCTCCTGGCTGCCACTGCCACTGCCGTTCGACTCCATGAATTCTTCGAAGGACTTATCGCCCAGTACAGACTTCTGGATCGCGTAAACAACCTCGTAGTCCACGCTTTTCTCGTTGTTGACCTTGACTGACATGTTCAGCTTGACGCAACCGGTCAAAGCCACCATGACGGCAAGCAGGACACCCACCACGCCCATGGCGCGTCTAATGTTCATCGCGTTTCTTCCCCCATTCATTCTCCTGCACCGATGAGTGCTCGAACAGCGTATCCCTGCCGCTCATGCCGTGCCATACGCGACGGGTCTAGCATGGCTTCATGACTCCCGCGCAACGCCTGCGGCAGATCGCCAACGTCGTAAACCTCTCTACACCGCTGGGACTCGCGGTAGCCGCTGCGTCCCGAAGCACCTTGACCCGCGGGCCACGCGGCCTCCTGATAGCAGCCGGGTATGGCTGGAAGCTCCCCCACGCCGGAGCGTTCACGCTGGGGAACGTGATCCTGTACCGGGCGCCCCATGGCGTTGCGGGAACGAACCCCGTGCTTCTGGGGCATGAGGAGCGGCACAGCACCCAATACGCGTATTGCCTGGGACTTCCGTTCCTCGCCCTCTACGGCGTCGCCGCCGGGTGGTCCATGCTGCGCAGCGGGAATCCGGGCTCGAGCAACTTCTTCGAGCGCCAGGCCGGCCTCGCGGCGGGCGGCTACATCGACCACCACAACCGGCCGGACGGACCTGTCGGCCATCGAATCGAGGCATAAGCATGAAGCGAACCATTACCGTCACAGGGACCGCGACCGCCAAGGCCGTTCCGGACCTGGTCACCATAACGCTTGGCGTGGAGACACGCCGGGACACCGCCGCGACAGCATATGACGACGCCGGCAGCGCGGCTGCCGCGGTCGCCGCCAGTTTGCGGGAG
Organism: Paenarthrobacter sp. TE4293; assembly: GCF_050435325.1. NCBI lineage: Bacteria > Bacillati > Actinomycetota > Actinomycetes > Micrococcales > Micrococcaceae > Paenarthrobacter > Paenarthrobacter sp. TE4293. Next base: position 34,134 of record NZ_JBNJRY010000009.1, read on the forward strand.
GCAGGCGTACCAGCCGTGGACCTGCGAACGAGCGGCCTGAACCTGCGCGCCGATCTGGTGTGGGTTGAAGGTCAGGGCCAGAAGGTCGCCGCCTACGTGGCCTCCACGAATCTGCAGGTAGGGATCCGTTCCCACGCGGATGCGCCAGCGGCTATTGCAGCGGCCGTCGCGGCCGGTGGAGACGACATCAGGATCAATGGGATCGAGCAGGGCTTCGCGGATTCAACATCGGTCACCGCGCAGGCGCAGGAAGCAGCGTGGCAGGACGCCCTGGCACGCGCCGAACAGTACGCATCCTTGGCCTCCGCCCGCCTTGGGCAGGTCAGGGCCATTTCCCAACAGCCGGTATCCGGCGCCCCCATTCCGTTGGGCGGCATGGTCAAGGCGTCGTTCTCCGCTGAGGCGCTGACCATCGAAGCAGGTGAGTCATCTGTCTCGGCCAGCGTCACGGTCGAATGGGAACTCCTCTAGTGGATGGCACCCGCTGGGAGTTTTGCATCGGTCGGCGTACGCAGAGCAGTACGTACGACCACTGAAACAGCTTCTGCCATCGCTTCCAGGGGCATCGATGGAGTGATGCCATCCGGTGAAACCTGCTCTGGAAGGTACGGGACATGCACGAATCCGCCGCGGACGCGGGGCTTGGACGCGAGCCGATGCATCAGGGCGTAGAAAACGTGGTTGCACACGTAGGTTCCGGCGGACTGCGACACCTCCCCCCTGATTCCAGCGATCTGGAGGTTCCTGAGTGCTGCCTTGATCGGCAGGCTGGAGAAGTAGGCAGCCGGGCCGCCACGAACGACCTCTTCATCAATGGGTCGCTGCCCCTTGTTGTCCGGGATCCGGGCGTCGTCGCAGTTAATGGCCACACGTTCCAGCGACACGCGCTCCCGGCCTCCCGCCAAGCCTACGGAGACAACGATGTCCGGGCTGATGCGGTCCATTGCTTCGTCGAGGGCTGCCGCCGACTCGCCAAATACGCAGGGCAACTCCACGGTTTCCACCGTCAATCCCTCAGCCTGGAGGATTTCCCGTGCCCGCATCACGGCCAGCCATGAAGGATTCAGGTCATCCGTGCCAAAGGGTTCGAAGCCAGTCAGCAGAATCATGGGCCAACCTTAGCAACGCCCGCACGCCGGCTGTCCCGTACGCACCTACCCGGCCTTGACATTCGTTCGAACATACCTTCGAATGGAGTTCATGAGATGGGACGCACAAGCACTTTCACCCACGCGTGGACCGGCGTCAGATAACAGCGGCACCGGCGCTCCGGGCCCTGCCCCGGCCCTGGATGCCTTGTTGCCGCTTTCCGGGCTTGTGCGTTCCATCTCGACACCCGAATTCTCCGGAGTCACCTTCCATGAGGTCACCGCAAAGTCAGTGCTCAACAAGGTGCCTTCCGGTTCCAACATGCCCTTTGAGTGGACGGTCAATCCGTATCGCGGCTGCAGCCACGCTTGCGTTTACTGCTTCGCCCGCAAGAGCCACACATACCTGGAATTCGACGCCGGGCGGGACTTCGATTCGCAAGTGGTGGTCAAGATCAACGCCGCCGAGGTTCTCCGCAAGGAACTGGCCAAGCCATCATGGGAGCGGCCCCAGGTTGCCCTTGGTACCAACACCGACCCCTACCAGCGCGCAGAAGGCCGCTACGTCCTGATGCCCGGAATCATCCGCGCCCTCGCGGATTCCGGCACCCCGTTCTCCATCCTGACCAAGGGCACCCTGTTGGCACGGGACATCCCCCTGCTGAAGCACGCAGCCACGCAGGTTCCCGTGGACCTGGGTATCTCGCTGGCCATGACCAATGAGGACCTTGCAGAACTCATCGAGCCTGGCACACCCTCCCCCAGGGCGCGCTTGAAGCTCATAGCCCGGCTCCGTGACGCGGGCTTGGGCTGCGGTGTCATGGCGATGCCCATCCTGCCGTGGCTCACGGATTCGGATGAAGCCCTCGACTCCTTGTTCAGTGAACTGACCACAGCGGGCGCTACGGGAGTCACAGCCGGCGCCCTGTATCTCAAGCCTGGGACGCGCGAGTGGTACATGACATGGCTGGCCGCCCAGCACCCTGAACTGGTTGGCAAGTACCGGCGCCTTTATGGCCAAGGCAGTTATGCATCCAAGGAGTACCGCACCTGGCTGACCGGCAGGATCAGCTACTTCAAGTCCAAATACGGCTTCACCGGGACATCGGGATTCAGCCATCGGAACGCGCGCCCTGCCTCTGCTCCCACGGCGGTACCCGCTCCGGGAGCCTCCACTGCCCTCCCGGGACAGCAGCCGCTCTTCTGAGCGAAACACGTGCGCCGCGCAAGGTGACCGGCAAAAAAGGACCGGCACAAAAAAGGAGGGACCGCCGTCGGGCAGTCCCTCCTTTGATTTTCCTGCCAAGCAAACGCGGCCGTCTAGGAAGCCGGAACCACGAGCCCCTTGAACTCGGTGTTGATGTAATCCTTCATCTCCTGCGAGGTCAGGATCTTGAACAACTTCTGTACGCGGGGATCGTCCTTCTGCTCTTCACGGACAGCCAACACGTTGTAGAAGGGACTGTCGTTACCCTCAACAAGGATCTGCTTGTCCGAGCTCAGGCCTGCGGGGAGCGCAAACGCGAGAGTCACGATGGCAGCGTCCTTGTCGTTGAGCGCCTGCGGCAAGCTGGCATTTTCGATCTCCGTGAACTGGATGTTCTTCGGGTTGGCCGTGATGTCCTTGAGCGTGATCGGCTTCTCCGTGACCTCGATCAGGCCCTTGGACGCCAGGAGGAGCAGGGCACGCCCTTCGTTGGTGGGGTCGTTCGGAATGGCGATCGATGCGCCGTCCTTCAGGTCTTCGAGCTTGGAAACATTGTTGGAGTACAGCGCCATCGGGGGCAGGTACACCTTGCCCACGCTGACCAGGTTCTTGCCAGAGGCCTTGTTGTACGTCTCCATGAAGGTGGTGTTCTGGAAAAGGTTGGCGTCGATGTCACCGTCGCTCAGGGCGGCATTCGGCGTGTTGTAGTCGCTGAATTCCTTGTACTCAACCGCCAGCCCCTCTTTGGGGGCCAAGTCCTTCGAAACGTGCTTCAGCATGTCTCCGGCGGGCACCGCAAGGGCACCAACCTTGATGGTTTCGCTGGCGGAGGAATTCGAGGATGCGCCACCGCATGCGGTCAGGGCAAGAGCTGCAGCGACGCCAACGGCGGCAGCTTTGAGGAATGTGGCTCGGTTCATGGTGACTCTTTCGGGTTGGGAAGGTCCGCAGATGGTCCTGTGGAGGGTGCAGTGGGGTGTCTAGCGGTGGGAAAGACGCCGGGACGCGATGTTGCCCAGCGACTGGAAGATCTGGACAAGGAGGATCAGGAGGATGACGACGGCAAACATATATTCCGGGCTGTATCGCTGGTAGCCATATCGGAACGCCACATCGCCCAAGCCCCCTCCGCCGACGGCGCCCACCATTGCCGAGTATCCGATGAGCCCGACGATGGTGGTGGAGAGGCCCAAAGTGATGGCCGGAACGGCTTCGGCTACAAGGACTTTGGTGAGGATGGTCCAGCGGTTGGCGCCCAGTGATTCAGCGGCTTCAACGAGCCCCACAGGGACTTCCCTGATACCAATCTCCACCAGCCGGGCGAAGAAGGGGATACCGGCAATGGTCAACGGCACAATGGCTGCCGTGGGACCAATAAACGAGCCCACCAGCATCCGGGTAAAGGGAATGAGCAGAATCATGAGGATGATGAACGGGATGGACCTGCCAATGTTCACCACCAGGTCCAGGACGCGGTTGGTCACCAGGCCCAAGGCGCGGCTGCCGAAGGGCTTGGCCAAGAGACCGTCGGCCTCCGTGGCTACGAGGAGTACACCGGCCGCCAAACCGAAGATCACAGTGAACAGCAAGCTGAACCCAACGGTGTAGAAGGTCTCCCCTGCCCCCTTCATGATGGTTTCGAACAAGTCCGACCAGAAGGATGGATCGTTACGATCGATCACTTGATGACCTCCACGAAGAGTCCTTGGCTACGAAGGTCGGCAATGGCTCGACCCGTCACGTCGGCAGTACCTGGCAGTTCCAGCCGGGTCCTGCCTGTCTGATGTCCATGGATGGTTTCCACAGCGGCCCCCAGAATTCCGACGTCGATCCCATGAGTGCGGGCCAAGCGGGCAATCACGGGCCGGTCGGCCGTAACGCCGTTGAACGTAATCTCGATGACTCTGTTGCCGGTATCGGGAATCTCTCCCAACGGGAACAACGCCTGGCCCAGGAGCGACTTCTCCGTGGTGAGCAAAGACTCCACCGTCCCCTGTTCAAGGATCCGCCCCTGGCTCATGACGGCGGCAGAGTCGCAGACGCGCTTGACGACGTCCATCTCGTGGGTGATCAGCAGGACAGTCAGGCCGAGTTCCTTGCTGAGGTTCCGGATCAGATCCAGGATTTGCCGGGTGGTCTCAGGGTCCAGGGCCGATGTGGCCTCATCGCTGAGCAGCACCGAGGGATTCGAGGCCAAAGCACGCGCAATGCCGACGCGTTGCTTTTGGCCGCCGGAGAGTTGGGCCGGGTAGGCATCGGCCTTGCCTTGAAGGCCAACGAGTTCCAGGATCTCGGCAACTCTTGCGCGTCGCGTACTGCGTTCGACGCCGGTGATCTCCAGGGACAACTCGACGTTGGCCTGGACCGTGCGGCTGCTCAGCAGGTTGAAGTGCTGGAAGATCATGCCGATGTTATGGCGTGCCGCGCGTAGCCTGGCGCCTTGCAACTGGCTGATGTTCTGTCCGTCGACAGTGACCGTGCCGGAGTCCGGCCTTTCAAGGGAGTTGATGGTCCTGATCAAGGTGCTCTTGCCCGCGCCGCTCTGGCCGACCACCCCGTAGATTTCGCCCGGTGAAACCGACAACGAGACGTCGTCCAAAGCGACGACCGAATTCTCCCCTGAGCCGTAGCGCTTGCTGATCCGGTCAACCGAAATCATGAGGCTCCTTGCCCTGGTTTCCATACCGGGCATGGCCGCCCGGAGGAGCACGGCTTTCACGCCGTGCGCCGTAGGAGATTTTCGCAAGGGCGGTATAGCGCTCCCAAATTCGAACTATGGGGCCTCGAGCCCTACGATGCCGCCATTTAATTCATTGAACTGTGCCGTTCTTACGCGGGAGAGGCCACGCGATCGAGCAAAGCCCGGACAATCGGCAGGTCTGCCGGAATCCACTGAAGGTTGAGAGCTTCGTCACAGTCATCCAGCGACACCCACAGCAGCTTGTCGTGATCTTCCAACGGCGCCAGCTCACCGGCGGTCACTTCCGCGAACCAAACACGCATGGCGGCACGTTCATTGAGGACCCAACCGTCGGGCCGGCCGGACTCCAGCTCCGGTCCCAGCCGAACCTCGATGCCCAGTTCTTCGGAGAGCTCGCGGTGCAAGGCAGACTCAGGAGTCTCCCCGGCTTCGACCTTGCCGCCGGGGAATTCCCACATACCGGCAAATTGGGGCGGTGCTGAGCGGCGTGCAGCCAGTAGGCGCGTGGGGGCTTCCAAGGAGTCGACGACGGCGGCGCCCACGACGTTTATCAGTGCAGTCACTCCACCAGTCTATGGGCGGCCACACGATGGGTCTCGTCACAAACCGACGCCAAGGACAAAGCGCGGGGACTAAACTTGTTATCGGATTTTCTCCGCATTTCCCCAGCCCACAAGGCACCCTCAAGAAGCAGGCTTATGACTACCACCGTGTCCCCACCCGCCACCGCGACCGCAGCAAAGCGCCACCTTGGCATGGCCATCCTGGCGCTGGCCATGGGCGGGTTTGCCATAGGCACCACCGAGTTCGCCATGATGGGTTTGCTGAAGGAAGTCGAAGAAGGGCTGGGCATCAGCACCCCAGAGGCAGGAAACCTGATCTCGGCCTACGCCTTGGGCGTGGTGATAGGCGCACCAATCTTCGCCGCATTCGGAGCCAAGCTCCCCAAGAAGCACCTTGCCTTGGGCCTCATGCTGTTCCTCTCGCTGGCAAACCTGACATCCTTCATCGCTCCGGACTATGGCTTGATGCTGCTCTCCCGCTTCGCCTCAGGCCTGCCGCACGGTGCATTCTTCGGCGTGGCCGCTGTCATCGCGGCCGGCCTGGTGGCTCCGACCAAACGGGGCTGGGCGATCTCCATGGTGATGGCGGGCCTGACGGTTTCCAACGTGATTGGTGTGCCACTGGCCACGTGGGTCGGACAGACCTTTGGTTGGCGGCTGCTTTTCGTCATTGTTGGCGCAATCGGGCTGGTGACAGTTGCCATGGTGTGGAAGTTCGTGCCCTTCGAAGCAGCCCATCCCGATGCCAGCATCCGGCGTGAACTTGGTGCCCTCAAGCGCCTTCAGGTGTGGCTGGCCTTGCTGATCGGCATCATCGGATTCGGCGGCTTCTTCGCCGTTTACACTTACATCGCCCACACCATGACCTCCGTAGCGGGAATCCCCGAGAGCCTCATTCCCGCCGTGGTGGCCCTTTACGGGCTCGGCATGGTGGTGGGCAACATCATTGGCGGCCGCATCGCCGACAAGTCCGTCATGGGCACCATCTACTGGGTCATGCCGGGAATAGCCGTGGCCTTGGTGGTCTATGCCGTCGCGGCGCATTGGGCCTGGGCGGCGTTCATCATGGCCTTCGTCGTAGGCGGCGTTGGTTCAATGCTGACTCCCGCACTGCAAACCCGCCTCCTGGACGCCGCCCCGGGAGCCGCGTCACTGGCGTCCTCGCTGAACCACTCGGCACTCAACATCGCCAACGCACTCGGCGCCTTCCTGGGCGGAACCGTGATCGCCTGGGGGTGGGGCTACGTGGCTCCTGCCCTTGTCGGTGCGGTCCTGGCGCTCCTGGGCCTCGGAGTGGCGCTTGTGAGCGGCCTGCTGGAACGCAAGAGGCCTCTTGCCACCTGATCCCGCCACGGCAGCAGCAAAGCCTGCACTGCCGGACACAAAGCAGATGGGCTCCGCAATCGCGGAGCCCATCTGCGTTAACCCAGTGGCGGGTCAGCCTAGACCTGCGGCGTCTGGACCCGCTCGATGTCCGGTTCAAGGTAGATGACCCGGGCAATCGGAACGGCCGCGCGGATCCGCTGCTCGGCGTCGTCAATTCCCTTGGCGATCTCCTGGCCCGTTTCGGACGCGTCCATGGAAATCTTCGCCGCCACCAGCAATTCTTCCGGCCCCAGGTGCAGGGTCTTGAGGTGGATGATGCGCGTCCCGTCAGCTTCCAGTGCCTCGGTAATGCGCTGGACATCCTCCTTGGTAGCTGACTCCCCCAGCAGCAGCGACTTGGTCTCCAGTGCCAGGACCACCGCGATGGCCACGAGAAGGAGGCCGATCATCGCCGTGCCGAAGGCATCCCAGACGCCGTCGCCGGTCACCAGGGTCATGCTGACGCCGAAGAGTGCGAACAGCAAGCCCAGGAGCGCACCGAAGTCTTCCAGGAGGATCACGGGAAGTTCAGGCTGCTTGGCATTCCGGACGAAGGAGACCCATGACTGCTTGCCGCGGATGTGGTTCGATTCCATGATCGCAGTTCGGAAGGAGAACGACTCCGCAATAATGGCACCCACCAGGACCGCCAGCGGGACCCACCAGAAGTCTCCCTCAATGCCGTGCGGGTGCTGGAACTTCTCCCAGGCCTCGTACAAGGCGAACAGGCCACCGACACTGAAAAGCACGATGGAGACGATGAACGCATAGATATACCGCTCGCGGCCATATCCGAACGGGTGCTCCGGGCTGGCCGCCCGCTTGGCACGTTTGCCGCCGACGAGCAGAAGGATCTGGTTTCCGGAGTCAGCCACTGAGTGGATGGCTTCGGCCAGCATGGACGATGACGCAGTCAGGAAGAATGCAATGAACTTCAAGACAGCGATGGTCAGGTTGGCAGCGAGAGCCGCCACGATTGCTTTGGTACCGCCACCTGCAGCCACGAAAGCTTCACCTCTTCGGGTATGGGAAAGATTGGAATTGGCCAAGAAGAGTCGTCATCGTCTGATCTTGCAAGCAATACCGTACCCGGCGACGCACTGTTTACACATTCCCCACTCTGGCGCCCTGCTGGGAACGCGCACTGGCGTAGAGACACACCGTGGCCGCGGTGCCGAGGTTCAGGCTCTCGGCCGACCCGTAGACCGGGACAGCCACCCGGTGGTCGGCCAAGGCCAGTTCCTGGTCAGACAACCCTTGGGCCTCGTTGCCGAACAGCCATGCTGTGGGGGCCTCCAGGGCGTAGTCCGAGGCTACGGATGCGTTCCCGAGCCTTCGGGCTGCATTCTCGTCCTGCAGCTTGTCCAGGTTGACGGTGCCATAACCGTCGGCGGCCAGGACGCCGATACCGAGCTCCCTGCAGCGCTCCACCAATTCCTGGACGTCGGCTCCGAGAACCACCGGCAGGTGGAAGAGCGAACCCGCGGTGGACCGGACAGCCTTGGGATTGTAGATGTCTACGCTCGAGCCCGTCAGCACCACGGCATCAGCACCGGCAGCATCAGCTGCACGAAGGACCGTCCCGGCGTTGCCGGGGTCCCGCACCTGGCACATAACGGCAATCAGGCGGGGACCGGCGTCGAGCACCGATTCCAAGGTGACATCCACAAAACTGCACACGGCCACAATCCCCTGCGGGTTGACCGTGTCCGCCATGGCGGCGAGGACTTCGTCACTCGCCAGCCTGAGCGGTGTTCCCTGCGCGAGGTCGGCAAGTTCCGGAAGGCGGTCCAGACACGCCTCGCTGGCAAAAACTTCATGCACGACGGCGGGGCCTCCCGCCGCTGTGCGCTCACGGTGCAGGCTTAACGCCTCACGCACCGCCTGCGGGCCCTCCGCCAGGAAGCGTCCGCGCTTTAAACGGGCCGGGCGCCCGGCAAGCTTAGCGACGTCCCTCACCCGATCAGCTCGGGGGTTGGTCATCGGAAAGTCTTGCGGGCGCCCGGTTTCGTTCATATAAAGAACTTTAGTGGCAGTTGCTACTAGTTCTTGATCTGCTGGCGGGCTTCGCCGCCGGCCGGCTCGAAACCGGCAGCCTTTGCAGCCTCAACGGTGGAGAACCAGTATTCAGCAGCGGTGGTGTTGTACCAGGTGGAACCCGGAACGTGGTACTTCTTGGACTCGGCGTTGCCCTTGATGGCGTAGCCTTCCGGAGCCTCGTCGCCATCAGCAGCAACTGCGCCGTCGATGGCCGGCTTCTCGGAAACAACAGCCTTGACAGCCGTCGCCGTAGCGGCAGCCGGGGCAACCTTCGCAGCCTTGGGAGCAGCAGCCTTGGGAGCAGCCTCTGCCTTGGCGGCCGGAGCGGACGTGTCAGCCGGAAGCGAAGCCTTGGCAACGTTCACCAGAGCGGCGAAAGCGTTGGCGTCGGAGACGGCCAGCTCGGCCAGCATACGGCGGTCAACCTCAACCTCAGCGGCCTTCAGGCCCTGGATGAGACGGTTGTAGGTGAGGCCGTTGGCGCGGGATGCAGCGTTGATGCGCTGGATCCAGAGGCGACGGAAGTCGCCCTTCTTCTTGCGGCGGTCGCCGTAGCTGTACACAAACGAGTGCAGCAGCTGCTCTTTTGCCTTGCGGTACAGGCGCGAACGCTGACCGCGGTAACCCTTGGCGCGTTCGAGGACAACCCGGCGCTTCTTGTGGGCGTTTACCGCCCGCTTCACACGTGCCACGTGCGTACTCCTTCAGAAATCTTTATCCCAAGCTGCTACTGCCGGAAACCCGGCCGGCCTGAGAAGGCTTTTGGTGTAGTTGGCTGCTGCCGGATGGCAGCAACCAAGGAACTTGGAACTTAGACGCCGAGCATCTTCTTGATGACCTTGGCATCGCCCTTGAAGACGAGCTTGTCGCCGGCGAGGCGACGGGTCAGCCTGGAGGACTTGTGCTCCAGGTAGTGACGGCGGTTGGCCTGCTGGCGCTTCAGCTTGCCGGTACCGGTCAGCTTGAAGCGCTTCTTAGCACCGCTGTGGGTCTTCATCTTCGGCATGGGAACCGATCTCCTTACGTATCCACGGACGAGTCCGCGATTCTTTCGCGCAGCCGGCCTACGAGGGCCGGCATGCTGGTTGCTTGCCGGTGGAGGCCAGGCCTCCGCGGCGTTGAACTAGTTGGTCTTGCGTGATGCAGGCTTGGGCGCGGCCTTGGGGGCCGCGGGCCGAGCTGCCGGCTTGGGAGCTGCCGGCTTGGCTACGGGCTTCGGAGCCGCAGGAACTGCGGGCTTCGGAGCGGCCGGAACCGCAGGCTTCGGAGTTTCAACCGGAGCAGCTTGGGCAGCCGGAGCCTTTTCGGCCGGTGCAGCCTTGGGCGCCGGAGCGGCCTTCGGAGCAGGTGCAGCCTTGGGAGCCGGAGTTTCCTCGACTACGGGTGCTTCTTCGACAACGGGTGCCGGAGCTTCCTCTGCAACAGGAGCCTCCTGAACTGCCACCGTCTCTTCAGCGGCCGGGGCTTCTTCAACAACCGGAGCCTCGCCAGCTACGGGTGCTTCTACCTCGGGAGCCTCCACGGTGTCCTGCGTGGTCTCTTCTTCGCCAGCCAGCAGGCCGGCCGGAAGAAGGTCACCCAACGACTGCGTCAGGGGCGCCTGGTCACCAGTGGTGTCCACCCGTCCCGTTGCCTTGGCTTCATTCTGGGCCTTGGCTTCGGCACGCTGGGCCGCACGGCGGGCTTCAGCCTTCGCTTCGGCCTTGTTCTTCAGCGGGCCGATTACCATGACCATGTTGCGGCCATCGATGCGCGGGCTGGACTCTACGATGCCGACCTCGGCGACGTCTTCAGCAAACTTCTGGAGAAGGCGGATGCCCATCTCCGGACGCTGCTGCTCGCGGCCGCGGAACTGGATCATGGCCTTGACCTTGTCACCGGCACCGAGGAAGCGAAGTGCGTGGCCGCGCTTGGTTTCGTAGTCGTGCTTGTCGATCTTGAGGCGGAAGCGAATTTCCTTCAGAACGGTGTTGGTCTGGTTCTTGCGGGCTTCGCGGGCCTTGACTGCAGCTTCGTACTTGTACTTACCGAAGTCCATCAACTTGCAAACAGGAGGCTTAGCCTGCGGGGCAACTTCAACGAGATCTAGATCGGATTCGGCAGCAAGACGCAGGGCGTCCTCGATGCGGACAATTCCTACCTGTTCGCCGGCAGGGCCGACCAACCGCACCTCGGGGACGCGGATACGCTCATTGATTCTTGGCTCGCTAATGTTAAAGCTCCTGTGGTTGTGGTGAGTTCACCGGCAAATAGAGAAGGCCCCCAATTGCTGGTGCAATCGAAGGCCTCGGAGGTCGGCTGCACTCCCCTTGCGGGAAGTACGCACAGTGGGTGGCTTCGCCATCCATGTGTCCGACCAGATACCCGGCAACCTCTTGTCCCGAAAGGGATCATGTCCCTGAAGGGAAACGGCTGACGCGGGTGGGAGAGAACTCCGCTTGCAAACTGAAAGACAATTCTACAGAAACAACCCGCCCAGCGCACATTGCACGTGGCGGGAGCGTTACTGCTGACGTTAGCCGTGAATAACGACTTCCAGTCGGTCTGTGACAAGCTTACCAGTATGAGCACTGAAGACAGCAATTCCCGCAACTCCTACAGCGAAGGCGCCGCTTCCGGCGCCGGTGAAGGGGTTTCCCAGCAGATCCGCGACATCGCTGAAGTTCCGGCCGTGGAAGTCATCACCACCGGAGCCGTTCACCTGATGAGCGCCGCTGCCGTAAAAGTGGGGCTCGCGGATGACCCCCACGCAGAGGACCTCAAGGACCTCGACGAAGCCCGCAAACTGATCACAGCCCTGGCCGGCCTGGTCTCCGCTGCCGCCCCCGAAATCGGCTCACAGCACGCCGGTCCCTTGCGCGATGGCCTCCGCTCCTTGCAGCTCGCCTTCCGCGAGGCATCACTGATCCCCGACGCCCCGGGCAAGGGCCCCGGCGAAAAGTTCACCGGTCCGGTGAACTAGCCGGCAACTGCCACACGAACCACCGACGGCGGGTCGACCACATGGGGTCGGCCCGCCGTCGTGCTTTCCACAGCCACGCCACGTCAGACGCGGGCGGCCCGCCTGCGCAACGACGTCAGGATCAGGCCTGCGATACAGAGCACGACACCCGCTGAACCAATGGCCGCAAAACCAGCCGAAGGACCCACGGCGTCGATAAAGACGCCCGCCAAGGGGGCGCCCAGCGCCACACCGGCCGTCAGGGCCGAGCCGTACCAGCCCATGGCTTCCCCGCGGCGTTCCTCGTCCACGAGGTCCGCAACCTTCTCCGATGAAGCGGACAAAACTGGTGCGCATAGCAGGCCCGGCAGAAGCGACAGGAAAGCCAGGGTCCATGTGTCCTGGGCAAAACCCATCGGGATAGTCAGGGCAGCCATGCCCAGGAGCAACAGCATGGGCGAAATTGAACGCTTCATGGATCCGTAGATCAACCCGCCCACGACGGATGAAGCGCACCAGAAGAAGAACACGATGCCAATTTCGTTCTCGTGTCCGCCACGCTCCAAGAGCCCGACGATGCTCACGTCCGAGCCACTGAGCACCATTCCGGATCCGGCCGCCACCGCGAAGAGTGCCGCCACCGAGGCAGTGAACCACGTGAAATTCCGGGCAACGCGGCTGCGGAGGGCTGCGCTGCGCGACGTTGAGGACGCCATCTCCGACGCCGCTTCCTGGACGTGGGCCGGTGCGGACGCCACCATGGCTGCCTCGGCGGCAACAAGGTCCGCTGCGGCCCGGTCTGCCGACTCCTGCGGCGTGCAAGGCGTTTCGCTGCGTGTGGGTGGGTTGAACCACATGAGGAACAGCCCTGCCACGGAAACCGAAATGCCCACCGCCGTCAGGCCAATGGCTGAAAAACCACTGGTAGCGACAATGGCCCCAACGGCCGGGCCAATCATGAAGACGAGTTCCGTCGCGATGGAATCGAGGGCGAACGCCGAACGGCGCTGCTCCCCCTCGACCATGACGCCCAGCGACTGTCGCACAACGCTGAAGATCGGCAAGGTGAAGAGCCCGCCGACAAAGACCAGCGGGAGCAACCACTCATAGGACACATGCGGAACGACGGACCAAATGACGGTTTCTGAAACGACCGACGGGATCAGGGCCTTCCGCAGACCCACAGTATCCACGCGGCGACCACGCCATGGCGCACCCAGGGCGATGCCAATCGTCATCACAGCCGCAGCCGCGCCGGCGGCGGCATAGCCTTGGCCCAGCGTCAACACGATGTGCAGGGTGAGGAGCACACCGGCTGCGGAATGCGGAATCCTGGCGATCATGCCCACCACCAGCAGGCGACGGACAGGACGGATGGACAGCATCTCTTGATAGAGAGCGAAGTTCACTGGCTAAATCCTCTTGTTCCCCCGGGGCAGCCCGGGGAACCGGACTGCCGTCAGCGCGGCCCAGGCTCCTGCACCGCGCGCTGTAATTTCACTTCAATGGAGTCAACGCCCTCGGCGAAGGAATCCATCCGCGCCCAAGCCTCGTTGAGTTGGGCAACCAGCGATTGCACAGCAACGGCATCAAGGCCGTCTTCGAGGTAGAGCACCACCCTCAACTCCGGGCCGGATCCGCCGCCGGACACCACACGGCCGTCTGCCGTCAAAGACGCAACACCCGCACCGGGTTGCGTCTCAAGCCGGCGGACTGTCCGGAAGGCTGACACCGTAGCAGCGAGACCAGCCTCCAGTTGATCATCCAGGTATGACGGCGTCCAGTCGCGCTGTTGGGCCAGGGCCCACATAGCCGGGCGCCGAACCACGAAGGTGAAGTCCGAGCCGGGATCCAGAACCAACAACTGGGCACCTTCGGAGACGGCAGAAAGCGCTGCGCGGGCCGCATAAACAGCCACTGGGCGCGCTTCGCCGTGCCATGCCTCCAGCGCTGCGGACGAGGTGAAGACGGGCATGGCCTTGCGACCATCAGGCGCCTTGAGTGTAACCAACGCCATATCAGCCTGCTTGTCTGCGTGGAGCCCGTCAACGCCCTCGGCTTCTTCGGCCAACTGAGCAACTACCGGAACGAACACCCTTGCCGTAGCGAGGGAGGCAACGACGTCAGCCTCGCTCCCGGTCCCATCGACCAGCGCCCCAACGGCGGCGAGGTAACCGGCGTCGGCGGTTCCGTCGTCGTCCTCGAAGTTGTGGATCTTCGCGTCGTCACCACTGAGGCTCCTGCCCGCCCAGGGTTGCCCGGCTGAGTCAGTTGCTCCCCCGGCACCGGCCAGGGCGGCAGCGATGTGCCCTGGAAGGCTCCGGCTGGCGCCGTCCTTGTGCCCGTGGTTCCCGTGGTGCCCGTGCGGGCGTCCGGCGTCGTGGGTCATCAGCGGCGACCGGCAACGTCCAGGGCTTCGGGCAGCGTAAAGGCGCCGGCATAGAGAGCCTTGCCCACGATCGCACCCTCCACGCCCAACGGCACCAGCTCGCGCAAAACCCTCAGATCCTCAAGGCTGGAGATTCCGCCCGAAGCCACCACAGGTTTTCCTGTCTTCTCCACCATCTGCCGCAGCAAGTCCACGTTGGGCCCCTGCAGGGTTCCGTCCTTGGTGACGTCAGTGACGACGTACCGGGCGCAGCCGGCATCCTCCAGACGCGCCAGGACTTCCCAAAGGTCGCCGCCCTCCTTGGTCCAGCCACGCCCTGCGAGCGTCGTCCCCCGGACATCAAGCCCGACGGCGATCTTGTCGCCAAAGCGGTCGATGGCCCGGCGGGTCCATTCAGGGTTTTCCAGCGCTGCGGTGCCGAGGTTCACGCGTTCGACACCCAACTCCAGCGCACGTTCCAGTGATTCGTCATCGCGCAACCCCCCGGACAGCTCCACCTTGACGTTCAGCTGCGACACGACCTCACTGATGAGGCCGGCGTTGTTGCCCCGGCCGAATGCGGCATCGAGGTCCACCATATGAACCCACTCAGCACCGGCATTCTGCCAGTTCAGGGCTGCTTCCAGGGGTGTTCCGTAGCTGGTTTCCGATCCGGCTTCTCCTTGCAGGAGGCGGACTGCCTGGCCGTCGACAATGTCGACGGCGGGGAGAAGTTCCAGAACGGACTGGGCGGAGGTGGTCATGTGGGTCCTTGAAGTTCGAGGGGGACGCGGGCTTCGGTGACCGGTTCAGTTACCGGGCAGCGTCAAGAGGTAGGCGGCCAGCAGGGACATCCCGGCCAGCGCATAGAAGGAGATGGAAACCCAGCGGGGCTTCTTCTGCTGATGGAAGGAAATGCCGCCGCCGACCAGCACACCGGCAAGGCCCATAAGGACTACAGACCACATTCAGGCGGTACCGCTTCCCGTTGATTCCGCAGCTGTGGCGGGCTTCTTCAGGCCATCGACCCAGTTCTTCAGGAGCCGCGCACCGGCGTCCCCTGATTTCTCCGGGTGGAACTGCGTGGCGCACAGCGGGCCGTTTTCCACGGCGGCGATGAACCGTGCACCGTGCTCGGACCACGTCACCATGGGCGGGGCCATGCGGGGCTGCACGACATCGAAATTCCAGTCCTGCACACCGTAGGAGTGCACGAAGTAGAAGCGCTCCTGTTCGACGCCTGCGAAAAGCTTGGAACCTTCGGGGACGTCTACGGTGTTCCATCCCATGTGCGGGACCACGGGAGCCGGAAGGAGTTCAACCTTGCCGGGCCACTCAGCCATGCCTTCGGACTCGGTGCCGTGCTCGACACCGGCTTCGAAAAGGACCTGCAATCCGACACAGATGGCCAGCACAGGGCGGCCTCCGGCGACGCGGCGTCCGATCATGCGGATGCCATCCACGGCCTTGAGTTCCTTCATGACCGTCTCGAAAGCCCCAACCCCGGGAACGACCAATCCGTCAGCGTTAAGCACATCTTCCGGCTTGGAGCTCAGCACCACGTGCGCACCGGCGCGTTCAAGCGCCCTGACGGCTGAACGGACGTTGCCCGAACCGTAATCGAGCACTGTAACCGTGGGCTTGCCCTCCGGGGACTCAGGCTTGACCGAAGCAATGGCGTCGGTCACGGCGCCGTCCCTGAGGACCTGGCCACTCACAGCGCCCCCTTGGTGGAAGGAATTCCCTCGACCCTGGGGTCGGATTCCACGGCAGCACGAAGTGCCCGGGCAAAGGCCTTGAACTGCGCTTCCACAATGTGGTGGGGATCGCGGCCGGCCAGAACGTTCATGTGCAGGCAGATTCCGGCGTGCAAAGTAATGGCCTCAAAAACGTGGCGCGTCAGGGAACCCGTGAAGTGTCCACCGATCAGGTGGTACTCCTGGCCCGCCGGCTCTCCGCCGTGCACCAGGTACGGCCGGCCGGAAACATCCACGACGGCGTGGGCCAAGGCTTCGTCCAATGGAACCGTGGCTTCGCCGAAGCGGCGGATGCCGGCCTTGTTGCCCAAAGCGGTGCGCAGGACTTCCCCGAAGGTGATGGCAACGTCTTCCACGGTGTGGTGGGCATCGATGTGCGTATCACCGGTGGCCTTGACCGTCATGTCAATCAGGGAGTGCTTGCACAGCGCCGTCAGCATGTGGTCATAGAACGGCACGGAAGTGCTGATGTCCGAGACACCGGACCCGTCGAGGTTGATCTCCACCAGGACGGAGGATTCACTGGTGGTGCGCTCCATGCGCGCGGTGCGGGCAGCGGACGGCGTAACGCCGGTTTCGCTCATTGGGACGTCCTTATACACGAAGAGTGGGGTGGGTCTATCAACAAGTTTAGGCGGGCTGGGACGCCGGGCTGTCCAACAGCGCTTCGAGCGCCTCAAGGAAGGCCGTGGTTTCCTTCTCGGTTCCAGCAGTGACCCTCAAGTGACCTGGAATACCGACATCGCGGATCAGCACGCCCGCGTCCAGCAGGCCCTGCCAGATCGCGTGCGGATTCTCCAACCCACCAAAGAACACGTAGTTGGAGTCCGAAGCCGCAGGCTTGAGACCCATGCGCAGGAGTTCGGTCACAATGCGGTCGCGTTGGACTTTGATGTCTTCGACGTCGGCCATCAGCGCCTCGCGGTGGTTCAGTGCCGCCAAGGCGGTTGCCTGCGTCACGGCCGACAGGTGGTAGGGAAGGCGGACCAGCCGGATGGCATCGGTGACTTCGGGGGCGGCAGCCATATAGCCCAAGCGGGCGCCCGCAAGCGCGAAGGCCTTGCTCATGGTGCGCGAGACAATCAGACGCTCGCGTCCAGGCAACAACGTCAGGGCGCTGGGCGTGTTGTCGTGGGCGAACTCGTGGTACGCCTCGTCCACGATCACTATGGCCTGGCTGGCTTCGCCGGCCTCGTACACAGCCTCAACAACATCCAGGCCCAGGCCCGTTCCCGTGGGATTGTTGGGCGAACACAGGAAAACGATGTTCGCTCCGGTTTCGCGCACCTGCGCCGCAGCGGAGGCCGCGTCCAGGCCGTAGTCGTCAGCCCTGACTCCGCGGAGGTATTCGGTATCCGTGCCGCTGGCCAGGAGCGGGTACATGGAGTACGTGGGAGGGAATCCCAGGGCCTTACGACCGGGTCCGCCGAAGGCTTGGAGGATCTGCTGCAGAACCTCATTGGAGCCGTTGGCCGCCCAGATGTTATCGGGGGTGAGACTGTGGCCAAGATACTCAGCCAAGGATGTGCGGAGCTCCGTAAACTCCCGGTCCGGGTAGCGGTTGAGTCCAGTGGCCGCGGCCGCGACAGCTTCCGTGATGGCCGCCTGGACATCAGCGGGGACGCCATGGGTGTTCTCGTTGACGTTGAGCAGAATAGGGACATCAAGCTGCGGTGCGCCGTAGGGGCTCAATCCACGCAGGTTGGTCCGAAGGGGAAGTCGGTCAAGTCGCTCAAGCTGGTCACTCACCAACCCAGTTTAAGGGGCCGCCGGGACTGCCGACTAACTGTGACGCCGGGCCGGCCGTTCCACGACGACCGAATGGCCTAGTTTGCGGGCACGAACAGCTGCTGACCGGGCTGGATACGCCCTCCGCGAAGGTCGTTAAGCTGGATGATCTCGGCAATGACATCCCGGGGATCACGCTCAGGAGCAGCTGCGCCTGCGATACCCCACAGCGACTGTCCCGGCTGTACAGTCACTGTCACAGCCACCGGCGGCCGGAGCTGCGCCTGCGAGTCCGAGGCTTTTGCCGGCGAGGTGATGAAACCGGCAAGGCTCAGGAGCGCAGCCACCAGCAGCATGGCAGGAATCCCGAAGAAGACGATCCGTCCCCGCCGGGTGAGACGCAGGCGCACAGGTGCCTGGGTGGTGCGAAAATCAGCGAACGTAGTGATTGCGGACATGAGCTGAGCCCTTCTGAGCTATTGCCTTGCGCCGGGTCCCGGTACATGGCTGCCAATTCTGTGTGTTCCCTCCCCCGGCACCGGATGTTCGAACATCGAGTTCGAACATCCAGCTCCACGTTCGGATTTATAGAACACATATTCGAACCTTGCTAAGACATTTTTAGCACTTATCAACGAACGGTGTCGAGACTCGCTAGAACAAATGTTTGATAAACGCCTGTGGCTGCCCTACGTTTGAGTGAAGAAACAGCACTGTTTCAGTGGAACAGGAGGGTCTGACATTTTTTACGGACCCGACAACCCCGGGCACACTCCGGGGCGGAATGGAAAGGCATTGGCGAACATGGCAGCGAAAGCCACCGGCGGCGGGGCACCCCTGCGGAGCCAACAGCCTCAGAAGAGCCCCAAGAGCCTGACCGTTCGGCAGAAAAAGATCCTGGAAACCATCCAGCGGTCCGTCAATGACAACGGGTACCCACCCAGCATGCGCGAAATCGGCGACACCGTGGGCCTGGCAAGTCTGTCGAGTGTTACGCATCAGCTTTCCCAGCTGGAGAAGCTCGGTTACCTCCGCCGGGATCCCAAGCGCCCCCGGGCCATGGAAGTCCTCATGCCGTTGACCCTCGATGGCGGCCCCATCCCGGGAGTGGAAGCACCCACGACTCTTCGCAGTACCGGTGGCCTTGCCGTGACCGAGCTCGCCAGTGCCAGCGACACCGCCATGGTCCCCCTGGTAGGACGCATCGCGGCCGGCGGTCCCATCCTGGCCGACCAGACGGTGGAAGACGTGCTCCCTCTGCCCCGGCAACTCGTCGGACACGGCGAATTGTTCATGCTGAAGGTCGCAGGTGATTCTATGATCGACGCCGCGATTTGCGACGGCGACTGGGTGGTTGTCCGACGACAGAACGACGCCATCAACGGTGACATTGTTGCCGCGCTGCTGGACGACGAGGCTACGGTCAAGACTTTCCGCCAGCGCGACGGCCACACGTGGCTGCTCCCCCAGAACACCCAGTACGAACCCATCCTTGGCGACCAAGCCACCATCATGGGCAAGGTCGTGTCAGTCCTGCGTTCCCTTTAGGGAGACAGACGGCCCCCTGGCCTAGGAGGCCTTGGCTGACCCCAGGCGCTCCAGTACTCCCCGCACCACTGCCCGGTCCGTCGTCGCCCAAAATGGCGGCAGGGCGGCCCTCAGGAAGCCTCCGTAGCGCTCTGTCGAGAGCCGCGAATCAAGCACTGCCACAACCCCTTTGTCCCCCGTGGATCGGATCAGGCGGCCTGCGCCCTGGGCCAACCGGATAGCCGCGTGCGTGGCAGACACGGCCATGAATCCGTTTCCTCCCGACTGGGCCACAGCGCGTGAGCGGGCAGTCATCAGGGGGTCGTCCGGACGCGGGAACGGAATGCGGTCGATAACCACCAGACGGCAGGAGCCGCCGGGAACGTCCACGCCCTGCCACAGCGACATCGTGCCGAACAGGCAGGTATCGGGTTCGTCGGCGAACTGCTTCACCAGGGCTGCCATGGTGGACTCACCCTGGCAGAGAATGTCGACGTCGAGGCGCAGCCGCATGGCATCGGCCGCCTCCTCGGCAGCGCGCCGCGACGAAAAGAGGCACAGCGCTCCCCCTCCGGAGGCGCGGATGAGGTCTTCCAGCTCATCGAGGGCTTCGGGAGAGGTGCCCCGGCCGGGCTTGGGCAGATGCTTCGCCACATACAACACCCCCTGTTTGGGGTAGTCGAACGGCGATCCAACATCGATTCCCGTCCAGCTGGGGGCGCCATCGCCGATCAGGCCCAGACCACCGGCTGCCGGTTCAAAAGCCGAGCCGATCGCCAGCGTTGCCGAGGTGAGTACCACGGTATGACCGGCAAAAAGGCCTTCACGCAGGCGTCCTGCCACACTCAGTGGTGCGATGTTGATCAGCGCAGGGGCGGTCTCGTCGGGTTGCGAGTAGCCCTGCTGCGGGTCGAAGGTGCTGTTACGGGAAAACCACACCACTTCACGGTTCTCCTTCGCGGCCAGCATCCGCTCACACAACTCGAGAATGAGCATGAGCCGTGAGCGCGCCAGTTGGCGACCGCCGTCGACCGCGGTGGAAGAGTCGGTCTTCGAATCGGAAAGGGCCGCGCGCGTGGCGTCCCGCAACTGGTCCAGGCAATCGAGCTGTTCGTCGTTGAGTCCGCTGGGCAGCAGCCCGTTCGGCACCCCGGCGATGGCCATGTCCAGTCGCTCGGCCGCTGCGTTGAGGGCATCCACCGTAATCGCGGTGTGCTTGCGGGCGCTGGAAGCCGCTGCGTGGACCATGGCAACAGACAGTTGGCCTGAGACCGCACCGGTCACGCGGTCCTGCAATTCGTGTGCTTCATCGACCACCACGACGTCGTACTCAGGCAACACAGCCAGGCCTTCAAAGGCACTGACGGCCAGCATCGCGTGATTGGTGACCACGACGTCGGCTTCCCCTGCCCGAGACCGCGCCAGCTCGCTGAAGCACTCTTCGGCGAGGGGACACTTTTGCGCGCCGAGGCACTCCATGGACGTCACGGAGACCTGCCGCCAGGCGCGGTCCGTAACGCCGGGCATGAGTTCGTCACGGTCGCCGGTGGTCGTCTTTTCGGCCCACTCGCGCAGGCGGACCACTTCCTTGCCCAGCTGGGACTGCGGGCCGCCCATGGAGGCGGCAAAGTGCGGGACGCTGGTGTCCTCGCCCAGGGAGAAAAGCTGCCCTTCGGACGGCTCTTCGCTGGGGAATCCGCCCTCAAGTTTCTGCAGGCAGACATAGTTGGCCCTGCCCTTGACGAGCGCCACGTTGACGGGCCGTTCAAGGGCAGGGTTGATGGTTTCGAGCAGGCGGGGCAGATCCCGGCCTACAATCTGGGTCTGGAGTGCCAAGGTGGCGGTGGACACGAGGGTCGGTTTGTCGCTGTCCATCGAATGCGCGATCAACGGGATCAGGTACGCCAAAGACTTCCCTGTGCCCGTGCCCGCTTGGACCAGCAGGTGTTCCCCCGTCTCAATGGCCCGGGTGACATACTTGGCCATTTCGTGCTGGCCGGCACGGCTTTGGCCGCCCATGCCGGCTACGGCCCGGTCCAACAGCTCGAGGGTCGCCTTCTCCCCTGCCGACTCGACGTTGTCCGCCGCCACCTTCTCAACCATTGCTGACGAAAGACTCCAACTCGGCTGCCAGACCCTCACGCACCATAACAACCACGCGCGTCCCGTTTTCCTCATGCTCAAGGCTGAGGATCTCCGAGTCTGAGCTGTGCAGCTTGCTGATCATCTCGCCGCGGTCGTAAGGAATGAGCAGTTCCAGGCGCACTCCCGGGCGGGGAATGGACTGGCTGATGTCTTCCAGCAGTTCGGCGATACCTTGGCCAGTGCGTGTTGAAACAACCGCGTGACGCGGTTCCTTCTGCTTCAGGCGTTCAACGACGAAGGGATCCGCGACATCAACCTTGTTCAGGACGATGATCTCGGGCACCTTGCGGGCATCCACCTCAGTAAAAACAGCCCGCACAGCGGCAATCTGGCCCTCAGGGTCGGGGTGCGATGCATCGACGACATGAAGGATCAGGTCCGCGTCCGCCACTTCCTCCAGCGTGGAGCGGAAGGCCTCGATCAGCTGCGTCGGCAGCGAACGGACGAACCCGACCGTGTCAGCCAGCGTGTAGCCGATACCGTCCGGAGTCTGGGCCTTACGCACGGTGGGGTCCAACGTGGCGAACAGGGCGTTCTCCACCAGGACACCGGCATCAGTGAGGCGGTTCAGGAGCGACGACTTGCCGGCGTTTGTGTACCCGGCGATGGCAACCGACGGAACGGCATTTCGACGGCGGTTGGCGCGCTTGGTCTCCCGGGCCGGCTTCATCGCGGCGATCTCACGGCGAAGTTTGGCCATGCGGGTGCGAATGCGACGACGGTCCAGTTCGATCTTGGTTTCACCGGGACCACGCGAACCCATGCCGGCACCGGCCCCACCCACCTGGCCACCGGCCTGGCGGGACATGGAGTCACCCCAACCACGAAGACGCGGGAGCAGATATTCAAGCTGTGCAAGCTCAACCTGGGCCTTGCCTTCGCGGCTCTTGGCGTGCTGGGCAAAGATGTCCAGAATCAGGGTGGTGCGGTCGACAACCTTGACTTTGACAATGTCCTCAAGACCGCGTCGCTGGGACGGCGCCAGCTCTGTGTCCACCACGACGGTGTCCGCACCAGTGGCAGCAACGATGTCCTTAAGCTCCTGGGCCTTGCCCGATCCCAGGAAGGTCCCGGGATCCGGCTTCATGCGGCGCTGGACCAAACCGTCCAGGACCTCCGAGCCGGCCGTCTCTGCCAGGGCAGCGAGCTCGCGCAGCGAATTCTCGGCGTCGGCCAGCGTTCCTTCGGTCCACAACCCGGCGAGGACAACGCGCTCAAGGCGCAGCTGCCGGTATTCGACCTCAGTGACATCTTCAAGTTCCGTGGACAACCCGGCGGTACGGCGCAGTGCACGTCGTTCGGCCAGATCCTCTTGGTCACCGTCGTAAATGCTGTGTTCCTGGTCAAGCGTGGAAATCGCCTGCGCCTTGCCGAACACACCGTTGGCATCGTTGTCGTCGGATGCCTGCGCAGGTGCATCCTTGGAAAGAATCCGGTCGATGACGGCCTGGATTTGTTCAGGACTCATGTCCTGGGCGTCGGAATCGGATCCGGAGTGCTTCTGGGTGGTCATGGTCTCCTTAGACTGTTCGGCTATTCCAGAATAGTGCTGTTTGCTGTTTGATGGGGCGCTATTCGCGCTGGGCTGACGGGCTTGGGCCAAAGAGGGCCTCCTGTGCTGAACGGCCGCCTTTGGAAAGGGGGCCGTTGCTGTGATCTGGCGTGGTGGGATCCGCGTGGAGGTTACTGGCCATCTGGAAGCCGCACGCCCGCCCGCTGTCATCGAACCGCGCTAAGAGCGGGCGGTTCAGTGGCCTGACGGGATGGTGTGATCTTCGATGCGTCCGTGACGTGGAAGCTCGTCAACGAACAGTGCCGGTGGGACCTGCCTGGCGGAAAGACCGTGGCTTGGCTGAAATGCCAAGGACCGGCCTGCGTCGCGGGCGGTGCCGTCGTGACGCCTGGGGAATCAGGCGTGTTTCGGCGTTATTACTCGAAGATCAAGAACATGCGTTCAACATTAGCATCCGGTGTCAAACCAGCCCGCGGAGCCGGCAGTTTCCCATGGCGCCAATAGCAAACTAATCTGGCAAATTATGGAGTCTGCACACTATTTCACCGCCCAGCCAGCCGGACCGTTCACCAGGAAGCCCCTCACGGTGGAACTCGCTGGCGCAACTCGCCACCTGCAGACTTCTTCCGGCATCTTCAGTCCCGACGGAGTGGACAAGGGCACCGCCATCCTCTTCTCCGAGGTCCCGCCGCCCTCGCCACAGGGGAACCTGCTGGACATCGGCTGCGGATGGGGGCCCATTGCCCTGACGCTGGGAATCATGGCACCCCATGCCAAGGTGCATGCGGTGGACGTCAACGAGCGGTGTGTCACGCTGACCAACGAGAACGCGGCCGCGCTCGGCCTGGGCAACGTCACGGCGAGCCTGCCGCACCAAGTAGACCCCGCCGTCGAGTTCGATACCATCTGGTCCAACCCCCCGATCCGCATCGGGAAGGACGAACTGCACAGCCTGCTGCTGACGTGGCTGCCGCGCCTCGCCCCCGGAGGAAACGCCTGGCTGGTGGTTCAGAAGAACCTTGGCTCGGACTCGCTCCAGCGTTGGCTCGCCGGCGAACTGGACAAAAGCTTCACGGTGACCCGTGAAAGCACGTCCAAGTCCTTCAGGGTTATCCGGGTCAGGAAAGCGTCCCAGTAGCCACGATGACAGCCGGGCCGCTGAGCTCTACATGCTCGCGGCCACCCGCGCCGGGGAAGAATTTGACGTCCACGACGCCGCCGGGCACGTTGACATGCCAGTCGTTCGGAGCGGTGGCGCCGGCCCAGTGACGGATAGCGACGGCCGCGGCACAAGCGCCCGTCCCGCATGACTGGGTCTCCCCCACGCCCCGCTCATGCACCCGCATGGTGATGGTGCCCACGCCGTCTTCAACCAGCGGCTCAGCGGGAACAACGAACTCGACGTTGGTTCCATGGGCCGGCTTGGGATCAACCACCGGCGCCTTGAACAACTGCGTAGCTGCGAGTTCCTTGAGTTCAGCCAGGGCAACCACAGTGTGGGGATTTCCCATGCTGACCGACAGGCCCGGGCGGGCTACTTCCAAACCGTCCGCGCTAACGAGGGCATCCATGGCCTTGCTGGTGGCTTCCTTGGGGAAGATGAACTCCCACGGTCCCATGTCCACGGCATACCCGTTGGCCGTGCGAACCACTTTCTTGACCCCACCGCGGGTGCCAATGGTCAGGGTTTCGCCCGGGCCAAGGTCAACCAGATTCTCGGCAATGAGGAAGTGGACGAAGACGCGGACGCCGTTGCCGCACATCTCCGAGAGGGAACCATCGCCGTTGCGGTAGTCCATGAACCATTCGGCGTCCGGATCCTGCTCAAGAAGGTCCCGGCCCTCGGGAAGGAACCGCGACGGGACGGCGCGGATCAGGCCGTCTCCACCGATGCCTACATGGCGGTCACACAACTGGGCGACCTGTTCCGGCGTGATCTCATGGGCATCGCCGGGATCGGCAATCAGGACGAAGTCGTTGCCCGTTCCATGGCCCTTTGAAAACGCAAGACCGGCAAGGCTCGGGGCGGGCACGGAAGCACCGGCAGCTGTGGACTGCTGGGCGGGAAATACGACGGTTTCATCCATGCCACTAGGCTACCTGCCACGCAGGTTCGGCCCGAAATTACGCAGGCTGCGCCGCAGCTGCAGCCGCTGCTTTGTCCACCAAGCCGGGATCCTGCCAGTCAAGCCACGAAATGCGGGGATCTGCCCGGAACCAGGTGAGCTGACGCCTGGCGAACTGCCTGGTGGCCACGATGGTCTCCTCCGCCGCGGAGGCAACATCGCTTTCGTGGTCGAGCACTTTGAGGAACTGGGCGTATCCCAAAGCCCGGGACGCCGTCTTGCCCTCCCTGAGTCCGGCAGCATCAAGTCTTTCAACCTCGTCCAGCAGGCCGGCTTCCACCATCCGGTGTACCCGGAGGGCAAGCCGTTCCCTCAGTACCGGCCGGTCCACCGACAGGCCAATCTGCACTGCCGGCTGGAAGTACTCCCGCTGGGGCATGAACGAACTGAAGGGACGGCCGGTGAGCTGATGCACCTCCAGCGCGCGGATCACTCGACGCGCGTCCCCCAAACGGGCAGCCGACACAGGATCGATATCCTCAAGACGGGCCCGCAGCGGCGCGAGGCCGTGGATTTCGTACTCCTCTTCGAGGGCCTTCCGGATGCCTGGATCGGTTCCGGGAAATTCGAGGACGTCCAGCGCAGCACGGACATACAATCCGGATCCACCTACAAGGATTGCGCGCTTTCCGCGGGAATGGATCTCCCTGATGGCAGCACGGCAGTTCGCCTGGAAGTCCGCGACGCTGGCCTCCTCGGTGACGTCCATGATGTCCAGCAGGTGGTGGGGAACGCCCCTGCGCTCTTCGAGACTGATCTTGGCTGTCCCGATGTCCATACCGCGATAGAACTGCAGGGCATCTGCGTTGATGACCTCTCCGTCCAAGGCCAGGGCCAGGTTGACGCCCAGATCCGACTTGCCCGAACCAGTGGGGCCGATCACTGCGAGGACAGGCGGGAAGCTTTCCTGTGTGGTGGCTGACATGTGATCCTTGGCCGGGCGCTACGCGCGACGAACGGGCAACGACGGCATACCCAAGGACACGCCGGTCTTCCCGGCTGCTGTTCCCGGAGCGGGGACGCCACAGGAGTCGGCTTGGGAACGATCCCACGCATCTCCAGCGCGGGATCGGCGCAGGTGATAATCCGCTGCACTGGCCGGGTCCGCCACAAGGTGGAAAGCGGCTGCCTCGGTGATGGTAACAGTCACAAAATCACCCGGGCGGGGGGCTTCGGCCCCGGCAGGCACGGAGAAGTGGACGAGGCGTTGGTCCTTGGACCGGCCGGACAACCGGTGGGTTTCCCCGGCCTTCCGTCCGGATTGAGCCGTCACCAGAATTTCAACAGTGCGGCCCAACTGCTTGGCGTTCTCTTCGGCTGCGATGCGGTCCTGGAGCGCTGTCAGGCGCTCGAAGCGCTCCTGCACAACGGCCTTGGGAAGCTGCTCCGGCAGCTCAGCCGCCGGTGTTCCCGGCCGTTTGGAGTACTGGAAGGTGAAAGCGGAGGCGAAGCGGGACTTCTCCACGACATCGAGTGTCGCTTGGAAATCGTCCTCTGTTTCGCCGGGGAAACCTACGATGATGTCGGTGGTAATGGCGGCGTTGGGAATCCGGTCGCGAACCTTGTCCAGGATTCCCAGGAACCGGCTGGACCGGTAGGACCGCCTCATGTCCTTGAGGACCTTGTCGGAGCCGGACTGCAACGGCATGTGCAGCTGGGGCATGACATTGGGCGTCTCGGCCATGGCATCGATGACATCGTCGGTGAAGGCTGCGGGGTGCGGGCTGGTGAAGCGGACCCGCTCCAGGCCATCGATTTCTCCGCAGGCGCGCAAAAGCTTGGAGAACGCCTGCCGATCCCCAAATTCCACACCGTAGGAGTTCACGTTCTGGCCGAGCAAAGTCACTTCGACTGCACCGTCGTCCACGAGCGCCTGGATCTCGGCGAGGATCTCCCCGGGGCGGCGATCCTTTTCCTTACCGCGGAGCGACGGCACGATGCAGAACGTGCAGGTGTTGTTGCAGCCCACGGAGATGGACACCCACCCGGAATACACGGAATCCCGCTTGGTGGGAAGGGTCGAAGGAAACACGTCCAAGGACTCGAGGATCTCAAGCTGTGCTTCGTTGTTGTGCCGTGCACGGTTCAGCAGGGCCGGCAGGGCGCCAACATTGTGGGTGCCGAATACCGCGTCAACCCACGGCGCCTTCTTGACGATCGTTTCCCGGTCCTTCTGGGCCAGGCAACCGCCAACAGCAATCTGCATGCCTGGGTTGGCGGCCTTGACCTGCCTGAGCTGGCCCAGGTTTCCGTACAGCTTGTTGTCCGCATTTTCCCTAACGGCGCAGGTGTTGAAAACCACGATGTCAGCGAGTTCACCCTCGGCGGGCACATAGCCTGCATCCTCCAGCAGTCCCGCCATGCGTTCCGAATCATGGACGTTCATCTGGCAGCCGAAAGTGCGGACCTGATAGGTCCGGGGCTCAGCCGAAGGAGTGGTGGCAGCTGTTGGGGAAGGAATGGTCAAACTCACTACTCAAGGGTACCGGCTTCCGCAAGCACCTCGCCGACGATTCTAAAGGCCATGGACGGGGCATAGCCTTTGCGCGCCAGCATGGATGCCAGCCGGCGCGTGTATTTGTCCCGTTCAGCACGATCCGACAAATCGACGCCCGGACGAAGCTTGCGCTGAACGAGGTCACGGGCAGCCTGCTCTTCGTCCTGATCAGTGAGCTGCGACAACGCTTCCTCCGCCGCCTCCAGTTCGATTCCCTTATCCGTCAGTTCGCGGCGAAGCGCACCCTTGGCAAGCTTCTTGCTTTGCGAGCGGCTGCGGACCCACATCCTGGCGAACTCAGCGTCGTCAATCAGCTGAACCTCTTCGAAACGGTCCAGGACTGCCTCCGCGACGTCCTCAGGAACATTCCGCTCGGCAAGTTTCCGGGACAGCTGGAGCCGGCTCCGCGGCGCCATCGTCAGTTGCCTCAGGACGATGGCACGCGCCACGGATTCGGGATCAGGTTCAGGATCAGCCGCAACGGACGAGTCCGGGTCCGGCCCTCTCCTAACCGTCAACGGCCTTCAGCTTCGGGGAGTCTTCCTCCGGCTTGACGCCTACGCCAAGCTTTTCCTTGATCAGGCGTTCCAGCTCCTGGGCGAGCTCGGGGTTATCGCGCAGGAACCGCCGCGAGTTCTCCATGCCCTGGCCAAGCTGATCGCCGTCGTAGGTGAACCACGAACCGGATTTCTTGATGATGCCGTGTTCGACGCCCATGTCAATGATGCCGCCCTCACGGGAGATCCCTTGGCCGTAGATGATGTCGAACTCAGCGATCTTGAAAGGCGGAGCCATCTTGTTCTTGACAATCTTTGCCTTGGTGCGGTTACCGACGGAATCCGCACCTTCCTTCAACGTCTGGATACGACGGACATCGATGCGCACCGAGGCGTAGAACTTCAAGGCCTTACCACCGGTGGTGGTCTCCGGAGAACCGAAGAAGACGCCGATCTTTTCACGCAGCTGGTTGATGAAAATGGCGGTGGTCTTGGTCTGGCTGAGCCTGCCGGTGATCTTGCGAAGCGCCTGGCTCATGAGGCGGGCCTGAAGACCCACGTGGGAGTCACCCATTTCACCTTCGATTTCCGCGCGCGGCACCAAGGCTGCCACGGAGTCGATGACGACGATGTCCAGGGAGCCTGAGCCCACCAGCATGTCCATGATCTCCAAGGCCTGCTCACCGGTGTCCGGCTGGGAGACCAGAAGGGCGTCCGTGTCGACGCCAAGCTTTGCAGCATAGTCCGGGTCCAGGGCGTGTTCGGCGTCGATGAATGCTGCGATGCCGCCGGCGCGCTGGGCGTTGGCAACGGCGTGCAAGGCAACGGTGGTCTTACCCGAGGATTCCGGGCCGTAGATTTCCACGACCCTCCCACGGGGCAGTCCGCCAATACCAAGGGCGACATCCAGTGCAATGGAGCCGGTTGGGATGACCTCGATGGGAGCGCGGGTGTCATCACCCAGGCGCATGATGGAGCCTTTGCCGAACTGCTTGTCGATCTGGGCAAGCGCTGCTTCGAGCGCCTTCTCACGATCCGGGGTTGCCGCCATGGTTCACACCTCTGATGCTTTCTCGCTGTGGAGTGGCCCGAAAGGCCGCTTTCCTGTCATGTCAGACGCTATTACGGTGCGCTGACATTTTTATGAGCCGACTCCGGCTATGTGGACAACCGGGCATTCCGGATGCTCGGAAATGCGGTCTTCGGGATCAATTTTCCTCTCACAGGAGCATATCCCCATCCGAACAGATATTCGAACAATGGCCCGGCGTGTCCCTCGCGTGGGAGGCCGCGGAGTCCTCAGTTGGAGGCCGGTTTGATGTCGCGGCCAAGCCTGCGTTCCGGGGGAACGTCCTGGACTTCGCACACGGCCAACCACACCTCACGGGGGTGGTAACCGGAGGCCAGTGCTTCCACGGCAGTCCGCCCGCCCACCCCGGCGAGTACCAAGGAGCCGGCCAGGACCCGGGAGTAGCCTGCCCCGAATTCGTCGTCCATCAATCGCCAAAAGTCACTTGCCCTCACGGATAGAGTCTCTCACGGAGGCGGACTCTAGAATGGTTGCCATGAGCAATCCTCTCCAGAGCACGCCGGACCAGGCCGTGCCAGGCGACGCCGTGGACGACGCCCTCCAGCAGGTTGAACACCAGCTGAGCCTGCTCTGGCGCCGCGCCCGATCAATCTCCCACCAGTTGTCGCGCCAGGTCCACCCGGACATGGAACCCGCCGCCTATGGGCTGCTGACCGTCATTCGGCGGGAAGGGCCCATCCGGCTGACGGACCTTGCTACGTGCATCGGCGTCGGCAAGCCTTCAGTGAGCCGGCAGATCGCCTTCCTGGAGAGTATCGGCCTCGTCTACAAGGAGGCGGACCCCCAGGACGGACGGGCCCAATCCATCCGCCTCACGGACAAGGGCGAGGACAAGATGCATCAGGTCCAGGACGCCCGCAGGCAGGTGTTCCGTGAACGCCTGGGCGAATGGCCCCTGGAGGATGTCCAGACGCTGGCCGACTACATGGGCCGGCTCAATGCCATTTACGGAGACGGCGTCCTCAAGGATGTGACCTTGCGCGAACCGGACACAGCCGATTCCGGCAAGCCCACCGATTCCGGCAAATCTTCCGACGCCTGATTCCGCTCACGTGGACCTGGCCGTTCCGGGCCCGGCAGGCACAACGGAAGGAGGTCCCCAGCCTGCGGCTGGGGACCTCCTTCTTCTTAATTCTGGTGGAACGGTTACCGGGCTCCGGAAAGCATTCCCTGCGGGAAGTCGTCCGTGAGGTCCAGGTCGCGTCCGTAACGCTGGGAGAATTCCTGCGGAACGGTGTCCGGAACCGCCACTCCCTCAGCTACTGCCACACGGTCGCTGACTTCGCGGAGCATGTGGGACAACGGAACATCCAGGGCTGTGCAGATAGAGGACAGGAGCTCGGAAGAAGCCTCCTTCTGGCCGCGTTCGACTTCACTCAAATAACCAAGTGAGACGCGGGCGCTGTGCGAAACCTCGCGGAGGGTGCGGCCCTGACGCTGGCGGACATCGCGCAGTACATCACCGATCTCGTGGCGTAGTACAACCATTTTGCGCTCCTTCTGTTCGCTCTGTGTCTGATCAGCCAAGCCCACATCCTTCCAGCGGACAACGCCGTTTACGGATACGGGCTGCTTTACCATCTGTATCGCCTTGCTCCCTCGTTCTTCCGGTTCGCTGGCTGGCGGACCGGGCTGTTTTTACATCCTAGGCGCCCCGGCTCTTCCGAAGCGACACAATGACACAACTATTGGCAATCAGTTTTTGTTCCCGACTACTTTACGGACGGTAACCAACCTCACCCAGTGCTTCAAGCAGACACGCCAACGCCGCCTCGCAGGCCTGTTCCCGGATGGACTGGCGGTCCCCCGAAAAGCTGAATTCGATGGCGCTTCGTCCGTTCGCAGAAGCAACTCCAACGAAGACGGTTCCCACCGCTTTGCCGTCGTGCGGCTCAGGGCCGGCCACGCCGGTGGTGGATATTCCAAGGTCGGCTCCACAGGCGCGCCGGGCGCCGTCGGCCATGGCCTCCGCAACGCCGCCATCCACGGAGCCGACGGCGGCCAACAGTTCCTCCGGGACGCCAAGGACGCTGGCTTTGACCGAGTTTTGATACGCGATAACACCGCCCTGCAGCATCCCGGACGCGCCTGGGGTGTTCGCCAGCGTCGCCGCCACCATACCGGCCGTGAGGGACTCTGCGGTTGCGACTGTGAGGTGCTGGCCGATCGCGGCGGCTACAGCCGCCGTCGCCATGTCCGCCGCCGCCAGCGGGGCCGGACCGTCAGCGGGGGTCATGCGCGGCGACCCGCAGCGCGCAGTTTAAGTGCCTGGATGACATATTCGACGCCGGTCCACAGGGTGATGGCCAGCGCCAGCATCATGACCCAGAAGGCGACGTCACCCAGCCAGGGGGCGATCGCCTTGAGCGGAAGGATGTACAGGAAAATGGCCACTGTTTGCACCACGGTCTTCAGCTTTCCGCCACGGGAGGCCGGCATGACGCCGTAGCGGATAACGACGAACCGGAGGGCGGTAATCCCCCACTCGCGCACCAGGATGAGGATGGTCACCCACCAGGGCAGCTCCCCCAGGATGGACAGCAGCACCAGTGCGGAACCGATGAGCAACTTGTCTGCGATGGGATCCGCGATTTTGCCGAAGTTGGTGATGAGTCCGCGTGCCCGGGCGATGTCGCCGTCGAGCTTGTCCGTGTAGATGGCCACAGCGAACGCCACAACGGCGGCCCAGCGCCAGATTCCATACTCACCGTTGTCAGCGAGCAGGAACCAGACGAAAAACGGCACCAGGACGATGCGGAGCATCGTGAGGATGTTGGGCAGGTTCCAGACATCGGAGTTGCTGGACGTCGCGTTATCACCCTCGGCTGTAGTCACCCCTCTAGGCTACCGTCTTGGGACCGACGGCTTTGAACCTACCGTCCCGTGAGGGACCAGGCGTCCTCGCCACCCTCATCATCGTCGTTGGGACCGTCAGCACCGTCGTAGTACTCAATCGCCTGTGTGCGGTTATCCAGATCCGCCTGCACCAGGTCCTCTGCATAGCCACCGACGGCGATGTTCGAGTTCGCGTTGTCGCTCAAGGCCGCAGTGTGGGCGTCGGGCGCCGCCGGCGAATCCTGGCCCTTCATTGCTGCCAGCACCGCCGCGAGGTCGTCCGGCTTGACCAGGACGTCACGTGCCTTTGAGCCTTCCGAAGGGCCTACCACGCCACGGGATTCGAGAAGGTCCATGAGGCGCCCCGCCTTGGCGAACCCGACACGGAGCTTGCGCTGCAGCATCGAGGTGGAGCCGAACTGGGTGGTGACGACGAGCTCCGTGGCCTGCAACAGGACCTCGAGATCGTCGCCAATGTCGTCGTCGATCTGCTTTTTGGGGGCTTCGGCAGCGACGTCGTCACGGTAGACAGCCTGAAGCTGCCCCTTGACGTGCTCCACCACCTTGTGGATCTCCGATTCGGTCACCCACGCACCCTGGACGCGCATTGCCTTCGAGGCGCCCATCGGCAGGAACAAGGCGTCACCCTGACCAATGAGCTTCTCGGCACCCGGCTGGTCCAGCACCACGCGGGAGTCCGTCACGGACGAGGTGGCGAAGGCCATCCGCGATGGCACGTTGGCCTTGATCAGGCCCGTGACCACGTCCACGGAGGGGCGCTGCGTTGCCAGGACCAGGTGGATACCGGCGGCCCGGGCAAGCTGCGTGATGCGGACAATTGAATCTTCGACGTCGCGCGGCGCCACCATCATGAGGTCGGCGAGCTCGTCCACGATCACCAGCAGATATGGGTAGGGCTTGATGACGCGCTTGGAGTCCACCGGCGGCACCACTTTGCCCGCGCGGACTGCTTTGTTGAAGTCGTCAATGTGCTTGTAGCCGTAGTTGGCGAGGTCGTCGTAGCGGGCATCCATTTCCCGGACCACCCACTGCAAGGCTTCGGCTGCCTTCTTGGGGTTGGTGATAATGGGCGTGATGAGGTGCGGGACGCCTTCGTATGCCGTCAGTTCCACGCGTTTAGGGTCCACCATGACCATGCGTACTTCATCGGGAGTGGCCCGCATCAGGATCGAGGTGATCATGGAGTTCACGAAGCTCGACTTACCAGCACCGGTGGCGCCTGCCACCAACAGGTGGGGCATCTTGGCGAGGTTGGCCACAACGTAGCCACCCTCGACGTCCTTGCCGACACCCATGACCATCGGGTGGTCGGTCCGGCGGGCATTCTGGCTCCGCAGCACATCACCCAGGGAAACCGTTTCGCGGTCCGTGTTGGGAATCTCGATACCGATGGCGGACTTGCCGGGGATGGGGCTCAAAATACGGACATCGCTTGATGCGACGGCGTAGGAAATGTTCTTGGACAGGGCAGTGACCCGCTCCACCTTGGTGCCCGGGGACAACTCGATCTCGTAGCGCGTCACGGTGGGACCACGGCTGAACCCGGTGACGGCAGCGTCCACGTTGAACTGCGTCAGCGTGTCCGTCAGGGCGGCGACGACGGCGTCATTGGCTTCCGTGCGCTCCTTCGGAATGGACCCCGGCGTGAGGTAGTCGGAGGCCGGCAGGGTGTAGGTGACATCGCCGGCGAGGGACAACTGCTCCGTGCGTTGCGGAATCGGCGTCTGCGGAAGCGGCGCCCCGGCAGGCTTGGCAGGAACCTGGGCGACCGTGGGTGCGGGCATGGTCGCGTCCGGAGTGATGACCGGAATGGCCTCGGTGGGGTTGTCGATGCCGGGAACGGCTCCCAAGCCCTGGGCTGCCTTGATCTTCCCGACGGCGATCTCCGCCTGGGTGGGGCGGCGTACGCCCGGCGGGACGCGCGGCGCCGACGCGGCGGGAGTTTCGTCGTCGTCGTCGACTATTGCGTGCTCAAAAGCCTCGTCTCCGACGTAACCCTCAAGGCCGGCGTCGGGTTCTTCGTCCTTGCCGAAGAGGCGCATGCGCTTCTTCTTCTTCTTTGGCTTGGCGGTGGGCTCGTTTTCGTAAAGGTAACTGCGGTCATGGCCGTCCTTGCCGGAGTCATCCATGAGGTCAACGCCCATGAGATGCTCATAGGCGCCCCGGATCCGTGCCGGAATGGCCCCGAACGGGGTAGCGGTGACGATCAGGAAAGAGACGAACGCCAAGAGACTGTAGAGGACCACGGGAACGGCTACGTGGATGGCAGCCAACGGCGCTGCGGCGAGGAAGCCCAGCATGCCGCCTGCCCTGCGCAAGCCGTCGAAGCCATCGGCCACCGTGGGAAGGCCGCCGATGACATGGGCCAGGGCGGATCCGGCGAGCGTCATGATCATGAAGCCGATGCCCACACGGTTGTTTCCGCGGCCGTCCTGGGGTTTGCGGAACAACCGGAACGAGCAGACAAACAGCATGAAAGGCAGGATCAGGGACATCCATCCGAACGTTCCGTTAACCACGCTGTAGACGATGTCCGGAAGCCAGCCGGTCAGGCCCCACCAGGCAAACGTGGCGATCGCGATGCCCAGGACCAGATTGAAGAGGGCTGCCCCGTCCCGGCGGTCCGCGGGGTCGAGATCGCTGACGTCGTAGCCAATGCGCCGTACTCCGGCGCCCACCACGTGCCCGATCCCCTGCCAGAAACCTGAAAGTATGCGCAGGGGCAGCGGAGCCTGGGGCTCAACGGCGGCTGCCTGCTTGGTGCGGGCGGTGCTTCCCCGGCCGTTCCTGGCCGCGGCTGCACCGTTTTTGGATGCAGCTGCGCCCCGGCCTGTGCCGCCGGATTTACTGCTGGAGCTGCCTCGTGGCGTGGAGGTAGTACGGGTCGCCATACGTGCCACGCTACCGCAAGGGGGCCTGAAATCCGCGGATTTCAGGCCCCCTTGGGTATGCATGTTGCTTGTGGGCTACGCCTCCAGGACCACGGGAATGATCATGGGGCGGCGGCGAAGCTTGCGGTTGACCCACGTGCCGATGATCCTGCGCACCACCTGCTGCAGCTGGTGGTTGGTGTGGTCGGCGTGATTCAGCACTGCGTCTTCCAGCGCAGCGTTGATCTTGGGAATGATCTCGTCAAAGACGGAATCATCCTCAGCGACACCACGGGCATGGATTTCCGGACCCGAAACGATCTTGCCGGTGGTGCGGTTGATGACCGTGATGATGGAAATGAAACCTTCATCGCCCAGGATGCGGCGGTCCTTGAGGTCGGCGTCGGTGATCTCACCAACGCTGGAACCGTCCACATACACGAACCCGACCTCCACCTGGCCGACAATATTGGCTTTGTGTTCCTTGAGGTCGATCACGGTGCCGTTGTCACTGAGGATGATGCCATCGGACGGAACGCCGGACTCAAGCGCAATGTTGCCGTTGGCAATGAGGTGCCGGGTCTCACCGTGCACAGGCATGGCGTTCAGCGGCTCAAGGATGTTGTAGCAGTACAGCAGTTCCCCGGCCGCCGCGTGCCCGGAAACGTGGACCTTCGCTGTGCCCTTGTGGATCACATCGGCGCCGAGCTTGAGGAGGCCGTTGATGATACGGAACACGGCATTCTCGTTGCCTGGGATCAGGCTGGAAGCCAGGATGACCGTGTCACCCGGGCCCACCACCACGCGGTGGTCGCCGTTGGCCATGCGGGACAGCGCGGCCATCGGCTCGCCTTGGGAACCGGTGGACATGAGGACCACGCGGTCATCGGGCATGGTGTCGATGTTCTTGATGTCCACCAGGATGCCGTCCGGCACATCCAGGTACCCCAGCTTGGCGGCGATGGCCATATTGCGAACCATGGAGCGGCCCACGAAGGCCACCTTGCGGCCATGCTTGGCTGCGGCGTCAAGGACCTGCTGGACGCGGTGCACGTGCGAGGAGAACGAAGCGACGATGATGCGCTTCTTCGCCTGGCCGAACAAGCGGTCCAGGGTGGGACCGATTTCCTTCTCGGCGGTGGTGAATCCAGGGACGTCGGCGTTGGTGGAATCCGCCATGAAGAGGTCGACACCCTCTTCGCCCAGCCGCGCGAAGTGGCGGAGGTCCGTGATGCGGCCGTCCAGCGGCAACTGGTCCATCTTGAAGTCACCCGTGTGGAGGACCGTGCCACCCTCGGTCCGGATGAAGACTGCCAGGGCATCAGGAATCGAGTGGTTGACCGCAATGAATTCGCACTCGAACGGACCGAATTGCTCTACTTGGCCCTCGGTAACGGTGAGGGTGTACGGCTTGATCCGGTGTTCCTGAAGTTTGGCTTCCACCAGAGCCAGGGTCAGCTGCGATCCGATCAGCGGAATATCGGCCTTGAGGCGCAGGAGGTAGGGAACTGCACCGATGTGGTCCTCGTGGCCATGCGTCAGCACGACCCCTACGACGTCCTGGAGCCGGTCCTCGATGTACGAAAAGTCGGGCAGGATCAGGTCGACGCCGGGCTGGGTCTCCTCGGGGAAGAGCACGCCACAGTCAACGACCAGCAACTTGCCGTCGATTTCGAAGACCGCCATGTTGCGGCCGATCTCTCCCAGGCCACCGAGCGGAACGATCCGCAGCGTGCCTTTCGGCAGTTTGGGCGGAGTAACCAGTCCGGGAAGGGCGGTTTGGGTCATATTGTGCTACTTTCCGGCGGAACCGTTCTGGACGTTGAAGTCCATTCCGGCTTCCGCCAAATCCCCGCGGATGATTTCGATCTCGGCCGCGTCCGGCTCCACGAGGGGCAATCGGACAACCGAGTTGGGCAGGACTCCCTGCCACTTGAGAATCTGCTTGGCGGCTACTGCGCCTTGGACACGCGTCATGGTTCCACGAACCACGGGTTCCAATTCAAAGTTGATGGTCCTCGCAGTGGCGAGGTCGTTGGCGTTCACGGCGTCGATCAAGTCACGGAAGCGGCGCGTTGCCACGTGGGTGGTAACACCAACCAGGCCGACGGCGCCGAGCGCCATCCACTGGAGGGTCAATCCGTCATCGCCGGAGTAGAAGAGCAGGTCCGTCTCAGCCATGACACGGGTTGCGGCGGCGAAATCTGCCTTGGCGTCCTTGACTGCAACGATGTTCTGGTGCTTGGCCAGACCGATCATGGTTTCGGGGGCAATCGCAATGGAGGAGCGGCCCGGAATGTCATAGAGCATGACGGGCAGGTCCGTTGACGACGCGATGGTCTCAAAGTGCGCCCGGACGCCCGCCTGGCTGGGCTTGTTGTAGTACGGGGTGACGATCAGGAGACCGTCGACACCTACTTCTGCTGCGCGCTGGGAAAGGTGCACGGAGTGGGCGGTGTCGTTGGTGCCGGTTCCGGCAATAATGGCAGCTTTGCCACCGACGGCTTCTTTGACCGCCCGGAACATGCCAATGTTTTCGTCGTCCGTGAGGGTCGAGGTCTCTCCGGTGGTGCCCGTGACCACGAGTCCGTCGCAACCGTCCTGGACGAGCTTCTCTGCCAATGCGGCGGCTTGGTCGTAGTCCACCTTGCCGTCCTCGGTGAACGGGGTGACCATCGCGGTCAGCAGGGTACCAAGGGCGGGAGTGTGGGCGCGCAAGTCAGACATAAGAAAAACGTTACCCTGTCACGGGCTTGTTACAAGAATGGGTTCCGCGTGATGGTCCTCATGCACCGGCGCCGGACCTGTAGGCAAGGAGGCGCGACCGCCCCAACGTCACCATGGCGATTTCGGTCCCGGTGCCGGCCGCCCTGGCCACTGCGGCACCATCCGGACCCCACGCCCCGCTCAGCCCACAGGACGCACCCAAGGGCGTTTCCCCGCCAAGGTTTGCCAGCAGTCCGAACATCCGGTGGTCCATGGAACGCGCACCCATGTGCAGGCCAAGACGGAGTTCCTCGCCGCCTGTGTACAACGCAGACACTGCATACACGTCCGCTTTTGCGTCGGCTGCAGCCCCTGCATGAGTGGGATAAGCAGCGTCGGCGCAGACGGCAAACGCCACACGCCATCCATCGACATCGACTATTTCAGGACCGCTGCCAGGAACGAAAAGATCCCTCTCCGCCCCGTGCAAATGCGTTTTGAAGACCGGCCTCACGGATCCGTCCGGGCCAATGATGAGCGAGGCCAGCCGGGGAGTTTGGTCGGCTGCCCGCCACGCCGCTCCGATGACGGCGGTGGTTTTGGTGCGGGCGCAGACGTCCCGGAGGGGCTGAAGCCGTGCATCATCGTCGCTGAGCCACGGAGAAGGTGGACCGAGCGGGGTCGGCCGTGAGGATGCGCCTGGCCCACCGAAGGCTTCAAGGTCATAACCTGTCAGCGAGAGTTCGGGAAAAAGCACCAACCGTGCGCCAAGGGCATGCGCTTGCTCCACCAACACCACATGGGCTGCGACGTTTGCCTCTACGGACACTGCCCCAGTTCCGGACAGCAGCGCTTCATACTGAACGACGGCGGCCCGCAATGTTGCCGCAGCCGATCCTTCTTCGGCGGGTCGGGGCACGGCCACAGGAGCCTGGGCCGGCAGGTGGGTTGGGACTTGCGGTGGCGTCACGGTCACCCAGCCATCCTATTCCGGGCGAAGGCGGATCGATGCCGGCTACGCAGGCCCGGGTGTCCGCGCCGGCTGCTCTGCGCAATACTGCGCCACAGCCCGCTCCTTGAGGTGTTCGGCCCATGTCACCAATCGCTGGGAAGCGCGAACGTACTCGAAGAGTTCCAGCGGCGTCAGGGAATCGACGTCAGTCTCCGATAGCCTGCGGGCCAATTCAGCTCCCGGCGGCTGCTCGGCCAGGACCGTACCTTCACGGCGCCACTGGCTGTCTTCAGGAGGTTCGCCCGCCACGAGTTGCCTGAACAAGAAGTCGACCACGCCGGGACTCATCGCTTTCATGGGCCCGGCCAGGCCTTCGGGCGACTTGGGAACATCGTTCATCCTGCCATGGTATTCGAACATATATTCGAAGACAAGGTCTTGGTTAGCGACGGCCGGTTCAGTCCCGGCAGCCGCAGCAGTCCGGGTCAGTTACGTGCGTTGGCGACCGCCGCCAGTTGTGGGCCCAGCCTGGCAGCCATGAGCCGGCAGCCGTCGGTGTTCGGATGCAAGGTATGGGGCATCAACCCTGCAGCCTCCATCCCGTCGGATCAGCTCACAGTTGGCTGTGAGACCATCGCAACATGACTTCGCACGGGACGGCGCCTCCGCGGAAAGCACCCCGCGGCGGCGCGATCTCCCACCGGCTCACGGGGATCGATGCCGCCAGGGGTGCAGCACTTCTGGGCATGATGTCCACGCACCTCATCCCAACCTTCGGGCCCTCCCCTACGTGGGAGCCTACGTTCGTTGGCCTGGTGTTTTCGGGCCGGTCTGCGGCACTGTTTGCGGTCCTCGCCGGCATCGGGCTGGCCCTGAGCACAGGGAAGCAGGAGCCCCGCAAGGGCAGCGATCTCTGGGCTGCCAGGCGTGGTGTGGCCATGCGCGCCCTGGTGATTGCCGTCGTCGGGCTCACTTTGGGAGGCCTCGACGTCAACATCGCCGTCATCCTGGTGCACTACGCCGTGCTTTTCCTGTGCATCCTGCCTTTCCTTGGCCTGCGGCTCAAAGCACTCTGTTTCTGGGCACTGGGCTGGGTCCTCGTGTCACCGGTGGTGGCTTACCTGGTCCGGCCCCTGTTGTTGAACACAGCCCCGCCCCTGCAGTTGGGCCACAACCCCAACAGCGAGGACCTTGGGACGCCCGGACGTCTGCTCGCAGACCTTTTCTTCACCGGCTATTACCCCGTGTTCCAGTGGATCTCATATCTCCTGATCGGCCTGGTGATCGGCCGATTGGCACTGACGACGGCGAAGGTACAGTTGCTGCTGTTGACCGGCGGAATCGTCGTGGCCACCGCCGCGAAGTTCGCCGGGTTCCTGGCCATGGAAGCATGGGGCGGCCGGGCCGCGCTGGAGGCGCTCCCCACCACCCGGGGGTACCCGCTGGAAAGCATGCTCCAGGTTAATCTGACCGGACTGGAACAATCAGGGTCGTGGTGGTGGTTGGCCACAGCATCCCCGCACGCAGGAACCACCCTGGACCTGCTGCACACCGGAGGAACAGCTGCCGCCGTGGTGGGCTTCTTCCTGTTGCTCGGAACTGCGGCCGAACGCATCGGGGTCAACTTCCTGATAGTGCTCAGCGGTCCTGGCGCCATGACGCTGAGCCTCTACTCAGCCCATGTCTGGGTGGTGTCCGGCTTAACCAACCAACCACTTCCCCAAGGCTGGACGGACGAAGGCATGTACTGGACCCAAGCGCTCTGCGCCGTGGCTATCGGTGTGTGCTTCGCGTTGCTCCGCCGCCGTGGACCTCTGGAATGGGTGGCCCACAAGGCGTCACTGCTGGGCAGCTACCGTCCCGCAGTCGTGGGCTGAGTACGGAACAGCTTGACGGCGTCGCGCATGGAGGCCCGGGCGCGCTTCCGGTCCCCTGAGGCGTCGTAAGCGCAGCTCAACCTGAACCAGGAGCGCCAATCGTCCGGGGCGGCCTCGGCTTCGGCCCGGTACTTCTCGAATTCGGCATCCGCGGCTGCGCGGATGATCCGCCCGCCAGGCGTCCGCGGCAAAGTGTCCTCGGGCAGGCCGCCTTCGGCTTCCAGGACCTTGGCCATCTGCTCGGTGCGGGCACCAAACAGGAGCTCGCGGATGAGGGCCCAGGCACCGACCATGGGCAGGACCAGATAGGCGGCACCGATTGCTTTGGCTACCAGGTTGGGGTCACCGAGCAGAAGGAAAGAGCGCTGCACTGACACCACGAGGTACAGCACCAGCAGCAAGGTGATGGCACCGACCCATATTTTGGTGCGGTTCTTCTTCAATGAAGTCCAGAAGTTCCCCATGGACCTAGAGCCCCAGGTCCAAGTAGCCGTCCAAGCCCACGGTGAGGCCAGGGTGCGCTGCAACCTTGCGCAATCCCAACAGGACGCCGGGCATGAAGGATGCCCGGTCAAAGGAGTCATGGCGCAGTGTCAGCTGCTCGCCGGGTCCGCCGAACAGGACCTCCTGGTGGGCTACCAAACCGCGGAGCCGGACGCTGTGGACACGTACGCCCTCGACGTCGCAGCCCCGGGCGCCGTCCAGCGACGTCTCGGTGGCATCCGGGCTGGCCGGAACACCGGCCTCCAAGCGGGCTTCAGCGATCAACTGTGCTGTCCGGACTGCCGTACCCGAGGGTGCATCCACTTTGTTCGGGTGGTGCAACTCGATGATTTCCACGGACTCAAAATACTGCGAAGCCTTCGCCGCGAACGCGGACGCCAGCACGGACCCAAGGGCAAAATTAGGGGCGATCAGGACGCCGGTGTCCGGCTTCTGCTCCAAGAGCGAACGGAGGGACTCCAATCTGTCGGCGTTCCATCCCGTGGTACCTACGACTGCATGGATTCCGTGCTCGACGGCGAACCGGACATTGGTCTCGGTGGTGTCCGGGACGGTGAGGTCAACAACATACTCCGCACCGGCGTCGAGCAGGGTTTCCAGGGAATCGCCGCGGCCCAAAGCGGCCACCAGCTTCATGTCACCGGCTGCTTCCACAGCATTGACGGCTTCTCTTCCCATACGCCCGTGGGCGCCCAGCACTGCAACAGCAAGTTGTTCGGTCATGCCATTAACCCTACCGCCGGGCGGGTGCCCGGCTGGAACCGTTACCCAGGCCTACTCCCCCGCGCCGACCCACTCCACGGTGCCGTCAGTGAAGAACTGTTCCTTCCAAATGGGAACCTGCGCTTTGACCCTGTCCACCAGTTCGGAACACACTGCGAAGGCCTGCCCCCGGTGGGCCGCTGCAACGGCACAAACCAGCGCGGGGTCACCGATCTCCAGCAGGCCGATGCGGTGCGCCGCCCAGATCCGAACCGGCTGGTCGGCTTCGCCCGAATGTTCCGCGACCAATTGCGCCACGACGTCGGACATGACCTGGTGCGCGGTGGGGTGGGCACTGTAGCTGAGCCGGTCCACGGCCTTGCCGGCGTCGTGGTTCCTTACGACACCGCTGAAGCTGACCACCGCACCTGCTGTCTCCGATTCGACCGCCGCGATGGCTTGGTCGACGGAAATGGGCTCGGCGCTGAGGACAGCGCTGACTACTTCGAAGTCCGTTTCAGTGCCCATGGCTTCCTTCCAGTTGTTCGCACAGGTGCCCAATGACCGGGTCAAGGACGGCCAATCCGTCCATAACCCCTTTCGGGGATCCCGGGAGGTTGATGATGAATGTCTTCCCTGCAGCTCCGGCATGGCCACGGCTCAGCATGGCCAGGGGGGTCTTTGCAGCACCCGCGCGACGAATACCCTCCATGATCCCTGGAATTTCACGGTCCAGGAGCGGCACCGTCATTTCGGGTGTCCGGTCATCGGGGCTAAGGCCCGTCCCGCCGCTGGTGATGACAACGGACGGCTCCTGCGTCAGAAGTGCCCTCAGGGCAGCTCCCACCGGTTCGCCGTCCGGGACCACCATGGTGGGGAAAGTCTCGAAACCGTGCTCGTTGAGCCAATCGAGGATGATGGGCCCCGTCTCATCTGCGTAGATTCCCGCCGCGGCCCTGGTGGAGGCGATCACGACTCCGGCCTTCCGCGGCCCGTGGGCGTTCGGCTCGCAAGCAGTCATGCGCCGGCCGCCTCGTGGGTTGATGGTCCGGAGACGTCCCAGTCGCCGCTCTTGCCGCCGCTCTTGGCAAGGACGCGGATGTCGGTCAGCACGGCATGCTTGTCCACGGCCTTGATCATGTCGTAAACGCTCAGGGCCGCGACCGATGCCGCCGTCAGCGCTTCCATCTCGACGCCGGTCACGCCTTTGGTCTTGACCATGGCCAGGATTCCCACCGAATCGGTCCCCAGGTCGAAGTCGACCGTGACTTTGGAAATCGGCAGCGGATGGCACAAGGGAATCAGGTCCGGGGTCTTCTTGGCGGCCATGATCCCCGCGACGCGTGCCACGGCGAGCGCGTCGCCTTTGGGCAGTTCCCCCGCGCCCAGCAGGGCCAGCACTTCGGGGGTGGTGCGCACGGTTGCCGTGGCGGTGGCCTGGCGCGTGGTGACGGCCTTGGCGGAGACGTCCACCATCTGGGCGGTGCCGTCCTGCCTGAGGTGCGTCAGGCCGCCGGCATGTTCTGTTGTCCCGGGAGTTTGTTTCACAGCATCCATACTTCCACTTCGGCTCCTGCGGCGAGTTCCGTGACGTCGCCGGGAATCTGGACCAGCGCGTTGGCGCGCGCCAAGGCATGGACCAGGTGGGATCCCGCGCCGCCTTCCATGCGAAGCACCCCGTCGCTGGCCACCGTGCCGCGCCGGACCTGGTGTTTACCGTCCGGGGACGTCAGCGGTTCAGCCAACCACGCCGTGCGAACGGCCCTCGGTGCGGGTGTTCCCAGAACCCGGGAAAGGGCGGGCCGAAGGAACATCTCGAAGGAGACCAGGCAACTGACGGGATTCCCAGGAAAGCCCAGGAACGGAACGCCGTTGAAGGTTCCCAGGCCCTGCGGCCCGCCCGGCTGCATGGCGACAGGGAGGAAGTCAACCGGCTGGCCGGCCATCGCCTGGCGGACCACCTCGTAGGCACCTTTGCTCACTCCCCCGGTGGTGACGATGACGTCCACGGACTGGTCCGCTTCCTTCGTGTGATGGTGCAGGACCTTCAGGAGGCTGGAAGGATCGTCATCTGAAATGCCCGTACGAATGACGTTCAACCCGGCTTGGCGCATGGAGGCTTCCAACAGTGTCCCGTTGGAATCGAAAATCTTTCCGGGCGTGAGCTCGTTCCCCGGCTCCACTACCTCGTCGCCGGTGGTGACCAAAAGGACCCGAAATGCTTCAGGGACCTCAACAGTGGACAACCCCAGCGCTGCGAGCAGGCCCAGCTGTGCCGGTCCCAGCAGGGTGCCGGCAGCCAGGGCCAAGTCACCCTTCACGATGTCACTGCCGCTGGTTCGGACGTAGGTGCCGGGAAGGACGGCAGGGAGGTCGACAACGGCATCCGTGGCGGTGGGATGGGGGAAGGAGTTGGGGGTCGCCTTTTCGATGGGTACGACGGCGTCGGCGCCCTCGGGAATCATCGCCCCCGTCATGATGGGGGCAGCAAAGCCGGACGCCAGGGCTGCTGGTGCCACACCTGCCGGAACGGGCGCCGCTACCCGGAGCCGCGCACCGCCGTCGGCAAGGTCCTGGGAGCGGACGGCAAAGCCGTCCATCTGGGAGTTGGCGAACGGCGGCAGGGAAAGGGGCGCGTAGAGATCGACGGCGAGCGCCTGTCCCAGTGCATCGAGCAACGGCACACGGTGGGTGGTCTTGGTGGTGGCAGCGCCTGCCAGCAGTTCCACCACAGCCTGGCGATGGGCTGCAACTGTTCTGGGCACGGACTACCTCCTGGAGTGACACGCTGGCTTCCGGGAAATTCTCCGGACGTAAACAGACTAGGGCCTTAGCCCACCTTGACGCTGATGGTGTGATAACCCGTGGCGCCGTCCGGAGCCACGGGTGCCTTGTCCTCGGTCTGCGGCTGGCCCGTGGTATCGGTGGCCCGGACCTGCACTTCGTAGTCCCCGGGGGTGAGGTCGAGGCCCAGTTGCCACTGATACCAGGTGTCCGTGGAAATCCCGGTCGCAAGGGTGGCCTGCTTCCAGGGTCCGCGGTTGACCCGGAGCTCCACGCGGCTGATCCCCCGGTGCTGCGCCCAGGCCACACCGCCGAACTGCACTGTGCCCGGCTGGACCGTCCTGCCGCTGCGGGGTACGTCGATGCGTGACTGCGTTTTGATGGGTCCGTGATCGCTCCAGCCCCTGGGAGTCCAATACGCGGTGTCGTCGGCGAAGCGGGTGACTTTCAGTTCCGTGAGCCATTTGGTGGCCGAGACGAATCCGTACAGCCCGGGCACGATCATCCGCACCGGGAAGCCGTGTTCCAGCGGGAGCGGTTCGCCGTTCATG
The DNA here is from genome assembly GCF_050435325.1 of Paenarthrobacter sp. TE4293. NCBI lineage: Bacteria > Bacillati > Actinomycetota > Actinomycetes > Micrococcales > Micrococcaceae > Paenarthrobacter > Paenarthrobacter sp. TE4293. The sequence goes on from NZ_JBNJRY010000009.1 coordinate 79,089, forward strand.
CCGACGGCCACCAGGGCGTCGCGGTCGTCGGTGAGCGCCTCCAAAGGCGTGCTGGCCGTCCATCCGTCGTTGCTGGTTGACAGCACCATGTCCGCTCCGGCTTTGGGCCCTGCCATGGCAAGGAGTTCGCGGACGGGCCAGCCCAGCCAGAGGGCATTGCCAATGAGGTCCCCGCCGACATTGTTGGACACGCAGGCGATGGTGACATGCCGCTCGATCATGGGTTTGGCGAGAAGCGTGGCGAAGTCGATTTCGACCTCCCGCTCCACCATTCCGGTGACCTTGAGCTTCCATGCAGGCGGGTCGATGGCAGGCACCGTCAGGGCTGTATCGATCCTGTAGAAATCGGTATTAGGAGTCACCAGGGGACTGATGCCGTCCAGGGCAAGTGTTGCACCTGCGGGTATTGCCTGGGGCGGGGTTGCGGGCTCCGGGAGGGTCATGGAACCACGGAACCCTGAGGCCACGGTGGTGGCCCGTGTGAGGATGCCTGTCACGGTTCCGGCCACGACGGCGGCGATGGACGTTCCGGCGAGGGCGTTCAGGAAGCTTCGCCGGGCCAAAGGTGCCGGGTCCACGCCCTGCCTGTCCGGCGCTGGGGTGGACGGAGCCCACGTTGCGAGCCGGCGGATGAGTGCCCTCAACAACAGCATCGTAACGATTGCCGCCACGATCGGAGCCAGGGCAGCCTGCGGACCGGCCTGCGCACGGGTGACGACGGCGGTCAGGCCCGCCGCTCCGGCCAGTCCGGCCAGCGCCAGCCCCCAGCCGGTGCGGCGATACTCCAGGACGCCGGCGAGCGCTGCCAACAGCCCTGCGACCATCCCGATGGTCGCTATCAGCACGATCTTGTCCGCCATGCCGAACAACTGCACGGCCAGATCCTTCACCCCGGGAGGCACGGCATCGATCACGGCTCCGCCCAGGGCCGTGACCGGCGAAACCAGGGGGCTCAGCAGTCCCGCGGTCAATTCGCCGGCAGCAATCCCCGCACCGCCCGCAGCCAGCCCGGCAGCAGCAGCCCACCAGCGGGGATGGAGCCGGACGCGTGCCCGCGTGGAGGTGCCGGCCTCCGGGGTGTCCGGATGCGGCCCTGGCTGGTCGACACTGCTGGGCGTGGTCATGATGCGCCTCCTGGGCTTTGGTCAGGCGAGGCCACGTCTGCAACCGAAGTGGCCGGGTGGGACGATGGCGGAGTCACCGCCGGAAGGAATCCTGAGGGGAGGGACAGCGCAAACCGGCAGCCGCCGTCGACATTGTTCACGGTGACCGATCCGCCGTGGGCCTTCACGATTCCCGCAACCATGCTCAGTCCGATGCCGGCGCCGCTGTAGCTGCCCTGCAGTCCATCCGCGGCAATGCGGGCGGGGTCTTTCTGCCAGCCCGTCTCAAAGAGGTGCGGCAGGTCCTCATCCGGTATGCCGCCGCACTGGTCCTGCACGGCTACCACGGCGTTTCCGCCGTTCCGCCCGGTGCCGTCCCGGCCGACGCTGACGTGGACCTCGGTGTCGGGCCGGCTGTAGATGATGGCGTTGAGCAGGACGTTCCTCACGGCCCGGGCGAGGCTGGGTCCATCGGCGACGGCCATGCACTCACGCTCCCCGCCGCCGTCGAGCCTGATGCCACGTTGCGCCGCCAGCGGCGCCAGGTCGGACAACGCATCGCTGACGAGGTCGTATAGATCCAGGGGCTCGGCCCGCAGCCGGAGACTGCCGGCCTGGATCTTGGACAGCTCCAGCAGGTCATTGACCATCGCGGTCATTTGCTCGGTCTGTCCGATGATCTTCCGGTAATAACCCGGCACATCAGACGCCATACCGTCTTCCAGGGCTTCGGTCATGGCGCGCATGCTGGCCAAGGGCGTCCGGAGGTCATGCGAAATCCACGACACCAGCTCACGCCGCGCAGTTTCGATGGCGGCCTCACGTTCCCTGGACTCGGCAAGGCTGCGGCTGCTGGCCTCAAGTTCCTTGGCGAGTCCGGCAAGTTCCGAGGTCATGGCGGGAGCGCTCCCCCGGCCCTCCCCCGTGGTGTGGTCCAGGGTCTCGCCACGGCCGAGCCGCCGTGCCGCGTCCACCAACCGGGCTGCGTTGCGGGAGACACCCGCACCCAACATCAGGGAAAGGGCAACGGCTACAGCCGATGCCACCGCCAGGATGTACCACATGACTTCCAGGTCCCTGGCGGAGATGAACATCGCGTTGAAGGCACTGACCATACCCGCCACCAGCACCGCAACCGTGGCCACCACCACCAGGCAGATCTGCGCCAGGACAGAGGCCCTGCGCAGCAGACGAAGGATGAGCAGGGTCGCAGCGCCGATCAGCACGGCCCAGAACAGGACCCAGGCGAGGATGGTCCATAGCTCACTGCCCTCCATGGCCACGCTCCCCGCCACCGGATTGGTCCGGCTGGTTGCCGGGGGTGGAGTCGAACCGGTAGCCCACGCCCCAGACCGTCTTGAGCAGCTCAGGCTTGGTGGGGTTGCTTTCGATCTTTTCCCGCAGGCGACGCACATGGACTGTGACTGTGGACAGATCGCCGAAGTCCCAGCCCCACACCGCCTTGATCAGTTCTTCCCGGCTGAAGACGTGGTTGGGCCGCCGCATGAGGAAGGCCAGAAGGTCGAACTCACGCACCGTCAGAGCCACCGGAACGCCGCGATGGGCGACCGTCCGGGAGGCGGGATCGAGTTCAATTCCTCCGGCTTCCACTGGTGGCTCCGGGGCAAACTCCTTGATGCTGCGGCGCAGGACGGACTTCACCCGGAGGACCAGCTCCCGGGGCGAGAAGGGCTTGGTGACGTAGTCGTCCGCTCCCATCTCCAAACCCAGGATCCGGTCATCTTCGGTTCCCAGTGCCGTCACCATGATCACCGGTACGCTCATGGTTTGACGGAGCCGACGGCACACCTCGACGCCGTCCAGTCCGGGCAGCATGCGGTCCAGGATCACCAGGTCGGGTTGGCGCGACGCTGCGATCTGCAGGGCGGTGAAGCCATCTCCCGCCACATCCACCTGGAAACCTGCCTGCAGCAGGTAGTCGCGGACAACATCGGCGATCGTCTGTTCGTCTTCGACCAGGAGGATGCGGCGGTTGACTGGTTCCGCTGATGATGCCGTAGGAGTGGTCACGCTTTCAGCATAGGTTCGTCGACGATGCCCGGCACCCAATACGGGCGTCCATGGCCCCGGCGTATGGAATCCGTAAGAACTGTGGACTGTAACCGGTGTCACTGATCGTGCCCCGGTGGCGTAGCCTGATTTTATGAGTGTTCAGCTGGGTATACCGGTGATCCCTTCGGGAGAAGCCGCAGGGAGCCAGGAAAGCGCCGCGGCGGTCCCGCCCCCGCGGCCGGCAGGCACGCCTGCGGGTTTGTTGGACCGCTACGGCCGGCGGGCCACGGACATGCGCCTGTCCCTGACCGACAAATGCAACCTGCGCTGCACGTACTGCATGCCGGCCGAAGGGCTTGAATGGCTCTCGAAGCAGGCAGTGATGACCCGGGACGAAATCGTCCGGATCGTCCGCATCGGTGTCAACACCCTGGGCGTGCGCGAGCTTCGCCTGACCGGCGGCGAGCCGTTGGTCCGTGCTGATCTGGTGGAGATCATTTCGGGCATCCGACAGGACCACCCGGACCTCCCTATCTCCATGACCACCAACGGCGTGGGACTGGACAAGAAGGCCGCAGCGCTCAAGGCAGCAGGCCTCACACGCATCAACGTCTCCCTCGATTCGCTGCATGAGGAGACCTTCACCAAACTCACCCGGCGTCCGTTCCTGGACCGTGTCCTGGCCGGCGTCGACGCCGCCTGGGCCGCCGGGCTGGGTCCGGTGAAGCTGAACGCCGTGCTGATGCGCGGTATCAACGACACCGAATCACCGGACCTTCTCGCGTGGGCGTTGGGCCGCGGCTACGAACTTCGCTTCATCGAACAGATGCCCCTGGACGCCGATCACGGGTGGACCCGGCGCAACATGATCACGGCCGCGGAGATCCGCGGGTTGCTCTCCCGCGACTTCGTGCTGGGGCCCGACGCCCGGGCACGGGACGGGGCCCCGGCAGAACGCTTCGAAGTACGACGCCGGGACGCAGCTTCCGGCGAGGCCACCGGTCCGGTCCTGGGCACGGTCGGCATTATCGCCTCGGTCACCGAGCCGTTCTGCTCCGACTGCCGCCGTACGCGCATCACCGCCGAGGGCAAGATCATGAGTTGCCTCTTCTCCCGCGAAGAGTTCGACCTGCTGGGCCTCCTCCGGGACGGCGCGACGGATGAGCAACTGGCGGAGCGGTGGCAGGACGCCATGTGGATCAAACCCAAGGCCCACGGCATGGACCATACCGGTCTCGGCGCAGCGGACTTCGTCCAGCCGGACCGCAGCATGAGCGCAATCGGAGGCTGAACCCTTGCTTGTCCGTTACTTCGCTGCCGCGCGCGCGGCCGCCGGGGTCGAAGAAGAACGCCATGTCCTCCCGGAAGGCAGCAGCCTGGAGGCCCTGCTGGAAGCTGCCCTCGCCGTCGAACGTCCATTGCCTCCCGAGGGCACGCCGACGCTGGACCGCATCGTGGCGCGGAGCAGCTTCCTCCGCAATGAGGTGGCTGTGCGGGACCGTGCTGCACCGCTCGGGGCCGAGGACGTCATCGATGTCCTGCCGCCGTTTGCCGGAGGCTGAAGGTCAGACCTGACGGAAGACACTCTTCAGCAACGGACTGAAGTCGGACGTCCCCTCAAGCCTTAGATCGGCAGTGTGCACCAGGACACCGTTGTCGACGCGGAACGTGTGCCTGGCCACGCCGTCAGCGGTCCGCCTGTCCAAGGTCAAGGTGCCCGCACTCCACGCTCCGCGGACCGGGCTGGCCGGCGCCCTGCCCAGGCTGTCGACGTAGTACCACAGCGTGTCACCGTGGTCACGGTCAACGGTGAACATGCCGTGCCCTTCAAAATGCGTGCCATCCGGTTCACGGTGCCTGTAGCTCTGGACAACCGCGTACCCGCCGGCTGCCTTGCTGAACACCACCTCGGCATCGGCAGTCCGGGCACTCCCCCAGGGCGATGCCGCAATCTCCGTGATGCCCCGCCAATGACCTATGAAGTCCTGCAACAGTTCGGCAGCTTGACCGCCAGGGGGCCGATCCATAGCATCTCCAAAGTCGTCAGGGCAGCATCATCACCGTGTGATCATGCTGCCCTGACGACGGTGCGTGAGTCCAGAGACTTAGAGGCCGAATGTCTCGGTTTCCTCGAAAGGACCGACGACGGTGATGGTGCGGGGCGCTGCTGCCAGTTCGCGGGCGAGTTCCTGCACTTCCTCCACCGTGACCGCCTGGATCCGGGCCAGGGTTTCGTCAATGTCCTGGAATTCGCCCGAGACCAGTTCTGCCCGGCCCAACCGGGACATCCGGGATCCCGTGTCCTCGAGGGCCAGAACGATTCCACCACTCAGTTGTCCTACTGCCTTACGGAGTTCTTCCTCCGTGATGCCGTCCTTGGCGAGCTTTTCGAGCTCCACGCCCAGGAGTTCCAGCACCTGCCGGACCTTGGACGGCGTGCAACCGGCGTACATGCCGAAATACCCTGCGTCGGCGTAGGCTGCCGCGAAGGAGTACGTGGAGTACACCAGTCCACGCTTTTCGCGGATCTCTTGGAAGAGCCTGGAGGACATTCCGCCACCCAGGACGGCGTTGAGAACGCTCATAACGAACCGGCGGTCATCCGTTGCGACAATCGAGGGGCAGCCCACGATGATGTTGGCCTGCTCCACGGGACGCTTGACGACGTGGAGTCCCGAGGTCCCGGTGATGACGGCCCGGTCGGTCCCCCGGCGGTCGACGGGCGCCGCGTCAGGGTTAAGCTGCCAGCCCGCAGCCGTCAGGGCATCGAGGACGAGGTCGCAGACGACGTCGTGATCCAACCCGCCCGCAGCGGTGATCACCAGTTCCTCAGGGCGGTAGTAGCGCTGGTAGTGCTCCCATACCGAATCCCGTGCCACGGCTTTGATGGCGTCCGGGGTTCCGCCGATGGGGCGGGCCAGGGGGTGGTTGCCGAGCACGGCCTCCACGAACTTCTCGTGGGCAACGTCAGTGGGGTCGTCGCTGTCCATGGCGATTTCCTCGAGGATGACGTCGCGTTCCTGTTCCAGTTCCGCAGGATCGAGGACGGCGCCCGTGATCATGTCGGCGATGACGTCGATGGCCATGGGAAGGTCCGTGTCCAGGACCCTGGCGAAGTAGCAGGTGCTTTCCTTGGCCGTGGCCGCATTCGATTCGCCGCCGACTTCGTCAAAGGCCGAGGCAATCTCCAAGGCCGTCCGCCGCTTGGTGCCCTTGAACAGCAAGTGCTCAAGGAAGTGGGTGGAACCATGTTGGCCGTCCGCTTCGTCGCGCGAACCCACTGCCACCCAGAACCCGATGGTGGCCGAACGCTGGCCGGGCATTGCCTCGGTCAGGACGCGCACGCCGCCGGGAAGGACCGAGCGCCGAACGACGGAACCGCCCTCGGCACCATGGATCAATTCGCCGCCGGGAAGTGTTTGCTCCAGCGGCAAGGGTACGACAGTCATCAAGGCCTTTCAGGTTTCAGGTTTTCGGGTTAAGGCCGGAAGGGCCGGTGGCGCTTTTTCAAGCCCACCGGCCCCGCCGGGTGTACTGCTTACAGACTACTCTGCGGACTCTTCCGCGGCCTCGGCCGGAGCGTCCTCTGAAGCTGCGCCCTCTTCATCGGCCACAACCGGGGAGAGGGAGAGCTTTCCGCGGTCGTCGATCTTGGTGATCTCGACCTGGACCTTCTGGCCCACGGAGACGACGTCATCAACGTTGTCCACGCGCTTGCCATTGGCCAGCTTGCGGAGCTCGGAGATGTGCAGCAGGCCGTCCTTGCCTGGGGTCAAGGAAACGAAAGCGCCGAAGGTGGTGGTCTTGACGACCGTGCCCAGGTAGCGCTCACCGATTTCCGGAACCTGCGGGTTGGCGATGGCGTTGATCGCGGACCGTGCTGCATCGGCCGACGGACCGTTGGTGGCGCCGATGTAGACCGTGCCGTCATCTTCGATGGAGATGTCCGCGCCGGTGTCTTCCTGGATCTGGTTGATCATCTTGCCCTTGGGGCCGATGACCTCGCCGATCTTGTCCACGGGGATCTTGACGGCGATGACGCGCGGAGCGAACTCGGAGAGCTCGTCCGGGGTGTCGATCGCTGCGTTGATGACCTCGAGGATGTGGAGACGGGCTTCGCGGGCCTGCTTCAGTGCTGCTGCAAGCACGGAAGCGGGGATGCCATCCAGCTTGGTGTCCAGCTGGATGGCCGTCACGAACTCGGACGTACCGGCAACCTTGAAGTCCATGTCACCGAAGGCATCTTCGGCGCCGAGGATATCGGTCAGCGCTGCGTAACGGGTCTGGCCGTCAACCTGGTCGGAAACCAGGCCCATGGCGATACCGGCAACTGCGGCCTTCAGCGGCACACCAGCGTTGAGCATGGACAGCGTCGAAGCACACACCGAGCCCATGGACGTCGAACCGTTGGAACCGAGGGCCTCGGATACCTGGCGGATGGCGTACGGGAACTCTTCGCGGGAGGGCAGGACCGGAACAAGGGCGCGCTCAGCGAGTGCGCCGTGGCCGATTTCGCGGCGCTTCGGGGAGCCGACGCGGCCGGTCTCACCGGTGGAGTACGGCGGGAAGTTGTAGTTGTGCATGTAGCGCTTGCGCGTTACCGGCGACAACGAGTCGATCTGCTGTTCCATCTTGAGCATGTTCAGCGTGGTGACACCCATGATCTGGGTTTCGCCGCGCTCGAAGATTGCCGAACCGTGAACGCGGGGCAGAACCTCTACCTCGGCGGTCAGCTGGCGGATGTCCGTCAGGCCACGGCCGTCGATGCGGACCTGGTCCTTCAGGATGCGCTGGCGGACGACCTGCTTGGTCACCGAGCGGAATGCTGCGGACAGTTCCTTCTCGCGGCCTTCGAAGTCACCGGCAAGTGCGCCCAGGACTTCGTCCTTGAGCTCGTCGGAGGCGTTGTCGCGCTCCTGCTTGTCAGCGATCTGGAAAACAGCAGCCAGTTTGTCAGCGGCTGCGGCTTCCACAGCTGCGTAGACATCGTCCTGGTAGTCCAGGAAGACCGGGAACTCAACGGTGGGCTTGGCAGCGCGTGCCGCCAGGTCCGCCTGTGCTTCGCAGAGTGCCTTGATGAACGGCTTGGCAGCCTCGAGGCCCTCGGAAACAACCTCTTCGGTAGGAGCGGTTGCGCCCTGTTCCTTGATGAGGTTCCAGGAGTTGTCCGTGGCTTCGGCTTCGACCATCATGATGGCGACGTCGTCACCGTCGGCACCCGACACAACCCGGCCGGCCACGACCATGTTGAAGACGGCGTTCTCAAGCTGGGAGTGCTTTGGGAAAGCAACCCACTGCGAACCCTGTTCGTCGGCGATGAGGGCAACGCGGACGCCACCGATCGGGCCGGAGAACGGGAGGCCGGAAAGCTGGGTGGACATCGAGGACGCGTTGATAGCGACCACGTCGTAGAGCTCGTCGGGGTTGATCGCCAGGACGGTCACGACGATCTGGACCTCGTTGCGCAGGCCCTTGACGAAGGCGGGGCGCAGCGGGCGGTCCATGAGGCGGCAAGCCAGGATGGCTTCGGTGGACGGGCGGCCTTCGCGGCGGAAGAACGAACCCGGGATACGGCCGGCAGCGTACATGCGCTCTTCAACGTCAACCGTCAGCGGGAAGAAGTCGAAACCTTCGCGCGGCTGCTTGCCTGCGGTGGTTGCGGAAAGCAGGGCGGTGTCTTCGTCGATGTAAACCATCGACGCGCCGGCTGCCTGCTTGGCAAGGCGGCCTGTTTCGAAGCGAATGACGCGCTTGCCGAAACGGCCGTTGTCGATAATGGCTTCGGAGAACTGGATTTCGGGACCCTCCATAGAGAGTCACCTCCGTTTCTGTTAGCGGAAGTCCGCCGCATCAACCCAGGCCTCTTCTTTTTTCCTGGCCTGTACGACACCCGGTCATCGATCGAGATCCACGGGCCCCATCAGCGGAGATGGTTTTCCCGGGAATCACTACCGAGGACCGCGAATGCGCGATGCGGTTGATTCCTGTTTTTAGTTGTTTTTGAAGAAGGCGGCCCGTTCCGCGAGGGACCGGGCCGCCCCTAAAGGCAGACTAGCGACGCAGGCCGAGGCGCTCGATGAGCGAACGGTAGCGGGCAATGTCGGTGTTCTTCAGGTAGGTCAGCATGCGCTTGCGACGACCAACCATGGCCAGCAAACCGCGCTGGGTGTGGAAGTCGTGCTTGTGCTCCTTCATGTGCTCAGTCAGATCCTTGATCCGCTGGGTCAGGACTGCAACCTGGACCTCGGGCGAACCGGTGTCGCCTTCAGAGGTTGCGTATTCCTTGATGATGGACTGCTTTACAGCGGCTTCAAGTGCCACGTGAACTCCTAGAGTTGTGCCGTGCCTCCCGGTGCAGCGCCTCGCTGACGGGTTGTCCTTGGTACGTTGCCGCACACAAAAACAGGTCCAGCCGCCACGGACTGCAGCCGGATCCACTGACCAGTTTACCGGCAGGTCAGCAGTGTTGTCGAAATGCGCCTAACCCTGGCCCAGCAGCTCATGCGCCTGGGCCACGTCCAGGCACATTTGTTCCACCAACGCCTCGGGTCCACGGTAGGCCACCATACCGCGCAGGCGCTGGGTAAATTCAACGGCAACGGTCTGCCCATAGAGGTCGAAGTCCTCCACGTTTTCTTCCGGACGGTCGATCACGTGGGCTTCGACCTGGCGGCTGACGCCGTCGAAAGTCGGATTGGATCCCACGGAAATTGCGGCCGGCCACCGGGTGCCGGCCTGGTCAATCAACCAGCCCGCGTAGATGCCGTCTGCCGGAACGTACCCCGTCGAATCGTGGGCAAGGTTGGCCGTGGGGAACCCGAGATCGCGGCCGCGGGCTGCGCCGTGCACCACTTCGCCACGCATGCGGTGGGGCCGACCCAAAACTGCGGCAGCGGTCACCACATCCCCTTCGGACAAGGCTTCCCTCACCCAGGTGGAGGAACAGCGGCGGTCCGTGTCCCCGTCGTCGTGGACCGGAAAGCCTCCTGCGCCGAACTCATTGACCACCTGGACGCCGAAGCCGAGCTGGTCGCCCAGTTCCTGCATGGTGACCACATCACCGGCGTTGCCGGCGCCGAAACGCAGATCGTGGCCGACCACCAGGTGCGCCGCGTGGAGCCCGTCCAGAAGGACCTCGCGGACGAACTCCAAGGGCGTCATCGCCGCCAGGTCCAGTGAGTACTTCATCACCAGCACTGCATCAACGCCGGTTTCCGCCAAGGCCTCCAGCTTGTCCTGGAGTCCCATGATCAGCTCGGGAGCCGAATCCGGCCGGTGGACCTGGGCAGGGTGTGGATCGAAGGTCACCGCGACCGACGGGATGTTGTGGCGCTTGGCGGTATCGGTCACTTGCGACAAGACGTGCTGGTGGCCGCGATGGACGCCGTCAAAGTTCCCGATGGTAACGACAGTAGGTCCGAAGTCCTTGGGGACTTCGGTGGGATCGTTCCAGATGTGGACCATCAACCTCGCCTTTTACTGCAGATATTCGTTCTGCCCGGCAACCTCCCGGCGCCGGAACATTCTAAGGTTACCCGCAAGGGCAGCTGGCTTAGGACGGCCGGCGCTTGTTAAGCCACAGGAGTCCGAGGATCGGCAGGACCAGGGGGACGAAGCCATAGCCCCGGCCGAACAGCGACCATACGGTGTCGTGCGGGAAGGCCACCGGATCGAAGAGGCTTATCGCTCCCACGACCAACACGCCGATCAACTCCGTGAGCACTGCTGCCACGGAAACCTTGAACCAGGTGCGGCCCTGCTTGGCCAGGGAAACAGTCGCCACGATATAGACGACGGCGGCGAACGCCGAGAGGATGTGCGCCAGCGGCGCTTCGGCGAACTTGGTGGCGATCTGGTAACCGGCACGCGCTGTCGCCGACAGCGCGAACACCGCATAGACCGCGATCAACAGGCGGCCCGGACCCGTGTTCCGGGTGTCCTTCTGCTCCGGCTGCTGGCTCGCCGGATTTGTCTCAGTTCCAGTCACGTTATGTTCTTCCTTCAAAATCAGTACCAGATCTGGTTCATGCGGGCACCCATCACGAGCACCGTGACACCCACTGCCGCCAGGACGAAATTGCTCCAGCGGGTTCGTTCAAGGATGGCCCAATAAACGGCCCCCAGCGGGATCAGGAGTGCCGTCGCCAGGTAGCCCCAGAATTCCCAGGTTTCACCGGCGATCTGCTCGCCCATCGCTACCCGGACGATCGAGCCCACCAAATACACCAGAAGTACCAGTTCAACAGCAAGAACGGAGAAGATGGTGGGATCGTTCGGTGGTTTCTTCATCAAGCCGGCAACGAGGCACATGATCGTCGACACCAGTCCGACAATCAGGAGGGCGTAGAAGTATCCGTCCATGGCTACTTTGCCTGTCCTGTCGCGGTTCCGGAACCCGTCCCGGTTCCGGGCGCAAAGACGAGCACCGGTTTGGCGAAGCTTCCGGAATCCGCCAGCAGCGCTACCAACTCCCCCGAGGGCGCGAACGCTGCAGCAGGCTTTTCGGCCGTAGCTGCCTCCGGCGTTCCTGCTCCGGGGCCGGCAGCAATCCTGCGGCCGAAGGAGATCTCGGTCGTTTCTTCGTCGCTCAACTCCCGGTTGGGCATGAGCGACCGCGCGGCCAGGGACATCTCCAACACCTTGAGTTCTTCTGCCAACTCGTCCAAGGTCCGCGCCTGGTCCAGCGTGTACGGACCAACCTGGGTCCTGCGCAAGGCCGTGAGGTGTCCGCCGACGCCCAGGCCATTGCCGAGGTCGCGGGCGAGGGCCCTGATGTACGTGCCGGAAGAACATTCCACGGTGACGTCGACGTCAACTACCCTGCCGCCGTCGATCCTTCTGGTGGAGTGGATGTCGAAGCGGTGGATGGTGACAGGTCGGGCCGCGAGCTTGACTTCCTCGCCCGAGCGGACACGGGCATAGGAGCGCTCACCGTTGACTTTGATGGCGCTGACGCTGCTGGGCACCTGCTGGATGGGCCCTGTCAGGGCGGCCACACCGGCGGCGATGGCCTCGTCGGTGACTCCCGCCGCGCTGCGCGCCTCCGTGACCTCGCCCTCGGCGTCGTCGGTGATGGTGGTTTCGCCGAGCCTGATGGTAGCCGTGTACGTCTTGGACGTCCCCACGATGTAGGTCAGCAGGCGGGTGGCCTTGTTGATGCCCAGGACCAACACGCCTGTCGCCATGGGATCGAGCGTCCCGGCGTGCCCCACTTTCCGGGTACCGGCCAGCCGCCGCATCCGGCCAACCACATCGTGGCTGGTCCATCCCTGCGGTTTGTCAACGATTACCAGTCCAGAAAGCACGCTTACCAGTATATGGGTGGCTAGGATGGCTCCCATGCCTGAGCTTGCCCCGCACGTGCGCGATGTCCCCGTGAACCAAATCCGTGAGATCACCGAAGCCGCCTGGGCGACACCCGGGGCGATCGTGCTCAGCATCGGCGAGCCGGGCTTTGCGCTGCCACGCCACGTTCTGGACGCGGGCATTGCCTGCCTGGACCGGGATGAGACCAACTACACACCGAACGCCGGGATTCCCGCGCTCCGTGAGGCCTTCGCGGCCCGCTTCCGGGAACAGCAGGGCGTGGACATGGGCGCTGAACGGGTCTATGTGGTGGACGGCGCCCAGCAGGGCCTGCATTTCGCCATGAGCCTTCTGCTCTCCCCCGGAGATGAAATCCTCATTCCCAACCCCGGCTATCCCACCTTCGGCATGACCAGCCGCCTCCTGCATGCCGTTCCCGTACAGTATCCGCTGTACCCGCAGAACGACTTCCAGCCGCATATCGAGGACATCGAGGCCCTCATCACACCTCGTACCAAGGTGTTGGTGCTGAACTCTCCCTCCAACCCCCTGGGCGCCGTCATCAGTGAAGAAGCCACGCGCCGGCTGGTAAAACTGGCAGTGCGGCATGACCTCTGGATCATTTCGGACGAATGCTATGAGGCTTTCACCTTCGATGTCCCCCATGTCAGCCCTGCCCGCTTCGACAGCGACGTTCCTGGCGAAGCCCGCGTGTTCACCTCCCTGACCCTGTCCAAGACGTACGGCCTGACGGGCCTGCGGATCGGTGCCTTGATCTGTCCGCCGGGGTTGGAGCAGAAGATGAACAACGTCATGGAGTCCATCGTGTCCTGCGTTGCGTCTCCTTCGCAGTACGCGGCACTAGCTGCGCTGACAGGGCCTCAGGACTACGTCTCCCGGGCGCGCGGGCATTACCGGAGCAACCGGGACGCGGCGTCAGCTGTGCTGTCGGAGAAAGGCATTCCGTTCCTGGGAGCACAAGGAGCGTTCTACTTGTGGGCGGACGTGTCCCATGTCAGCGACGGCGATGTCCGCACCTGGGTTCGCAAGTTCCTGGCGGATTCCGGTGTGTCGTTCGCCCCGGGAACGGCGTTCGGCTCGATCGGTGAGGGCTGGATCAGGATCGCCCTCTGCGGCGGGCAGCCGGACCTGCTCGACGGCGTTGGCCGGCTTCCGGCGAAGGTTTAGTGCGCGGTCGCTCCGGTGACGGAGTGCTCAATACGCGGTCCGGCGGGTGTGGTGCCGCCAGGCCTCGAAAGGGTCATCGGAGGCAGCCAATTCAGCGTGTTCCACCGGGAGCAGCTCCGGCCTGCTGCCGGCAAAGTACTCATAGAACACTGCGTCGTCGAAACCCGCCCTGGCGGCACCGTGCCTGTCCGCCGCGAAGTAGACCTGGCCGATCCTGGCCCAGAGCGTTGCGGACAAACACAACGGGCAGGGCTCACAGCTGGCATACAATACGGAACCGCTGAGGTCGAACCTTTGTGTTGCCGCGGCCGCCCGGCGTATCGCCACGACTTCTGCGTGGGCCGTGGGATCGTGGTCGCGTGTTACCCGGTTGACTCCCTCATGCACAGCACCGTCGGGGGTGACCACGACGGCGCCGAAGGGACCGCCGCCGTCGGAAACGTTCTGCACCGCAAGGCTGATGGCACGGTTCAGGTATTCATCACGTTGCTGTGTACTGTGCGCCGACATGCTCTGATCCTAACGAGTTTGAATACAGCTCATGCCCCTAAAACGCAGTCTTAGGGGCATGAGCTGTACAAAACCTCTGAAGTTTTAGCGGTTGGCGTCTTCGTCGAGTTCGTTGTCGCCGGAGAGGTCAGTGTCCTCTTCGTCGAAGTCGTCTTCGTCGATGTCCTCCGGGGCGTCGCCCTTGTAGGGGTCGGCCTCGCCTGCGTGCTTGGCGCTGGCAGCCAATGCGGCCACCTCGGCATCGCGGCGCTTGGCTTCGCGCAGCAACTCCTCGAGGTTGGAGGCATTGACCGGAATCTGGTCCGCAACAAACTCAAGCGTCGGGGTCAACCGGACGGTGATGTTGCGGCCGACTTCCTGCCGCAGCACACCCTTGGCCTTTTCCAAGGCACGGGCGGCATCGGCGTGGGCTACTTCGTCACCGAATACGGTGTAGTAGATGGTTGCGTGCTGAAGGTCGTTGGTGACGCGGGCGTCGGTGATCGTGATGGACTCGACACGCGGATCCTTGACGCGACGTCCGAGCGCTTCCGCGACGACGACCTTGATCCGCTGTGCCAGCTTGGCAGCGCGTGCGGGATCGGCCATGACTTCCTCCTGGAAAGTAGAAACGGGGACGGAACGGGTCCGCCGGGGCTACCCGACGGACCCGCTCCAAACGGAACCTAGACGCGCGGCTTTTCGCGCATTTCGAAGGTCTCGATGATGTCGCCTTCAGTGATGTCATTGAAGGAGCCAAGACCGATACCACACTCGAAGTCCGTCCGGACTTCGGTTGCGTCATCCTTGAAGCGCTTGAGCGTCTCAACGGTGAGGTTGTCACCGATGACCTTGCCGTCGCGGCTGACACGTGCCTTGCTGTTACGGCGGATGATGCCCGAGCGGACGATCGAGCCTGCGATGTTGCCGAACTTGGAGGAACGGAAGACTTCGCGGACTTCGGCAGTGCCGAGCTGGACTTCTTCGTACTCCGGCTTGAGCATGCCCTTGAGAGCCATCTCAATGTCATCGATTGCTGCGTAGATGACCGAGTAGAAGCGCATATCCACGCCTTCACGGTCGGCCAGCTCAGCAACGCGCTCGGCCGGCTTGACGTTGAAGCCGATGATGATGGCGTTGTCCACCGTAGCGAGGTTGACGTCGTTCTGCGTGATGGCACCCACACCGCGGTGGATGACACGGAGCTGAACGTCGTCGTCTCCGACGTCGATCTTGAGCAAGGCGTCTTCGAGGGCTTCCACGGCACCGGATACGTCACCCTTGAGGATGAGGTTGAGGGTGTCGATCTTGCCTTCGGCAACGGCCTGGTCGAAGTCTTCCAGGCTGATGCGCTTGCGACGCTTGGCCAGTGCGGCGTTGCGGTCGGCAGCTTCACGCTTCTCGGCGATCTGGCGGGCCGTACGCTCGTCCGGCGTCACCAGGAAGGTGTCACCTGCACGCGGCACGTTGGACAGGCCGAGGACCTGGACCGGACGGGACGGCAGTGCGACATCGAGCGCCTCGCCGTTCTCGTCGAACATGGCGCGAACGCGGCCGTGAGCCGTACCGGCCACGATCGTGTCGCCAACTGCCAGGGTTCCGGACTGCACCAGGACGGTAGCAACCGCACCGCGGCCCTTGTCGAGGTTCGCTTCGATGGCAATGCCTCGAGCGTCCTTGTCCGGGTTGGCGCGCAGATCCAGAGCAGCGTCGGCCGTCAGCAGGACAGCGTCGATCAGTTCGTCGATGTTGAGGTTCTGACGTGCAGAGACCTCAACGAACATGGTGTCGCCACCGTATTCTTCGGGAACCAGGCCGTACTCAGTCAGCTGGCCCTTGACCTTGTCAGGGTTGGCGCCTTCCTTGTCGATCTTGTTCACTGCGACGACGATCGGCACGTTGGCTGCCTGGGCGTGGTTGAGAGCTTCCACTGTCTGCGGCATGACGCCGTCATCAGCTGCAACAACCAGGATCGCGATGTCGGTGACCTTGGCACCACGTGCACGCATGGCCGTGAAGGCCTCGTGACCAGGGGTGTCAATGAAGGTGATGTCGCGTGCCGTGCCCTCGTGGACATGGCTGATCTGGTAGGCACCGATGTGCTGGGTAATGCCACCGTGCTCGCCGGCCACAACGTTGGAGTTGCGGATCGCGTCAAGCAGGCGGGTCTTACCGTGGTCAACGTGACCCATGACGGTGACAACCGGTGCGCGGGGCTCCAGGACGTCGTCGCCTTCGGCGTCGAGCTCGTCCTGGATGTTGATGTCGAACTGGTCAAGCAGTTCGCGCTCTTCGTCTTCCGGCGAAACAACCTGGAGCTTGTAGCCGAGTTCGGCGCCGAGCAGGCCAAAGGTGTCCTCGTCCAGGGACTGCGTAGCCGTGGCCATTTCACCGAGGTGGAACAGCACGGTCACGAGCGATGCGGGGTTCGCATCAATCTTCTCGGCAAAGTCCGTGATGGACGAGCCGCGACGCAGGCGGATGATGGTCTCGCCATCGCCGCGGGGTACCGATACGCCGCCCAGCGACGGAGCACTCATCTGCTCCAGTTCCTGGCGCTTTGCACGCTTCGACTTGCGCTGCTTGCCACGACCGGCGCCGCCCTTGCCGAAGGCACCCTGGGTTCCACCGCGACCGCGGCCACCCTTGCCAAAGCCACCGCCGGCGGGAGCTCCGCCACCGGTACCTGCACCGGGTGCGCCACCGGGACGACCCGGACCGCCGCCGGGACGGCCTGCGCCACCCGGACGACCTGCGCCGCCCGGAGCCGGACGCTCAGTACGGTTGGGCATCATGCCCGGAGTAGGACGGTTTCCGCCACCGGGACCGCCGGCAGGACGCGGAGCGCCCGGACGGGGTGCACCCGGACGCGGGGCGCCCGGACGGGGACCACCGGTTCCTGCTGCAGGACGGGGACCGCCTGCGCCGGCAGCGGGGCGGGGACCACCGGGGCGTTCGCCGTCATTGCGGCGCTCACCGCGGGGCATGCCCTGCGACGGAGCGAACGGGTTGTTGCCCGGACGCGGCGGACGGTCTCCGTCGCCACCACGGCCACGGGGCATGCCCTGCGACGTAGCAAACGGGTTGTTGCCCGGACGGGGACCGCCGGGACGGGGAGCCTGGCCACCTTGACGCGCCGGAGCCGGGGTCTCTGCCTTGGGAGCAGGACGGGCACCGGGCTTTGCCGAGACCGGGGTGGATGCGGCCGGAGCCGCGGGTGCTACCGGAGCGGGGGCCGCCGGAGCGGGGGCTGCCGGAGCAGGAGCAGCAGGCGCCGGGGACGGCGCCTTCGGTGCTGCGGGACCCGGAGCCGGAGCGGCCGGTCGGGATGCTGCGGGACGGGTTGCCGCCGGAGCGGCTGCAGGCGCGGCAGCCTTGGCTGCGCCGGCACCCGGGTAAGCGTCGCGAAGCTTCTTCACGACGGGGGCCTCGATGGTTGACGAGGCGGAGCGAACGAATTCGCCCAATTCCTGCAGTTTGGTTACTGCATCTTTGGAAGTAATACCGAGCTCTTTGGCGAGCTCATGTACGCGGACCTTGGCCACATTTCTCCTGTCTCGGTCCGCACCGAGCCAGGCACGAACCGTCTACTTCTTACTGCGGGCCTTCGCCGCTTGCGCGATTGAAAGGCCCATTGCAGAGCGCAACAAAGTTGTCATCGTTACGCACTCATCGCTGGGAACTCATCGGGTTTCCATCAGTTTTCTGACCCGCTTTCAGGTTTGGACGGTTTTCCTGCGGAGGCCTTGGCCCCTGCAAGTGGCGTGCCCGTCATCAGGTAACGTTCGACGGCGCCCGTTTCGGCGGCACCCGCAAGGGCCCTTCCGAAAGCGCGCCGCTTGATCGCCAATGCCAAGCACTTTTCGCTGGGGTGCAGCCACGCACCCCTGCCGGCCATCCGGCGTCGTTCATCCACCAGAACGGCGGACGAACCGCTGCCTTGGGCGACCAGCCGGACAAGCTCGGACCGGGAGCCTTGCTTCCGGCATCCGATGCAGGTGCGAACAGGCCCATGGCCATGTTCGAGCAGTTCAGCCACGACGTGTCCAACCTGCCTTACGCTACTGGCGCCCGACGGGCCCCGGTCCTGCAAACGCAGCTGAGGCACGCCAAAGCGCGCGGATACCGGACGTAAGCCCGGTTCCATCTAGTCTAGCCCCCCGGCCCCGCACTCCCGAAACCGGGGGTGAGGCCAGCGCGGCGCGGAACCGGCGGCATCAACCGCCGATTGGACTGTTAGTCGACCTTTGCCGGGGCGGCGTCGGAAACAATATCGATCCGCCAGCCGGTCAGCTTGGCAGCAAGCCGCGCGTTCTGGCCTTCCTTGCCGATCGCCAGCGAAAGCTGGTAATCGGGAACCACCACGCGCGCCGATCGGGTTGCTTCATCGGTGATAGTGACCGAATTCACTCGGGACGGCGACAGCGAGTTGGCGATAAAGGTAGCCGGGTCGTCGCTGAAATCGACGATGTCGATCTTTTCGTCGTTCAGTTCCGTCATGACAGCGCGGACACGTGAACCCATTTCGCCGATGCAGGCACCCTTGGCATTGACGCCGGGAGTGTTGGCTTTGACGGCAATCTTGGTGCGGTGGCCGGCTTCACGGGCAAGCGCCACGATCTCAACGGAGTGGTCCGCGATCTCGGGAACTTCCAGTTCGAACAGCTTGCGAACCAGTCCGGGGTGCGAGCGGGACAGGGTGATGGAGGGTCCCTTGGCGCCACGGTGGACATCCACAACGAAGGCGCGCAGGCGGCTTCCGTGGAGGTACTTCTCACCCGGCACCTGCTCGGGCGGCGGCAGCAGCGCCTCAACAGCTCCAAGATTGACCTGGATCATGTGCGGGTTGTTGCCCTGCTGGATCATGCCGGCAACCAGTTCGCCTTCACGGCCCTTGAACTCACCCAGCACGTTGTCGTCCTCCACGTCACGAAGACGCTGGAGGATGATCTGGCGGGCGGTGCTGGCTGCGATACGGCCAAAACCGGCCGGGGTGTCTTCGAACTCGCCGATGGGCTCGCCATCGTCGTCGATCTCGGTGGCCCAGATGGTCACGTGGCCGCTCTTGCGGTCCAACTCTGCACGAGCCTTCTCGAAGGCGCCCGGCGTCTTGTGGTACGCCACCAGCAAGGCCTGCTCAATGGTGGGAATCAGGAGATCCAGCGGGATTTCACGCTCACGCTCCAGGAGTCTCAGTGCGCTCATGTCAATATCCATTAGGCCTCCTCAGAAGGTCCGTTGTGCTCGTCTTCCAGCGCAGCCTCGTGGAGGTGGCTGAATTCAATCTCGACTTTTCCTTGGCGGATCCTGTCGAAAGGAATAGTGATGGGGTCGCCCTGTTTTGGCTTCATGCCCTTTTTGACCTCGTGCTCGGGGATCAGAGTCACGGCGTCGTCCTCCACTGAGGCAATGCGGCCCAGGAGGTTCTCACCCTGGATGACGTTGACCCTGACCATCCGACCCCGCGCCCGGTGCCAGTGGCGGGGCTCTGTCAAGGGGCGGCCGACGCCAGGCGAAGAAACCTCGAGGTCGTAAGGGCGTCCGTCGTCGTGGGGATCGTTGTCCAGAATATCGGACAGCCCGCGCGAGACCTCCGCAATGGCGTCAAGGCTGACGCCGCCGGTTTCCTCCTGCGGAAGGTCCACCACAATGTGGACCGTACGGTGTGAACCGGCAACGTGGATGGAAACATCCTCGAGGTAGAGCCTGCTGGCAAGGACGGCCGGTTCGAGCAGCGCTGTGAGCCTGCTCTCTTCCGGGTTGTGGATGGCCGTTGAGTTCGATTCAGAACGGTCTGTTGAAGTCGTGGCTTCCGAGTCACTCACGTTGCCCGCCGCCTCCCGATAGATGTTGTTGTGACTACTAGCCTAACGATTTTCCCGGGAACATGGTGCACGGAGTTCGCCGCCCACGTGACACCATGGTCTGTTGTGAACGGGCAGACAAGCGAAAAACGACGAACACCCCCTTGGGGCCGGGTGGTGCTGGTTGCCGTGGTGGCGCTGCTCGTGGCGGGCACCGGAATAGTGCTTATCCCCCGTGATTCCGGCACTCCTCCGCCCGTCCCCTTCACCGAAACGGCCCGCGCCGGCGCGCTCCAGGACACGTTGCAGCTGCGCGAATCGGCCGCCGCCCTGTCTGAAGCGGCAGATCAGGCCGCAGGAAAGTCGCTCCCGGGTGACGCTGTGACTTTGCTGACAACCCAGGCGCGCGCCCTGTTGGTCCCTGCCGACGCAACGCCCACCGCCCCCGGGTCCGCATCACCAAGCAGCTCACCGGACGCCACGCGCGCTTCCCTTGTCGCGGGATTGTCCGCGAGTGGAACGAAGCGGCTGGCGGACGCCCGCGAGGCCGACGGCGGTATCGCCCGCCTGCTCGCCGCTGTGGGGTCCGCGCAACTGCTTCAGGCCGAAAAGCTGGCCAGGGCATGGCAGGTCCCCGTCCCGAAGGATCAGGCGTCAGCGGATGCCACGGTGCCCGCGGCGACTCCCTCGGCGGCACCGTGCCCGTCGGTGAGTCCCACAGCGCATCCCACATCCGCCACCACGGACGCTGCACTGGCAGCGACGGTCCGCATGCATCAGGAAGCCATCTACGCCTATCAGGTGGCACTGAAGCGACTGGACAGCACAGCTTCGGGCTCCGCAGCCAAGGACCTTGAAACCCACGAGCTGTTGCTCCAGCAGGTCGAGGCACTGACCCGCGCCAACTGCGGGGACGTCCCTGCCAGTGAGGCCGGCTACCGGCTTCCGAACAGCTTCGCCGAGGATCCCGGGGCGTCATTGGCTCTGGTGGAAGCGTCATCGCTTCCCGTCTTGGGGGACCTGGTGGCCCTTTCCACGGGTGGGACCCGGGCCTGGGCGGTGGACGGCCTCCTGGCCGCTGCCCGCAGGAGCCTGGCATGGGGCGCAGCTACACCGGCGTTGCCCGGACTGGAGCTCGACGCCGGTGACTTGCCTGCCCTGCCGACGCCCACCGCGTCCGGGCCAGTCACTTCCCGGGCTGGATAGGCCAGCCTAGCCATGCTGGTCAACGCCGCCCACCGGTGCTTGGCTTGGATTATGGCTTCCACAGAAACTGCCACGACGCATGAGAACGAACCCCACCGGGATGATCTGGCCCACCGCCTGAACTGGTTGCGCGCCGGCGTCTTGGGCGCCAACGACGGCATTGTCTCCGTTGCCGCGATCGTGGTGGGCGTGGCGGGTGCCACGACCAGCACCGGCACCATCCTTGCCGCCGGCACCGCCGGCCTGGTGGGTGGAGCCATCTCCATGGCCTTGGGCGAATACGTGTCCGTCAGCAGCCAGAGCGACACCCAGAAGGCCCTGATCGAAAAGGAACGCCGCGAACTGGCAGAGCAGCCAGAAGATGAACTCAACGAGCTGGCCGCCATCTACGAATCCAAGGGCCTCAGTGCCACGACGGCACGGACCGTTGCTGAGGAACTCACCGAACATGATGCCCTGGCCGCCCACCTCTCGGCAGAACTGAATATCCACGAGGACGACATCGTCAGCCCGTGGAACGCAGCGTTGGCATCCGCGGTGGCCTTCACGTTGGGGGCTATCCTTCCTATGGCGGCCATCCTCCTGCCGCCGCCGGAACTCCGTGTGCCGCTGACCTTCGCTGCGGTGCTCCTGGCCTTGGCGATCACAGGGGCCGTGGGCGCCTGGATCGGTGGTGCGTCCCGGTTCCGCGCCGCTGTCCGGGTGGTGTTGGGCGGGGCCTTGGCGTTGGCTGCCACCTTCTCCGTGGGAACGCTCTTGGGTGCCAGCGGCGTTTTCTAGGAGCCGCGGGTTCCCGCAGAGTTAGGCTGATCGCGTGACCCTTCACGCGATGATTCCGATTCCGGGCGACCTGCACGCCCGGTACAACCGCGACTCCGCGGGACGCGACTGGCTGGCCAGCCTTCCGGGGCTGATCTCCGATGCTTTGGATCGTTGGCAACTTAGCGTGGACCTGGCTCCCGGCGCCGAACCGTGGAACGGCCATGGAGCCTTGGTGGTGCCCGTCCTCCAGGAGGGCACGCCGGCTGCCTTGAAAATTGCCTTCCCGCACGTCGAAGCACAGGTGGAGCGGCACGCCCTGGCGCTCTGGAATGGCCGCGGCGCGGTCCGTTTGCTGGCATCGGACGCCTCCAGTTGCTCGCTGCTCCTCGAACGCCTCGATGCCTCCCGTTGGCTCCATGACGCTCCGCTGGGTGAAGCGAGGGATGCGTGGGGCACCATCGTGCGCCACCTCTCCATCCAACCCGACGAGCGCCTTGAATGGCGGGCTTTTGACCATGTTGCCGCAACTGCCGAGCGGTGGAGTGATGAGCTTCCGGCGGAGTGGGAACGCCTGGACCGGCCCTTCCCCAGATGGCTGCTTGAAGCAGCGCTCGAAGTGTGCCAGACGCGTGGTGCAGTGGGACGCCGGTCGGGGCGGGATGTCCTGGTGCACACCGACCTCCATTTCATGAACATCCTTGCTGTCACCAGCGGCAATCGTGCCCACCGGGGCGAATACCTCGCCATCGACCCGCAGCCGCAGATCGGGGAGGCCGAGTTCGCCGTGGCGCCGGTTCTCTGGAACCGTATCCGTGACCTTTCGCCGACGGCCCCGGAAGCTGCGTTGCGGGAGCGTTGCCACGACTTCAGCCTCGCCGCCGGACTCGATCCCGAGATTGCCCGCCAATGGAGCATCGCCCGCGAGGTGGACAATGCCTTGGGATATGCCGCTTCTCCCCGGGACGCCGGTGACCTCGCCCGCTCGCTATGGGTTGCCAGTACCCTCGCGGGCCGGACACTTGATGACCTGCCGCCCGCCCATGAGCTTCCCGATCCAGGCGCGACGGCGCAGTAGGCCATGGGACTCACCGTTGCACTGATCGGATCCGGGGCCATAGGCTCGCGCATCGCAGAATTGCTCGACGCCGGAACTGCCCCCGGCGTCCGGCTCGCCGGCGTGGTGCCGCGTGGTGACGCCGGCACCGGCTTCAGCTTCGACGAGGCTTTGGACGTGGCTGATGTCCTGGTGGAGTGCGCCGGCGTTGCCGCCGTGGCTGAGTTCGGCCCGCGCACCATCTCAGCCGGGAAGGACTTGCTGGTCACCTCGATCGGTGCCCTGTGTGACGACTCCTTGCGGACAACACTGCTCGACCGCGGTCCAGGCCGGACGTTCCTGACCACCGGAGCGTTGGGCGGAATGGATGCGATCACGGCCGCAAGAACCGGTGGAACCATTCACCGCATCAGCTTGGAATCTCGAAAACTGCCGGCTGCCCTCGTCCAGCCGTGGATGGATGGGGAAACGAAGGAAGGGCTCCTCGCAGCCACCGGGCCCGTGGAGCTTCTGCGGGGCGGCCCCTCCGAACTGATCAGGGCTTTCCCCAAGTCCACCAATGTGGTCTCCGCGCTGGCCCTGGCAGCGGGAAAGTGGGATGTGGTGGAAGCGGTGCTCATCGCGGATCCCGGCGCCCACCAGACGTCCCACCACGTGGTGGCCGAGACCAGCCTGGGAACGTTCGACATCTGCGTCACCAACGAGGCATCCCCCGACAACCCGGCGTCGAGCGCCTTGGTGCCGCACGCCGTCGTGCGTGGCCTGACGTCCTTGGCCAATGCCAGCGGAAGCTTCATCTGACGCCGCCCGCGACAGGCCTGGACCGCGACAGGTCTAGGCCGCGACGTTCTCATTCCAGACGTCCACGCCAAGCTTGATGATCAGCGCGGCCACCACGATCAGGAACACGATGCGGACGAAGCCGCTCCCCCTGGCCACTGCGGTGCGGGCACCCAAGTAGCCGCCGGCCATGTTCGCCAGGCCCAGGACCAGACCCACGCCCCACAGCAGGGAGCCGTGCGGGAGGAAGAAGATCAAAGCTCCTGCGTTGGTAGCCATGTTCACGATCTTCGCCTTGGCGCTGGCCTCAAGGAAGGCGTAACCCATGGCTGACACCAGCGCGATCACCAGGAACGAGCCTGTACCGGGGCCGATCAGGCCGTCGTAGAAGCCGATGACGGCGCCGATGAGGCAGGCCACGACGTAGTGCTTGTGACCGTCGTGGCGGAGGGCCGTCAGTTCGCCCGCGCGGGGACGCAAGGCGGTAAAGACT
Organism: Paenarthrobacter sp. TE4293; assembly: GCF_050435325.1. NCBI lineage: Bacteria > Bacillati > Actinomycetota > Actinomycetes > Micrococcales > Micrococcaceae > Paenarthrobacter > Paenarthrobacter sp. TE4293. The sequence goes on from NZ_JBNJRY010000009.1 coordinate 103,287, forward strand.
GCGACGGCGATCAACGCCACGACGATGATCGGCTTGAAAACGCTGGCCGGCAGGGAGGCAGCCAGGATGGCTCCGCCGAAGCTTCCCGCCAACGCGATGACCGCCATGGGAATGGCGGTCTTGAGGTCGGGCCCAACGCGGCGGTAGTAGGTCACAGCACTGGTGGTGGTGCCGAAAATGGACCCCATTTTGTTGGTGGCCAAGGCCTGCACCGGCGTGATGCCCGGAACCAGCAGCAGGGCGGGGAGCTGGATCAGTCCCCCGCCCCCTACCACGGCGTCAACCCAACCGGCGGCGAATCCAGCCACCACAATCAGGATGAGGGTGGTGAGCTGGATCGATTCGAAGCCGGAAATCACCGGTTTCGTACGGCGTTGACCACGTAATCCACGGCCTTGTCCACCGGGATGTTCTCGGCTTCGCCGCTGCGGCGGTCCTTGATTTCGACGACGCCATCCACGAGGCCCCGGCCAACGGCCAGGATGGTGGGTACGCCCACCAGCTCGGCATCGCCGAACTTGACGCCCGGTGAGACCTTGGGGCGGTCATCGAAGATAACATCCAGGCCGGCAGCTTCGAGCTCTGCGGAGAGCTTTTCAGCGGCTTCGAAAATCTCATCGCCACGGCCGACAGCCACCACGTGGACGTCCGCCGGAGCCACCGAGCGCGGCCACACGAGGCCCCTGTCATCATGGTTGGCCTCGGCCAAGGCGGCGACGGCACGCGTCACACCCACTCCGTAGGAGCCCATGGTGACTACTACCTGCTTGCCGTTCTGGTCCAGGACCTTCAGGTCAAGGGCCTCGGCGTACTTGCGGCCCAGCTGGAAGATGTGGCCCATTTCGATGCCACGAGCGGTCTCCAAGGGACCGGAGCCGTCCGGTGCGGGATCGCCGGCGCGCACGTCGGTGCTCTCGATGACGCCGTCCCATGTGAAGTCACGGCCTGCAACCAGCCCGAAGACGTGCTTGCCCTCAGCGTTGGCGCCGGTGACCCAACTGGTGCCGGAGACGACGCGGGGGTCCACCAGGAAGAGCACCTTGGAGGAACCTTCAAGGCCAAGGACAGGCTCGTCAAGGGACAGGCCGGGGCCGATGTAGCCCTTGACCAGCCACGGCAGCTTCTTGAGGTCTTCTTCGTTGGCAGCCTCAAGGCCGATTTCACCGGCGATGGGCAGGTGGGAGCCGATGTTGGCTTCCACGCGCTTGAGGTCCACCCCACGGTCGCCGGGAACGCCGATAACAACAATCTGGCGCTCACCGGTGGGAAGCGTGACGGCGAGGACGACATTCTTGAGTGTGTCAGCGGCAGTCCAGGCACCGCCGTCGGACTCACTGCGCGGGGCCAACTGGTTGGCTGCGTCGACGAGGGTATCGATGGTGGGCGTGTTCGGCGTGTCCAGGACTTGGGCGGCCGGCGCGTTGGTGAAGTCGATGTCCTCGGGGACAACAGTGGTTACGGCCTCGACGTTGGCGTAATAGCCGCCCGCCGAGCGCACGAAAGTGTCTTCGCCGATCTCGGTGGGGAACAGGAATTCTTCACTCTTGGACCCACCCATGGCTCCGGCCGTGGCCGCCACGGGGATGACCTCCAGGCCCAGGCGCTCGAAAATCTTCAGGTACGCCGCCCGGTGTGCAGCGTAGCTTGCGTCCAGGCCGGCGTCGTCGACGTCAAAGGAGTAGGAGTCCTTCATGATGAACTCGCGGCCGCGGAGGAGGCCTGCCCGGGGGCGTGCTTCATCGCGGTATTTGTTCTGGATCTGGTACAGGCTGAGCGGGAGGTCCTTGTACGAGGAGTACAGGTCCTTCACCAGGAGCGTGAACATCTCCTCATGCGTGGGGGCGAGGAGGTAGTCAGCGCCCTTGCGGTCCTGCAGGCGGAACAGGCCCTCGCCGTATTCGGTCCAGCGGTTGGTTGCCTCATACGGCTCGCGGGGCAGCAACGCGGGGAAGTGGACTTCCTGGGCACCGATGGCGGACATCTCCTGGCGGATGATGTCCTCCACCTTGCGCAGGACGCTGAGGCCCAGCGGCAACCACGTGTAGATACCCGGTGCTGCGCGGCGGATGTAGCCGGCACGGACCAGGAGCTTGTGGCTGGCGACCTCAGCGTCAACGGGATCTTCACGCAAGGTGCGCAGGAACAACTGGGAAAGGCGAAGGACCACGGGTACGTATCCGTTTCTATGGCAGATGTGGCAAAAACAACTGCCTACTAATCTACCGGGTGCCCACACACAGAAGAGCCACGCCGTCGCGTGTGGAAGCCCCTGGCCCTCATGGGCTGGTCATCCTGCGATGGCGTGGCTCAGCGGCCGGCCGGCCGCAGACTCTGTCCGGGAACTAGATCGCCGTACCCTCCAGCGGAACGGGATCGCCTGCGACTGGGAAGCATTGGTCACTGCCGAACTTACGGGTGGCGATGGCGCCGACGACGCCCTGCAAGGTGTTAAGCATGATTCCCCCTGGTGCCACCCGTACCCCAACGACACGGCTTGGGAAGAACCTATGTGATAGCGGACACATTTTCAAGGATTGGTGGCGCCAGGCGTTGCCGGACTGTTGACCGCGCATGTGCGCGGATTTACCTTTATTTCATCAGTTGGTGAATTAATGGAGCCATCGGAGGCCCGCATGTCACCCCTTCCAGCGGCCATTGAAGCAGACGGCCTTCACGTCTCCCGCTCACGAACCACGATCCTCCGGGGCCTTGATTTCACTGTGGACTCCGGCCGGATCACTGGCTTGCTTGGCCCCTCCGGCAGCGGCAAGACAACGCTCATACGGGCGATCGTCGGTGTCCAGCGGATCACGAGGGGAAACCTCACCGTACTCGGCCGGCCCGCCGGCAGCGCGCCGCTGAGGCACGACGTCGGATATGTCACCCAGGGTGCCAGCGTCTATCCGGACCTCAGCGTCGAAGCGAACGTCCGCTATTTCGGTGCCATGCACGGCGCGACGGCGGCCGACGCCGCGGAGGCGATTGCCGCCGTCGGACTCGAATCCTTTGCCCGACAGAAGGCGGCGGATTTGTCCGGTGGGCAATTCAGCCGTGTTTCCCTGGCGTGTGCACTGGTTGCGCACCCAAAGCTGCTGGTCCTCGACGAGCCTACGGTGGGACTCGATCCTGTGCTGCGCGCCGAACTATGGGAGCGCTTCGCCACCATGGCAGCGGCTGGAACAACTCTGCTGGTGTCCAGCCATGTCATGGAGGAAGCCTCCCATTGCTCGTCACTGCTCCTGCTGCGCGACGGGCTGCTGCTGGCCCGGCTTTCCCCCGCCGAACTGGCTGAACGCGGGCACAGCAGTGACCTGGAGCGGGCCTTCCTGACCATCATCAAAGCCGCAGACCGCGGCCAGGAAGAAAGCCCGGTGGCATCATGAATCTCCGCATGACCCTCGCCACGACCGCCCGCGTCCTGGGCCAGCTGCGGCACGACCACCGCAGCGTCGGGCTGATCCTGGTGGTCCCCGCGCTTCTGCTTACGGCCGTCTATTTCCTCTTCGAGAACGAGACCCTGCCTCCGGGATTTCCGCGGACCTTCGACCGTGTAGGCCTGATGATGCTGGCCATCTTCCCGTTCGTGGTGATGTTCCTGGTCACCTCCATCACCATGCTGCGGGAACGGACATCCGGAACGCTGGAACGTCTCCTGACCACGCCCATCCACAAGGCTGATCTTCTGTTCGGGTACGCGATTGCCTTCTCCATCATGGCCGCGTTGCAATCATTGGTGGCTACCGCTGTTGCCTACTGGATTTTTGACCTTGACATCAAGGGAAGCCCTGGCCTGGTGGTCTTGATCGCCGTCATCAATGCCGTCCTGGGAGTTGCGCTGGGCTTGCTGTGCTCGGCCTTCGCCCGCACCGAGTTCCAAGCCGTCCAGTTCATGCCCGTCGTGGTGGTGCCGCAGATCCTGTTGTGCGGCCTGTTCGTGGCCCGGGACGATATGAACGACGTCCTGGAACGGATCTCCGGGGTCCTGCCGCTGACGTTCTCCGTGGATGCCTTGAAGGAGATTGCCGGAAACACCGAAGCCACCGCCGGGATGTGGCAGGACGCGGCGGTGATGGGTGTGATCGTGGTGGGGGTCCTCGTCCTTGCCTCGTTGACGTTGCGGCGGCAGACCCGATGAGCCTGCCCCAGGTCCGGCGGGGCCGCCGCAGCGCCGGAGACCACTCGAGGGAGGGCATCCTGTTTGCTGCGCGGAAGCTCTTCGCCGAGCAGGGATTCGAAGGAACCAGCCTCCGCCAGGTGGCCCGGGAAGCCTCGGTGGACGCTGCCATGGTGCACCACTTCTTCCGGGGCAAGGATGAGCTCTTCGCCGCCAGCGTGGAGTTGCCTGCCGACCCTGCAGAGGTTCTTGCCGGCGTCGAAACTTTGGACCCGGACGTCCGGGCGGAAGCGCTGGTCCGGGCAGTACTCCACCTGTGGGAAGGCCCCGCCCAACACGGTCTGGTCGCCTTCGTCCGCGGAAGCCTCGGCTCCAAGGCCAAGACGGCGCTCATGCGCGAGATGGTCAATCGCACCATCCTGTCCAGGATCATGGCGGGCATCCCTGGATCGCCTGGGGAATTGCGGATGCGCGGCAACCTGGTGGCTTCCCAGGTCATGGGATTGATGCTGGTCCGCTACGTCATCCGACTCGAGCCACTGGCATCGGCCGATCAGGAGGATGTGGTCAGCCTGGTGGCTCCCACCATCCAGGGCTACCTCACGGGGAACCTGGACTCCCCCGAGTAGCCGGCATTTATGCCGGCCAGTCATTTATGCCACTCAGTCGGGTCCGCGGCCCGGTGGACTTCAGACGCGGTGAACTTTAGAAAAGCACCGTGGCGAACGTGCCCACTTGCTCGAAACCCACCCGCTCGTAGGTGGCGCGGGCTTTGGCGTTGTAGTCGTTCACGTAGAGGCTCGTCACCGGGGCAAAGGTCTTTGAAAGGTTGACGACGGCGGCCATGTAGCCGGCGCTCTGGCCGCGTCCACGGAGTTCAGGGTTCATCCACACGCCCTGGACCTGGGTCACATCCGCGGTGACAGCACCCAGCTCAGCCTTGAAGACCACAGTGCCCTCGGCATCGATGTGGACCAGTGAATGCCCTTCCCGGATCAGGCCGGCAACCCGCCTGCTGTAGAACTCTTGTCCTCCGAGGAAGGGCGAATAGCCAACTTCTTCTTCGAACATGGCAGCGCAGGCCGGCAGGATCCGGTCGAAGTCCTTCATGGTGCCAAAGGCCAGGGCCGGATTGGCGTCGATGACAGGTCGCCCGGAGATGGTGAGGAGGGGCTGTTGGGACCGGACCTCGTGGGCGGCATGGCCAAGTTGCTCGAAGCGCGCGTACAGGGCCAACACTGTATCGGCGGGACCAAAAATGGACGCGTAGCGACGTCCCGTCTGGTGGGCGGCGGTAGCTACGTAGCCCGTGAGTCCGGGATCCAGCTGCACGGGAACCAGGTTGGCTCCTGCCCAGCAGGCACCCAGGAGAGTGTCGCCGTCGAACACGCCGAAAACACTGGCGCCACCGCTGGTGGGCGCTGCGGTACCGGTACTGTCCAAGTGGGCCAGGATGAAGACATTGGCGACGACGTCTTCACTTGCCAGCGCGCGAAGAGCCAGGGTGTCGGCGTTGCCGAGCACCCTGACTCCCAAGCCGTTCTCGTTACGAGACGCTAACCACGGGGCTACCCTTGACAGCATCTTCGCCATCGGCCTCCCCCATCTCTTCGGCGATGCGCATGGCCTCTTCGATCAGTGTCTCAACAATTTCGCTTTCAGGCACAGTCTTGATGACTTCGCCCTTCACGAAAATCTGGCCCTTGCCGTTGCCGGAGGCCACACCGAGGTCCGCTTCGCGTGCCTCGCCGGGTCCGTTGACCACGCAGCCCATGACGGCGACGCGCAGGGGAATCTCCATGCCCTCCAAGCCCGCAGTAACCTGCTCTGCCAGCGTGTACACGTCAACTTGGGCGCGGCCACAGGACGGGCAGGAGACGATTTCCAGCTTGCGGGGGCGCAGGTTCAGCGACTGCAGGATCTGGTTGCCCACCTTGATTTCCTCCACCGGCGGAGCCGAGAGGGAAACGCGGATGGTGTCGCCGATGCCGCGGGACAGGAGCGCACCAAAAGCCGTGGCGGACTTGATGGTGCCTTGGAACGCAGGTCCGGCCTCGGTCACGCCAAGGTGCAAGGGCCAGTCGCCCTTCTCGGCCAGCATCTCGTAGGCAGCCACCATGATGACGGGGTCGTTGTGCTTGACGGAGATCTTGAAGTCGTGGAAGCCGTGTTCCTCGAACAAGGACGCTTCCCACACCGCGGACTCAACCAGCGCTTCAGGCGTGGCCTTGCCGTACTTCTTCATGATGCCCGGTTCCAGTGAACCGGCGTTGACGCCGATGCGGATGGAGGTGCCATGGTCGCGGGCCGCCGCTGCGATTTCCTTGACCTGGTCATCAAATTTACGGATATTGCCCGGGTTTACGCGGACTGCTGCACAGCCGGCCTCGATGGCGGCAAAGACATACTTCGGCTGGAAGTGGATATCGGCGATCACGGGGATCTGCGACTTCCGGGCGATGATGGGCAGCGCCTCGGCGTCATCCGCGGAGGGGCAGGCAACACGCACGATGTCGCAGCCCGACGCCGTCAGTTCAGCAATCTGTTGAAGGGTGGCGTTGATATCCGTGGTGGGCGTCGTGGTCATGGACTGAACGCTGATGGGCGAATCAGAACCAACACCAACGGACCCGACCTTGATCTGCCGGGTCTTACGGCGCGGGGCAAGGACGGGGGGTGGGGCTGCTGGCATTCCCAGGCTGACCGAGGTCACGTGGACTCCTTGGGTTGGGGTGGATCGTTAGGTGGAGAACGCCCGGTTAGGACGCGTGGGCAGCCAGGACACCGATGATGGGAGCCCATTCCGTGGTGCGGATGCCGGCGATCACGCCTGCTTCAGCAAACGGATCCTGCTTGAGGAGGTCATTAAGCCCGGCTTCGTCCGCGGACTTGAAGATCAGCAGCGCGCCGGCGCCGTCACCGTAAGGACCGCTGGCAAGGAGCTTGCCTTCCTCGGCCAGTTCACCCAACCACGAACGGTGTGCGGGGCGGGCTTCGTCGCGGAGGGCGCCGGAATCGGCGACGTACACATACTCAACAGCGAAAACAGTCATGGAGCTAGCCTATCCCGCCTGCTCCGCCGAAAATATTCACCGAAAGTATTCACAGCTCAGCCAAAGATGTTCACGGGCTTAACGATGTCCGCGTAGATCAGCAGGGCGCCCATGGCCATCAGCAGCGCGGCAACCACATAGGTGACCGGCAAGAGCTTCGCGATATCGAACGATCCCGGATCCGGCTTGCCCCTCAACCTCGCCACTTGGCGACGTGCGCCCTCGTACAAAGCACCGGCCACATGGCCGCCGTCAAGAGGCAGGAGCGGGATGAGGTTGAAGATGGCCAGCGCGAAGTTAAGCCCTGCAAGCAGCCCGATCAGGGTTCCTACCCGGGCTTGGAACGGCACCTGCTCCATGGCCGCGACTTCGCCGGCCACCCGGCCGACGCCCACCACGCTGATGGGGCCGTTGGGGTCGCGGGGCTCCTCGCTGAAGGCTGCTTTGGCCACCCCGACGACCCTTGCGGGCAGGTTGAAGATCACACCGGAAATCTGTTTGATATTCTCCCCCGCCATGGGCAGGACGGCCGACGCCGGTTGGGGCACCAACGCGCTTTGGGCACCGATCCCAAGGAATCCAACCTCCTGGTATTGCAGGACCCCGTTGGCGTCCTGCGCCTGGCGGCCGTCGGAGCCAACGACGGGCCGCGAGGAGAGCACGGGCGTCACGGTGGTCTCCACCGGAGAACCGTTGCGCTGGACCGTGATGGGCACGTCCTTGCCAGCCGAGGCACGAATCCAGCCGGTCAGTTCGTCCCAACTGGTGACGGGCTTGCCGTCGAAGGAGGTGATGGTGTCGTTCGGTTGGAGGCCCGCTGCCGCCGCGGGAGTGGGCTTGCAGGCCGCTGAGTCCGGGTCCACGGTCTCGCCCGCGGCGACCTGGCATTTGGAGACATCGGCGATGGTGGTGGTCGCTTGGGCCGTGCCGAATCCCATGAGCAGCACAGCCAGCAGGATGAGCCCGATGATCATGTTCATGGCGGGGCCACCGAGCATGATGATGATCTTTTTCCACACGGGCAGCTTGTAGAAGACGCGGTTTTCGTCCCCCGCACCCACTTCTTCGTGTGCCATGGACCGCGCTTCGGTGGCCAGGGTCTGGAACATGCCCGTACTGGAGGGGCGGACTGCTCCGTCGTCCTTGTTCGGCGGGTACATGCCGATCATGGAGACGTATCCGCCCAGCGGGAGGGCTTTGAAACCGTACTCGGTCTCACCCTTCTTCCTGGACCAGAGAGTCGGCCCGAAACCGATCATGTACTTGGTGACGCGCACCTTGAAGAGCTTCGCAGGCACAAGGTGGCCCACCTCGTGCAGCGCAATGGAAACGGCAACGCCGATGGCGACGAAGACGACTCCGAGAATGAAGAGAAGAACGGGACTCATGCCGGTGGGACTGCTTCCATCAGGGTTGGTGAGCTACAGGGCGCTGTTGGCTAAACGATCAAGGGTGCGGGCGCGTGCCCACGTCTCAGCATCCAGCACGGACTCCACCGTCAGCTCCGAAGAACCTGTATGTTCGCTGAGGACGGACTCCACAGTATCCACGATGTCCGTGAAGCGGATACGCCCGGCGTGGAAGGCGTGGACGGCTTCCTCGTTGGCGGCGTTGAAGACAGCCGGGAAAGTACTGCCTTGTTTGGCGGCGTCCTTGGCGAGATCCACGGCGGGGAAGGCCACAGTGTCCAAGGGCTCGAATGTCCAGCTCGTGGCCTTGGTCCAGTCACAGGCCTGGGCAGCACGCGGGACACGGTCCGGCCAGCCCAGCCCCAGCGCGATGGGCAGGCGCATGTCCGGGGGCGAAGCCTGGGCAATGATGGAGCCGTCCACAAACTGGACCATGGAGTGGACCACGGACTGGGGGTGGACGACGACGTCGATCCTGTCCAGGGGAACATCAAAGAGCAGATGTGCCTCAATGACTTCCAGGCCCTTGTTGACCAGGCTGGCGGAGTTGGTGGTGACCATCAGGCCCATATCCCAGGTGGGGTGGGCCAGTGCCTCCTGCGGCGTGACCTGATGCAGCTGATCGCGCGTGCGCCCGCGGAACGGACCACCTGAAGCGGTCAGGATCAACTTTTCCACTTCCTGTTCGGTCCCGGACCGCAAGCACTGGGCGATGGCGGAGTGCTCGGAGTCGACGGGAACTATTTGGCCGGGGCGGGCGGCGGCCTTGACCAAGGCACCACCGACGATCAGTGATTCCTTGTTGGCCAATGCCAGCGTGGCGCCGGTGCCTAGCGCAGCCAAGGTGGGTGCCAGGCCTATGGAACCGGTGATGCCGTTCAGGACAACATCGCACTCAATGGCAGCAATATGGGTGGAGGCGTCCGGACCCACGAAAATTTCCGGGGCGAATCCCACGACTCCTTCCGCGGCAGCCGCGGCGTCGATCAACTGCCGGAGCACTGCCGGATCCCCGGAGGCGATGCCCACGGCCTGGGCCCGGGTGTGGACGGCCTGCGTCGCGATGAGCTCAAGGTTTCCGCCGCCGGCACTCAGCGCCACCACCTCGAAACGATGCGGCGCGGCATCGACGACGTCAATCGCCTGTGTGCCGATGGAACCGGTGGACCCGAGGATGACGATCTTTCGCGGCTGCATTGCTTAAGTATCCCAGCCGCCAAGGAGGCCGGCGACCGGACCCGGACGTTTGCGGGTAACGGCTTGACCGGCCCCCGGCCGGGCGTACCGTGGAACCGTGGAGTGGCTGTCCTGGTTTGATGCGCGGGACTATGAGTTCGCACGGCAGGTGCTGCAGCGTGGCACGGCCGCGCTGTACTTGGTTGCCTTCCTCTCCACGCTGAACCAGTTTCCCGCGCTCCTCGGCGAGCGCGGATTGCTTCCCGTGCCCGCGTTCCTGGACATGGCCCGTCGCCTGGCACGGCCCACCCTTTTCCGCTGGCGCTACTCGGACAGGCTGCTGCGAACCGTGTGCTGGACAGGCATCAGCGTGGCCGCCGTGCTGGTGGTCGGACTCCCCCAAACGGGCCCTCCCTGGCTGCCGATGCTGGCGTTCCTCGCCCTGTGGTTCCTGTACATGTCGATCGTCAACGTCGGCCAGACGTTCTACGCCTTCGGCTGGGAGATCCTGCTCCTTGAAGCCGGGTTTACCGTGGCCTTCCTGGGGTCGGACCAGACTCCCCCACCCACCACGATCCTGATCATGATCGCGTGGCTGGTTTTCCGGCTCGAGTTCGGTGCCGGCATGATCAAGATCCGTGGCGGCCGTGAGTGGCGCGATATGACAGCAATGTTCTACCACCACGAAACCCAGCCGATGCCCGGCCCGCTGAGCCGGCAAGCGCACCTGCTGCCACGACCGCTGCACAAGGTGGAGGTGTTGGGCAACCACTTCGCCCAGCTCGTGGTCCCGTTCTTCCTGTTCGCTCCGCAGCCCCTGGCCAGCGTTGCTGCGGGCATCATCATCGTGACCCAGCTCTGGCTGGTGGCGAGCGGGAATTTCGCATGGCTGAACTGGGTGGCGATCGTCCTGGCCTTCGCCGCCGTGAGCGATCCCGTGGCACACGCCGTCTTTCCGTCGATTCCGTTGGAATGGCACCCGGGTGCCGACAACCCGGTGTGGTGGCTCGCCGTCGTCGTGCTTGTCACGGCCCTGCTGCTGGCTTTTAGCTACCGTCCCCTGCTCAATCTGTTGTCCCGTGGGCAGTTGATGAATGCCAGCTTCAACCGCTGGCGGCTGGTCAACGCCTATGGCGCGTTCGGGACGGTGACGAAGCAGCGGATCGAGATCGTGGTGGAGGGCACACTCGATGCGGAGCCTGACGCGCCGGACGAACGGTGGCTGGAGTACGGCTTCAAGGGCAAGCCAGGCGACGTCCGGCGGCTGCCACGGCAATGGGCGCCATATCATCTCAGGCTGGATTGGCTGATGTGGTTCCTGCCGCTGCGCACCGTCCACGAGGATTGGTTCTACGCGTTCCTGGACAGACTGCTGGAGGCCGACCAGCCAACACTTGGGCTGCTTCGCCGGGATCCGTTCGACGGCGGCCGCCCCCGTTGGGTGCGTGCGCGAAGCTACCTGTACCGCTTCGCGAGTCGCGCGGAATTCCGTGAAACGGGCGACCGTTGGGTGCGGATGCTGCTGTATGAGGCCACCCCTCCGGTCCAGCTGAACACTCGACGGCGGGACCTACCGTAACGCCGCAACCCTTGGCGGAGCCGTGGACTCGCGAACGACGAGGTGGGTTGCCAGTTCCACCCTCCGGGAGTCGATCTCCTCACCCTGCATTTGGCGGAGGATGAAGTTCAACGCGGACCGGCCTATTTCCTGCAGCGGCTGGCTGACTGAGGTCAGCGGCGGGATGGATTCCTCGGCTTGGTACGTCCCATCGAAGCCCACCAGGCTCATCTCGTCAGGGATCCGCACGTCCTGTCGTCGTGCCTCTGCCAAAACGCCCAGGGCGATGCTGTCGCTGCCGGCAAAGATCGCCGTAGGCGGATCCTCCAAAGCCAACAACGCCTTGAAGGCCGCGGCGCCGTTCTCCGGCCGGAACTTGCCCGCGGAGACGTATTCGTGTTCGACCGTGATGCCTTCGGCCATGAGCGCCGCCATGTAGCCATGCAGCCGGGCTTGGCTGCACTCTGCGGTGTCCGGGCCGCCAATGTAGGCGATCCGGCGGTGTCCAAGCTCAAGGAGGTGCATGGCTGCTGCTTTGCCCCCGGCCCAGTTGCTGGCTCCCACGCTGAAGAGGTTGGACGGCGGCGGATTGAGGGGGTCGATCACGACGATGGGAATCTGCCGCCGCTGGAACGCTTCCAACTGGGTGGCCCCGAAGGCCGAGGTCACTACGATCATTCCGCTGCGGCCCTCGTCAACCATGCGCTGTGCCCGTTCCTCGGGGCCGAGGGACGGCGGCGCCTGCAGGCCTGTGACCGAGAGGACCACTTCCATGCCGGAGACGTTCGCCTGCTCCATGACACCGTTGAGGATCTCCATGTTGTAGGCGGAATTCAATGAATCGAACACCGCTTCCACTGTCCGTTGGACGGGCTTGCCCTTGCGTTGGAGCGGCGTCTTGTATCCCGTCCGCTGGAGCGCTTCCAGGACCCGGGTGCGGGTCCCCTGTGCCACGTCGGCCCGCCCGTTGACCACTTTGGAGACCGTGGGAACCGACACTCCAACTTCCTGGGCCACGGCGGACAGCGTCATTTTGGAGGGTCGGTCGTCGAGGACCACGGCAGCCTGCTTTCGAAAAGTTTCGGTTGCGTTTTAGTGTGCAGCAGCAGTACGGCTTGCGTCAATCCACGAGGAGTATCAGGAAAATTGCTCGCAAACACCCTTGACGGTGACCTGCCTCACGGCTAAATTTGGTGGGCACTTTCGAAAGGACTTCCGAAACATTTCGAAAAAGCTTTCAGGGTACTGGTGATCACAGGTGATCCCTCCCCCGCAGAGTGCGGCTTTTATACGAGCAGCCGGGCCATCAGCGTCGAGCCCGTAGGACGAATGGAAACAGCACATGAATAATCTGAAGTTGCGCACCGCCGGAATGGCGGTCTCGGCAGCCGTCTTGTCGATCTCGCTCGCAGCCTGCGGCTCCTCGGGCCCTGCCGGAACCGGAGCCTCCGCGGATTCGGCCACCATGTGGGGGCTCACCGGCGGTGACCAGCCGGTGTTCCAGGCCTCCGTGGACTCCTGGAACAAAGCACACCCCGATTCCTCCATCAAGCTCGACTTCTTCGCAAACGATGCCTACAAGACCAAGGTGCGCACGGCCGTCGGCGCCGGACAGGGTCCCACGTTGGTCTATGGCTGGGGAGGCGGTGTCCTGAAGTCCTACGTTGACGCCGGACAGGTGGATGACTTGACCGGTTTCCTCAAAGAGAACCCCGATGTCCAGAGCCGCTACCTTCCGTCAATCCTGGAAAGCGGCGTCATCGACGGCAAGACCTATGCACTGCCCAACAACAAAGTGCAGCCTGTGGTGCTCTACTACAACAAGGAGGTGTTCGACAAGATCGGTGCGGAGCCGCCCAAGACCTGGGACGACCTCATGGCATTGGTCCCCAAGTTCAAGGCCGCCGGCGTTGCACCCTTCTCCTTGGGCGGGCAGTCGAAATGGCCGGACCTGATGTGGCTCGAGTACCTCGTAGACCGCATAGGCGGCCCGGAAGTCTTCGCCAAGATCGCGTCCAACACGCCGAACGCTTGGTCCGACCCCGCGGTCATTGAGGCGTTGACCAAGATCCAGGAACTGGTGGACGCCGGCGGCTTCATCAACGGCTTCTCCTCCATTGCCGCCGACAGCAACGCCGATCAGGCCCTGCTGTACACCGGCAAGGCTGCCATGATCCTGCAGGGCAGCTGGATCTACCAGGGCATGAAGAAGGATGCGGCCGACTTCGTCTCGGGCGGCAAACTCGGATACACACCGTTCCCCACCGTCGAGGGCGGCAAGGGCGATCCAGCGAACGTTGTAGGCAACCCGTCGAACTTCTGGTCTGTTTCTTCCAAGGCCACCGAGGAGCAAAAGAAGACGGCCCTGGAGTACGTCAAGGACGGAATGTTCAATGATGAGAACGTCCAAGGCTTGATCAACTCAGGAGCCGTACCTGTGGTCACCGGCATCGAAGACAAGCTGGCAGCATCTCCCGACAAGGACTTCCTGACCTACGTGTATGGGATGGCCAAAGATGCTCCCGACTTCACGCTTTCGTGGGACCAGGCGCTAAGCCCGGCACAGGGTGATGCAATGTTGGCAAACCTGGACCAGATCTTCCTGAAGAAGATCACCCCCGAGCAGTTCGCGTCCACCATGAACGCCACGATCGGGAAGTAATCCAGTGTCTTCCACCACTACGTCCCCGCAACGGGCAGTGGGCGTTGACCATGCCCCAGTCATCCGGCGGACCCTGGAAAAGGGTCCGTCCGGGTGGCTGGCCGTCCCGGCGCTCGTATTCTTCATGCTCTTCGCCATCCTCCCGCTCTTGGGGGTTCTGTTCCTCAGCTTCACCCGTTGGGACGGACTCGGCGAGATCAAACTCGATGGCTTGTCCAGTTGGAACACCGTCCTGGCCGATCCCGTGACCGGCAACGCCCTGTTGGTCACTGCCAAGATCATGTTCTTCTCCTTCATCGTCCAGGCCCCCATCAGTCTGCTGCTCGGCGTCTTCACCGCAGCCAGCCAGAAGTATCGTGCAGCGTTGGCCGTCCTTTACTTCGTACCGCTTCTGCTCTCCTCCGCTGCCGTGGCCATCGCCTTCAAGGCGCTGCTCGATCCGAACTTCGGGCTTGGCCCGGGCCTGGGACTGCCGTTGCTCGCACAGGATTGGCTGGGCAACTCGGATCTGGTGCTCTTTGTGGTGGTCTTTGTCATCGCCTGGCAGTTTGTGCCATTCCACACCCTGATCTACCAAGGCGGCGTACGGCAGATCCCTGCCTCGCTCTATGAGGCCGCACAGATCGACGGTGCCGGCCGTGTCCAGCAGTTCTTCAACATCACCTTGCCGCAGCTGAAGTACACCATGATCACTTCTTCCACCCTCATGGTGGTGGGTTCCCTGGCGTACTTCGACCTGGTGTTCGTGCTGACGGCCGGCGGGCCGGGCTACTCCACCAGGCTCCTGCCGCTGCACATGTATCTGACCGGCTTCAAAGCCAATGACATGGGAGCTGCGAGCGCCTTGGGTGTGATCCTGGTGGTCATCGGCCTGGCCTTGGCACTGTTCCTTCAACGACTCGGCGGCAAGAACCGCAACGCCAGCCAATTGGAAGGTGCGTAATGGCTTCCACCACCCAGCTCCCCACAGCACCAGCGCCGGTCCAACCGGTGACCAGCCGCCGTCGGCCCCACAAGCGTGGCCGCTCCCGGCCAAACTTCCTGGGCGGCCTGGGCGGCTGGCTTTGGCTGGCGGTCATCATCGTGCCCGTCTACTACGTGGTGATTACCAGCCTCAAAAACCAGGCGGGGTTCTTCACGTCCAACCCGATGCTGCCACCGTCTGAGCCGACCCTGGACAACTACAAGCTTGTCCTGGAGAACGACTTCGCCAAGTACTTCACCAACAGCCTCATCGTCACCGTGGGCAGTGTGGTTCCAGCGCTTTTTGTCGCCTTCATGGCGGCCTATGCCATTGTGCGGGGCAAAGGGCGGTTCCTCAGCTGGACCAACAACGTGTTCCTCCTGGGCCTGGCCATCCCCTTGCACGCCACGATCATCCCCATCTACTGGATGATCACCAAAGCCCACATGTACGACACCTTGTTGGCCTTGATCCTGCCGTCCATTGCGTTCGCGATCCCCGTCTCTGTGCTCATCCTGTCCAACTTCATGCGGGACGTGCCCAACGAATTGTTCGAGTCGATGCGCCTGGACGGATGCTCGGACTGGGCCATGATGTGGCGCCTCGCACTACCCATGACCAAGCCTGCCGTCATCACGGTTGGCATCTACAACGCACTCCACGTGTGGAACGGATTCCTGTTCCCGCTGATCCTCACCCAAAGCCCTGACACCCGGGTCCTGCCGCTGTCGCTGTGGACCTTCCAGGGTGAATTCAGCGTCAATATCCCCGCCGTGCTCGCTTCCGTTGTCCTGGCCACGCTTCCGCTGTTGGTGATCTACGTCGTGGCACGACGTCAACTGCTCAGTGGTCTGACCGCCGGATTCAGCAAGTAACTGTGACCGCCAGTAGAAAGGACTTCCCCATGACGGAACCTCAATCCCTCCGGGTAGGCATGGTGGGCTACGCCTTCATGGGTGCCGCCCACTCCCACGCCTGGCGTACCGCGCCGCGTTTCTTCGACCTGCCGCTCATCCCGGAACTCACGGCAGTTGCGGGCAGGAACCAGGACGGCGTTCGGGCGGCCGCCGGCAAATATGGCTGGGACTCGGTGGAGACTGATTGGCGCCGCTTGATCGAGCGCGACGACATCGACCTCATTGACATCTGCACTCCCGGCAACACCCACGCCGAGATCGCCATGGCCGCCCTTGAAGCCGGCAAGCATGTCCTGTGCGAAAAGCCCCTGGCCAATACCGTGGAAGAAGCAGAGAAGATGACGGCCGTGGCCCAGACTGCCGCCGAGCGAGGGGTGCTGTCCATGTGCGGCTTCAGCTACCGCCGCACACCTGCACTGGCCCTTGCCAAGCGGATGGTGGACAACGGTCGCCTCGGCGACATTCGCCACGTTCGCGCCCAGTACCTGCAGGACTGGCTCAGTGATGCGGATGCGCCCTTGACGTGGCGGTTGGATAAGTCGAAGTCCGGCTCCGGGTCCCTCGGTGACATCGGCGCGCACAGCATCGATGCCGCCCAGTGGATTACCGGGCTCAACATCACCGGCGTCTCGGCGCTCCTTGAGACGTTCGTGAAAGAGCGTCCGGTGGGCGGTGACTTTGTGGGTTTGGGCGGCCATGGCGGCACGGACGGACCCCGCGGTCCAGTGACCGTGGACGACGCAGCGCTGTTCACCGCACGTTTTGCCGCCAAGCACGACGACGGCGCTGACGCCGCCTCACGCGCATCGACGGCCAGGGTCGATGGAACCGGCGCTTCCGGGCCGATCGGCATTTTCGAAGCCACCCGGTTCGCCCTGGGCCGCAAGAACGCCATGCGCCTGGAACTCAATGGCACCAAGGGGTCCATCGCTTTCGATTTTGAAGACATGAACTCCCTCCAGTTCTACGACGCCGCCCTTGAACCTGACGCCGGGTTCCGGAAGATCATGGTCACCGAACCGTCCCACCCGTACACCGGCAACTGGTGGCCCACCGGCCACGGCCTGGGCTACGAGCACGGCTTCACGCATCAGGTGGTGGACCTCGTCACTGCCATCGGCGCCGGCGAGCAGCCCTCGCCGTCGTTCGCTGACGCTTTGCAGGTACAAAAGGTCCTGGCCGCCGTCGAGGCAAGCGCGGACAACTCAAGCCGCTGGCAGAACGTCTGAAAGGAACATCATGACCCGACCCATCACCCTCTTCACCGGACAATGGGCCGACTTGCCGTTCGAGGAAGTGGCACGACTGGCTGGAGAGTGGGGTTTTGACGGTTTGGAGATCGCCTGTTGGGGCGACCATCTGGACCCGCAGCGCGTCGTCGAGGACGACGCCTATTTGCAGGCCAAGCTGGATGTCCTGGACAAGCATCACCTTGGCATCCACGCCATTGCCAACCACCTCACCGGGCAAGCGGTGTGCGATGACCCGATTGATGAGCGGCACAGGGACATCCTGGCTCCGGTCGTCTGGGGCGACGGTGACCCGGAGGGCGTACGCCAGCGGGCCGCCGAGGCCATGAAGACCACGGCCCGCGCTGCTGCCAGGCTGGGAGTCAAGACGGTCACAGGCTTCACGGGCTCCTCCATTTGGAAATGCGTGGCGATGTTCCCCCCGGCCCCGGACGCCATGATCGAGCGCGGGTACCAGGACTTCGCGGATCGCTGGAATCCCATCATGGATGTGTTCGAGGAAGTGGGGGTCCGTTTCGCTCTCGAAGTCCACCCTTCAGAAATTGCCTACGACTACTGGACTGCCAAGCGCACCCTGGAGATGATCGGGCACAGGGAAAGCTTCGGGCTGAACTTCGATCCCTCCCATTTCATCTGGCAAGACCTGGACCCGGTGATGTTCCTCCAGGACTTTGCGGACAAGATCTTCCATGTCCATGTGAAGGAATCCGTCCGGCAACTCAACGGGCGCAACGGCCGGCTCGGTTCCCACCTGCCGTGGGCTGATCCCCGCCGCGGGTGGGACTTCGTCACTGCCGGCCACGGCGATGTGAACTGGGAGCCCATCTTCCGCACACTGAATGCCATTGGCTATGAAGGTCCTGCCAGCATCGAATGGGAGGACGCCGGCATGGACCGGCTGGTCGGCGCTCCCCAGGCGTTGGGCATGGTTCGTGAACTCGCGGCCATACGTCCTCCGGCTGCCGCTTTCGACGCCGCCTTTGCAACGCGCTGATCGCCCTCACCCTGACTCCAACGAATACGCCCCGAAACGAAGGAAACCATGACAAGCAACAACAAGACAGCGCTGGTGGTTCGCGGCGGCTGGGACGGACACCAGCCGGTGGAAGCCACCGAGCTGTTCATCCCCTACCTTAAGGACAACGGCTACGACGTCCGGGTAGAGGAGTCCCCCAAGATCTATGCCGATCCCGACTACATGGCCGGAGTGGACCTCATCGTGCAGTGCATGACGATGACCACCATCGAAAAGGACGAGTTTGAGGGGCTCCGCGCCGCGGTTGAAAACGGCACGGGTTTGGCGGGCTGGCACGGAGGCATCGCCGATTCCTACCGGAACAACTCGGACTACCTGCACCTGATCGGCGGCCAGTTTGCCTGCCACCCCGGCAAGCACAAAGACGAGCGGATCGGCGAGCAGTCGGACAATTATGTTCCCTACACCGTGAACATGCTGCCCGCAGCCTCCAGCCACCCCATCACTGAGGGAATCGGCGACTTCGACCTCGTCACAGAGCAGTACTGGGTCCTGTCCGACGACTACATAGACGTCCTGGCGACCACCACCCAGAAGGTCCGGGAATGGGATCCCTGGAACCGCGAGGTTACCTCCCCGGCTATCTGGACCCGCCAGTGGGGAAAGGGCAGGATCTTCGTGTGCACCCCCGGCCACCGCGTGGAAATCCTCCACGACCGCAATGTCCGCACCATCATCGAAAGGGGCATGCTGTGGGCATCCCGCTGAGCACCGAGAACCAACTCAACATAGGAGTCATCGGCTGTGGCGCCATCATCGCCCAGTACCTGGGCAACTTCCGTCGGCTCGATTCCCTCAACCTGGTAGCCGTTGCCGACCTTGATCCGGCGAGGGCACAGGCCGTGGCCGACTCGTACGACGGCGTGCGGGCACTGACCGTGGACGAACTCCTCGCCGCCGATGATGTGGATCTGGTCCTGAACCTGACCATCCCTGCGGCCCACGCGGACATAGCGCTGAAGGCGATTGCGGCCGGCAAGTCGGTTTATGGTGAGAAACCTCTGGCTGCCACCACTGCGGAAGCCCGGAATGTGCTTGACGCTGCCGCCGCGGCCGGAGTAGTAGTGGGCTGCGCACCGGACACCGTTCTGGGTACGGGCATCCAGACCGCCCGCAAAGCGATCGACGACGGACTCATCGGCGCACCTGTTTCCGCGACCGCCACCATGGCAACTCCCGGGCACGAGCGCTGGCATCCGAACCCGGACTTCTATTACCAGCCCGGTGGCGGTCCACTGCTGGACATGGGCCCGTACTACGTCTCGGCGCTGGTCACCCTGCTGGGTCCTGTGGTTTCGGTCGTGGGCGCGGCCAGCCATACGCGCAGCGAGCGAACCATCGGTTCCGGCCCACGTGAGGGCCAAAAGGTACCGGTGGACATCGACTCCCATGTCACCGGTGTCCTGGTGCACGCCTCCGGGGCGTTGTCTACCCTCTTCATGAGCTTCGATGCGGTGAAGACCAAGAGCCCCAACATCGAAATCCATGGCGAAAGGGGGTCACTGATCGTCCCGGATCCCAATCATTTCGACGGCGACGTGCAACTTTTCGCCCTCGGGGCCGAGGACTGGGAGACGCTCCCCGTTTCGGCCGGCTACGTGGACTCGGGCCGTGGCTACGGCATCGCGGATCTTGCGGCAACCCCCGCCGGACAGGAACCACGCGCCGGCGGGCAGCTGGCCTTCCACGCGTTGGATGTCATGGAGTCGGTACTTGAGTCGGCCAGGAGCGGCCAGGCGGTTGCCATCAAGAGCACGGCCGAACGTCCCGCCACGGTACAACTGACGGAACTCGCGACGGCGGTCCGCGCCTAGCGTCGGGATGGCAGTTAATGCCAATGTTTGCGGGGCGGTTTCAGGTAGCCACTGCATCCTTGGCATTAACTGTCATTTCGCGGGGAGGCCGGCCCGGCGCAGCGTCGCTTGCGCGTGCTTGAGGATGGGGCCGTCGATCATCTTGCCCTTGAACTGGAAAACACCCGAGTCCGCAGCCGCCGCAGCGTCCAGGAGCTCGGCAGCGTCGGCCACGGCTTCCGGCGCGGGAGCATATGCCTCCCGAACCACGGCCACCTGGTTCGGGTGGATGCAGGCCTTCGCACCGAAGCCGCTGGCCACGGCATCCCGGGATTCGGCAGCCAGGCCTTCAAGGTCCGGAATATTCACGTAGACGGAATCGATGGCTTCCTTGCCCGCGGCTTTCGCGGCAAGCAGCACAGCGGAACGCGAGTGCAGCGCAACAGCCCGGTACCCGCCGTCGTCGTTCCTGCTGGACAGGCCACCCAAGGAAGCCAACAGGTCCTCGGCACCCCACATAAGCCCCACGACGTTCGGTTCGGAGGCGATCGAAGCAGCATTGACGATGCCGGCCGCCGTTTCGCACAGCGCGATGACCTGGTAACCCTCCAGAGCCTTGAGCTGCTCCGCACTCTCCGCTTTGGCCAGCATGATGGTGCGGTACGGCGTCTTGGCCAAGGCCTCAAGATCGAGCTCGAACCCGGGCGTCCCCACGGGATTTACGCGCACAATGGTCCTGACGGGTTCCAACCCGCCGTCGCCGCTCTGCGCGATGATCGCTTCGCGGGCCTCCGCTTTGTCCGCAGGAGACACGGCGTCCTCAAGGTCCAGGATGACGGCGTCGGAACGGTCAGCGGCCTTGCCGAAACGTTCCGGCCGGTCGGCAGGGCAGAACAACAGGGCCGGACCCATGGTGAACGGCGGAAAGGTTCCGGGGGCTGGCGAGTCGGAAGAAGGCATGCGGATTCCTTGCTGGTGAAGTGCTGGCACGTACGGAAACTAGGACTGGGCGGAGTGGGCGTCCTCGGTCCACATCAGGCACGTCCGGGTGGCCAATGCCACCACTGTCCCATCCTGGTTGCGACCGGTGTGTTGCATGGTTACCACGCCCTGCCCGGGGCGGGATGATGACAACCGCTTCCCTGTGATCTCTGTTTCCGTGTACAGCGTATCGCCGTGATACAGCGGGTGGGGAAAGGTGACGTCGGTCAGGCCCAACTGCGCGATGATGGTGCCCTGGGTCAGCTGGGACACTGACTGACCCACCATGGTGGACAAGGTGAACATGGAGTTCATGAGCCGCTGCCCGAACGGCTGCGTGGAGCTCCAGGCCGCATCAAGGTGCAGCGCCTGCGTGTTCATGGTCAAGGTGGTGAAGAGGACATTGTCCGTCTCGGTCACGGTACGCCCGGGCTTATGGGCATACACCACGCCCTCTTCGAGCTCGTCAAAGTACAGCCCACGCTGTTCCACTACCCGGGTCATACGGTGAGCTCCTGGTCTTCCTCGAACAGATCGGCGCCGGTTGCGGCCACAACGTCCTCAAGCGTGACGTTGGGAGCCAGTTCGCGCAGGACCAAGCGCGGGTCCCCTTGGTCCTTGACGACGTCGATCACGGCCAAGTCGGTGATGATCCGGTCCACGCATCCCTTGCCGGTCAGCGGCAACGTGCAGTCCTGGACGATTTTTGGCCTGCCACTGCGGTCCACGTGCTCCATCATGACGATGACCTTCTTGGCACCGAACACCAGATCCATGGCTCCGCCCATGCCCTTGACCATTTTGCCGGGGATCATCCAGTTGGCGAGGTCGCCGTTGGCGGCCACCTCCATGGCACCCAGGACAGCGACGTCAACGTGTCCACCGCGGATCATGCCAAAGGACGACGCCGAATCGAAGAAGGCAGCCCCCGCATTGGTGGTCACGGTCTCCTTGCCCGCGTTGATGAGGTCCGGATCCACCTTGTCTTCGGCCGGGTAGGGCCCTACGCCCAGGATGCCGTTCTCGGAGTGGAGAATGACTTCCACACCCTCAGGGATGTAGTTGGGGATCAGGGTTGGCATCCCGATGCCCAGGTTCACGTATTGGCCGTTGGTGAGCTCCCTCGCCACGCGGGCGGCAAGTTCGTTGCGGGTCCAGCCTTTTGCTTCGTGATGTTCGACGTCGGCTCGCCGGTACTCGTGCCGCACGGCTTCGGGGCGCGGCGGGACGTCCTGGAGGCTGTTCGTGTCCATGGTTAGGCTCCTGCCTGTCCGGTCCCTCGCGTGGCGCTGCCGCTGTTCGACAAGGCAACGGTCCGCTTTTCAATGCGTTTCTCCGTGGCCGGTGCCACCACGACGCGCTGGACGAAAATACCTGGGGTGTGGATGTGTTCGGGGTCCAGCTCTCCGGTTTCCACGAGTTCCTCCACCTCGGCGATGGTGGTTTTGGCAGCCATGGCGCAGAGCGGATTGAAATTCATGGCGGTCGCATGGAAAACGAGGTTGCCGTGGCGATCCCCCTTCCAGGCGTGGACCAGGCCAAAGTCCGGAGTCAGTGACTCTTCCAGGACGTAGTCGGCGTCGTTGAAGGTGCGCACCTCCTTCGGGGAGGAGGCCAGCGCAACGTTCCCCTCGGCGTCGTACTTCTGTGGAAGGCCGCCTTCGGACACCTGGGTTCCCACCCCGGCCTTGGTATAGAAAGCCGGGATCCCGGCGCCACCGGCGCGAAGCTTTTCGGCCAGGGTGCCCTGCGGTGTCAGGACAACTTCCAGCTCCCCGGAGAGGTACTGGCGCGCGAATTCCTTGTTCTCGCCCACGTAGGAGCTGATGGTCCGGCGGATGCGACCGTCCTTCAGGAGGATCCCCAGGCCCCAGTCGTCCACGCCGCAGTTGTTGCTGACGGTCTCAAGGTCCGTGGTGCCCTGGCTGTGGAGGGCATCTATCAAGGAGACCGGGATACCGCATAAACCGAAACCTCCGACAGCCAGCGAGGCCCCGTCCGGAATGTCCCTCACCGCTTCGGCGGCGCTGGCAACAACTTTGTCAATCATCCTTGATCCTTCCCGTACGGTTACAGACCCAGCTCTCGGGCGATGAGCATCAACTGGACCTCGGTGGTGCCTTCCCCGATTTCAAGGATCTTGGAGTCGCGGTAGTGGCGTGCCACCGTGAACTCGTTGATGAAACCGTAGCCGCCGAACACCTGGGTGGCGTCCCGCGCGTTGTCCATGGCTGCCTCGCCTGCGACCATCTTAGCGATGGCTGCTTCGGTCTTGAACGGCTTGCCCGCCAGCATCCTGGACGCGGCGTCGTAGTAAGCCAGGCGTGCTGTGTGGGCCCTGGCCTGCATGCGGGCGATCTTGAATTGGATGGCCTGGTACTTGCCGATGTTCTGACCGAAAGCGCTGCGCTCCTTGGCATATTTCACGGACAGGTCCACGCATCCCTGGGCTGCGCCGGTTGCCAGTGCGGCTATCGCGATACGCCCCTCATCCAGGATGGACAGGAAGTTCGCATAGCCACGGCCGCGCTCACCCAAGAGGTTCGATTCGGGAACACGGACGTTTTCCAAGGTGAGCGGGTGCGTGTCCGAGGCGTTCCAGCCCACCTTGTTGTAGGGCTTTTCGGCCCTGAAACCGGGTGTGTCCGTGGGGACCAGGATGGTGGAGATTTCCTTCTTGGTTCCGCCGTCTGCGGTTTCTTTGTGCCCCGTGACAGCCGTGACGGTCACCAGGGTGGTGATGTCCGTGCCGGAGTTGGTGATGAACTCCTTGTTGCCGTTGATGATCCACTGGCCGTCTTCCAGGTGCGCGTTGGTCTTGGTTCCGCCGGCATCGGAGCCTGCTTCGCGTTCCGTCAAACCGAAACCAGCCAGGGACCGACCGGAGGCCAACTGCGGGAGCCACTCCTCCTTCTGCGCATCCGTCCCGAAACGGTAGACCGGCATGGCACCCAGGGACACCCCGGCTTCGAGCGTGATGGCTACCGACTGGTCAACGCGGCCAAGTTGCTCCAAGGCCAACGCAAGGGCGAAATAGTCTCCGCCCATCCCGCCGAACTCCTCCGGGAATGGCAGCCCGAACAAGCCCATCTCCCCCATCTGCTTCACGACGTCGTACGGAAAGCTGTGTTCCTCGTCGTGTTTGGCGGAGACGGGCGCAACGACTTCGTCGGCGAATTCGCGGACGGAGTCGCTGAGGTCCTGGTATTCCTCGTTCAATTCAAAGGTGCTCATGGGTGGACTTCCTCGTCTGTGCTGATCTTGTGCGTGCTGGTCTGATGTGCGCTGGTCTGGTCTGCGCTGGTGTCATCCGGGATGGAGTCGCCCCCAGCCGCGTCGGCCACATGAATGGTGGCAAGTACCTGATCAGCCTTGACCAGGTCGCCGGGTTTACTGGTGAGATGGACGGTCCCCGCAACGGACGCCACCAAGTGGTGTTCCATCTTCATGGCCTCCACAGCCAGGAGCACCTGGCCCTCGTCAACGGTGTCGCCGTCGGCTACCGACACCGAAACCACAGTCCCGGGCATTGGCGAGCGCACCTCCGGGTCAGCTGCCCCTTCGTCCCGCTGGATGCCGGCGAGTATCCGCCGCAGGCGTTCGGCGCGGTTCAGGACGTCGAACCGGCAGGACCAGCCGTCGCTGCCGAGGAACACCGCATGGGCGTCACCGGCCGCCACGCCAACCGCATAGGTGACGAGACCGCCGTCGAGCTCCAGGACGATACCGCTGTCACTGCGTTCCAGCACCCGGACGTTTACGGGGAGGCCGCCGTCGATGCTGGCAGTGACAGTACCGTCCTGATCGGTGACGGACACTGTGGCCAAGCCGCCTCCCGGGAGACCTAATGTGGCGTTCCAGGCACCCCGTGCACCCACGCGCCACGAATCCGCTGTTGCCCAGGCATCTCCGGCAAGGGCCGAGCCCTGACGCTCAAGCCACAGCGTCAGGGCTGCGGCGATCAGCTCGTGGGGACCTGCATGCCTGAACGCCATCGATGGAAGTTTGCGTTCTATCAGTCCTGTATCCAACTGTCCGGCGCGGACCTCGGCGTCGTTGATCAGCAACCGCAGATACTCCACGTTCGTGTCGACGCCGAGCAGGGTGTACCGGCCCAGCGCGGCATCCAGCGTGTCCAGCGAAGCAGCCCGGTCCGCACCCCAGGCAATGACCTTCGCCAGCATGGGATCGTAATCGCCGGTGATTTCCAGCCCGTCCAGCATCGCCGAGTCGATGCGCACCTGCGAGTGAGCCTTCTGCTGGCCTGACACTGCCGCGTCAGCCGGACCGTGCTCGGCGAGCGCGACAATGCGGCCCATGGACGGCATGAAGTTCCGCTCCGGCACCTCGGCGTAAACCCGCGCCTCCACGGCGTGCCCGTTAAGCACGACGTCGGACTGCGCTACGGTGAGGACCTCACCGGCGGCGATCCGCACCTGCCATTCCACGAGGTCGATCCCGGTGACCAGTTCCGTGACGGGATGTTCCACCTGTAGGCGGGTATTCATCTCCATGAAAAAGAACTCGTCGGGGTGTTCATCCGAAACCAGGAATTCGACCGTGCCGGCACCGCTGTAGTTGACCGAACGCGCCGCATTGCAGGCCGCCTCGCCAATACGTGCCCGCTGGTTGGCACCGTCCTGCATCGCCTCGAACAACGCCGAAGGGGCCTCTTCGATGACTTTCTGGTGGCGGCGCTGCAGGGAGCACTCGCGCTCGCCGAGGTGGATGACGTTGCCGTGGTTGTCCGCGAGGACCTGGACTTCGATGTGCCGGGGTGTACGGACGAGGCGTTCCAGGAAAAGGGTATCGTCGCCAAACGCGGACGCCGCCACCCGTCTCGCGGTGAGCAGCGTGGAGGCCATGTCCTCAAGCCGCTCCACGACGTGCATGCCCTTGCCACCACCTCCCGCGGACGGCTTGATCAGCAAGGGGAATCCGACGTCCGGCGCCGCCGCGATCAGTTCCTGGTCGGTGAGGCCGGGCTTGGCGATGCCGGGAACGCATGGGACGTCGTAGGCCATCACGTGGTTCTTGGAACGGATCTTGTCGCCCATCACTTCGATGGCGCCGATGCCGGGGCCAATGAACGTGATGCCGGCGGCATCAAGCGCCTTGGCAAAGTCCACGTTCTCGGACAGGAAGCCATAGCCCGGATGGACCGCGTCGGCACCACTGCGGCGGCACGCGTCGATGATGCTGTCGATTTTCAGGTAGCTCTCCGACGGAGCAGTGCCACCGATGGCGACGGCGGTGTCGGCGAGTGCCACGTGCTTGGCATGCTTGTCGGCGTCCGAGTACACAGCAACGGAACGGATGCCCATCTCCCGGAGGGTCTTGATGACCCGGCAGGCAATCTCACCACGGTTGGCCACGAGGACGGCGCTGAATGAGTGGGCCGCGGGGCGCGGCGCAGTGTGGGTCGTTGGCAGGGTCATGGTCACATCCTGAAGAGGCCGAAGGAGGTCTCGGGCAATTGTTGGCGGGAGACGACGTCCAGGGCCATGCCGAGGACGCGTCGGGTATCACCGGGATCGATGATGCCGTCGTCCCAGAGCCGGGCCGTGGAGTAGTAGGGGCTTCCTTGGTCCTCGTACTGTTGTTTGATGGGAGCTTTGAAGGCTTCCTCGTCCTCGGCAGACCACTCCTGGCCCGCGGCCTCATACTGGTCCCTCTTGACCGTCGCGAGGACACTCGAGGCCTGGTTGCCACCCATCACGGAAATGCGGGCCGCCGGCCACATCCACAGGAACCGCGGCGAATAGGCCCGGCCGCACATGGAGTAATTGCCGGCACCGAAGGAGCCGCCGATCACCACCGTCAGCTTGGGCACCCTGGCTGTAGCGACCGCGGTGACCATCTTGGCGCCGTTCTTGGCGATGCCGCCCTGTTCGTAGTCCTTGCCCACCATGAATCCGGACAGGTTCTGGAGGAAGATCAGTGGGATCCCGCGCTGGTCACAGAGCTCGATGAAGTGGGCTCCCTTGAGGGAGGACTCGCTGAAGAGGACCCCGTTATTGGCCACGATGCCCACTGGGTGGCCGTGCAGGTGCGCGAACCCGGTCACCAGGGTGGTGCCGTAATTCTTCTTGAACTCGTGGAATTCTGAACCGTCCACCAGTCTCGCAATGACTTCGCGGACGTCGTACTGGGCGTTCACGTCCGTGGGAACTACGCCGTAGATCTCTGAAGGGTCGACGACCGGCGGCAGGACGACGTCGAGCACGTCCCAGGCCGGCTGCGCCGGCCTCGGCAACGTCGCCACGATGTCCCGGACGATCTCCAGCGCGTGCTGGTCGTTCTCGGCCAGGTGGTCCGTGACTCCGGAAATCCTCGAGTGAACGTCGCCGCCGCCAAGTTCTTCGGCCGTGACGATCTCGCCGATGGCTGCTTTAACCAAGGGAGGGCCGCCCAGGAAGATGGTGCCTTGGTTCCGGACAATGACGGTCTCATCACTCATCGCCGGGACATAGGCGCCGCCCGCCGTGCAGGAGCCCATGACGGAGGCGATCTGTGGGATCTTGGCCGCAGACATTTTGGCCTGGTTGTAGAAGATCCGGCCGAAGTGCTCCTTGTCGGGGAAGACCTCGTCCTGCCTGGGCAGGAAGGCTCCCCCGGAATCGACGAGGTAGATGCAGGGAAGCTTGTTCTCCAGCGCGATTTCCTGGGCCCGGAGGTGTTTCTTCACAGTCATGGGATAGTAGGTGCCGCCCTTGACCGTGGCGTCGTTGGAAATCACCAGGATGTGGCGGCCATGGACCAGGCCGATGCCAGCGATGACTCCGGCGCCGGGCGAATCATCGTTGTACATGCCGTTGGCCGCCAAGGGCGCAATCTCAAGGAACGGGCTGCCGTCATCCAGAAGGTAGTCGATGCGTTCCCTCGGCAGGAGCTTCCCGCGGGCGAGGTGCCGCTCCCTGGATTTTTGCGGACCACCGAGGGCCGCCGTTGCCAAGCGCTCCTTCAACTCCTCAACCAGGGACAGCTGCTCCGCTTGGTTGGCTTCAAAGGCGAGGCCGGCGGCTCCCGTCAGGCTGGCGATTGTCTCCATTGACCCCTGTTCCATTCCCGGCCACAGGCCATTTCGGTTAGTGCCACGTAACTGAAATTTAGGTTAGTCTTTATTAACTGTGATGTCCAGCACAGCATGACCCAAACAGGTCAGGCGTGCCGGGACTGGCACCAAGGAGGAGAACGTGACCGGAGGCCCGGAAACAAGCATCGACGGCAACCGCGCTGCCGCCACACAGCGTGGGCAGGCCAAGGAACTCCGACGTCTCGCTTTGTTGTCGGCTGCTGCAGCTCTCTTTGCAGAGAATGGCTTCACCAGGGTGTCACTCGAAGATCTCGGCGCTGCCGCAGGGGTCAGCGGGCCAGCCGTCTACCGTCACTTTCCCGGGAAGCAAGCAGTGTTGGGCGAGCTTCTGCTCAGCGTCAGCCGGGATCTGCTGGACGGCGGATTGCGGGTGGTATCGGAATCGGCGGATGCCCCGTCAGCGCTCAAGGGGCTGATCCAGTTCCAGGTCGATTTCGCCCTGAGCAACCCCGACGTCATCCGGGTCCAGGACCGGGACTTCGGAAGTCTCAGCGACGCCGACCAGGCAGAGGTCAGATCCCTCCAGCGCAGTTACGTTGAAACGTGGGTTGACGTTCTGTCCCGAATTCATACGGAGGCAGATGTTCCCGGTCTCCGGGTGCGGGCGCATGCAGCCTTCGGCCTGATCAACTCCACTCCACACTCCGTGCGCCACCATGGCAGGAAGATCGCGGCTAAATCCGCCAGGCCCATTCTGGAGCACATGGCTTTGGCGGCGCTGACGTCAGAGTGATCGTGATTGCTGACGCCACATTGTTTAGCGTCGACACTCATGGCTGCCTTGGGTCGTTCCGATTTTCCTAGGACTCACAGGGCCTGCCTTAGGGGCTGTCATCAGCAGTCCGGCCACCTAGGGTGGAAATTGAACCCCTGCTGGAAGCGGCAACGTACGGCGGGCGGGACCGAGCCACTATCGAGGAGCACACCATGAGGATTGCCGTCACGGGCGGAAGCGGAAAACTGGGCAAGAGCGTGGTGCGGCGTCTGACCCAGGACGGCCACCAGGTTCTTAACATGGATCGAGCCGGCACCCGGGGCCGGGGCTATGTCAGCGTGGACCTCCGCAATTACGGGCAGGTCCTGGACGTCATCCTGGGCTTGGACGACCAGCACGACGGCCTGGATGCGATCGTGCACCTCGCCGCTATCCCCGCACCGGGGCTGGCTCCGGACGCGGCGATCTTCGAGAACAACATCCTCTCCACGTACAACGTGTTCCAAGCAGCCCGGAGGGCAGGCATCAAGAAGGTGGTCTACGCTTCCAGCGAGACTGTCCTGGGCCTCCCCTTCGACATTGACCCTCCCTACATTCCCGTGGATGAGGAGTACACAGCCCGGCCGGAGAGCACCTACTCCCTGGTGAAGCACCTCGAAGAGCAGATGGCCATCCAACTCACCCGTTGGGACCCTGAGTTGAGCATTACGGCGCTGCGTTTCTCCAATGTCATGGATCCGGAAGACTACGACGCCTTCCCGTCGTTCGACGCTGACGCCACACTGCGCAAATGGAACCTCTGGGGCTACATCGACGCACGCGACGGGGCCCTGGCAGTGGTCCGGGCGCTGGAACACGGCGGGCCCGGTTTCGAGGCCTTCATCATTGCCGCTGCCGACACGGTCATGGGTCGAAGCAGCGCCGAACTGGCAGCGGAAGTCTTTCCCGGCGTCGAGGTCCTCAAGGAACTGGGGCAGCACGAAACGATGCTGTCCATCGACAAGGCGCGCAGGCTGTTGGGCTTCGAGCCGGAGCACAGTTGGCGCACTGTTCATTCCAACCGGACCACCCCCACCGAAGACTGACGCCGCTGCCCGTTCAACGCGCGACGGCCCACCCCTTAACCGCAGTTTCCTGCAAGCACTCGTAAAGGGATGGGCCGGCGCAGCTTTGGACGCGTCAGATCATGGTCATGACCATGGCGGGATCGGCAAGGATTGCGCCGAGGTCTGCGAGGAACCGTGATCCCTGTTCGCCGTCCACCAGGCGGTGGTCGAAGGACAGGCTCAGCGACATGACCTGGCGGACAGCGAGTTCATCGTTGACGACCCACGGAGCTTTCCGCACGGCCCCAAGTGCCACGATCGCGGCCTCACCCGGGTTGAGAATAGGCGTCCCGGCATCGATGCCAAAAACGCCGATGTTGGTGATGGAGACAGTTCCACCGGACAGGTCCGACGGAGATGTCTTGCCGGCCCGGGCAGTATCGGTCAGCCCGGCCAAGGAAGCAGCCAGTTCCCGCAGCGTCAGCCGGTCCGCATCCTTGATGTTGGGTACGGTCAGGCCCCGTGGAGTGGCGGCGGCGATGCCCAGGTTCACGTAGTTGAACTGGACGATCTCCTGGTTCGCCTCATCCCAGCGGGAGTTCAGCGTGGGATTGTTCCGCAGCGCCACGAGCACCGCTTTCGCAGCGATGGTCAGGGGCGTCAGCTTGAGGCCTTCGAACGCCCGGTTGCCCTTGAGCCGGGCCAGCAGCTCCATGGTTGGCGTGACGTCGACGGTCAGGAACTCGGTCACGTGCGGCGCTGTGAAGGCACTCTGCACCATGGCCGCGGCAGTGAACTTCCGGACGCCCTTGATCGGTGTCCGCGTTTCACGGCCGGCCTGCCCGGCAACAACAGGAGCTTCGGCCGCAACGTCTGCTTCGGAGAAGTTCTGGACATCCTCGCGGGTGATGAGTCCGCCGGGGCCGGTACCGCTGACCAGTTCCAGGTCAACCCCGAGATCGCGGGCCAGCTTGCGAACAGGCGGCGTCGAGCGCGGGCGCTCAGCCACCGCAGTCACCTCAGTCTCCGGCCCGGCAGCCGTCGCGGGTTCGGGAACCGCCTGGTTCTCCTGCGGGGCAGCCGATGGGACATTGGTCCTCTGCACGTTCCCGCGAGCCCGCCGGGTTGGGCGGCCGGTATGTTCGACGACGGCGCCGTACCCCACCAGGTTCGGCTCGCGTTTTGCGGGACCCGCCTCTGGAGAACCGTCGACGCCGGACCGGTCGCCAACTGCCCCGTTCCCGGCAGCCGGTGCGTTGCCCCCCTTGGAGGATCCGGCGTCGTCCACCTCGAACGAGACGATGCGCTTTCCAACCTCCACGACGGTGCCGGGCTGCTCGTGAAGGGCTGCGACGGTTCCCGCGAACGGTGACGGCAGCTCGACCACAGCCTTGGCGGTTTCCACCTCGGCGATGACCTGGTTCAGGGTCACGGTGTCCCCCACTGCCACCTTCCAGCTCAGGATTTCGGATTCGGTCAGGCCTTCGCCAAGGTCCGGCAGCTTGAATTCCTTGATCATGGTGGCGGTCATCCTTCCAGTCCACTCAACGAGTTGGGGCGGCCCAGGGCGCGATCGACGCCGTCAAGAATCCTGTCCAGATCCGGCAAATGGTGCATCTCAAGCTTCGAGTAAGGGTACGGAACATCGAAGCCAGTGATGCGGACGGGAGCAGACTCCAGGTAGTGGAAGCAACGCTCAGTGATACTGGCGGCGATCTCGGCTCCAAGTCCACCGGATTGTCCGGCCTCATGGGTGATCACCAGTCGTCCGGTCTTGCGGACCGACGCTTCCACCACTGGGTAGTCCACAGGTGCCAGGGATCGGAGATCGATGACTTCCACGGAGATACCGTCGTCGGCCGCTGCCAGGGCGGCGTCCTTGGCTGTTTTCACCAAGGGGCCATAGGCAACCAGGGTGACGTCCGACCCCGGATTCACCACGGCGGCCTTGTCCAACGGAAGCGCCGCGGAGAGGTCGATTGCTTCGTCCACGTCGCCCTTGTCGTGGTAGCGGCGTTTGGGTTCGAAGTAGAGAACCGGATCATCGGAGGCGATGGCCTGCTGGATCATCGTGTAGGCATCCTGCGGGTTGGACACTGCCACCACCCGGAGACCGGAGGTGTGCGTGAAGTAAGCCTCAGGTGATTCGGAGTGGTGCTCCGGCGAGCCGATGCCGCCGCCGAAGGGTACGCGGATGGTGATGGGCATCGTGACCCGACCCTGGGTGCGGTAGTGCATCTTGGCCACCTGGCTGACGATCTGGTCGAAGGCCGGGTAGATGAAGCCATCGAACTGGATCTCGCACACTGGACGGTAGCCGCGGTAGGCAAGACCAACCGCCGTGCCAATAATGCCCGATTCGGCCAGCGGGGAGTCAATCACCCGATGCTTTCCAAAGTCCTTCTGGAGGCCATCGGTGACACGGAAGACGCCGCCGAGCGAACCAATATCCTCACCCATCAGGACCACTTTGGGATCGTTCTCGAGCGACTTCCGGAGGCCGGCGTTGATGGCCCGGGCAAACGTGAGCTTGGACATCAGAGTGCACCTTCCTCGACTGGCTGGTTGAAACTGTTCAGGTAGCGCGAGTAATGGTCCTTTTGGCGTTCGATCCATGGATTGGACGTGCTGTAAACGTGGTTGAAGACGTCCAACGGCTGTGGGTCCGGCATCTCGATGCAGCTGGAACGAAGCTCAGCGGCCACGGCATCTGCTGCGGCGTTGACTCGCGCTTCGACGTCCTCAGTAAGCAGGCCTTTGGCTTCCAGGAGCCTGCGCAACCGCAGGATGGGATCCTTGGCGGCCCAATCTTCCAACTCGATGGGGTCGCGGTACCGGGTGGGATCATCGGCAGTGGTGTGCGGACCCATGCGGTAGGTGACGGCCTCGATGAAGGTCGGTCCGCCACCCTTGCGTGCACGGTCCAGGGCCAGCCGCGTGGCAGCCATGACAGCGAGGACGTCATTGCCGTCGACCCGCATGCTCGGAATCCCGAATCCGTTGGGCCTGTCGGCCAACTGCACATGCGACTGTATCCGGACCGGCTCGGAAATCGCCCAGTGGTTGTTCTGGCAGAAAAACACCACGGGAGCCTGGTAGCTGGCCGCGAAGACCATGGCCTCGCTGACGTCGCCTTCACTCGTGGCACCGTCTCCGAAGTAGGCAAGGACCGCGGTGTTGGCACCATCCAGCTGGACACCCATGGCATAGCCCGTGGCGTGCAGGCTCTGGGATCCAATGATGATCTGGGGCGTTGCAAGGTTGATGCGCAGTGGGTCCCAACCATAGGACGCATTCCCCCGCCACACCCTGGCAATCTCGGAGAGGTGCGCGCCGCGCACGTACGCTACGCCGCTTTCCCGGTAGCTGGGGAAGACAAAGTCATCATCGCGCAGCGAACGGCTGGAGCCAATCTGGGCAGCTTCCTGGCCGAGGAGTGGCGGCCACAATGCCAGCTCGCCCTGACGCTGGAGAGCCGTTGCTTCGGCATCAATGCGGCGGATAACTGTCATGTCCTCATACAAGGAACACAATTGCTCATCTCCGACGTCCTTCACCCAGACGTCGAATTCGGGATGGCTGATCCTCTCGCCCTCCGGCGATACCAACTGGAGCAGATCGCCGCCAGTCCTCAGGGGATTTTGTGCACTATGTCCCGGGCCCGGAGTGTCGTGGTGCACTCCCTTGCCCGCCTGATCCGTCAACACAGGTGATCGCAACCTTCCGGCTCGTTTTCGTCGGCGCTGGCGGAACTTGTGGTCCTGCCGCAGACCGGCCCTCCGGCACCTTCGCCGGAGTTAATTGTGACCCTACTCACAACGCGCATCAGGTACAACTACCCTTTGCCAAGTTGAGCATTATGCCCTGTTTGGACAACCATCACCGTGCTAATCTTGCGCATTATGCAACCCTTGGATGGCACTGATACCCGGCTCCTTTCCGCCATGGCGAAGGACCCCCGCGGGACAGTAGTGGCGCTCGCCCAAAAGCTTGGCCTGTCCCGCAACACCGTGCAGGCCCGTATGGCCCAGCTGGAGAAGAAGCACGCCTTCCTGTCCTTCGAGCGAAGGATCAACCCGGCCGCCCTCGGCTACCCATTGACGGCGTTCATCACGGTCCATGTACAGCAGCAGAAGCTCACCTCCCTGGCCCGGGACCTGGCCGACATTCCGGAAATCCTGGAAGGCTTTGGCTTGACAGGCTCAGCTGACCTGCTGTTGCGCGTTGTTGCCTTGGACGCGGAAGACCTCTACCGCATCAATGGAAAAATCCTTGGTTGCGATGGAGTGGAGCGGACCGATACAGCGTTGGCAATGCGCGAGATGATCCCCTACCGGGTCCAACCCTTGCTCGGAAGGCGCTCCGGGGACTGAAAATCCCTCCCCACCTGCGGTTATTCACTGCGCGGTACTTGCCCACCGAACCTGCATGCGATTTGATGCAAGAGGACGCATCGGGGGCCGGCCAGAGGACCCCGGCCATGTGGTGGCCCTGCCGAAGGCTACCGAAAGGGGCACTACCGTGAGCAACCCGCAAGAACCCAACCAGCCGGAGCCCAACTACCCGGGCAGCAACCCGCCGCCTGTTCCGCCCGGCCCCGGCTACCCGCCGCAGACCGGCGGAGCACCGCAGTGGCAACAGCCGCCGGCGTCCGCTGCTCCCCAGCCGGGCACCCCCCAGTACGCGGCGCCGGGTCAGGACCCGAACAACCAGAACCCGTATCCGCAGGGACAGAATCCGTACGCCCAGGGTCAGAACCCGTACCCGCAAGGCCAGTTCCAGCCCGGTCAGTACCCTGCCGGCCAGTACGGCCAACCACCGGCCCGTAAAAGCAGGAAGGTCCTGTGGATCGTCCTCAGCATCGTTGCCGGAGTGATTGTGCTGGCAGTGGTGGGAGTGCTTCTGCTGGTCAACCTCGTGGGCAACGCGACGTCCAAGGCCAGGTCGTTGGCCGATGAATTCACCACTTTGGTAGTCTCCGGCCAAACAGAGCAGGCCTATGACAACTACCTGAGCCAGCCGCTCAAGGACGAGTTGGACAAGCAGTCGTTCGTGGACGGCATTGCCAGCCTGGAACTGGACAGCTCATGCAAGCCGAACTACAACTCCGTGAACGTGAACTCCAACAACGGCAACAACAAGGCCGACCTTGCCGGCAAGTTGCAGTGCGACGGCAAGACCATCGACCTCCAGTACGTCTTCGAGGGCACCAACGACCTCAAAATGAGCAGCATCCGCCTCCGCCCTTAGCCGCCTTAAAGAATTTCCGCCCCGACACCCATCCACCTGCGCATATGGTCCGAATCACTGCTTGAGAGCCTCACCCGGGGCTCAGCAGGACGGCCGGTCAACCCGGCCATCATCGGAAGGTTCGGACCAATGCGTACTTCGCCCAATCGCTTGATCGCCACCATCTTCGGAGCCGTCTACCTCCTGGTAGGCGTCCTCGGGTTCTTTGTCACCTCGGGTATCGGCTTCTTCGCCACCGAGGGTGCCAACCTGATCATCTTCGCCGTGAACCCGCTTCACAACATCATCCACTTGGCCATCGGCGCCGCTCTTCTCTACTCGGGGATGAACAGCGTCACGCTGTCCAAGTCCGTCAACACGGCCGTCGGCGGCGTCTATCTCTTGGTCGGCATCCTTGGCCTCTTCCTGGTGGGCTCCTCGCTGAACATCATCGCCCTCAACGGCGCAGACAACGTCCTGCACCTTGCCAGCGCCGTCGTCCTGCTGGGCGTCGCGCTGTCCCAGGACAAGGCCGCAGTAGCTTCCGCCCGCGCCTGATCACCGCCTGACAACCAGTAAGAGCGAGAGGACGGCAAGAAAGCCATGGAACGCACAAAGCACCC
Source organism: Paenarthrobacter sp. TE4293 (assembly GCF_050435325.1). Taxonomy (NCBI): domain Bacteria; kingdom Bacillati; phylum Actinomycetota; class Actinomycetes; order Micrococcales; family Micrococcaceae; genus Paenarthrobacter; species Paenarthrobacter sp. TE4293. The sequence goes on from NZ_JBNJRY010000009.1 coordinate 138,909, forward strand.
CACGCTGAACGCAGCGACCCTCCTGTTTGTGTATTTCGCAGCGATGGCCGCCGGGATGGTTGAGCTTTCACTTGCCGCCGGGTACCTGACCGGAAATGGATCAGTAACACCCGGGATCGTGGCTGCCGGAGTGGCAACCCTCGCGGCGGGCCTGGCCTTTTTGGCTTGGTCCCTGTGGGGGTTGCACCGCAACAGCCTCGTGTTCGCCCGACTCGCCCTTCCTGTCCTCGCACTGGCTGCTGCTGCGCACCTCGCAGTGACCGCAACCGGGGTCAGCATCCAGCGCTCGCTCGACGTGAGCCATTTTGCCGCTCTCGGCCTAACGCTCATGGCTCTTGCCGGGGCGGGCTGGCTGAAGCGGCAACACAAGACCAACGACGGCGGCGCCCACGGCCAGCCAAGGACCGGGCGGCTTCTGGCAGCCGCGTTCGGAGCCGCCGTCGTTGTTGCTTCAGTTGCGACACCGGGACTGGCCGCTTCGATGGCGGGACAGCACGCTGTCCCGCACGGAGAGCACGGCCAGGCTCCGCACGAAGAAAACGGCCAGGGCTCCAATCCCGCCCTGGACCAGGGTCACCACCACTAGCTGGCGGTGACCGGACCGGCGCACCATTGACACTGCCCACTGTTGATGGTGCGCCTGGTTCGTGGATCATGGTGCCATGGATCCCATTGAGGCGCTCGACGAAATCTCCTTCTGGCTGGAACGCAGCCAAGCCCCCACTTTCAAGGTCCAGGCCTTCCGCAAAGCGGCCGACGCCGTACGGCAGCTTCCGCCGGATGAGTTGCCGAAGCTGATCCGCACCGGACGGATAACCAGCGTCAAAGGCATCGGCAACCGCAGCGCCGAAGTCATCACGCAGGCCCTGGAGGACAAGGTTCCGGACTACCTTGTGGATCTGAGGGAACGCGGCACCGAATCACTGGCATCCGGCGGAGACACCCTGCGTGCCGCCTTGCGGGGCGATCTCCACAGCCACAGCAACTGGTCCGACGGCGGCTCCCCTATTGAAGCAATGGTGGCAGCGGCCCGGACCCTTGGCCGCGATTACCTTGCCCTCACGGACCACTCCCCCAACCTGACCATCGCCAATGGACTCAGCGCCGAACGGCTTGAGCAGCAGCTGGGCATCGTGGAGGACATCAACTCCTTGCAGGAAGGCTTTCGACTGCTCAAGGGCATCGAGGTGGACATCCTTGAAGACGGAACCTTGGACCAGACACCCCATATGCTGGGCCAACTGGACGTGGTGGTGGCGAGCGTGCATTCCAAGCTCCGATCAGACAAGAAGACCATGACCCGGAGAATGCTGGGTGGCATCAGCGACCCCCATACCAATGTCCTGGGCCATTGCACCGGACGGCTCGTCCAGGGATCGCGCGGCACCAGGCCGGAGTCGGAGTTCGACGCTGCCAAAGTCTTCAAGGAATGCGCGGAGTGGGGTGTCGCCGTCGAAATCAATTCCCGCCCGGAACGGCAGGACCCACCGGACAACCTCATCGCGATGGCCTTGGACGCCGGTTGCCTGTTCAGCATCGACAGCGATGCCCATGCCCCCGGCCAGCTCGATTTCCTGCAGTACGGTGCAGCACGCGCCGAAAGCATGGGCGTCCCGAAGGAACGGATTGTCACCACCTGGCCGCTGGAACGGCTGACGGAATGGCTGGGCCTGAAAAAGTGACCCGCACGCTAAAGGGCTCCTCCTGCCGCTGGCAGGAGGAGCCCTTTGTTGGGTGATGCACTTAGTGGTTTACTGCCTTCTCGGCACCGACTCCGGTCAGCGAGCGCACTTCCATCTCCGCCTGCTTGGCCGGATCTTCGCGCCGCTTATCCAGGACCGTTCCGAGCCAGCCGAGGAAGAAGGCCAGCGGGATGGACACGATACCCGGGTTGCTCAGCGGGAACAGTGCGAAGTTCGCGCCGGGGATCATGGACGTTTTGGCGCCCGACACTACCGGTGAGAACGTGATCAGCAGGATCGCCGCAGCCAAGCCACCGTACATGCTCCAGACCGCGCCCTGGGTGGTGAACTTCTTCCAGAACAGGGAGTAGATGATGGTGGGAAGGTTCGCCGATGCTGCAACGGCGAAGGCCAGGGCCACCAGGAACGCAACGTTCTGGCCGTTGGCAAAGATGCCACCGAGGATCGCGAGGACACCGATCACCACTACCGTGCGCCGCGCCACCTTCACCTCCGTGGTGGCGTCGGCCTTGCCCTTCGAGATGACATTCGCGTAAATGTCGTGGGCGAAGGACGCCGCCGCCGTGATGGTCAGCCCGGCAACCACCGCCAGGATGGTGGCGAACGCCACGGCCGAAATGAAGCCTAGGAGCAACGGGCCGCCCAGGTGGAAGGCCAGCAGCGGCGCAGCGGAGTTGACGCCGCCGGGTGCGGACTTGATGGTTTCGGCACCCACCAGTGCTGCTGCACCGTAGCCCAGCACCAAGGTGAAGAGGTAGAACAGGCCGATAAGCCAGATCGCCCAGACCACGGACTTGCGTGCTTCCTTGGCTGTAGGAACTGTGTAAAAGCGCATCAGCACGTGCGGGAGGGCTGCAGTGCCGAGGACCAACGCCAGGCCGAGCGACATGAAGTCCAGCTTGGACGTTTCCGTCTTGCCGTACTGGAGTCCCGGGTTGAGGATGTTGGGGTTGTTGGCTGCTTCGGCCGCCGAGCCCAGCAGACTGGAAAGGTTGAAGCCGTAGATCGCGAGCACCATCGCTGTCATGACGGCAGCTCCGGCGATCAGCAGGATGGCCTTGATGATCTGCACCCACGTGGTGCCCTTCATGCCACCAATGAGTACGTACATGATCATCAAGGCGCCGACGACGATGATCACCAGGGCTTGTCCGCCCCAGTCGCTGATGCCCAGCAGCAGCGAAATCAGGCTGCCGGCACCTGCCATCTGGGCGAGGAGGTAGAAAAAGCAGACAGCAAGGGTGGACAGGGCGGCCGCGATACGGACCGGTCGCTGGCGCAACCGGAAGGAGAGGACGTCGGCCATGGTGAACTTGCCCGTGTTGCGGAGGAGCTCGGCCACCAGCAGGAGGGCAACGAGCCAGGCGACGAGAAACCCGATGGAGTACAGGAAGCCGTCGTAGCCGTTGATGGCGATGGCACCGGTGATGCCGAGGAATGATGCAGCGGACAGGTAGTCGCCCGCAATGGCCGTACCATTCTGGGAGCCCGTGAAGGAGCGACCGGCAGCGTAGTAGTCCGCCGCGGTCTTGTTGTTCCTGCTTGCACGGAAGACGATCACCATGGTGACCGCCACGAAGAGGGCGAAAATGCCCATGTTGAGAAGCGTGGTGTCCTTCAACGCTTCGACGTTGACCGCCGGGACCATGGTGTTCATTTGGTTGCCCCGCCGATCATTTTGCCGTCCTTATCGAATTCGTGGCCCTCGATCTCGTTGCGGATCTCAGCCGCGATGGGGTCCAGTTTCCTGTTGGAGTAACTCACATACCACGCTGTGATGCCGAAGGTGGTGACGAATTGGAGCAGGCCCAGTATCAGGCCAACGTTGATGTTGCCCCAGACCTTGGTGGACATGAAGCCCACCGCGTAGTCAGCCAAAAGGACGTACGCGAAATACCAAAGCAGGAATATTACTGCCATCGGGAAGACAAAGCTGCGGTGCCGCTTGCGCAGTGTCTTGAACCGTTCCGTCTGCTGGACTTCCTGGAAGTCCACGGACGCCGTTGCGTCCTGGGGTTGGGCCTCATTACCCATGGTTCCTCCTGGTTGTGATGTGTCCACATCAGCTCCGCACGCATTACCAATGTGACTGCAATCACTATCGAACGCCGCCCCGCTTCGGTGCCAGAGGATTGCGCCCTGCCGTCGCTCAACGGTCGCGGTGCTGCGCCAAACGGCGGCCTGGGGAGGAGCTACTCTGGCCTTATGCCCGACTCCCCGCTGTTCACAGCCGCTGCGATCGCCGTGATCGTCCTGGCCATCGCCGTCGTCGTGGGCGTTGGCCTGAAGGTGATGCGTTCCTTCCGGGACCTGGGCACCGACGCCGAGCGCGCTACCTACACCACCCTGCATGCGGCTTCCCGGGCCGGACAGCATCTTCGCGGCGGGCTCCAACCTGCCGGCGCAGCGAAGGCCAGTAAACAATTGCGTGTCCTGCTGGGGTGCGATGCCCTGGCCATCACGGACACCGATTCTGTGCTCGCCTGGGATGGCGCAGCCGAGGAGCTCAGGCCATCGCTGATGCGTCTGGCTGCTGAGGTGCTCGCCACGGGCCGGACTGTCGTCGTGCCGCACGCGGGGCAACGGAATACCGCGAGACCCGAGCACGGAAACCACGATTTCAGTGCCGTGATTGCTCCTATCCGGTCCGGCTCCAGGGTGGTCGGCTCGGTGGCCGCCTTGGCACCAGCAGCCGGAGCCGGATTGGTCAGGGCTACCAGCGAGGTGGCCGACTGGATTGCTGCCCAGCTTGAACTCACCGAGCTGCAAGCGTCCCGGACCCTGCTGATGGAGGCTGAAGTCAGGGCTTTGCGTGCGCAGATCAGCCCACACTTCATCTATAACTCCCTGAACGCGATCGCTTCCTTCATCAACACCGATCCCGCCCGGGCCCGCGAGCTGGTGGTGGAGTTCGCCGATTTCACCAGATACTCGTTCCGGCGGCATGGCGACTTCACGACCGTTGCGGAGGAACTGCGCTGCATCGACCGGTATCTCCTGCTGGAGCGGGCCAGGTTCGGGGAGCGCGTGCAAGTGAGCCTGCGGATCGCCCCCGAGGTCCTCAGCACGGTCATTCCGTTCCTCAGCCTGCAACCGTTGGTGGAGAATGCGGTCCGGCACGGCCTGGAAGCCAAGGAGGGTCCGGGGCACATCACCATTTGTGCCAACGACTCCGGAGCGTTCGCCGAAGTGACCATCGAGGACGATGGCGTGGGCATGGACCCGGAGCACCTGCGGTCTGTGCTCGCCGGGCACACGGACGGTATCCATGTGGGACTGCGCAATGTGGACGCCCGTCTTCGCCAGGTCTACGGGGATGAGCACGGACTGGTCATTGAGACGGCTCCCGGCGAGGGTACCCTGATCACCATGCGGGTGCCGAAGTCGCAGCCGGGCCATGACGCCTGAGGTGGCGGCTAGTCTTTAATCATGATCAACGTGCTCGTCGCCGATGACGAACTGCCCGCCGTGGAGGAGCTCGCCTTCCTGCTGGGACGGGATGAACGGATTGGCGCCATCCACCGGGCGTCGTCAGGGGCCGAGGCGCTGCGGACCCTGGAAACGGAGTCCATCGACGCAGTCTTCCTCGACATCCACATGCCAGCCCTGTCCGGCCTGGACATAGCGCGGGTCATTTCCCGCAGCACCAATCCGCCCGCGGTCGTTTTTGTCACCGCTGATGAAGACTGTGCGCTGGAAGCCTTCGACCTCGCTGCCATCGATTACTTGCTGAAGCCGCTGCGCGCGGAACGGCTCGCCCGTTCAGTGGACCGGATCAGGGATCTGATCAAGGAGGGAACCCCTGCGCCGGAGATGATCACAGTCGACCTTGGCAGCACAACGCGCATGATCCGCCGCGACGACGTGACGTACGTGCAGGCCCAGGGCGACTACGCGAGGCTGCACACCGCCGAGGCCAGCTATCTCATCCGGGTTCCCCTCAGCGACCTTGAACAAAAGTGGGCCGAGGCAGGCTTCATCAGGATCCACCGCTCATATTTGATCGCGCTGAACCACGTGCAGCACCTGAAATTGTCGGCCACGGGGCCCAGCGTGGCCGTTGCCGGCGCCGAGTTGCCCATCAGCCGACGCCATTTGCCATCCGTCCGGGACAAATTGCAGTCCACCCGCATCCGGCCGCAAGGATGACGCGCGTCCGTGTCACGGCACCCCGCCCGTCGGCTACCGCTTCCCCGGGCCGGTTGCCGTACCCGCGCGAGGTTGCCGAAGACTCCGACGCCGGCAGGATCTTCATCCGTTCCCTGATCCGGTCCCAATTGCGCCTGGCACTGGTGGTGGCTTGTGGCTTCCTCATCATCCTCGTGGTGTTCGCACTCTTCCTTGTGTACGGCCCCGGGGTGGCTGAAACACGGATCATGGGGATTCCGTTGGACTGGCTGGCGCTGGGCATCGGCATTTACCCGGTCATTGGCTTGAGCGCCTGGATGTATAACCGCGCGGCGGCCCGCAATGAGGCCCGCTACAGGGACCTTGTGGAGGACAAGTGAACCCTGCGGTCGCGTTGTTCGCGTTTCTTGCCGTTTCGCTGGCGACGGCGGTCATCGGCTTCCATGGCCTGCGCATTTCCCGTACAACGGGCGACTTCTACGTCGCCTCGCGCACGGTCCCACCCTGGTGGAACGCATCGGCGATTGGCGGAGAGTACCTGTCCGCCGCCAGCTTCCTGGGCGTCGCCGGCCTGATCCTGCTCTCGGGTACGGACGCGCTCTGGTTTCCCGTGGGCTACACCGCCGGATACCTGATGCTGCTGCTCTTCGTTGCTGCTCCCCTGCGGCGTTCCGGCGCCTACACCATCCCCGATTTCACCGAAGCCCGCTTGGATTCCAGGCTCGTCCGCCGCGTGACCAGCCTGGTAGTGGTTGCCGTTGGCTGGCTGTACATCGTCCCCCAGCTCCACGGGGCGGCACTGACCATCCGGATCACTACCGGCTTGCCGTCGTGGGTAGGCTCGACGGCGGTCGTCGTCGTCGTTTGCCTCACGGTGGTTGCCGGTGGCATGCGCTCCATCACCTTTGTCCAAGCGTTCCAGTACTGGCTGAAACTCACGGCCTTGGCTGTCCCGGTGGTCTTCGTGCTGTTGGTCCTCGCCGGCAACGGCACGGCACCCCAGGCGCCACTGCCCATCAACCCCACCGGCCAACCGTCCGCGGGCGTCTACCAACACATTTCCCTGATGGTGGCGCTGCTCTTTGGAACCCTGGGCCTGCCGCACGTCCTGGTGCGGTTCTACACCAACCCTGACGGTCAGTCGGCCCGACGGACAACCCTGATCGTCCTCGGGCTGCTCTCTGTGTTTTATCTGTTCCCCACCCTGTCCGGGGCCGTGGGCAGGATGTTCGCTCCCGAACTCGCCCAGTCCGGCCAAGCCGATGCCCTGGTCCTGCTGCTTCCCGGCAAGCTGATAGGTGGCACGGCGGGAGACCTGCTCTCCGCCCTGGTCGTGGCAGGAGCCTTCGCTGCGTTCCTGTCCACCACGTCCGGGCTGGTGGTGTCGCTGTCCGGTGTCATCAGCCAGGACCTCTTCGGCGGGAGCGTCAGGGGCTTCCGCCTCGCGGCGGTGCTGGCCGCCGTCGTGCCTTTGGGTTTTGCCTACATGACCGACACTTTGGCCCTTGCCGGCAGTGTTGGCCTGGTCTTCGCATTCACGGCTTCGACCATCTGCCCGGTTCTGCTGCTGGGAATCTGGTGGCGCGGACTGACTGATGCCGGCGCTATTGCCGGGATGCTGACCGGCGCCCTGCTCTGCGGTGGCGCCATGGTGGCAGGAACGCTCATGGGTCCGGGCAATGCACCCGCGTGGCTCGCCCAGCCCGCGGCGTGGAGCGTTCCGGCAGCCTTCGCCGTGACAGTGGTGGTTTCACTCGCGACGAAAACCCGTGTGCCGTCCTCGGTGAACCGCGTGATGTCGCGGCTGCACGTTCCGGAACGGCCCGTGGTCACCGAGCGCCAGCCCTAGCGCGGGCCTGTTGTCCGCGCTGCCGCCAAGGTGGACAATGACGCCATGTCCGAGGAACCGGGTGCCCCCGGCGCGGAGCCGCCGGCGAGCCCCACGGAGTTGTCACCTGGTGTCCGTGCGCAATTGCTGGCCACCGAGCACTGGAGCCTGCTCGCCTCACGCAGCACCACCCAAGGCGAGGTCCTGACGCGTATCAGCATGTTCCTGACCTTCACGTCGGCGAGTCTGCTGAGCGTGGCGCTCGTTGGCCAGGCAACCCAGTTTTCCGAAGCGTTCCGGGCCTTCGCGCTGACTGTCCTCAGCATCGACTTAGTGGTTGGCCTGCTCACGCACATCCGCGTCATGAGCGTTGGCATGGAGGACCTGATGTACGTCCTGGCCATGAACCGCTTGCGTGCGGCCTACGTGGACATGGACCCCACCATTGGCCCCTACCTCATGGCCGGCTTCCACGATGACGAGGAAGGCGCCAAACGGACTTACTACTTCCTGGGCGCACGGAAAGACTTCAGCCAAGTGGCGGGCAGCAGCATGGTGTTCATGGGGTTCGTCAACTCGGCCTTGCTCGCCCTGCTGCTTGGAACAGCACTGTTGACGGCCGGACTTCCCACCATGCTGGCAGTCCCCGTGGCTGTTGTGGTCGCGCTGGCATTCTTTGGAACGTCGTTGGCCCGCGGCCATCGTCGCTACCTTGAGGTGTGGAAGAACAATCCGCCGATCTCCCCTACCGCCCGTTGAGCGGGGGCCAAGCTAGTCGATGGCCGCCATGAGCTCGACGGCGCGGGCCAGGAAAGCATCCACTTGGGCTTCTTCGTAGCCTTCATCGCCCTTGGCCGCACGGAAAACGGCACGACGGACAGTGTCCACGCTCAGGACCTGATCATGTTCCAAGTACCCAATCAGTTCAGCACACAGGGCATCCACGTCCTCGGTGTTGTAGCTGCGTGCCCGTTTCCTGGAGGGGCGACGGAACCGCTCGCCGTCGGGCCGGTGGAGCCGGCCACGCAGGATTCCGGAGAGCTTGCCGATCTGACGCAACCAGGCTTCTTCGCCCTGCTGGCTGATGAGGTCGTCACGCTCACGGCGGGCAAAAGCGTCCTCGAGCCGGTCCAAGGCAGCATCGACGCTATGGGCGTCGTAGCCGCCCTTGACCGGATCAAATGCTACGTCCCTCACGTCCACGCTGGCCACTTGGTCCGCGGTACCCACGGGGTTTTCGAACGATGTTCTGGCACGCTGGAGGAACTCGTCAACTTGCTTGGCGTTATAGCCGTACTTGCTGCGCTCCACACGGTCGAACGTTGCGGGAATCTGGCGTCGAATATCCACGGACACTAATTTTCCTTCGTTGATTGTCAGACGCCGCTCAGCAGCGCGAACAGAACATAGGCTACAGGGGCCGCGAACACGATGGAGTCCAGGCGGTCCATGACGCCACCGTGGCCGGGCAGGATGCTGCTCATGTCCTTCACGCCCAATTCCCTCTTGACCATGGACTCGGCGAGGTCACCGGCGGTAGCGGCTGCCACCATGCCCACGGCCAGAAGCAGGCCCACCCACCACGGCTTGTCGAGGAGGAAGATGCAGGCCAGGACACCAATGAGCATGGCCCCGACCACGGATCCGGCGAAGCCCTCCCACGACTTTTTGGGGCTGATTTTTGGGGCCATGGGATGCTTCCCGAAGGAGGCCCCCACGATGTAGCCGAAGGTGTCATTGGAAACCACCAGCAGCAGCATCGAGGCGATTTGCCATGCACCGTCGGGGATCCCCTCCGGCCAGAAACCCACGGGAGTGGGCCCACTGGTCGTGTGCAAGGACAGGGACGCGAAGCTGATGAGAAAGGGAATCCACGCCAGGGTGAACACACCGGCAAAAACACTTCGCGGTGCTCCCGCGGCACTTTCGATCGACCGCCACAGCAGGACGGCCACGGAGCTGGCGGTCATGGTGAACAGCAGGCCTTCGAGCCCACCGAAGTAGGCCGATACCGGCATCACCAGGCTGCCGACCATCACGGGGATGACCGGCATTCTGGTGCCCTGGGCTTCGAGCGCCCGGTAAACTTCCCACACGCCCAACACCGCAAATGCCGTGGTGAGCAGGACGAACCCCAGCGGGAGGAAAAGCAACCCACCCAGAACCGCCAAAAGCATGGAAAGCCCGACGCCGATGGCCGCCGGAAGGTTTCGGCCCGCCTTGGGTGTGGGGTTCGTCCTCACACGCCGGGCGCGTTGAGGGGTATCGCGTGTCGGGACCCGTTCAGCGGGTGCCGGCTCAGCCTGGCTCATCAGACCTCGAGCAGCTCGGCTTCCTTGCGCTTGAGCAGGTCGTCGATGCTGTCAACGTGCTGCTTGGTCAGGGCGTCAAGCTCCTTCTCAGCGCGCGCACCCTCGTCCTCGCCTGCCTCGCCGTCCTTGACGAGCTTATCCAGCGTGTCCTTGGCCTTGCGGCGGATGCTGCGGATGGAAACCTTGGCGTCTTCACCCTTGCCCTTGACGATCTTGACGTATTCCTTGCGGCGCTCCTTGGTGAGCTCCGGAATGGTCACGCGGATGACGTTGCCGTCGTTGGAGGGGTTGGCGCCCACCTCGGAATCGCTCAGTGCCTTCTCGATGTCGCGCAGGGCGGTCTTGTCGTAAGGCGTGATCAGGATGGTCCGGGCATCAGGCACACCGAAGGAGGCCAGCTGCTGGAGCGGTGTGGGTGTGCCGTAGTACTCGACAATCACCTTGTTGTAGAGGCCGGGGTTGGCCCGACCCGTACGGATCGTGGCGAAATCGTCCTTGGCTACCTCAACCGCCTTGTCCATCTTGTCGCCGGCTTCGAGCAAGGTCTCTTCGATCACGGGTTTCTCCTCAGAAAATAGTTGCTGCCCAAATGCAGGCGGCAGTGCACAGTAAAGATCCGCCGTGGGAGGCGGACGGTCCTAGAAATATCCTAGCCCTTGCTAGGGAGTAACCAACGTTCCCAGGGTTTCGCCGAGGATGGCCCGGGTAACGTTGCCTTCGCCTTCCATGCCGAAGACCACCATGGACAGCTTGTTGTCCTTGCACATGGTCATGGCTGTCTGGTCCATGACGCGGATATCCCGGCGAAGGGCGTCATCGTAGCTGAGGACGTCGAGCTTCTCCGCCGTGGGGTCCTTCTTCGGGTCTGCGGTGTAGACGCCGTCCACACCGCTCTTGGCCATGAGGACCACGTCGGCATGGACTTCGAGGGCGCGCTGGGCAGCAACGGTATCAGTGGAGAAGTAGGGCAGTCCGGCGCCTGCACCGAAGATGACGACGCGGCCCTTCTCCATGTGGCGGATGGCGCGGCGGGGAATGTAGGCCTCGGCAACCTGGCCCATGGTGATGGCGCTCTGGACGCGGGTTTCAACCCCGGCCTGCTCCAGGAAGTCCTGCAACGCCAGGCAGTTCATGACAGTACCCAGCATGCCCATGTAGTCAGCGCGGGAACGGTCCATTCCGCTCTGGGAAAGCTCCGCGCCGCGGAAGAAGTTGCCGCCACCGACGACGATGGCTACCTCGACATCGGCGACAGCTGCCGCGATCTGCTTCGCGATGGCCCGGACGGTTTCAGGATCGACGCCGAGCTTTCCGCCGCCGATGACCTCGCCGGAAAGTTTCAGAAGTACACGTCGGCGGGTCTTCTCGGGCTGGATTGCAGTGTTGACGGTTTCCATGGTGCCTCCCGTTGGTGGACTCTGGCTAGATTATCGTGCTGTGGGTCCGCGCAGATACTACCCGGACGGGTGCATGAAAAAGGGGCGGCCACCGAAGTGACCACCCCTTTTCATGAATTACTAGTTTCCTACGCGGAAACGGGTTACTGCGGTTGCCTTGACGCCGGCTTCTTCGAGGACCTGTGCAACAGTCTTCTTGGAATCCTTGGCGAATGCCTGGTCAACCAGAACTTCACCCTTGTAGAAGCCGGTTACGCGGCCTTCAACGATCTTCGAAAGAGCAGCTTCGGGCTTGCCTTCAGCCTTGGCGGTCTCTTCGGCGATGCGGCGCTCGGACTCGACCAGCTCAGCCGGAACGTCCTCGCGGGTCAGGTAGTTCGGAGCCATGGCTGCAACGTGGACAGCAATGTCGTGCGCGGCGGTGGCAGCGGCTTCGCCTTCACCGTCAACGGCGAACAGGACGCCGACCTGGGCCGGGAGGTCCTTGGACGTCTTGTGCAGGTAAGCGTCAACCGTGGTGCCCTCGACGCGGGAGATGCGGCGGACGACAACCTTTTCGCCGAGGACAGCGCCCTCTTCGACGACAACCTCGGACAACGGCTTGCCGTCGACCTCGGTGGCCAGCAGGGTCTCGAGGTCGGCTGCGCCGGACTCGACTGCAACGTTGAGGACCTTGTCAGCCAGCTGGATGAACTTGTCAGCCTTGGCAACGAAGTCGGTTTCGCAGTTGACCTCGATCATTACGCCAACGCCGCCGTTGACCTTGGCAGCGACCAGGCCTTCAGCAGTCGAACGGCCTTCGCGCTTGGTAGCACCCTTGAGGCCCTTGATGCGGATGATCTCGATGGCCTTCTCAGCGTCACCGTTGGCTTCGTCAAGAGCCTTCTTGACGTCCATCATGCCGGCGCCGGTGCGCTCGCGCAGGGCCTTGATGTCAGCAGCAGTGTAGTTCGCCATGTGAACCCCTCTGTCTAGAAATTTGTGTGTTTACGGACTGACAGGACGGCAGCCCACCGTGTGAGCCGCCATCCTGTCAGTTGCCCCCGGTACTTTTTACGGCATCGGGGAAGGTCCAGATTTACTTGGCTTCAGCTTCGCCGGCTGCAGCTTCAGTTGCTTCGGGAGCCTCAGCTGCCGGAGCCTCGGCTGCGGGAGCTTCTGCCGCCGGAGCTTCGGTTGCTGCTGCTTCTTCGGCCTTGCTGCCTTCGAGGAGCTCGCGCTCCCACTCGGCCAGCGGCTCTTCGGGAGCTTCGGTGGTGCCGGTTGCACGCTGGTTGCGGGCGATGAGGCCCTCAGCTACGGCGTCGGCAACAACGCGGGTCAGCAGGTTGACGGAGCGAATGGCGTCGTCGTTACCCGGGATCGGGAAGTCAACTTCGTCGGGATCGCAGTTGGTGTCCAGGATGGCAACAACCGGGATGTTCAGCTTCTTGGCTTCGTCAACAGCAAGGTGTTCCTTCTTGGTGTCAACAACCCACAGAACCGAGGGAGCCTTGGTCAGGTTGCGGATACCACCGAGGTTGGACTCAAGCTTGGTGAGTTCGCGCTTGAGGAGCAGGAGCTCCTTCTTGGTGTATGCGGAGCCTGCGACGTCGTCGAAGTTGATCTCTTCGAGTTCCTTCATGCGCTGGATACGCTTGGCGACGGTCTGGAAGTTGGTGAGCATACCGCCCAACCAACGCTGGTTGACGTACGGCTGGCCAACGCGGGTAGCCTGCTCGGCAATTGCTTCCTGAGCCTGCTTCTTGGTGCCGACGAACAGGACGGTGCCGCCGTGGGCGACAGTAGCCTTGACGAACTCGTAGGCGCGGTCGATGTAGGACAGCGACTGCTGGAGGTCAATGATGTAGATGCCGTTGCGCTCCGTGAAGATGAAGCGCTTCATCTTCGGGTTCCAACGACGGGTCTGGTGTCCAAAGTGGACGCCGCTGTCAAGCAGCTGGCGCATAGTTACGACGGGCATGCCGACGCTCCTTCCGGCAGGTCATTCATGAGAGAGCCCAGGGGGCTGCTCTTACCCTGCCAATAGTTGACGGTTGTTTAGCCTTTGCCCGGACGGGCGCGGCTCCTGGCATCCATTGCGCTTCTCATCCGGCATGGAGCCATGGGCTCGGCCGGACCGCAAGAGGCACAATCCTCCGCAGCCTGAAGCCACGTGGCTTCGCTGGTGGAGGGCTGGATACGCGTAGTCAGCTTGGGACCCCCGCATATCTGAATGAGACATGCTCCTGAATTAGCTTGAGGGCACAGCAAACTGCTCCACCAAGTGTACTACAGCAGGCCCGCTGGTTTGACCGCCACCGCAGTCCGTTGTCCACATACGGGAGGCCGGGGATCGATCCATCGCAGGCTTCAGGGAAAGCTTGTTCCATGACCCTTGCGAAGCCCTTCCTGGCCCTGATGGTTACCCTCGCATTCGCGGTGGGCGTCCTTGGCGCACCCGCACCGGCTGCGCCTGATCCTGCCGCTGTGGGATGGAGCTGGCCGCTCTCCCCCAAACCGGCCGTGCTGCGGGTCTTCGATCCGCCGGACAAACCGTGGCTGAGCGGGCATCGCGGCGTGGATTTGGGGCCGGCGCCCGACGGCGGCACGGTCACCGCGCCGTCGGACGGCGTGGTGACCTTCGCCGGCGTCGTGGTTGATCGTCCGGTGGTGACCATCGATCACGGTCAAGGCCTCAAGAGCAGCTTCGAGCCCGTGTCCAGCGAACTGAGACCCGGCGACACGGTGCGCAAGGGGCAGGTCATGGGGTCCTTGGAGCCAGGGCATTGCGGCAGCACCACTTGCCTGCATTGGGGTGTCAGAAGGGGTGAGGCCTACGTCAATCCCCTGGAGTTCGTGGAGGACCTGCGGCCGTCCATCCTGCTTCCACTCGACCAGTCCCCCGGCTAGCGGTGGTTCCAGACGCCAGCAGCGGTTCTACACGATTGCTGAAACGCCGGTAATGGCGCGGCCGGTGACCAGGGTGTTGATCTCGTGGGTGCCCTCGTAGGAGTAGATAGCCTCGGCATCGGAGAAGATCTTGGCCATGCCGTAGTCCGTGACGATGCCGTTGCCACCCAGGATGCTCCGGCCCAGCGCGACGCTTTCGCGCATGCGTGCGGTGGTGAAGGCCTTGGCCAGGGCAGACTGTTCGTCCTTGGCTACGCCGGCATCTTCGAGCTGGGCCAGCCGCACCATCATGCCCATGGAGGCCACGGTATTGCCAAGGATTTGAACCAGCTGGTTCTGCACCAACTGGAATGCCGCCAGGGGCCGCCCGAACTGCTGGCGCTCCACGGCATAGCTGCGGGCGACGTCGAAGGCGGCCATCTGGAGTCCGACCGCCTGCCAGGCGACGGCCAAACGGGTCACCTTGAGGACCTTGTTGGTATCGCGGAAGCTGTTGCCGTTGGCCAGCTTGAAGAAGTCCGGCACTACGACGTCGTCCAAGGTGATGTCCGCGTTCTGCACTGTGCGCAGGGAGATCTTGTTTTCGATCTTGCTGGCCGAGAAGCCAGGCAGCGTGGTGTCCACCAGGAACGCCTTTACCTGGTTGTCTGCGACGTCCTTGGCATAGACGACTACCCAGTCGGAGAAGGTGGCGTTGCCGATCCAGCGTTTGGCGCCATTGAGGATCCAGGTGTCACCGTCGCGCTTGGCAGTGGTCCGGGTGCCGCCGGCAACATCGGAGCCCCCGAGGGGCTCGGTCAGGCCAAAGGCTCCGATTTTCTTGAGGGAGTAGATGTCCGGCAGCCACGCGTCCTTCTGCTCCTGCGACGCGAGGGCCTCGATCGAACCCGTAAAGAGGCCATCGTGGACACCCATGAAGGTAGCAATCGAAGCATCCGCGCGGGTCACTTCCGCGTGGAGCATGCCGGCAAACAAATTCGAGTACCCCTGGCGCCGGACGGGGCTGACAAGGTCCAACTCACCGAGCTTGGGGATGAGGTCCATGGGGAACTCGCCACGGTTCCAGTAATCCACCGCGATGGGCTTGACCTCGCGGGCCAAAAATTCGCGGACCTCCGCCAGGCGATCCTGTTCCTTGCCTGTCAGCATCTGCTCAAAGGCGTAGAAGTCGCCATCGGCATACGGAAGGGTGGTGGCGTCGAATGCAGCGCTGGACATGTTCGCTCCTTCAAGGGTGGTCAACTGCGACCAAGACTAAGTTACTGATGAGTAACATATCGCATCAAGGTGGGAACACAAAAGAGCCGTGTCCAACAATTCTGGATTGTTGGACACGGCTCCCGTGTGGAATGTAGGGCTACTCGGACTTGAACCGAGGACCTTAGGATTATGAGTCCCGCGCTCTAACCAGCTGAGCTATAGCCCCGGGATGCCCGGACCTGCCTCCGAGGGAGAAAGTTCCGGGCAAAGCACTCTAGCAATACTAATAGCTGCGGAGGAGTGCTTTGGTCATACTGCTTTGTCCTCGTAGGAGGCCCCACGGTAGAGGTCCTCGAACGTTTGGAGCGTGCCGTTGATGCTGTGCGGCTCTACCATCTCGCGGCTGAGCTTGCCCATGGCTTCCAGCTCATGCGGGGGAAGCTCCACCAGCTTGGTGATCTTGGCCGCCAGTTCATCGCTGTTGTTCGGCGTGAAAAGATAGCCGTTCTCGCCATCCCGGACCAGATGCGGCAGGGCCATGGCGTTCGCCAGCAGCACGGGAGTGGAAGCGGACATGGCTTCCAGGGTCACCAGTGACTGGAGCTCGGCCGTTCCCGGCATGCAGAAAATGTCGGCCTTGATGTAGGCCTCCCGCAGATCTTCGTCGCTGGCCAGCCCAAGGAACCTGACGCGATCCCCCAGCCCCAGCCTGGCTACCTGGGCTTCAAGGGCAGGACGGACTTCGCCTCCACCAACGATTTCCAGGTGCACATTCAAGTCACGCGGGGTCTTGGCCACCGCGTCAATCAGGACGTTGACGTGCTTCTCTTCGGCGAGGCGGCCGGCAAACAGCACCGTGGGGTTGCTGTGCGGCTCGATGGTCTCGCCGGGCTGCAGCTCGTAAGCAGAAGAATCAATACCGTTGGACAGGGGCAGGACCTTGCGCAGAAACGCGTGCTGGTGCATGGCCTTGGCAGCGAGCGGCGTGGGCGTGGTGACCACATCGGCCTGGCCCATGACCTTGCCCATGTCCTTCCAGGAAATGCGTCCGACGATGTCCTTGAACCACTGCGGGAAGGGCAGGAAGGGGTTCAGGTTCTCCGGCATGAAGTGGTTGGTGGCAATAATCCGGATACCACGCTTCACGGCCTCGTACAGGACGTGCTCGCCAATCATGTAATGGCTCTGGATGTGGACCACGTCCGGCTGGACCTTGTCGAACAGCAGGCTGATTTCCTTCTTGATTTCCCAGGGGAAGCAAATGCGGAAGTACTCGTGCGTGAAAACGCCGTGGGAACGCAGCCGGTGAACAGTGGCTTCGTCCCGGAATTCCGTGTAGCTCTTGCCCGAGTCCGGTCGGCAGGCCAACACGTGAACGTTGTGTCCGCGTGCCGTCATCCCCTTGGCCAGGCGGTAGCCGAACTGAGCGGCGCCGTTGACGTGCGGCGGGTAGGTATCCGCTGCGATCAAAAGTGTGAGGGGTTTGGTGGTGTCGGGAATGGTCACGTGGAGAACTCCTGATGGTCACGGTGCGGACAGCGTTGATGGTGCCAATGCTGTGTTGTCGCCGGGTTGCCGGACCGCCTGTAGCGGCGGCGCAAAGGTGTAGCCCTGCCCTAGGCCTTCTTGTTGGCAGCCGCCTTCGCGTCCTTCTTGCGTTTGGTGACTTCCGGATGGTGCCGGCTCAGGGCAATAACCCCCACGATAGCAAGCGTAGCCGCCGCAGCCATGGCGATAGCCATCACGGCGTGGACATCGGGACGAAGCTCACCAAGGATCACGATGCCAATCGCGATGCCCACCATCGGGTCAATGACGGTCAACCCGGCGATGACGAGGTCGGGTGGTCCCCCTGAATAGGCGCTCTGGACGAACCAGGAACCCAGTCCCCCGGCAGCAGCAATGGCAATGAGGGTGTACCACTGGACGTTGAGCAGGAACAGTCCATTGGGATCGAGCAGGTGCTTGCCGATGATGCGGGTCAGTACGGCCACGAAGCCGAACAGGACACCGGCTCCCAGGATGTACACGAAGGCACTCATGCGGTGCCTGAACATGACGGCCAGGGTGCCAAAAATGCCCACTGCCAAGGCCAGCAGAAGGACGATGGTCAGTTCGTCTTCGGCATTGACGTGGTGGTTCTCCTGGGTGACGTTCACGGCCAGCAACACGAACAAGGCAGAACCCGTGACGCACGCACTGATGGCCACTACCGTGGCGCGGTTGATGCTCAGGCCCTGGTCCTTGGCATTGACCACAGTGGTAATCACCAGCGCAATGGCACCGATTGGTTGCACCACGGTGAGCGGCGCCGACACCAACGCGACGGCGTTCATCACCAT
The DNA here is from genome assembly GCF_050435325.1 of Paenarthrobacter sp. TE4293. Classification (NCBI taxonomy): domain Bacteria; kingdom Bacillati; phylum Actinomycetota; class Actinomycetes; order Micrococcales; family Micrococcaceae; genus Paenarthrobacter; species Paenarthrobacter sp. TE4293. The sequence goes on from NZ_JBNJRY010000009.1 coordinate 156,711, forward strand.
GCCGAGGGCGAGGAACAAGAGTCCCAGCATCCAGCGCGGATTGCGCAGGAGCCGCAGGAACCCGTTGGAGCTCAGCGCCAGGCCACCGGTATCGGCTTTGACCGCGCTGCCCTGCCGCTGGGCGCCGATCGCCAGGAAGAATGCTCCAAGTACGGCAAGGAAAACCGCCAGCCAGACCATCAGCGGTGTCCGCCGTCGTCGTTTTTCAGTTCTTTACCCTTACGCAAGATGGCCCAGAAATAGTTGTAGGCAGCAATCCAGTGGCCCAGGAGCCCGAGGCCCAGGAAGGTCCAAGCGGCCACGAAGTAGACCCCGGTGAGCGGAATGGGCAGTTTGGACAGGACCAACAGCGGCGTGCCGACCAGCAGCAGCGCCGTGCGGATTTTTCCAATGATGCTGACCGGAAGGTCCGGATGGCTGCGGAAGTAGATCAAGGAGGCAATGGCCAGGATGGCGTCCGGCACCAGCAGTGCGGCCAGATACCACCACTGCACGACGCCGGCAATCGCCAGAGTGAAGGCCACAGCCAGGAGCGCTGCCCGGTCCGCCAGGGGATCCAGGATGCGTCCCAGCTTGGACGTCTGGTCGAAGCGCCTGGCGATGTAGCCATCCACCCAGTCGGTACTTCCCATGATGACGAGCACCAGGACTGCGAACCCGTACTCCTGTTCGGACAGAACAAGCCACACGAACAGCGGGACCCCCATGAAGCGGAGGACCGTGAGGATGTTGGGGACCGTGAAGATGAGGTCGTGGTCAACCTGCGGCCGGTCGGGTTGCGAACCGGCACCGATCAATCTCACGTATGTCCCCCTTCCTCGTTGTCAGTGTTTGGCGCCTCGGATACCTGCCTACTTCTTCAGCAGCTTCCTCAGGGCGACGACGAAGACCACGGCAGCGGCAGCGAATGCCGCAAGGTCCCGCCACCGGGCTGCAAGGCGTTCCGAGAGGTTGTCGGGCACGGACTCACCGAGGTCGGACAATTTTGCGGCCGCGAATTCCCGGCCCTCCTGGAATTTGCCGTTGGCGCTGCCCAGCAGGGCCTGCCCCTGCTTCTTGACGTCCAGCTGCTCGCCGAGCTCGTCACGGACACCGGTCAGGTGTTCGCGGCGCTTCTTCAGGCGGGAGCGAAGCTCGGCTTCAGTGGGCGCCTTGACGGCGTCCGCTTCCTTGGCAGCTTCCTTCGCAGCCTTCTCGGCCTTGGCCCTTTCCGCTGCCGCTTCCTTCTCAGCCTTGGCTGCCTTGGCAGCAGGCGAGTTGGGATCCAGGATCGACTCATCGAAGGCCGAGCCTTCCTTGGCGATGCCAAGATCGTGCTTGAGGCCCCGGATGGTGTCTTCGGGAACCAAAGGCATGGCCTTCTTGAACTTCGCGATTCCTATCAGGGACGCAACGGCCACGACCAGAAGGAAGAATGCTGCCACGATCAGGGCGGCAAGCCATCCCGGCATAATGGTGGCCAGGCCCAGGATGGCGGCAACAACAAGTGCGATCACCAGAAGCGCGAGGAAGACCAGCGCCACACCGAAGAACGCACCGGCTATGCCAACCTGCGTGGCTTTGCGCTTGAGTTCCACCTTGGCCAAGGCGATCTCATCGTTAAGTTGCCGTGGGGCCAAGCGTGCAACGAGCTTGAGGGTCTTCGGCAAAGTTCGAATGGCTGGTCCTTGACTGGTCCGGCCGGTGTGACGTCCACTCATGGGTTCCGCCTAACTGCTTTCCTCTGGGCATCGTGTACGGCGAACGAGGCTGCAATCTACAGCCGCGGACACCTGTCCTCAAAGCTATCATTCAGGTTCCTGCAGAACTTTCGCGACCATACTGCGGCGCGCCCGTCATACGGCCAATAAATATGATCCGGGCCATAGGATAGATGATCGTGACCTCTCCCATTGCTCCGGGCGACTCCCTGAGCCGACGCGAAAAGCTTGTCTACATCCTCCTGCTGGGTGCCCTGACCGCGCTGGGTCCCTTCACCATCGACCTGTACCTCCCGGCTTTCCCGGCGCTGGAGGAAAGCTTCGACGTCTCAGCCGCGGCCATCCAGCTGACCCTGACGGGTACCACCGTTGGTTTCGGTCTTGGCCAGCTGGTAGTGGGGCCGTTCAGCGACAAAGTGGGCCGCCGTCTCCCCCTGATCCTTGCCACCGCCGTCCACATCGGCTCGTCGCTCGGTGCCGCGCTGGCCACGGACATCGGGATGCTGTCCTTGTTCCGTGTCCTCATGGGAATCGGTGCGGCAGGCGGTGGCGTGGTGGCCATGGCCATGGTCCGGGACCTCTTCCACGGCTATTCAATGGTCCGCATGTTCTCGCGGATGTCACTGGTCAACGGTTTGGCCCCGATCCTTGCCCCGGTCATCGGATCGCAACTGCTGCTGGCCTTCCCGTGGCCCGGCATTTTCTACTTCCTGGCCGCCTATGGCCTGCTGGTCATTCTTGCCTCCATTTTCTTTATCCGGGAGACACTTCCCGCCGATCGGCGGGGCAAGTCCTCTGTCACGGTGGCACAGCGCTACAAGTCTGTCCTGACGGACCGGATCTTCGTGGGCATGGTGCTGGTGGGAAGCCTGAACTTCGGCGGCTTGTTCGCCTACCTTTCGGCATCGACCTTCCTGTTCCAGGACATCTACGGCTTCTCGCCGCAGGAGTACGGAATCCTGTTCGGCATCAACTCCCTGGGCATCGTTGCCGGGGTCCAGATCAGTGCACGCCTGATAAGGCGGGTAGCCCCGCAGTGGATTGTGGCAGGCGCAACGCTGTTCATGCTGTTCGTTGCCCTCCTGATCGTGGTGCTTGACCTTTTGCACGCCGGTCTCTGGGGCATCCTCATTCCGTTGTGGTTCTACATCTGCGCCACCGGCTTCATGTTCCCGTGCGTCCAGGTCCTGTCCCTGGCCAACCACGGCGCCCAGGCGGGCACGGCCGCGTCCCTCCTCGGTGCATCCCAGTTCATGATGGCCGGCATCGTCCCACCTGTGGTCGGTTGGCTGGGGGTCAGTTCCGCTGTTCCCATGGGCTCCGTCATGGCTGTCTGCATCACCGGATCGATCGCCGCCCTCTGGCTCGTGGTCCGGCCCCGCACCGTGCCGTCCATCCATTAGGACCACCCCCGTAGGCTGAGACCATGACCAAGAAACCGCACCGCAACGGCAGGGGCCTCTTTTTGGGTGCCCTGCTTGGCGCCATCGCCGGAGCGCTGCTCGGCCGCGCGGCAGGGAGCGCGCTGTTCGGCGCGGTCCTGGGGGCCGTCATTGGTGCCGCTGTCCTGTACCGGGTGAACCCAGGCCCCTGGAAACGGGACTAGGCGCCCCACCGAACGACCCGCCGTCGTCGTGAGGCTCCAACCTCTCCCCTTCCAGCGCCCCGCAAGGCAGAATGGTGGCCAGCCGGGGGAACCGGCGCCGGACCGGTGAAGGGGACATCACATGAGCGCGGCTGTGGGATTACGGGGCACTGTGCGTGGCGTGGCAACCGTACGGCGGCTGCCCCTGACGTTGCTCGTGGTGGCCCTGCTCTGGGTCCTGGGCATTGCCACCGGGAGCCTGCTCTATGGGCCCCCTGAAGCTTTGCTGGACAACATCGGCCTGGGGTTGGCCGTAGAGCCCGGGCCCTGGTGGTCCATCTTCACGTCGGCGTTCTTCGCCTCGTCCCTGCTCGACTACCTGGCCTGCACGGCCGCAATCCTGGTGGGTGTGGGAATCGCCGAGCGGGTCATGGGCCCGTGGCTCGCCCTCGTTGCCTTCATTGCGGGCTCAGCCCTCAGCGCCCTGGTTCTGGTGGCCCTGGTCGCTTTCGGGACCGACGCCAGCGACCAGTGGCTGAGTTTCCTGGGCGGCGAATACGTTGTGGGAGCCTACGGCGGCGCTGCCGCCTCTTTGGGATGCGCGACAGCGGCACTGGACGCACTGTGGCGACGGAGACTGCGGACGTGGTTGCTGGCCGCCACGCTGATGTTCGCCCTGTTCGTTGGCGTCGCCCAAACACTCCAGGCACTGGGTGGAGCGGTGATCGGCGTACTGGCCGGCTGGGTCATCCGGTCGCTGGTACTCCGGCGCCGGGCAGGATCACTGCATTCCTCAACCCTCCGCGAGACGCGCTTCCTGGTGGGCACGGTGGTGGGCGTCTTCGCCGTCGGACCATTGCTGACGCAACTTACCGGCACGTGGGAGATCGGGCCCCTCTCCGTTGTTTCCGAAGTGATGCTCCAGGCCAGTCCCGACGCCGACGAAGTCAAGGAAGCCTGCAACAACGACACCAACTGCGTCACGCTGCAAAGCATCGTGGGTGTTCAGAGCTTCGGCGCAGCCATCCTGACGCTGATTCCAGTCCTACTGCTGCTTGTTTGCGCTGAAGGCCTCCGCCGTGGCCGCCGCCTCGCGTACCGTCTGACGCTGGTGATCCAGGCCTACCTGGGCGCGGTGACGGTCCTGTCCATCCTCCAGTACGTCACTGATCCGGACGTCACCCTGGGCGATGACGATTTCGGCTACCTCCTGCTCTATGCAGTCCCGGCAGTCCTTGCGCCGGTCATCATCGTGGTTCTGCTGTTGGCCAACCGCCATAAGTTCCAAGTGGAGTCCAGCGACGCCGGATACCGGGTCCTTGGCAGAACCTCACTCCTCCTGGCCGTCGCCGCGATTGCCCTTTACGTGGTGTTCTGGTTCGTCGAAGGCAACCCGGGGCGCTCCACCCTGTGGGACCTGGCCGGACAGCTGACCCACATCCTGGTTCCTTTCCCTGTCCCCTTTGTGGTGGCCTTGCCCCAAGGCCTGTTGAGCACGGTGGTGTACGGGCTTGGCGGGGACATCATCTGGCTTTGCATCCTGGTACTGGTCCTGAACAACTTCCGGCGGTTCAGGATGCTGGCCACCGATCCGGCCGCAGACCTCGGCCACACCCGCGAGTTGCTCCATGATGGTGGCGGCACCCTGTCCTGGATGGCATTGTGGGACAACAACCAGTACTGGTTCACGCCGGACCGGAAGGCCGGCGTCGCCTATCAGGTGCACAACGGCGTGGCGTTGACGGTCGCGGGGCCCTTCGGAGCAGCAGAACACCATGCGGACGCTGCCACGGGCTTCCTGAAGCACTGCGCCGGGCTGGGGCTCATCCCATGCTTCTATTCGGCCACCGCAGAGCTCGACGCCCCGCTCGAACCACGGGGATTCCGAAAGCTCGAAGTGGCCGAGGAGACCCTTTTGAACGTCCAGGCCATGACGTTCAAGGGCAAGGAATGGCAGAATGTCCGCACTGCCCTGAACCGCGCAGACAAACTGTCCATCAAGGACCACTGGTATCCCTACCAGGCGATGCCACCGGGAGTCAGGGCACAGCTTGCAGAGATCTCCGAGGAATGGGTGGCGGACAAAGCCCTTCCCGAGATGGGCTTCACCCTGGGCGGCCTGAATGAATTGAAGGACCCCGAAGTCCTCTGCTGCGTGGCCGTGGATGACGACGGCCTGGTCCACGGTGTCACCAGTTGGTTGCCCGTGTTCCGCAATGGCGTCATCTCGGGATGGACCTTGGACTTCATGCGAAGACGCACCACCGGGTTCAAGGGCGTCATGGAATTCCTGATCGCCTCGGCGGTGACCCATTTCAAGGAAGAAGTCCCGCAGATCTCGCTGTCCGGCTCGCCCTTGGCCAACGCCGGGGCTGACGGCGCCGAAGGGGACCGAAGCTCACTGGACCGGGTTCTGGCGCTGCTCGGCAATGCTTTGGAACCCATGTACGGATTCAAGTCCCTGGCAGCCTTCAAGTCACGGTTCCAGCCCGAGCACCGGACCCTGTACATGTACTACCAGGACCCCTTGGCCTTGCCCTCGATCGGCATTGCCGTGGGCTCTGCCTATCTGCCGGGCCTCTCCCCCGCGCAGAGCGCCGGCCTCCTGCGGCAAATGGTAGCCAGGGAGCCCGCGGCATGAGGCGCGGAGGGGGTTCCCAGCCATGGACGGCCTCCTGAAACTTGAGATCAGCGGCCCTGTGGTCATGACGGTTGCCGGGGCGGTCGGCGTCGTGTTCTTCCTTGTACTGTTCCTCAGGCCGTCGGCCCGTTGGGCCCTCACTGCCGTCACTGCCATTGCGGCGGCAGCGCTGCTGGGGTGGCTGACCGTGTGGCTCGTTGAGGACGTCATGGACGTCTTCCATGTGGGCCTCACACCGCGCGTGTGGTTCTGGGCGATAGCCTGCTTCGCCGCGTTGGGACTGGCCGTGGTCAGCTTCCGCCATAGCAGCCGGCGGCGGAAGGTGGTGGCGTCAATCGCCATCCCCGTCTTCGTCCTGGTTGCCGCCTTGGGCATCAACACGGAATTTGGACTGAACAAGACGTTGGGCTCGGCCTTGGGGATTTCCACCGAAAGCGCCATCCAGCTCAACAAGCCAAACCCCGACGCATCCATTCCGGCCGGTCCGCTCTGGCAAAACTGGAAGCCTCCGGCCGCCATGCCCGCCAAGGGCCAAGTGGGCACGCAGGTGATTCCCGCAACGGCCTCCGGATTCAACGCCAGGCCGGCCGGCATCTATCTGCCGCCGGCAGCCCTGACGGACAACCCGCCCAGGCTGCCGCTGTTCGTCCTGATGATGGGCCAACCCGGCCTTCCAGACCCCCAGTACGTCTCCGCCGCGCTGGACGGGTTCGCGGCGAAGAACAACGGCCTGGCACCCATTGCCATCGTCGCGGACCAGATCGGCCCGGACGAAAACGACACCCTCTGCCTGGACACCGCCAAGTACGGCAACGTGGAAAAGTACATCAATGAGGACGTGGTGAACTGGGCCAAAGCCAACTTGAACATTCTCCCGGACCGGGAGCACTGGACGATAGCCGGGTACTCCAACGGAGGTCAGTGTGCCATCTCCTTCGCCGTCAAGTACCCCACGATGTGGGGCAACGTGGTGGACATCTCCGGTGAGGAGTTCCCCGGAGCAGAGGATCCTGCAGGCAACCTCGCAGAAATCTTCGGGGGCAACCAGGCTGACTACGACGCGCAGAAGCCGATCAACATCATGAAAGGCAAGCAGTTCCCGGACACGACGGCCGTCTTCACGGTGGGCTCCGACGACGTGGTCTACGTGGCAGCCGCGAAAGCCGTCTCCGCCGCGGCCCGGGCTGCGGGCATGACAGTGACGTACTACGAGGTCCCCAACGGCGGACATGTGGGCCTCGCCCTGAACGCAGGCCTGACCAAGGGCTTCGAGGTCCTCTACCCGCGCCTGGGCCTGTCCCGGTAGTGGCGCCCCTTTTGCGCGCCACCGGCCGGCGATAAAGTTGACATGTGCCACATTGGCAAGAGCTGCAGCCGCTTCCGGCACCGTGGCAGCGTCGGGATGAACGCATCCTGCCGCTGTGGTGGGACCGCTTGTGCTCAGTGACCAGCCCCCAGTCGGCTGCCCTCTACGCAGCCGGACTCTTCACGGACGACCGGCGACGTCCCATTGCCCAGTGGTACAACCCCGAAGTCGACGCAGCCCTGCTGGTTGCGCCCGAGACATCCCCTGAGTGGCCCGTCCAGCGTTTCGGGATCTTCTACGCCCCGCCTGGCGGCGGCTTCACGCGCGTCTACTCAGCCCCGCATGAGTGGCATCCGCGCGAACCCAGGACCCCGCCCACGGAACAGGACTCATTCCTCGCCGCGGTGGCGGAAGCCGCCCGCTTCCTTCAGGTGGAGATGGATTTCGTCTAAAAAGATGGACCCCGCACCGGCGTGCTGCCGATGCGGGGTCCTGTTGCTCCTCCGACTGGACTTGAACCAGTAACCCTTCGATTAACAGTCGAATGCTCTGCCAATTGAGCTACGGAGGAATGAAGCGGTTATGACTTTAGCAAAGGTTCTACCCGAATGCGAATCGGCTCCCCATACCCCCTGGGGGTATAAAAATACCCCCGTTCCGAGAGACCGGAACGGGGGTATTGTGCGCTCCTCCGACTGGACTTGAACCAGTAACCCTTCGATTAACAGTCGAATGCTCTGCCAATTGAGCTACGGAGGAATGAAGCGGTTACTAGCTTAACAGGGGCCTGCCGGAAAACGAAATCGGGACTCTCAGCCGTCCGAACGCAGTGACCGGCGCTCCATTTCCAGCTGCATCAGCTCACGGTTAAGCCGCTGGAACTCCTCCGGATTTGCTCCGGCATCCAGGCGCTGCAGCTGCCCCATCTTGTCCGCCTTAATGCGGGTGATCTGCAGTTCGAAGAGGCGGGCCAGGATGTCGCGGCAATACCGCTGCATCGCCTCGGGCGTGCTGGCAGGCAGGGGCGTCACTGCCAACTCGGAGACCAAGGGCCGCAGCGGCTCTGGAACTTCCTGGCGGACCTGTTCCACCCATGCCACGGGATCAGCGGCATGGGCAAGGCCAGCGGCCCGCACTGCGGTATGCACGGCCGCGTAGGCGGGTGTGGCGAAGTATGAGGCCTCGAAACGCTCCCACGCTCCCCCACCCAGCACTCCCGGCTCCTGGAGGACAACCTCCAGCGCCTGGCGTTCCATACCGGCGATGGGGTCCCTGGGATCGGGACGTTGGAACACCAGACCGCTCGACGGCGGTGCTCCCGCCGTCGCGGATTGCTCCGCGGCACCGGCTGCTCTCGAAGTGGTGCCACCGGACGCGGCCCGCTTGGCGGCCGCCCCCACGTAGCTGCTGACTTCCTCGATGGGCATACCCAGCCAACCCGCCAGATTGCGGGTGTAGCCAGGCCTCGTCGCCGAATCCCTGATCTGCGCCACCACGGGGGCGGCCTCCCGCAACGCTGCCACTCGACCTTCCACGGTGTCCAGGTTGTGCCGACGCAGGGTCGCCCGGATGGCGAACTCAAAGAGCGGCTTCCGTGTGCCGATGAGCTCACGCACCGCGGCGTCACCCTTGAGCTGGCGCAGATCGCACGGATCCGCCCCCGTGGGCTCGACAGCGACGTACGTCTGGGCCGTGAAGCGCTGGTCTTCCTCAAAGGCCCGGAGGGCGGCCTTCTGGCCGGCGGCGTCGCCATCGAAAGTGAAAATGACCTCCCCGCCGCTGCCGTCGTCCGACAGCAGCCGCCGGGCCACCTTGATGTGCTCGGTACCGAAGGCAGTACCGCAGGTGGCTACCGCCGTCGTGACCCCTGCAAGATGGCAGGCCATGACGTCCGTGTACCCCTCCACCACCACCAGTTGCCGTTCCTTGGCGATGTTCCGCTTGGCGAGGTCAATTCCGTAAAGGACCTGGGACTTCTTGTAGAGCGTGGTCTCAGGGGTATTGAGGTATTTGGGACCCTGATCGTCCTCGTAGAGCTTGCGCGCGCCGAAGCCGATGGTGTCTCCCGCGATGTCGCGGATGGGCCAGATAAGCCTGCCCCGGAAGCGATCGTAGATGCCCCGGTTTCCCTCGGAGAACATGCCTGTCAGCTTCAGCTCCGCATCGGTGAAGCCTCGGCCCCGCAGGTGCTTCAGGAGAGCGTCCCAGCCCTGCGGCGCATAGCCGACGCCGAAGTGCTCGGCGGCAGCGCGATCAAAGCCGCGCCCGTCCAGGAAGTTGCGTCCCTCGGCAGCCCCGGGAGTGAGCAGTTGGGCCCGGAAGAACTCGTCGGCGATCTTGTGGGCATCCAGCAGGCGCTGGCGCTTGCCCACTTCCTCGCGGCTGGGACCGGTGCCGCCGTCCTCGTAGCGAAGCTCGTAGCCGATCCTTGCGGCCAGTTTCTCAACGGCCTCGTGGAAGGAGCTGTGGTCCATTTTCTGGACGAACGAGATGGCGTCTCCGTCTTCGCCGCAGCCGAAGCAGTGGTACCTGCCCACCTGCGGGCGGACGGTGAAAGAAGGCGAGCGTTCGTCATGAAAAGGACAAAGGCCCTTGAAACTGCCCAGGCCGGCACCCTTCAGGGTGACGTAGCCGTCAACGACTTCCTTGATATCCGTGCGCTGGCGTACTTCATCGATATCTTCACGTTTGATCAGGCCAGCCACGTGACCATCCTAGTCTCTTGGCCGGAAGGTTCAGGCCTTGCCAACCCGGGCTACCACAGGGACGGGAGGCTGCCCACCAGGCGCTCGTACACCGCCAGCGCAGAGACGTCGGTCAGCGACGCAACTTGGTCGATCACCACGCGCAGCCGGGCACCATCGTCGACGGCGTCGCGCCAGTCCGCGGCGAACATCGGCTCCAGGTGACGGTCCCCTGTGGCATTCAACACACCCACGAGCGCGTGCAGCACTTCGCGCTGGCGTTCGTACACGGGCTGCCGGTGGTCGGTGGAGATGACGAAGGTGGTGGCCAAACCCTTGAGGACCGCGATTTCGGTGACCGTGTCCTCGGGCACCATCAACTCGGCGTCGTAGCGGGTCAGGTTGGCAGGCCCAAAGTGGGCACGTGTGGTTTCCATGGCGCTTTGGCAGAACCGGCCGATCAGCTGGCTGGTCATGTCCTTCAGGGCAGCCATGGACTTCCGGCTGCCGTCCGCCTCACGGACCCACACCTTGGTGGCCTCGAGCCGGGACAGGGCGGCATCGATTTCCGCGGGATCATTGTGCGGCAGGTACCACTGCTTGGTGTAGCCCACCACGCGCGCCCGGTGGTCCGGGTTCTCCATCCATTTCAGTTGGAAATGGCCGGCGACGATCGCGTCCTCAACGTCGTGGACCGAATACGAAATGTCATCTGCCAGATCCATTACCTGGGCCTCGATGCACGAGCGGTTGCCGGGCGCACCCTCGCGCAGCCATTCAAAGACCGGAAGGTCGTCTTCGTAGGCCCCGAACTTGCTGGTGCGGTGGCCGTGGATGACAGGAGCATCGACGGCGGACCATGGGTACTTGGACGCGGCGTCCAGGCTGGCGCGGGTCAGGTTGAGTCCAGCCGGCCTGCCATCCTCGGCGAGCACTTTGGGTTCCAGCCGGGTCAGCAGGCGCAGGGTCTGGGCATTGCCTTCGAAGCCGCCGATGGTGTGCGCTACTTCGTTCAGGGCGGACTCACCGTTGTGGCCGAAGGGCGGATGACCGAGATCGTGGCTCAGGCACGCGGTGTCCACCACGTCCGGGTCACAGCCGAGGGAACGGCCCAGCTCACGGCCCACCTGCGCCACCTCCAGGCTGTGGGTCAGCCTGGTGCGGACAAAGTCATCCGTGTCCGGGGCGACCACCTGCGTTTTTGCGCCGAGCCGGCGCAACGCCGAGGAATGCAGGACCCTGGCACGGTCCCGCTCAAAGTCGGAGCGATAGTTGCTCTTGCGCGGCTCCTCGACCCACCGCGCGGAATCTGCCTCGGCGTAGCCGGGGATGGCCAGTACATAGTCGTGGGTGCTGTCGTTGTGGCCAAGCATCGCTTCGGTTCCCATGGGTATCTGCCTCCTTCAAGCGCCGGGGTGTGGAGCTTCTTGAGTCAGTCTTACACGTGTGAGGCTAGCCGCCCGAAACGTCCAGCTCCGCCGCCGAGATATCCGCGCTCTGTTCAGCGTTCAGCTGACGGCTCAGCAGCCAGTCCTTGGGCAAGGCCGGCTTCTTGGGCGAACCGGCCCGACCACGCGGACCCTCGGAATCCACTCCGGGATAGGGCGAGTCCATGTCCAGTTCATCGAGGTATTCGCGCAGCACCTCAAGGGTGGGGACGGTGGCCAACTTGGCGCGGAGCTCGCCGCCCACCACGTAGCCCTTGAAGTACCAGGCCATATGCTTGCGGATCTCGCGGAGCGCCTTGTATTCGTCGTTGCCGAACGTCTCGACCATGAGCTCGGCGTGCCGGTAGACACCCTCAGCAACCTCGCGGAGTCCTGGCCGGTGCCGCTGGTCGCTGCCTTCGAAGGCGGCCTGCAGATCGCCGAACAGCCACGGACGGCCCTGGCAGCCACGGCCAACGACGACGCCGTCCACGCCGGTTTCCCGCACCATGCGGACCGCATCCTCAGCGGACCAGATGTCGCCGTTGCCCAGCACCGGGATGTCCGGGAGCGCTTCGCGAAGCCTTGCAATGGCCGACCAGTCAGCCTGGCCCGAATAGAACTGCGCTGCCGTGCGTCCGTGGAGGGCGACGGCGGCCACGCCCGCGTCACGGGCGATGCGGCCGGCGTCGAGGTACGTCAGGTGGTCCTCGTCAATGCCCTTGCGCATCTTGATGGTCAGCGGGATCCCTCCCTTGGAGGCTTCCTTGACCGCTGTGTTGACGATTGAGGTGAAGAGGTCGATCTTCCAGGGAAGCGCTGAACCGCCACCGCGGCGGGTGACCTTGGGCACGGGGCAGCCGAAGTTGAGGTCGATGTGATCGGCCCGGTCCTCGTCCACCAGCATGCGCACTGCGGCGCCGACCGTTACCGGGTCCACGCCATAGAGCTGCACCGAGCGGACTTTCTCGTCCTCATCGTGGGAGATGATGCGGAGGGATTCAGGAGTCCGCTCCACCAAGGCACGCGAGGTCACCATCTCGGCCACGTACATGCCGCCGCCGTATTCACGGCAGAGCCTGCGGAAGGCTGAGTTGGTGATTCCGGCCATCGGGGCGAGGATCACCGGGGTGTCCACAGTGATTCCACCGAGCTTCAACGGCGGGAGCTCAAGCTTTGGTGCGGGGGGCGTTGCTACAACAGTCACCCATCCATTGTTGCAAATCCGGGCAAATCGGCGGACAGCGCGCCGAAACCCGGCCTTGACCATGCAGCCCGGCGCCGTTCAGCGGGTCGAGCAACCACCGGCGCCACCGCGGTCAGGCGCCCTCGTCGGTGGTGCCGCCCCGGCGCTCCGCTTCCCGCTGGGCGCGGCGGCTCCCCGGGCGTGCCGGCTTGCCGGGAGCAACGAGGCGGGCTCCGCCGTCGTGCGTGTCCTCTGTCCGTTGCGTGTCCTGCGGACCGGAACCCACGACGGCGGCCGCTGCTGCCAGCGCGCCGGTGTCGTTGAGGTCGGCGGCCCTGACCGAGGGTCCACCCGCTGCGGCGAGCCGCTTCATGCCGGTCGCCTTGACGACCAGGACCGCGATCAGGGTGGTCACCGGAATAGCAAGGACAAGCCCAATGGATCCCACCAAGGTCCGGATGACTTCCTCGGACAATTCGGCGCTGGTCAGCGCTTCATCGAGGGGGCGGTCGTACAGCATCACGATGATGAGGATCGGAAGCGCAGCACCGGCGTAGGCGAACGCGATGGTGTACACCGTGGACGCGATGTGGTCCCGGCCGATCCGCATGGCAGAGGTGAAGAGTTTCCGGGCGCTGGTGTTGGGCGCCAGTTCGTAGAGTTCCCACACCGCGGAGGACTGTGTAATGGTGACGTCGTTCAACACGCCCAAGCCGGAAATGATGAGGCCGCACAGGATGATCCCGGAGATCGAGATCTGGGGCGACATGTTCACCAACGTTGAAGCGTCATGGTTTCCCACACCGGCCAGGTTGGCCGCGTCGGTGGCCCAGGCCGCCAACAAGGCGGTGATGCCCAGGCCAAAAATGGTGCCCAACAACGCCGTGGACGTTCGCGCCGAGAAACCGTGCGCGAAGTACAAGACCCCGATCATGATCACCGTGGACCCGACCAAGGCCAGCAGCAGCGGCGGCTGGCCCTCCACCAAACCCGGCAGGATAAAGCTCACCAGGACAAAGTAGGCACCCACCAACCCGAGGAGCGCCCGGAAGCCACGCCACCGGGCAACTGCGATGACCACCGCTGCATACAGGACGGCCAGCATGGCAATCGGGATGCTGCGGACAAAATCCACAAACACGTAGGCAGGAGCCCCACTGCCGGCATTGGCGCCCTGGACTGCGGAGAGATTCAAGTACCGGATGGAATCCCCCACGTCCACGCCGTGGGACATGGCAACGTCAGGGTTGATGACCACCTTGACCACGTCCCCGCCCTTATCCGGCTCAGTGAAGGCGAAGGTGCATTGCGATCCACCGGCCTGGCCGCCCTGGTTGGGGTCCGTCTGGCCGGTGTTGTTCTGGCCGGTGTTATTTTGGCCGGCGTCCGCCTGGCCCGTCTGCGTGCAGCTTTCCACCACCACGCTTTGGATCCGGCCGGTGTCGAACGTGACACCCGGGGCAGCCTGATAGGGGCTGGAGAACGTGATTCCCTCCCGGCTGCCGGAGGGCCACATGACCATCATCGCCACCAGGGTCAGGACACCCAGTGGAACCAGGATGGCCGCCAGAATCCAGTTGGCACGCTTCCGCGAGGCAAGGGCCTGGGGCGTTGGCTCGGAACTTTCAGAATGACCGTGGGAGTGACCGTGGCCCATCAGCAGCAAAACCTCATGGGCTTAACCCTACGCGGGACCGGACACCCCATGACTCGGCGCACGTTATGTCGGTGACGGACACTCATGCCGGCGGTGGAGACGTGCGCCGGCGACGCTGCCTTAACGCAGGATCCCGTGCCGCCCGCGGGAAACGGGCAGCACGGGATCCTGACGTGCGGAAACAGCGGTCAGTCGCTGACGATCAACGTATCCGCTCCGCGCACGTGTGCCTTGCCGGCTTCCAACAGCGGCCCGAGGACCGTGCCGAGGGCGGTCATGGATTCGTCCACTTCGAGCATCACAGGGTGCTGGTAAGCGATGAGCGCCAAAAGGTCACGCACAGCCGCCGCTGCGTCCTCATCGGACAGCTCAGGGTCGTGCCCTAGGAAGACATCAGAGGGTTCGTCGGAGTTGCCTTGGGCGTAGCTGATGGCGAAGGCCTGGATCTTGCCCTTGCGGCTGGCAGGAACACCTTGCCCGAATGCGCTGGCCTTGGGGGCGCGAAGGACGATGGCGCCGTGCGCACCGGCCAGGTCATGCAGGAACAACCGTTGGACCGTGGCAATGCTGAGCTCCCCCGGGCTGTCCCAGTGGTGGACGTGGGAGTAGTACTTACCCACGACCTCGCTCAACTCAACGGAACCCGTGGCCAAGTCCTCCACGCGCTCCGCTGCAGCTTCTTCGGAACCATCGCCGAACCGCGGCAGCTTCAGTGGTTCGGGCTCCACCACCACCAGCCGGGAGCGCTGGATGGGGGCCAGGCCCGCGGCGGTGGCGAACGCGGCGCCGGCCGTGTCCGGTTCCACTTTGCTGCGGAGCCTGGAAACGCCCGACGGCGAGTTCCCGGCTTCGCGGCGGAGCATGGTCAGCAGGGTGGCACCCACGCCTTCACGGCGGTGGTCCTTGGCAACCTCGATATACGCCCAGAGTCGTTCCGGGTGCAGGGAAGCCTCGTGGACAACGCCGGCAGCGACGGGAATCCGCACTCCGTCCACCACGTCCTCGGCCACGATGCAACGGCGCCAGGGCTGGTTGCTGGACGGCGCCAGAGCGGCACGGAACTGCTCCGCGGGGAGGGTTTCCGGTCCGCCCCAGATTTCCAGGAGGGCGAGGTCGTCGCCCTCCTTCCACTCGCGGTACTCCAGCGCCATGACTAGGCGCCGATCAGGCGTGCTGCCAGGTAGCCCTCAACCTTGTCCAGGGACACACGTTCCTGGCTCATGGTGTCGCGCTCACGGATGGTGACGGCCTGGTCTTCGAGGGTGTCGAAGTCCACGGTGATGCAGAACGGGGTACCGATCTCGTCCTGGCGACGGTAGCGGCGGCCGATGGCACCGGCGTCGTCGAAGTCGATGTTCCAGTTCTTGCGCAGCTGGGCGCCCAGCGCCTTGGCCTTCGGGGACAGGTCCTCGTTCCGGCTCAGCGGCAGGACGGCGGCCTTGACCGGGGCGAGGCGCGGATCGAGCTTCAGCACAGTGCGGACGTCGACGCCGCCCTTGGCGTTGGGTGCCTCATCCTCGGTGTATGCATCGATCAGGAACGCCATGAAGGAGCGGGTCAAGCCGGCGGCAGGCTCGATCACGTACGGGGTGTAACGCTCGTTGGTGGCCTGGTTGAAGTAGCTCAGGTCCGTGCCCGATGCCTTGGCGTGGGTGGAGAGGTCGAAGTCGGTACGGTTGGCGATGCCCTCGAGCTCGCCCCACTCGGAGCCCTGGAAGCCGAAGCGGTATTCGATGTCCGTGGTGCCCTTGGAGTAGTGGCTGAGCTTCTCCAGAGGGTGTTCAAAGAAGCGGAGGTTGTCTTCACGGATGCCCAGGTCCGTGTACCAGGACATGCGCTCCTTCATCCAGTACTGGTGCCACTCTTCATCCGTGCCTGGCTCTACGAAGAATTCCATCTCCATCTGCTCAAACTCACGGGTACGGAAGATGAAGTTGCCCGGCGTGATCTCGTTGCGGAAAGACTTGCCGATCTGGCCAATGCCGAACGGCGGCTTCTTCCTGGACGTGGTGAGCACGTTGTTGAAGTTCACGAAGATGCCCTGGGCGGTTTCCGGACGCAGGTAGTGCATGCCTTCCTCGCTGGCCACGGGGCCGAGGAAGGTCTTCAGGAGGCCGGAGAATTCCTGGGGTTCAGTCCACTGCCCGCGGGTGCCGCAGTTGGCGCAGACGATGTCCGCCAGACCGTTTTCTGCCGGACGGCCCTTCTTTTCCTCGTACTCTTCTTCGAGGTGGTCTGCGCGGTAGCGCTTGTGGCAGGACAGGCACTCCACCAGGGGGTCGGAGAAGACCTCCACGTGGCCGGACGCTTCCCATACCTGGCGGGGAAGGATGACGGATGAATCCAGGCCGACAACGTCCTCACGGCCACGGACCATGCTCTGCCACCACTGGCGCTTGATGTTTTCCTTCAGTTCAGCACCAAGGGGACCGTAATCCCAGGCGGAACGGGAGCCACCATAGATTTCACCGGCCTGGAAGACAAAGCCCCTCCGCTTGGAGAGGGAAATGACCTGGTCAAGGACGGATTTTGCTGCCATGGGTAACTCCATTTGTTCTACAGGGCCGCTGGGTGCGGTCCGCGGTGGTGGCCCCGGAATCCGGACGAGGTTGTCCGGCGGGGCGCTGGGGAAAGTTGCTGCGTTCTACTGTGGGTTCTACTGCGGGAAGTACACGAAAATACTGTCCGATACCTACCCTACCGGCCTTTGGCAGGGCCTCTCCGTGCAAAGGAGCCTTTGGGCCACGGCAGCGTGGCCACGATAATCGCCGCGAGCGTCAGGACAGTACCCAGCACCGTGGGCAAGGCGACCACCGCGCCGGGACTGGGGATCACGACGTCGAGCAGCAACGATCCCACCAGCTGCCCGGCGATCATGCCAAGGCCGGTAATTAATACTCCCAGGCTGCGGACCAGCAGGGCGGCCAGCCCGATGAAGAGACAGCCCATGGGACCGCCAAGGTAGTACCACCACTCGGCAGGAAGTGGGTTGCCGGGTCCGGCGACGGCAAGCTTGATAAGCCAGGCGATCCAGAGAATTGCAGACCCCGCAATGAAGTTGACCAAGGTGGCTGCGATGGGCGTCCCGTAGTGGACGGTGGCCGTTCCGTTCATGGCCTGCTGGAAGCTCATGAAGAATCCGGCCGCCAGCGGCAGGAGGACCGGCAGCACCAGCGAGGCAATGTCGGCGTCGCCGCCGAAGCGCGGTGAAACCGCCCAAGCGACGGCGGCTACGGTCAGGACACTGCCGATGACTCGGACGCCCGTGATGGAGCGTTTACCGCCCGGGCCAATACCCATGC
This sequence comes from Paenarthrobacter sp. TE4293, assembly GCF_050435325.1. NCBI lineage: Bacteria > Bacillati > Actinomycetota > Actinomycetes > Micrococcales > Micrococcaceae > Paenarthrobacter > Paenarthrobacter sp. TE4293. The sequence continues at coordinate 174,199 of NZ_JBNJRY010000009.1, forward strand.
GGTCCACGAGCAGGCCACTGAGGGTCTGTCCCGTCACGGCGGCGACGGTAAACAGCGCTACACCCAACAGCGCGACCGTGAACGACTGGGCAAAAACGAACAGCGCACCGATGGCCCCGGCCATGACGTAGAAGCGCGGAAAACTACGGTTCCGGACTGCAGGGATGATCCGTTGGAGGCCTGCCCTGCCCTTGGGCGTCGCCAGTGAAATAACCGTAATCAGCAGAAGGCCTGTGGTGAAGCTCACCACAGCTGCGGCGATGCCGTCGTCGAGTGTGGCGCCGAGGGCCCCGTTGATCCTTCCCTGGAGCGGGATGACCAGACCTGTTGCTACTGCGACAGGGAGGCCAACGGCGAGCGGAAGGACGGGACGGGGAGAAGGCTGCGGCACCGTCACCACACTACTTCAGGCATCATTGCTGTATGAGCACTCCGGAAATCGAAGACATCACCATCCGCGACGACATGATCCGCCTCGGCCAGCTGCTGAAGCTCGCCAACCTTGTGGAGGACGGAGTTGAGGCCACGGAGCTCATCAAGAACGGCTTGGTCAAGGTCAACGGCGAAATCGACGACCGCCGCGGTCGCCAACTCCACGTCGGGGACACTGTGACCGTCAACGGCCAGACAGTCCGGATCGCCGCCGCCTAGGGCAACCTGGGTCACTTATGGCCCATGTTGGGGCGCTGAATGGGCCGTAAGTGACCCCGCGCTGCTTTGTCAGGGGGTGAGGACCTTGTGTGTGAGGAATTCGCCCACGTGTCCGATCTCCTGCTGGTTGATGCCGTGCCACATTCCTGTGTAGAGCACCTTGGTGAGGTCCACATGCTTGCGAACCCACCCCATGGTGTATTCGATCTTGTCCTGGGTGATGACGGGATCCTGCTGGTCCCTGCCCCAGAACATCGGCACTGTACCGTCCAGTTCCTCATCCCGGAAGGCGGCGTCAGCGCCGGCGTCGATCACAAAGCCTGAGAGCCCGACGACGGCGGCAAAGTCCGCGGGGCGGTAACGGAGCATGGTGGTAGCCATGGCCATGCCCATGGAGAAACCAAGCAGTGTCACTGAAGAATGATTGGCCTTGACGGTGTCGAGCCACGCCAGGGCGTAGTCGGCTGCGAGTTTCACGGCATCCAACGAATAATCGATGGAGGCCGTCAGCGGGAACCACGTGTAGCCCGGACCCATGGGCATCGGTGCCCGGAGGGCAGCCACCACGAATCCGTCAGGGAGCAGTCCGGCCAGGCTGAAAAGATCGTCCTCGTTGGAGCCGTAGCCATGCAACAGGACCAGGAGAGGCTTGCCGGCACGCTCAGCTTCTTCGTGGGACCACAGGACAACGGGCGCGGGGAAGGCGGGGGCTTCAGTCATGGATCCATTCTTGCAGTTACCCGCCAGTAACAACCTACGGTGGCGTAGGTTTGCCGTCAGGGGGCAGGATATGAACGTGAGTGAGAACAACCAATTGTTGAAACCCGACGATCCTGTCCAGAAACACCCGTGGAGCCGCTACGTGGCACTGGGTGACTCGTTCACCGAAGGGATCGGCGATCCCGAGCCGATGAACCCCGGCGGCCACCGCGGCTGGGCGGACCGGGTTGCGGAGGAACTGGGCCGGGGACACGAGGACTTCGCCTACGCCAACCTCGCCATCCGGGGCCGGCTGCTCCAGCAGATCGTCGATGAGCAAGTGGGGCCCTGCCTCGAACTGCAGCCCGATCTGGTCTCCATTTCAGCGGGCGGCAACGACCTCATCCGGCCCGGGGGCGACCCGGACGTACTCGCCGCCAAACTCGATGCCGCGGTTGGCGAGCTGGGTTCCGGTGGCGCCACAGTGGTGTTGTTCAACGGTCCCGACACCGCAGCCTCTGTCCTGGGGCGCATCCGCGGCAAGGTAGCCATCTACAACGAGAACCTCAGGACAGTCGCTGCGCGGCACGACGCCGTGATTGCCGACATGTGGTCCTTGCGGCAGTTGGCCGATCAGCAGATGTGGGATGCCGACCGGCTGCACTTCTCACCCCTTGGCCACCACACCATCGCCATGATGGTCTTGGAGTCTCTTAACGTCCAGCACACCCTGGAACCTTTGGTTGCCAAGCCGCTGCCTCCGCGCACCTGGCGCGAAGCCCGTTCGTCCGACCTTGTCTGGGCCCGGGAGTACTTTGTTCCGTGGGTTATCCGCCGGCTGCGGCACCAGTCCTCGGGCGACGGCATCACCCCAAAGCGCCCGACGCCGGGACCCGTCTTCGGGCCCAGCGGCACTTTGCTGCCACGGAGCTAGGGTGACATTCCAGGTATTCGGGTGCCGAAGTGGCAGATGATGTGGCCCGCTCTGCGGAGAACGTCCGGCGCCTGCGCCTGAGGAGACAGCAGCTGCGGACCCCGGCCGCCGGTCCGGCGGGCGAGGTGGTCCGAAACCTGCTCGCCGTCCAGTCACAGGAGTTTCCGTATGCGCGGTGGACGCTTGCCCAACGGACGTCGGCCGCCACTTCTTCCGACGTGGAGCAGGGCGTCGCCGATGGAACGATCCTGCGAACCCACATCCTCCGGCCCACCTGGCACTTTGTGCACCGGGACGACCTCGGCTGGTTGATGGGGCTCTCGGCCGACCGGCTCCATCAGGGCAACAAGGGCATGTACCGGCAAACAGGGGTGGATGCGGACTCGGCCTTGCTCAGTGGCCGGATCCTGGCCGCGGCGGTGGCCGGAGGCGCCCACAAGACCCGCGAAGAACTGGCTGAGGTCATGGGGCAGGCGGGCTTCCCCAGCAAAGGCCTGGGTTTCGTTTATCACCTCATGCATGCCGAAATCAGCTGCATCCTGGTGAGCGGAGCACCCGTGCGCTCGGCCGGCGGCGCCCTGAAACAGACGTATGCCCTGTTCGAGGAGCGCGTGCCTGGCTTGGTTCGTACGGCACTCTCCGGGGAGGACCGTGAACGGGCCTTGGGGCACCTGGCACTGCGGTACTTCGGCAGCCGTGGACCCGCCACCGTTAAGGATTGCGCCGCATGGTCCGGGATGACCATGAAGGACGTCAGGCTGGGCCTCCGCGTCGCGGAGGAGCTCTCCCCCGGGACCTTGGCGTCGGTCTCCTTCGACGGCTTCGAGTTCCACCTTGACTCCGGGGACGTGGAGAACCTCGTCAACGGCGGGGATCGTGCTCCGGCCAGGGAATCCGCGCTCCCCCGCGTTGACCTTATCCAGTGCTACGACGAGTACGTCATGGGCTACTCGGAATCCCGAAGCTACCTTGGCGGGACAGCACCGTACTTGCCCGAGGACAACGGACCAATGCACGTGGTCCTGCTGGATGGCAGGTTGGCCGGATGGTGGCGGCACAGCTTCTCCGGCGGGGCGTGCCGGGTGGAGGTCCGAATGAACCAGCCCACCACCCCGCCGGAACAGCTGGCACTGGAGGCCGAGGTTGAACGCTATGGACGGTTCCTGGGGATGGACACCAGGCTGCTCTGACGCATCCGGGGTGGCATCAGGTGGCAGGGCTAAGCTGGGATAAGACCTAGGAGGCCTGCACTGTGAACAATCTGATCTTCTGGATCATCGTCTGCTCGTGGCTGATTCCACTCGGGATCCGTATGTACAACCGTTCCCGCGCACGCCGGATCCAGGACGGAACCTTCCGCGGTCCCGGCTATCGGCAGCAGCATCTGCCTGGCCCGGGGTATCCCCAACAGGACTACCCGGGGTATCCGGAGTATCCGGGGCAACCCCACCCTGGACCCGCCAACCCGCAGCAGGATTACCCGGGGTATCAGTCCCCGCCGAGCGTCATCCGCCCCGCGGAATCGGCACCGCAGGCCGGTCCGCCGTCGAGCCCTTCATCCCCCACACCGTTTCCCTCGGCCAGCGGAACGGAGCCGCAAGGCTACCGGGCCCGAAAGCTGGCAGAGCTCGATGCGAAGTTCAGCAACGGGGAAATCGCCATGGAGGACTACATGAAGCAGCGCGGCCAGATCATGAACGGCTAAGCCGGCCTGTGCAGGCCGACGGCGCGATCTAAGCGAAGAACGCTTCGCGGAGTTGCGCCGAGAGTTGTCCGATTTCCGTCAGGAAGCCGTCGTGGCCGATGGGTGCCTCGATGACATGGACCGGCACATCCCCCGGCAGCGCTGCCGCCAATTCCCGGGACTGTGCCGGGAAATATAGCCTGTCGCTGTCCACCGCCGCCACGAAGAATTCCGCGGTGGTGCGCGATAACGCCGCTTCCAGCGATCCGCGTCCACGCGCAACGTCATGGGACATCAGGGCTTCGGTAATGGCGATGTAGCTGTTGGCATCAAACCGCCGGACAAGCTTGGTCCCCTGGTGGTCCAGGTAGCTTTCCACCTGGTAGCGGCCGCGCTCCCCCAGCACCGCAGCGGCCAGGGGTGTCTCCTGGTGCTGCGCTTCCCGGCCAAAGCGGAAATCCAGTTCCAACGCCGAGCGATAGGTGATGTGCGCAATGCGCCGGGCCAAGGCGAGCCCGCGCTCAGGGGCAGTGCCACCGTAGTAGTCGCCGTTGTTGAAGTTCGGGTCCTGCCGGATGGCCAGGGTTTGGGCCTGTGCAAAGGCGATCTGCTCAGCCGTGCTGTACGCGCCTACAGAAATCACGGCGCAGCGCTTCACCCGCTCGGGGAACGTCGCAGCCCATTCAAGCGCGCGGGCTCCACCCATCGAACCGCCCAATACGGCATGCCAGGCGTCGATCCCGAGGGCGTCGGCCAGCCGGGCCTCCGCCTCGGTGCTGTCACGCAAGGTGACCAACGGGAACCGGGAGCCCCAGGGACGCCCGTCCGGCGCCTCGGAGGAGGGTCCGGTACTGCCGTAGCAGCCGCCCACGATATTGATGGAAATGACGAAGAACCTGTTGGTGTCGATGGTGGCACCGGGGCCAACCAACTGCTCCCACCAGCCCTCTTCATCAGTGGCTCCGCGGGCGACATGCGTGCTTCCCGTCAGGGCATGCTGGATGAGCACAGCGTTGGACGCATCCGCGTTCAGCTTCCCCCACGTTTCATACGCCAGGACAACATCCGGGAGGAAACCACCGGCCTCAAGGTCCAGCGGTCCAATCCCGGCGTACTTGACGGTCCCGTCGTCTTCTCCGGATTGTGGAAGGGCTGTAGCAGTAATGGTCATTCCTTTGACACCTATCCTCGCGCTTGCCTGTCGCCTTGCGTGCGAACAGGCCAGGTCTTCACCCGGGGCACCCCACCGCGGAGGAGGGTTGCCGGCCAGCAAGCCGGGGCTGTCTGCTGGCACTCATGACCTAATACGAAGAGTCTAGGAAAAACAGGGCGGTTCTGGCGAAGAATGTGACACCAGTGTGACGGTTTAGGACGGCTTCGTTCACGAACGGGCGCCCCGGAATGCCGCCCGGCGAATAATCGTCGGTCCGGGCGGCCTTCCAGTAAAGGCGTCGGGCGCGGTCGCGCCGTGTCTTCCAGGGGCGGCTCAGGCGCCCTTGGCTGCCCGGAATCCGGCCTCGAGGTCGGCAATGATGTCATCCACGTGCTCGATACCCACGGACAACCGCACCAGCCCCGGATTGACGCCCGCAGCCACCTGCTGCTCGACCGTCAGCTGGCTGTGCGTGGTGGAGGCCGGGTGGATCACCAGCGAGCGGACATCTCCAATGTTGGCCACGTGGGAGTGCAGTTCCAACCCATCCACAAAGCGCTTGCCCGCCTCGACGCCGCCCTTGATGTTGAACGCGACGATGGCGCCCGTTCCACGGGGACCGTACTTCCGGCCACGGTCGTACCAAGGGCTGGACGGCAGGCCCGCATAGGCGACCGACTCGACGTCGTCGTGGGTTTCAAGCCATTCGGCAACCTTGGTGGCGTTGGACACGTGGCGCTCCACGCGCAGGCTCAGTGTCTCCAGGCCCTGGGCGATCAGAAAGGCATTGAACGGGGAAACGGCGGAGCCAAGGTCGCGAAGAAGCTGGACCCGCGCCTTCAGGATGTAGGAGAGGTTGGCGCCAAGGGCACCATCCTTGCCCAGGTCGCGGGCGTATACGAGTCCGTTGTAGCTCGGATCCGGGGTGTTGAATCCCGGGAAGCGTTCCGGGTCCTGGCCGAAGTCGAAATTGCCGGAGTCCACGATGACCCCGGCGATGGCTGAACCGTGGCCGCCCAGGTACTTCGTGGCCGAGTGGACCACGATATCGGCGCCCCACTCGATGGGACGGATGAGGTAGGGCGTGGACAGTGTGTTGTCGACGATGAGCGGCACGCCGGCCTCATGCGCGACACGGGCGATGCCTTCAATGTCCAGGACGTCCTGGCGCGGGTTGGAAACAACCTCGCCGAAGAACAGCTTGGTGTTCGGTTGGACGGCGTCACGCCACTGGTCCAGGCTGTCCGGGTCCTCCACGAACGTGACCGAGATTCCGAATTTCTTCAGGGTATGGGCCAGCAGGTTGTACGTACCGCCATACAAGCTGGGGCTGGCCACGATGTGGTCCCCGGCCTCCGCAATGTTCAGGATGGCGAAGGTTTCCGCAGCCTGGCCCGAGCTGAGCAGAAGAGCACCCAAGCCGCCCTCGAGGCTCGCGATCCGCTGTTCCACGGCATCCTGCGTGGGGTTGCCGATCCGGGTGTAAATGGGTGCGAGCTCGGCCAGCGCAAAACGATTGGCTGCACTCTCGGCGCTGGGGAACACAAAGGACGTGGTCTGGTAGATCGGCAGCGACCGGGCGCCCGTAGCCGAGTCGGGCTCCTGGCCTGCGTGGATCTGGCGGGTTTCGAAAGACCATCCTTGGGACATGGAGTTCTCCTGTTCGTGGCGCATGGGTTCGGCGGAAGTGCTGCGGGTGAGCTGTGGCCAGTCTAGGAAGTGTCCGGAGCCTAAGACAGCTTTGTGACGCCGGTGGAATCTTTCGGTCTTTTCGCGTCCCTGCGTGACGCCACACGCAAAGGTTTATGCACATCCCACCTTAGTTAGGCTTGACTTAGCTGAGACCCCGATCACAAAGTGCCAAGATGAAGCCATGCGCATGGATCACGTCTCTTACGCCTGTGAACGAGATGGCCTCTTGGCCACTACCGAACGAATTTCCGCGGCATTGGGAGTGGACGCTGTCCGGGGCGGAGTGCACCCGCGCTTCGGCACCCGGAACATGATCATTCCCTTGGCGGATAACAAGTATTTGGAAGTCGTGGAGGTCCTGGACCACCCCGCTTCCGACAAAGCACCCTTTGGTCAGGCAGTCCGTGCCCGCTCGGCTGCCGGTGGTGGCTGGATGGGCTGGTGCGTCGCCGTTGATGACCTGGCTCCATTCGAAGACCGCCTTGGCCGCTCCGCTGTTCCGGGCAACCGCAAGTTCCCTGACGGCCGCGAACTGGTGTGGCAGCAGATCGGCATCCTGGGCTTGATTGCCGATCCCCAGGTCCCGTACCTGCTCAAGTGGGAGGGCGACCCCTCACTGCACCCGTCCAGGATCTACGAAAGCGACGTCAAGATGTCCAGCCTCACCATTGCGGGCTCGGCAGAACGCGTCACCGAATGGCTGGGCGAACCGGTGGAAAAGCCGCTGGAGGATGTTGCAGTCCAGTGGATGGCACCGCACGGTACCCCGGGCATCATGTCAGTAACCTTCGAAACCGCCTCCGGGGCCGTCACCATCTGACCGCTCCTTCATCCGGGCCAGCCCCGGCGCCGGTCAACCATGTCCGGAAAAGCTTCGGCCGCCATCAGCGGGTGCCAATGACGTCACCCACCGATGGCGGCCGGATATGTTTAACGCACGGTATGGGCTTGCCAAGCAGCCACTATTGCCGGCTGGTGGAGTCAGCCCAGGCCTACCGCCTTGCCAAACAGGCTGAAGCCAACAAACGCCACGATGTCCAGCAAGGCGTGGGCAATCACCAAGGGCATCACCCGCTTGGTTTTGGTATAGATCCAGGCGAACACCAGTCCCATGACCACGTTGCCGATGAACGGCCCGAAGCCTTGGTAGAGGTGGTAGCTTCCCCGCAGGACGGCGCTGACCACGATGGCCACCGGCATGCTCCACCCAAACTTTCCGAAGCGGTCCAGGAGATATCCCACCACGATCACTTCTTCCACGATCGCGTGCCGGATGGCCGAGAGGATGAGCACCGGCACGGTCCACCAGTAGGCGTCCAGGCCGCTGGGCACAATCGCCGTGGTGATTCCGAGAGCCCGCCCGGCGGCGTAAAGTCCCAACGAAGGGATCCCAATGGCAGCCGCGAGTCCCACGCCCTGAAGAAGGTCCTTGCCGGGGCGGGCAAAGTTGAAGCCGAGCCGGGCAAACGCCGAGCCGCCCTCGTCGTTGCGGTTTGCCTGTAGGTACGTGGACAGGAAGTAGAAGACCAAGGCCACCGGCACCAACGCGAAAATGATGTCCAGCAGTTGGTAGGTAAGGTCAAAGTACTCGCGGGTGCTTTGGGATCTGTTGAGGGTTGAGGTCGCGTCGGCCAACGGAGCCCGCGTCATCTTGTCCAGCAGTTGAACCACGGAGTACACGGCCGACTGGCCCAGGGAAAGGCCCAGCACAATCAGTACTTCGGCGCGCAGCCGTCGGCGGGAAGCAAGGAACATGTACCCACCCTATGCTTGGTGGGATGGGTGCCCCAGCAAGAATCTTCATGATCCGGCACGGCCAGTCCGCCGCCAATGCCGACACGTCCATTTACAACCGCGTACCGGACTACCGGATTCCACTGACGGAGGCCGGCATCGAGCAAGCCCGTGTGGCCGGTGAGGACCTGCGCCGGACGCTCGACGGGCAACAAGTCTGCGTCTATGTGTCACCGTATTTGCGGGCGTACCAAACCTTGGAAGCGCTGAACCTTGGCCCCTTGGTCGAGCGCGTCATTGAGGAACCAAGGCTTCGGGAGCAGGACTGGGCAAACTTCCAGATCGCCGGGGAGATCGAAGACCAGAAGGAGCTGCGTAACCTGTACGGCCATTTCTTCTACCGGTTTCGCGAAGGTGAGTCCGGCTCCGATGTGTACGACCGCGTGTCGTCCTTCATGGAAACGCTGTACCGCCACTGGCAGAAGCCCACGTACGCGCCGAACGCTCTCCTGGTCACTCACGGGTTGACCATGCGGCTGTTCTGCATGCGTTGGTTCCATTGGACCGTCGAGTACTTTGAATCGCTCAACAACCCGGAGAACGCCGAGTTGCGCACCTTGATCAGGAACGACGACGGCCAGTACAGCCTCGATTTACCGTTCAGCCAGTGGGTGCCCAGGGATGTTGACGATTCGGTGCTGCACGCGCCGAGGGTGCAGTTCTAGCCTGGATGGAATTGCGGCCGACAGCCGGGCGGCTGCCCGGTAACGCTGGCTGGTGACGCTGGCCGGCCGCCGCGGCTAGCTGGCGGGCGCGACGATGACTTCGGTGCCCTTGGCTTCGAAGGCTGCCTTGTCCTCGGCGCTGATTCCGGCATCGGTGATGAGGTGCCGGAAGTCGTAGCCGGCCATGGCGGCAAAAGAGCGTCGCCCGACCTTGGAGGAGTCGGCCACAACGTAGGACTCCGTGGCGCGGCGTGCCATGACGGTATTGACCATCGCTTCGCCCTCGTCGGTAATGGTGGGGCCGAGGTCGGGGTCCACGCCGTTGACCCCGATGAACGCAATGTCCAGGGCCACTTTCTGCATGATCACATCTGTGTACGGGCCCACGAGCTCGTAGGAGCGCGGGTTCAGGATGCCTCCTGTGACCATGATCTTGATGTTGGGCCGGACCGCCAGTTGCGAGGCGATATTGATGGCGTTGGTCACGACGGTCAGGGTGGGCCTGTTGGACGGCGCGTTGAGGTCCTCGCGGGTGGAAAGCAGCTGGGCCAGCGCCGTGTTGGTGGTACCTCCACTGAGACCGATCACTGCCCCCGGACGGATCAGCGCGGAGGCGGCCTGGGCGATGTCCTGCTTGGCCTCGGCGTGGTCGTCGCGGTTGTAGCGGCCCGGAAGGTCGTAGGCCACTGATCCCGTCGTCGCGCCTCCCCTGGTGCGGCTGAGCAAACGCTGTTTGGCGAGGCTGTCCAGGTCCCGGCGCGCCGTGGCCGGTGACACGCCCAGACGCGTCACGATGTCCTCGACTTCCACATGGCCGGACTCGGCCAGGAGATCGAGGATGGCGGTCAGCCGATCGGTGCGGGTCATGACGAGCCTTTCGCGGGTTCCTGCTATTTCGCTTTGGCGAACAGCGTCAGCATACGTGCGGACTCCAGCACAAGGGCGTCACGGCCGGCCTTGATGTACTTCCGGGAATCCACCACTGCAGGGTTGGCATCGAGGTACTCACGGACGGCGCGGGTAAAGAACCCGTTCAAATGTGTGGATACGTTGATTTTAGTCATACCTGCGCCGATAGCGGCTACGAGCATCTCGTCTGTGACGCCTGAGGAGCCGTGGAGGACCAGCGGTTTTCCCACCGCGGACTTCAGGCGGGTGATCAGGTGCAGGTCCAAGGCAGCGCTTCGTTCCGTCATGGCGTGGGAGGAACCGACGGCCACGGCGAGCGCGTCCACTCCGGTAGCCTCGACGAAATCCCGGGCCTCGGCGGGGTCGGTCCGGACGCCCGGCGCATGGGCACCGTCCTTGCCTCCGACCTTGCCGAGCTCGGCCTCCACGTACACGCCGCGCTGGTGGGCGTACGCTGCCACACGCTGGGTGACTTCGACGTTCCATTCGTAGGGCAGGTGTGCACCGTCGTACATGACCGAGCCGAATCCGAGGTCCACTGCGGCGAGGGCCAGGTCTTCGGACTCAGCATGGTCCAAGTGCAGTGCGACCGGGACAGCGGCCGAGCGGGCGATCGCGAGCGCGGCTGACGCGACGGGCTCCAGCCCGCCGTGGTACTTGGCGCAGTTCTCGGAGATCTGCAGGATCAACGGAACACCTGCGGCTTCGGCTCCGGCCACCAAGCCCTCGGCTGTTTCAAGGTGGATGATGTTGAACGCGCCCTGGCCTGTGCCGGAGGCTGCGGCCCTGTCCATGAGTTCCCGCGTGTTGACCAGGGTCACCGGGTCTCCTTCCATGTCACGATCAGTTGGTCTTGAAGTTCCTGGTACCGCGGCGAGATTTCACCGGCGGCGGGCATGAGCACTGCCGCTGCTGACCAGGCGGTGGCCCGGCGCAGTATTTCGCGCGGTTCGGTGATGCCTTCGGCGAGTGCGACGGCGGCAGCCGCCACACCGGCGTCGCCCGCCCCGGTGGGGTTGCCGCTCAGGGCCTCGGGCAGTCGCGCGTTCCAGTAGCCACCGGGGGCTGCGTGGTCGAAGGCGAGCATGCCGTCAGCGCCTGCGCTGACGAGGACCGTGCGGGCGCCCATGGCAATCAGGGACAGGGCTGCTGCTTCGATGCTGGACTCGCCGGTCGCTTCGGCAAGCTCGTGGTGGTTTGGCTTGAGCACGTCGGCACCGGCTTTGGCTGCGGCGATGATCCCGGGACCGGAGGTGTCGATGATCGCAGGGATGCCGGCGTCGTGGGCCAACCGCACCAGTTCGGGGTAGAAATCCTTGGGGGCGTCCGGCGGCAGGCTGCCTGAACCGACCAGGACGGAGGCCGGCAGGTTGCGGTTGCCGCTCACGGCTTCGACGACGGCGGACCGCAGCGAGCGCCAATCATCCGGAAGGAGGGCCTGGCCCTCCTCATTGAAGATGGACGTTTCTCCGGCCACCGTATCCACCAGTGCGATGCTGCGGCGCGTCTCGGCGGCGACTCCCACCAGGGTGTGGGGCACTCCGCTGGTCCAGAGTTCAGCTGCGAGGGTCTGTCCGGCGGCCCCGCCCGTGGGAGCGATGGCCAGGACCGGGTATCCGAGCTGATGCGTGACACGGGCGACGTTGATGCCTTTGCCACCTGCTCGGCTCAAAGGCGTGGGGACGCGGTGGCTGGCGCCTTCGGTGATCCCCTGCACCGTGTAGGTCATGTCGATGGCTGGGTTGGCGGTCACGGTGATGATGCGGTTCACGTTGGCTCGCTTCATTGTCCGACTCCCAGGAGCGCGCGTGCGTTCAGGGCGGCACCGAGCAAGCCGGCGTCCTGCCCCAGCTCGGCCCTGATCAGCCGTGGACGCCGCTGGAAATCGAGGATCTGATCGACCTTGGCCCGAAGGGGCTCCAGCAGCTCGTCACCTGCTTCAGCCAGGCCGCCGCCGATCACCACCGCTTCGGTTCCGATGATGTTGACGCACTGGCAGATGGTGAAGGCGAGGGCATCCACGGCATCGGCCCAGATGCGGGCCGCCACCTCATCGCCTTCGCCGGCCCTGAGCAGGACGCCGCGGGCACCGTTCACCCTGTTGCCCGACGCACGGTAATAGCGCTTGGCAATGGCACCCGCCGAACCGACAGCTTCGAGGATGGTGGCGCCCGTGGCACCGGGGCCGGCGTCAGGGTCCGGGACCTGGGCATGGCCGAGTTCACCGGCGAACCCTCCAGCGGTAACAGCCTTGCCACCGGAGAAAACGGCGGCGGCGATGCCGGTTCCCACGACCATCACCACAACGTCGTTGAACTCCTTGGAACCACCAAAACTGTGTTCCACCGCTGCTGCGGAACGAACATCGTGATCGAAGGCCACCGGGATCCCCAGCCGCTTTTCGGCTTCTGCGGTGAACGGGAAGTCACGCCATCCCAGATTGGCCGAGTAGACGCCGATTCCGGCCGCGGAGTCCACGATGCCGGGAACGATGATGCCGGCTGCCCGGGCCGGTGAACCCGGGAATTCGGTAGCCAGCTCTGCGGCCAGCTCAGCGACCCGGTCCAGCACTGCCTCGCCCGGTCGCACAGAATCCAGCGGCGTGGGAACGCGGCGCATGCCAAGGACGGCCCCCCGGGCATCGACCAACCCGGCTTTGATGTCCGTCCCGCCCACGTCGAAGGAGAGAACAGGTGATTCCGCGGCTCCGAGAACCATGTCCGGTACCTAGGCGGAGGCGTCGAGAATGACGGAGCGCGTCAGGTTGCGGGGCAGGTCCGGATTCAGTCCACGGACACGGGCGCGTTCCAGAGTCACTTTGTGCACCCGGGCGAGTTCTGCCAGTGGGTGTTTGTCCGTGTGGATATAGAGGGCACCGGTGACTGCCATGTCCTGGTCCAGGCCCTCAGGCTGTGCCCCGAACAACCAGGTGACCCGGCCCGGGGCTGCGATCGAAATGGGTCCATGGCGGTACTCCATGGCGGGGTAGGACTCGGTCCAGCCTTGGACGGCCTCACGCATTTTCAGGCCGGCCTCATGGGCAAGCCCGACCGTCCAGCCGGTGCCAAGGAAGGTGAACTGCTCTGCGTCCAACAGTTCCTGTGAAACCGGAGCACTGACCGCGTCGCGGGCATCCTCGATGGCCTGCGCCACGTCAATGCCAAGGCTGGTCAACAAGTAGACCAACGCCGTGGTGGCGAAACGGGTTTGCACCACGGAGCGCTCATCCGCATAGGGAAGCCCGATCACGGCATCAGCCAGCGGGACGATGGGTGAGGAAACATCACCAATGATCGCCACCGTGGGAACAATCCCCTGAAGTCCGGCCAGGATCTCAAGTACCTCTGTGGTGGTGCCTGAGCGCGTAATGGCCACAACGGCGTCGTATTTCCGACCGGCGCTGTTGCTGTTAAGGAAGGCTTCGGAAGCGGCGAAGGCATCGGTGACGCCCTTCCCTGCCGACTCCCGGGCTGCGGCGTAACTTTGGGCCATGAACCAGGACGTCCCGCAGCCGATCACGGCGATGCGCGTGCCGTCAGCCGGGAGCAACTTCTCAGCGCGGGCCTGTTCGACGGCGCGCTGCCAGACTTCCGGCTGGGAAACCAGTTCTTCGTCCATAAAGGCGCCCAGTGTGTTCTCGCTCATTGTGTGTTCCGCTCCCGCTCAGCTAATGACGTTTTCTGATCTATAGAAACACTAAACGATCATTTTCGATCTCACAAGGATCATTCGAGTGGGAGGACTGCTCATTATCCGCGCGCGAAGCGAACGCTCACCAAGAGCGGGAAAGCGTGTGCTGACGTGTGCTTTTAAGTTAACTGCCTGTTAACTCTTGTCAACTTCTGTCTCATGCAGCAACCTTAGACAGGTCCGCAAGAACATGATCGTTACCCGCTCGGAAAAATCAAGAAGGAGCATCATGCCCGGCTTGTCATCCCCCAGACGTCTCGCAGCGCTGAGTTTGGCCTGCGTCGTCGCCTCATCCTCACTCGGACTGTTGGCAATTCAACCCGCCTCCGCAGCCCCATCCACCCAACCGGCAGACATCGTCAGTGCCGCCGACACTGCCTCCATCACCTCCGGCGACCTCCGCGTCGACGTCGCCACGACGTTTCCCCAAGTCCTCAGCTACACCCACGCCGCTACGAAGGCACGCCTCGACGGCACCGTGGCGCGGCTAAGCACCATCACCCTCAACGGCACGGAGTACAGCGTCACCGGAACGTCCACCGGCTCCGGCAACGACGCACGGGACTACGTCCTCACAGTTCCGGACTTCGGAAACACCGTGATCACAGCCCGGATGTCAGTCAAGAAGAACGTGGTGTCGTTCAACGTCACCGGGATCAAGGATTCTGCCGACCATCAGGTCAAGACCCTGCAACTCCCCCGGCTGAACCTGGTCACAGTGGGCTCCACCCAGCCCGGAGCGCAGGTATCCACCGCCAACCTTTCCGTAGACCGGAGCGTGACCGGCGACGAGTTCACACCCATCACCGCTACCACTCCCTTGGACTCCACTGCCAAGAGCTCCGCCTACGCCTTGGCCAACACCGCGTCCCTGGGCGCGGCAGTTGAGACCAACGCCCTGTATGACACATCTTCCGGACCCGGAGCCAAAGACCGGGGCCGGTTCTGGCGCCAGGCGGTCAGCGACGGCGCCGGCGGGGTTTCCATGGGAGTTGCCAGCGGCCAATGGCTCTTCCGCGCAGAGGGCTCTGCCACCACCGAGGAACTTCCCTGGACGCGCGTCGCCATCACCCCCGATGCCAATGCCGATGGGACCGTGGATTGGCAGGATGCCGCGATCGCCATGAGGTCCATCCAGGTCAACGCCAACAAGGGTGACCAGACCCCGGACAACGTGATCACCCACATTCCGTTCAACTTCGCCTCCCAGGCGACCCATCCGTTCCTGCGCACCTTGGATGACGTCAAACGTATTGCGCTGGCCACCGACGGGCTGGGGCAGGTGGCCATGCTCAAGGGCTACACCAGCGAGGGCCACGACTCCGCGAACACGGACTACGGCAACAACTTCAACAGCCGCGCGGGCGGGCTCGAAGACCTTAACACCCTGGTCAAGGAAGGCAAGGACTGGAATGCCAGCTTCGGCGTCCATATCAATGCCACGGAGATCTACCCCGAGGCCAAATCCTTCAGCGAGGACCTGCTGCGGGCGGACAAGGGCCTGGGATGGAACTGGCTGGACCAGTCGTACTACATCAACCAGCGCGAAGACATCAACTCCGGCAAGCTCGCCGCACGCATCAAGCAGCTCAGGGAAGCTACGGACAAGAACCTGGACTTCGTGTACGTGGACGTGTACTACGAGTTCGGGTGGCTGGCCGAGCGCCTGCAGCAGGAACTCGTCAAGAACGGCTTCCGGGTGGGCTCAGAATGGGCGGACCACCTGTCCCGGAACAATACCTGGTCGCACTGGGCCAACGATGAAAAGTACGGCGGCTCCACCAACAAGGGAGTAAATTCCCAGATCCTGCGCTTCATCAACAACACCCAGTCAGACGTCTGGAACCCCGATCCCAAGCTCGGCGTCAGCCACATCGTGGAGTTCGAAGGCTGGACCGGCCAGAACGACTTCAATGCCTTCAGCGAGAACGTCTGGACAGCCAACGTGCCGGCCAAGTTCCTGCAGCACCACCAGATCACCAAGTGGACGGCAGACCGCATCGACCTGGCCGACGGCGTGGCCGTCACCGGAAACACCGCCGAGGAACGCAATATCACCGTGGGCGGAACCTCAGTGCTGCAGGGCGGAACCTACTTGCTGCCCTGGTCATCCAAGGAAAACGGCAAGGCTGACAAGCTCTACCACTACAACCCGGCCGGGGGCGCCAGCACCTGGACGCTCACCAAGGAGTTCGCCAAGGCCGGCACGCTTGAACTGTTCAAGCTGACGGACAACGGCCGCGTCAAAGTCGCCAATGTGCCCGTGGTCAATGGCCAGGTGACGGTCACAGCCGATGCGAAACAGCCCTACATCCTTGCTCCCAAAAACACCAAGGCAGACCTACCCGGCAAGGCCGGCTTCGGCGAAGGCACAGCCTTCAACGATCCCGGGTTCAACGGTACCGACCTCGCCCCGTGGAACCCCACGGGCAACGTCACCCAGGTGCGCGACGACAAAGGCCGCCGCTTCGCCGCGTTGGGGGCAGCGCCGTCGTCGATCAGCCAGGAAGTGAAACTGGACGCCGGAACCCAATCCGTCAGTGCTTGGGTTGAAATCCAGCCCGGCAAGACCCGGCCCACTACGCTCTCGGTGGACATCAACGGCAAGAGCGAAAGCGTCACCATCGATTCGTCGAACGCCGAAAACTACGTGGCCGGCGACGAGAAGCACGGCACATCCTTCCAACGCCTCCGCGTGCTGGTGGACGTGCCACAGGACAACACGAAGGCCACTGTTTCCGTCACAGCGGCCGACGGCGATGCACCAGTCCGCGTCGATGACTTCCGGGCGGTGAAGACCACCCGGATTGCCACCACTGGCGTGCTCAGTGAAAACTTCGAAAACGTCGACCAGGGTTGGGGACCGTTCGTCAAGGGCAATGCCGGCGGCTCCACTGACCCGCGGACGCACATCACCGAACGCAATGAACCCTTCACCCAGAAGGGATGGGACGCCAACGTGATCGACGAAGTGCTGGACGGTACATGGTCGCTGATCGCCCACGATGAAAACCGCGCCCCCGACAGCGGACCGGGCATGGTCTACCGCACCACGGAGGCCACCGTCCCCTTCCAGGCAGGGCACAAGTACAAGGTGTCGTTCGACTACCAGAACTCCAAAGCCGGACAGTATTCCTGGGTCTCCGGCTACGACTCGCAGGCAGGTCCGGCCGTCACGGGCAGCCAGGCAATCGATGCGAAAACCTCCACCTCCCGCTTCGAGCAGATCCTCGACACCGGCTTCTGCGGAGACTCCTTTGTGGGGCTGCAGCGCACGGGCAGCTCGAATGGTTCGGACTTCACCATGGACAACTTCCTGGTCGAAGACCTCGGGGCCTCGGAGGCTGTCCCGGCCTGCGCGCAGCTCTCGGCAACGCTCAAGGGCGATGTGGTCCAGCAGGGCAAGGCGCAGGATTTTGTCACCACGTTCGTTTCCGATGAGCCCGCCGCCATCAGCAGTCTCGCCGTTGCGCTCGATATGCCTGAAGGCTGGACGGCAATCCCTTCCACCCCTGCAACAGCTCCGACCCTGGCCGCAGGCGGCACGTTGACCACCACGTGGAAGATCACCGCACCTGCATCCGCTGAGGGGGATTACCCCATCAAGGCAACGGCCAGATACACCACCACGACCGAGCCGGCAGGTGGCCGCACCATCGCCACCACCACCACCGTACGAACACTGCCCAAACCGCCGCAGGCCACCGTCTTCGCCAGCGACCACCCCTGGGTCAGCGCCACCAACGGCTGGGGTCCCGTCGAGAAGGACCAGTCCAATGGCGGGACCGGGGCAGGCGACGGCACGCCCCTCACCCTCAACGGAACTGTCTACGCCAAGGGCCTCGGTGCCCACGCGAACGGAACCATCCGTTACTACCTTGGCGGCTACTGCACAGCCTTTACCGCGACCGTGGGGATCGATGATGCCCAACCGACACGTGGCAGCGTGAAGTTCTCCGTGGTAGCTGACGGCACCGCCAAGGTGACCACCCCTGTCCTGGGCGCTGCCAGCGCTCCCCTGCCCCTCACCGTCGACGTCACCGGAGCCCAGTACGTCGAGCTGGTAGCCAACGACGCCGGCGACTCCAACGGCAATGACCACGCGGACTGGGCTGACGCAAAGTTCACGTGTTCATCCACCCCACAGGAGCCTCCCGCACCCGTCCTGACGGGCACGGTCTTCGCCTCCGATCTGCCGTGGATCGGCAGCACCAATGGTTGGGGACCCGCGGAACGGGACCGGGCCAACGGTGAGCAGAACGCCGGTGACGGGCCCGCGTTGCGGCTGGACGGCGTCGTGTATTCCAAGGGCATCGGCGTCCACGCCGACTCGAAGATCAGCATTGCCACCGAGGCCAAGTGCAGCAGGTTCACTGCGGTGGCAGGAGTCGACGATGCAAAACTGAACAAGGGCCTGCACGGTTCGGTGGTGTTCATTGTGAAGGGCGATGGGCGCGAGTTGCTGCGGACTCCCGTTCTCAGCGCAGACTCGGCCGCACTCCCCCTCACTGTGGACATCACAGGTGTCCGGAACGTCGAGCTCATCGCCGACAAGAACGGCGACGACGCCGGCGATGACTGGGGCGACTGGGCCGACGCGAAGTTCAGCTGCGCATAAGTCCGTTTCGCCCGCGGCAAAGAGAGGCGGTGTTCCTTCCGGAACACCGCCTCTCTTTCGTGTTTTCCTAGACGGCCCGCACGCCTGCCCGCCACACCGAATGCGTGAGCGGGATCCCCGGACGGTAAGCCAGGTGCGTGGCCGACGGCGCCTTCAGCAGGTGCAGGTCCGCACGATGTCCGACGGCGAGCGAACCCACCGCCCGTTCGCCGTCGACGTCGTTCCCGGACTCCCGGCCCAACGCCAAGGCGCCGCCGTAGGTCGCCGCCCGGACGGCTTCGTGGACACTGAGGTGCATTTGAAGCACCGCTGTGGTGACGCAGAACGCCATGGAGCTGGTGTAGGAGGTCCCCGGATTGCAGTTGGCCGCCAGCGCGATCTGCACACCGGCGTCGATCAGTTCGCGGCCGGGAGCCAAGGGCTGGCGGGTGGACAGATCGCATGCGGGAAGGCAGGTTGCGACGGTGCCCCTGGTACCCGTCCCGGTCGCGGGATCCCAGCCGGCCCACGTGGCCGCGAGCGCCTGGATGTCCTTGTCCGAAAGATAGTTGACGTGGTCGACGCTCGCTGCCGCGAACTCCACGGCCAGGGCAACACCGGGTCCCTCCCCGAGCTGGTTGCCGTGCACCCTGAGCCCCAAACCGGCGTCGCGGGCTGCGGTCAGGACGCGGCGGGACTGGTCCTCCGTGAACGCTCCCCGCTCGCAGAAGACGTCGGCCCAGCGGACGTGCGGCAGGACGGCGTCGAGCATGGGCCCGCAGACCAGGTCGGTGTACTCCTCGGGGTCTGAACCGGCCGGGACCAAGTGCGCGCCCAGGTACGTGACCTCGTCCACCTCGGCCGCCGCGATGCGGGCACTGCGGGCCTCGTTCTCAACGTCCAGGCCGTAGCCGGTCTTGCTCTCCAGATACGTCGTCCCCTGTGAGACTGCTTCGGCCACACGATCCCGCACCAGGCGGGTCAGTTCGTCGTCGCTGACGCTGCGTGTGGCGCCCGTCGTGACAGCGATCCCGCCGGCGCTGTAGCTTTCCCCGGCCATGCGGGCCTCGAACTCGGCGGTCCGGTCCCCTGCAAAGACAAGGTGCGAATGCGAATCCACCCAGCCGGGCAGGACGGCGCGGCCCTCGGCGTCGATCATGGTGTCCGCTGCAGGAACGTCCTTGGCGGAGCCGATCCAGGAAATCCGTTCGCCTTCGACGACGAGCGCTGCGTCCTTCAGGACGCGGTGCTCCAGGTCCTGGGTCATCAGCTCGCCGATGTTGGTGATTAAAGTACTGTGCGCGGTGCTGCCGCTGTTCCCGTTCGTGATTCCGCTCATGACCCTATTGTTCAGCGCCGGATGGACCAGCGAACGGCAGCAAGCTGCTCCGCTGTCCGGGATTCCGGACTGTCGGCCGCTACCGTGCCCAGGATCAGCGCGGCTGCCAGCTCTGCGATGGCGGACGAGGTCTGGAAGCCGTAGCCACCTTGACCGGCCAGCCAGAAGAAGCCGGGCGCTTCGGCGTCGAAACCCACTACGGGAATCCCGTCCGCGGCCTCGGTCCGGAGACCGGTCCAGGCCCGGTCCACGGAACGGATTCCGAGGGTTGTCACGGCATTGAGTTTGCTGATCAGGTTTTCCACATCGCCCGGGTAGGGCTTGGCGTCTTCCGCTCCACTGGGCACGGTTTCGGACGGTGAGATGAGCACTTGGTCACCCTCTGCGCGGAAATAGAACGTGTCGTCGGCCGCGCACACCATGGGCGTCTCCGGGCCCAGGGGGTTCTGCACGTTGACGATCGCCGCAGTTCGCCGGTACGGCTGTAGTCCCAGTTTTTCCACGCCGCTGATGACGGCCAGTTCATCGGCCCAGGCACCTGCTGCGTTGACCACGACGCCGGACTGGAAGCCTTCGGTGCCGGCCCCCACCTGCCAGCCGCTCCCCAACCGCTGGGCGGAGTGGACCTTGGCGCCGGTGATGATGTCCACCCCCGCAGCCTCTGCTGTGCGGCGGTGTTCGTCGAGCAAGAGCGGGGCATTGCAGCCGAAGGAACCGTTATCCAGTCCTGCGGCCGTGAATGAATCAGGGTTGAGGGCCGGGCAAAGTCGCATGGCCTCGTCGTGGGTGATGGTGTGCATGTTGCCGCTGGCCTCGGCGTTTACTGTTTCTTCGTCGCCTACCAGCATGAATCCCCTGGGGGTCAGGATGGGTTGGGCTGCCTGCGCATCCCGGGCTGCCAGCATCTCCAAGGTGCGGATGGTCAGCTCCTGGACTACTGCAGGACCGTAACTGGGAATCAGTTGCCGTGCGGACCGTGATGAAGTGTGGAAGGCCAAGGACTGCTCAGCCTCAACAAGCGCCACAGTGCACTTGCCCGCGAGAGCCGCCGCCAGCGACAGTCCGCCGATGCCGCCGCCCACGATTACCACGTCATAATTCGAAGCCATGGCTCCATCCTGTCAGACCCGGTGATCTCTCACACCCCACCCCACCCCACCACCCACAGACGCCCTCTCACCGATGACCCCCCTCAACCCGACGCCCTCTCACCTATCGCCCCCCTCAACCCGACGCTCTCTCACCTATCACCCCCCTCAACCCGACGCTCTCTCACTTGCCACAAGAAAGTGAGAGAGGGTCCACTACAAACCAACGGAAGGTGAGAGGGCGTCGGCCGAAAGCCCGCGGGAGGTGAGAGAGGGTTTGCCTAGGCGACTGCGGCGCGACTCTTGCCGAACGCCTGGACGCACACTCCTACGTCGTCGGATCTGTACCTGTCGCGCAACTAGCTGAAGACGCTCTCTCACCTAACAGCCCCTTAACCCAAACGCTCTCTCACTTTCATGAAGAAAGTGAGAGAGCGTCGACCGAAAGCCCGCGAAAGGTGAGAGAGCGTCGACCGAAAGCCCGCAAAAGGTGAGAGAGCGTCCGCCAGAAGCCCGCGGGAGGTGGGAGAGCGTCCGGCTAGGCGACTGCGGCGCGACTCTTCACGAACGCCTGAACGCACGCTTCGACGTCGTCCGTACTGTGCGCAGCGGAGAGCTGCACGCGGATCCGGGCCACGCCCTTCGGCACTACGGGGAAGCTGAAAGCGGTGACGAAGACGCCGTTGTTGAGCATTTCGTCGGCGACCTTGGCGGCGACCACGGCATCACCGAACATGACGGGGATGATGGCGTGCTCGCCGTCGAGGAGTTCAAAGCCTTCCTCGCTCATGCGGCGGCGGAAGAGAGCGGCATTCTCAAAGAGGCGGGTGCGCAGCTCACCTGATTCCTGGACCAGTTCAATCGCCTTGATGGTGGCTGCAACGATGGCCGGGGCCAGGGAGTTGGAGAACAGGTACGGGCGTGCCTTCTGCCGCAGCATGGCAACGATCTCGCCGCGGCCGGACACGTAACCACCCGAAGCGCCACCGAGGGCCTTGCCGAAGGTGCCGGTGTAGATGTCCACGCGGTCCGAAACGCCGGCGTGTTCCGGGGTGCCGGCACCGGTGGAGCCCATGAAGCCGACGGCGTGGGAGTCGTCCACCATGACCAGGGCGTCGTGCTTCTCGGCGAGGTCGCAGATGGCCTCGAGCGGTGCGAGGTAACCGTCCATGGAGAATACGCCGTCGGTGACGATGATCTTCCGGCGGGAGCCCGAAGCCTCAACCAGCTTGGCTTCAAGATCGGCCATGTCCTGGTTGGCGTAGCGGAAGCGCTTGGCTTTGCTCAGGCGGATGCCGTCGATGATGGACGCGTGGTTCAGGGAGTCCGAGATGATGGCGTCCTCGGGACCGAAGAGGGACTCGAACACACCGCCGTTGGCGTCGAAGCAGCTCGAGAACAGGATGGTGTCCTCCGTGCCAAGGAAAGCGGAGACGCGGGTCTCGAGTTCCAGGTGCAGGTCCTGGGTGCCGCAGATGAAGCGAACGGACGCCATGCCGAAACCGCGCTCGTCCATGGCGGACTTGGCGGCTGCGATGATCTCCGGGTGGTCTGCCAGGCCAAGGTAGTTGTTGGCGCAGAAGTTCAGGACCTTGTTGGCGGGTTGGCCGAGTTGGCCGGCCGCAATGTGGCTTGCCTGCGGGGAATCGATGTGGCGTTCGGTCTTGAAGAGTCCGGCGCTGCGGATCTCGTCCAGTTCGCCCTGCAGTTGGTCTTTGATGGCGGAATACATCAGGGGTGCTCCTAAGTTCTTTGGGGTCCGGATTTCGCAGTTCGGTCGGGGATTACAGTTCAGTCCAGTCGAGGACCACTTTGCCACCGGTGCCGTTGCGGGCAATGTCGAAGCCCTTTTCCCAGTCCTGCGCGGAGAGTTTGTCCGTGACGACGGCGGAGATGCTGCGGTGCAGTACGGGGTTTGACGACAGCATGGCGCTCATGGCGTACCAGGTCTCGAACATCTCGCGGCCGTAGATCCCCTTGAGCGTGAGCATGTGCGTGACCACCTTGCCCCAGTCGATGTCGATGGACTGGCTGGGAAGGCCGAGCATGGCGATGCGCCCGCCGTGGTTCATGTTGTCGATCATCTCAGGCAGTGCCGTGGGGTGTCCGGACATTTCCAGTCCGATGTCGAATCCCTCGCGCATGCCCAGTTCCTGCTGTGCCTCTCGGACGCGCATCCTGGAGACATCGACGGCGAGGTCCACGCCCATCTGCCGGGCCAGTTCCAGGCGCGGGGCGGACACATCAGTGATGGCGATCTTGCGGGCACCGGCATGGCGGGCAACGGCGATGGCCATCAGGCCGATGGGGCCGGCGCCGGTGATGAGCACATCTTCGCCGACCAGCGGGAAGCTCAGTGCGGTGTGGACTGCGTTGCCGAAGGGATCGAAAATGGCGCCGAGTTCCGGGGTGACGGATTCATCGTGGTGGACCCAGACGTTGGTCTCCGGAATGACGACGTATTCGGCGAACGCGCCATCGCGTTGCACGCCAACGGAGACGGTGTGGATGCACATCTGGCGGCGTCCTGCGCGGCAGTTGCGGCAGATTCCGCAGACGACGTGGCCTTCGCCGGAAACACGGTCCCCGACCTTGACGTCGCGTACGTCCTCGCCGATTTCCACGACTTCGCCGTAGAACTCGTGGCCGGCGATGAGGGGCGTTTCGATGATGCTTTGGGCCCAGGCGTCCCAGCTCTGGATGTGGAGGTCGGTACCGCAGATGCCGGTGGTCATCACGCGGATCTTGACGTCGCTGGGGCCGGCTTCGGGCTCGGGACGGTCGACGAGTTCGAACCCTGCGTGCGGTCCGGATTTGTAGAGAGCCTTCATGGGATTCCTCACTGGCTGGGGCTGCTTCGCTGCTGCTGAGTCCATTGAATCCCCAGCAACGATTTAGCACAACTAGATTCTTCTCAATCA
Source organism: Paenarthrobacter sp. TE4293 (assembly GCF_050435325.1). Classification (NCBI taxonomy): domain Bacteria; kingdom Bacillati; phylum Actinomycetota; class Actinomycetes; order Micrococcales; family Micrococcaceae; genus Paenarthrobacter; species Paenarthrobacter sp. TE4293. The sequence goes on from NZ_JBNJRY010000009.1 coordinate 198,015, forward strand.
ACGATTTAGGATTTGCTAATGGAAATTCATCAGCTGCAAATGCTCCGGGAGCTCGGTGACCTTGGCAGCGTCAAGGCTGTGGCCGAGACACTCATGGTCACATCCTCAGCCGTTTCCCAACAGCTCGCGCTGCTGCAGAGGTCCGTCGACGTACCGCTGACGCGCAAGGAGGGCCGCGCCTTGGTGCTGACCGACGCGGGGCGCGTCCTCGCCGAGGCGGGCGCCGCCGTCGTCAATGCCATGGCCGACGCGCGGGCTGCGATCGGTGCGTATCACGACGCCCCCGACGCCCCCGTGAGCGTCAGCGCCTTCCATAGTGCCGGGCAGGCGCTGTTCGCGCCGTTGGCAGCGCTATTGGCATCCAGGACAGCGTCCGACGGCGGGAAGTCGCCTCGACTGCGTCTCTCCGATGAGGACGTGGCACAGGAGGACTTCCCGGGGTTGGCTGCGCGGTACGACCTTGTCCTGGCGCACCGCATGGACAACAGTCCGCAATGGCCTGAAGACAAGGTGGCGGTTATTCCGCTCGCCGATGAGCCGTTGGACATCGCCCTCCCTGCGGACCACCCGCTGGCAGCGCGGCGCGAAGTTGAGCCTTCCGACGTCGTGGGCGAATCCTGGGTGACCAGCCGCGATGGCTACTCCCCCGCCGACGTGTTGGCCGCCGTCGTTGCCGTCAGCGGCAGGCCGGCCGAGGTCCTGCACCGCATTAACGACTACTCCACCGTTGCGGCGCTGGTTTCCGCGGGCGGCGCGATCGGGCTGCTGCCGCGCTTTACGGCCCGTCGTGTGCTGGACGCGGGCGTGGTGCTGCGTCCCTTGTCCGGGGTGAATTCGGTGCGCAAGATCGACATCCTGGCCCGGCCGGAGACCTTGAAAAGGAAATCGGTCATGACGGTTTGCGAGTCACTTCAAACCGTCATGACCGGGCTTTCCTCCCCCGGCTAACCCAGTCGCAGGCCAGGACGGGGCCAAGACGTGGTCAGTCGCGGACCAAGGCGGGTTGGCCGGCGTCGAAGTACTCCACCAGCCCGGCAGGGAGCTCAGGTACCTCGCGTGCTGAGCCGTCCCCTCGCAGCGACTCCGCAGCGAGGATGCCTGCCACTACTGCTTGGCGGGCCGCAATGGGGCTGGTCTGGGTCACCCCGCCGGACGAGGCGAAGCGGAGGAATTCCTCGATCAGGCGCGGATCGGCGCCACCGTGGCCGCCTTCGCCGTCCTGGATGGTGATGACCTCATCCGGCACCGCATAGCCCGACGTCCGGCTGGTCCAGACATTGATGGTCTCGCCCGGCCCGTCACCGAGGTTCTCAATGCGGCCCTTGGTGCCGATGACGGTGTAGTTCCGCCAATAATCCGGGGTGAAATGGCACTGCTGGTAGGAGGCGAGCACGCCGTTGTCCAGCACCATGTTCATCATGGAAATGTCCTCGACGTCGATGACCTCCGCCAGGTCCTTCTGCTCCGTGGGCGGCCAGTTGTCCATGGAGAACCAGTCCCCCATGCGCTTGCCTTCGTTGTTGCTGCGGTTGGCGACGTTCCCATAGACGGCAAGATCGCCGACGGCGGCCACTCGCTTGGTATAGCCACCGGCAAGCCAGTGGATGACGTCGATGTCGTGGGCGCCCTTTTGCAGCAGGAGCGAGGTGACGTTGGCGCGCTGGGCGTGCCAATCCTTGAAGTAGTAGTCACCGCCGTGTCCCACGAAGTGGCGGCACCAGACTGCCTTGACCTCGCCGATCCTGCCGTCTTCGATGAGTTGGCGCATCTGTACTACAACGGGCATGTGGCGCATATTGTGGCCGACGTAGAGGCGCGTACCGGTTTCATGAGCCGTTGCCAGGATCTGGTCTGCGGCCTCCACAGTGATGTCCAGCGGCTTCTCGCAGAAGGTGGGAATGCCTGCCTTGAGCGTACGGACCGCGACGGCGGCGTGCTGGTTATCGGGGGTCAGGACCAGGACGGCGTCGATTCCGCTGGCCAGGAGCTCGTCCAGGTCCCCCGTGATGCGGGCCGACGGGATGCGCTCGGCGGCGTCCGCCCGGCCTCGATCACTGAGGTCACAGACAATGGTGACCTCAGAGCCCTGGCCCGGTTTGTGGGCGTGTTTCCATAGCCCGGACCGCAGGCCAAAACCTACGATGCCGACCTTCAAATCCTTTTCCATGGTGTGCAATTTCCTTCTGCTGTTTCCTAGTAAAGTTTGGTTGCGGCGCTGCGGTGCGGCGCCGATTCACGCACGAACAAGTGCCACGGGAAGTCGAGGACGCCGGGATCCTCCGCCGCGCTGGTGCCGACGGGGCCTGTCGCCCGCCGCAGCAGGAGCCGGGCAAGTTTGTCGAAGAAATCCACCGGACCGACGGTGCTCAGCGAGGGTGACATCCGCTCACCCTCCACGGTGTTGCCCACACCGATGATGTCCACGTCAGTCCCCACAGCAAGACCCAGGCGCTGGGCGGCGTTGATCGCGGCGACGGCGGCGTAATCCGTGGTGGCGTAGATCGCCGTAGGCCGGTCCGGAAGGCTGAGCACCCGGGTTGCCGCGGCGTAGGCGCCGGCGCTGGTGCCGTCGAACAATCCCACGTAGTCCTTCCGTTCCGGAATACCGGCGTTCGAAAGGGCTTCGGCATAGGCCCGGTACCGGGTGCCACCGGAGGTCCCGGCCGCCGTTGCCGGCGTCAGGCAAGCCACCCTGCGATGGCCGTGCAGCAAATGCTCCACGGCCATGCGGCAGCCTGGCCCGGCAATGGAACGGATGACATCGAAGCCGTCCGCTGTCACTTCTTCGTCGAATACCACCAGGGTGGTCCCGTGCTCTGCGAGCTTGCGCAGGGCCTCCCGCTGGTCAGGACGGACGGCGTCCACGAACACGGCGTCGGCGTTGTGTGTGCCGAGCACTTTGACCCAGTCTGCGTCACCCAGGATCATCGGCGTTATGCCCAACGGAGCCGCAGCCTTCTGTACGGCCTCGATGACGGACAAGGACCACGGATCGGAGAGCATGGTCAGCGACAGGATGACCGTATTGGTGCGGCCTGTCCGGATGGCCCGCGCCGCCTGGTTGGGGCGGTAGCCAAGCCGTTCGGCAGCCGCCTTGACCTTTTCCGCCGTCGGATCCGAGACCCCGGGGCCGCCATCGCCACGGCGACCGGACAACACGTAGGAAACCGTGGCCGTGGAAACTCCCGCCAGTTCGGCCACCATACGTATGGTGGGCCGGACTCCGGTGGTGCTTGCTTTTGCCATGGTTCCCCCTGCTGATGATCTTCGTGGTGCGCGTTGGTTCGTCTTGGGTCGGTTCGTTGTTGGTCTGAGGCTAGCTCCTGAAGACCGGAGCGTTGGGGTCCAACGCGGCCTGGTACTCATCGCGCATCTTGTCGCCGCCTTCGCTCTTCCAGCGCTTCACCGCATCCTTGAGCTCAGCGATCTTGGCGCGGCCCGTAATGATGTCCACTACCTTGTCGCGCAACTGCTTGGTGATCTTGGCGCCAACTTTGGCGTTGGTGTCCGAGTAGGAACCGTTGGTGGGGTTGCGCCACGCGAATTCCAGGAGCTTCTCTTCCTGCTGGCTGACGTAGCGGGTGTCGTCGTCGAAGCCCGGGTTGAAGATGACGTTTTCGGGGCTGGACATGATGTTCAGCGCCGAAACCAAGCCGGGTGCGTTGGTGGTGCCCGTTTCGGTGCGCGCCGGGTTTCCGGAGGCGTCGACGGTGTAGTCCTCGCCCAACTGACCGAAGTTCTTCTGCATGTACTCCACCGTGCCGAACGGTGCTGAGAGGTAGTTGATAAGCGAGAGCAACTCGCGGATCTTCCCTTCTTCGGCCTTCTTGAACGGCGTGAAGCCCACGGTTCCATAGCCCATGTCGTAGACGGGCTTGACCTTGCCGTCGGCACTGAACGGGATCAGGACGTCAAACTGGGCGGTCTTGTTCAACGCACGGTAGCTGCGGATATCGTGGGGGCCCACCACTACCTGGGCGGCCACGCTGCCGTTGGCCACGCGCGAACGGATATCGGTTGCCTTGGAGTCCGGGTAGAACACACCGGCGGCAAACATCTTGGCGGTGAACTCCACGCCGGCCATGTATTCATCGGTTTCGTAGAGGTGAGTCAGGGTGCGGTCCTTGTTCACGGCCCAGCTGTTCGGGGCGCCAAACCATTCGGTGACCATATGGAGGGCGTTGATGTAGGCCGGTTCCAGCGCGTACTGCTGGTCGCCCGGGCGGGTCAACTCTTTGGCCTTCTCCAGGAATTCGTCGGCGCTGGACGCCTCGAAGCCACCCACCTTGGCCCACATATCGTGGTTGCCAAGGTACACCTGGCCGAACGGGGTACTCGGGATGGGTGCGCCCCAGATCTTGCCGTTCACGACGGCGGTCTTCCAGGAATCGGGCTTCAGTGCGGCCAGGTTGGGGTACTCAAGGACGGCGTCGCCGGAGAGGTACGGCGTCAGGTCCTGGAACTTGGCCTCAAGCATGGGTCCGACGTTGGGGATTCCCTGGTTCGGCGGCACCCACATCATGTCCGGGAGATCGTTGCTGGCCAGGACGGTGGCGAACTTGGCCGGGTATCCGTCGCCAATGTCTTCGGCGATCTGCAGCTCCAGGTCGCCGCCGAGCTTGGCGTTGAGCCGCTGCCAGAAGGGGTTGTCCTTCAGGCCGGGGCTCATGGTGTCGAAAGTTTCGGTCAGGCCGGTCACCTTGCCCTTGAGCGGCGGCGTCTTCACGGACTGCACGGCGGTGGGCAGCTTGAAGTAGCCGGCTTGGAGGCCCTTGGCGTTGCCCGCAATGTCCGGGGTGACGCCGGTGAATTCCTTGTACGTGGGCAACTTGACCGACGCGGAGGCAGCGGCGCCTCCGTTGTTCGCGGCTCCGCCACCACCGCAGGCGGACAAGCCTGCAGCGGTCACGGCCAAGCCAGCGAGGCCAAGGAAACCGCGGCGGCTGAATCCAGCCTGAGAGGTAGTGCTTGTCATGGCATAACCCTTTCTGGTTATTTGCATTTCTCTGAGGTTTGAGTGCGTTGGGTTTTCCGGACTTCGGGGGCTAGCCCTTGACGGCTCCGGTGATGACGCCCTTGGCAAAGTGCTTCTGGAGGAACGGGTAGACCATCAGGATGGGGACCAGTGCCACCACGACGACGGCCATCTGGATGGATTGCGGTGGCGGGGTGGTGGTGATTCCCAGCTGGTCCGCAGCGCCACTTCCCTGGACCACGAAGTTGCGGAGCAGCAATTGGATGGGCCACTTGCTGTGGTCGTTGATGTAGAGCAGGGCGTTGAAGAAGGAGTTCCAGAAACCAACGGCGTAGAACAGTCCGACGACGGCGATCACGGCTTTGGACAGCGGCATCACGATGCGCCACAGGATTTGCCAGTCGTTGGCGCCATCGATCCTGGCACTTTCGATGAGCTCCCCTGGGATGTTCATGAAGAACGATCGCATCACCACGAAGTTGAAGGCTCCGAAGATGCCGGGAAGGATCAAGGACCACAGGGAGTCCAACAGGCCCAGCTGGCGGATCATGAGGAACGACGGGATCAGGCCAGGCGCAAAGAGGAGCGTGAACAGGACTGCGAGGATCACCGGGCGGCCAAAGAGCACGGTGCGGCTGGTCGCGTAGGCCATGGTGATCGTCACGAACAGCGCCAGGATGGTGCCTACCGCGGTGACCAGCATGCTCACGCCGAGAGACTGCAGGACCATGGGGCCCTTGAAGATGGTGGCGTAGGCCTCCAACGTGGGGCGCTCGGGCCAGAGAACGAAGCCTCCGGCCTTGACCAGTTGTTCGGTGTCAGCCAGGGACGTTGAGACCACCAGCAGGATGGGCGTAAGGATGGACAAGCTGAAGACGATCAGTACGACGGCTTTGACCGTTTGATACAGGGCGGAAGGCTTCTCCTTCCACACCGGGCGCTTGGGGTTGTAGCTCAGCTCCCGGGGTTTCCTGGTGAAAAGTGTTGTTGCCATGGGGTTCTCCTTGTGCGGCAGGCGCGCGGGTCGGCGTGGCTTTCAGCGCACTTGTTTTGCGAAGATTCCGTCTTCGCCGAAGCGGTGGGCAAGTTTGTTGGCGCCGTAGATCAGCAGGGCGCTGACCACGCCCTTGGCGAGGCCGGCTGCGGCACCCGAGCTCCAGCCGCCTCCTACTACGCCGGTGTAGTAGGTGAAGGTGTCCAGCACTTCCGCGGCTCCGGCGCCGACGGCATCACGCTGCAGGATGAATTGCTCAAAGCCGACCGAGAGGATGTCGCCGATGCGCAGGATCAGCAGGAGCACGATCACGGGCCTCAGACCGGGGAGGGTGATATGCCACATCCGGCGCCAGCGTCCGGCACCGTCAGCCGCCGCAGCTTCGTAGAGGGAGGCGTCAATGCTGGCAAGGGCTGCCAGGAAGATGATCATCGCCCAGCCGGCGTCCTTCCAGATCATCTGGACGACCACCATGACCGGGAAGGTCTCCGGGTTGGTCATGAAGGGAATGGGGTCCATACCCCAGTCACGGAGCAGGTTGTTGACGAAACCTGCACCGCCCAACATCTGCTGGAAGAACGCGATCACCAGCACCCAGGAAAGGAAGTGGGGCAGGTAGGCGATGCTCTGGAAGATCCGCCGGACCCGGGTGCTGATCAGTGAATCCACAATCAGCGCCAGCACCAGCGGCACGGGGAACAGGAAGACCAGCTGCCAGGCGGCCAGGTACAAGGTGTTCCAAAAAGCGTGGATGAAGTCCGGATTTCCGAACAGATCCACAAAGTTCTGCCAGCCCACCCACAGGCTGTCTCCGATGCCCAGGTAAGGCTGGTAGTCCTGGAACGCAATGACGTTGCCCAGGATGGGGATGTAGAAGAAGAGCAGCAGGAAGGCCACGCCCGGCACCATCATGAGGAGCATCTGCTTGTCGCGCCGCAGACGGGACCGGAAACTCTGCTGTGGGGGCTTGCTCCGCTTGCGCTTCTTCGGACGGGATCCTGCGGCATTCCCACCCGCCAGGGCCGGGACCCGGCGGGCTTCGGGCAATGCCGGAGCCTGTTCCGTCGTCGAGTTCATGCTGTCTCCTCAAGTACCGAGCCGGAACCACTACTGTGATTCAAGCCACGCTCGTTAACCGTTTAACAAACCATAAGTGACGGATATCTCTTTTGCAAGATGATGATTGAAACTCGGACTAGAAATCAGTTTTCATCATTATCTGCGGATCATGCCGACGGTAGGATGGAGGAAAAACCGGCTGGAAGGTTGATATGGCTGACTGCTGCAGCCCAGGACCGCGACCGTTGGCCCCGCCCACGGCGAACGTCACCGTGAAGGCGGGCACCGCCGTCGAACCGTCCACGAAGGCCGCATCACGGGGCACCGGGAAAAACGACGTCGTGATTCCCGCTGGCACCTTTTCGATGGGTGATCCGTTCGGCGAAGGCTACGAAGCTGACGGCGAGTCCCCCGTGCACCAGGTTTCCCTCCATGAATTCCGCATCAGCGCCACCACGGTGACCACTGCGGAGTTCGCGGCGTTTGTCGACGCCACCGGACACCGCACCGAGTCCGAAGCTTTCGGAACGTCCGCGGTGTTCCACCTTGCCGTCAAGGCGAGGCCGGAAGACATCCTGAACCGGGTCACCGACGTCCCGTGGTGGCTCAACGTCCGCGGAGCAGACTGGGCGCACCCCGCAGGACCCCTCTCCCACTGGAGCGACCTTCCGGACCACCCGGTGACCCACGTGTCCCACAACGACGCCCTGGCATACTGCGCGTGGGCGGGCCGCCGTCTGCCCACGGAAGCCGAATGGGAGTACGCAGCCCGCGGCGGGTTGCCCGGGAAGCGCTACCCCTGGGGCAATGAACTCCACAACGATGCTCCGGGCGCCGCGGCGCACCACTGCAACATCTGGCAAGGCGAGTTCCCTACCCGCAACACGGTGGACGACGGCTTTCCCACCACCGCGCCTGCCAGGTCATTCCGCGCAAATGGCTACGGGCTCTATCAGACCAGCGGAAACGTCTGGGAATGGTGCAGCGACTGGTTCCTGCCCAAGTACTACAAGACGTGCCTCGCGGCCGGAACCGTGGCGGACCCGCAAGGGCCCACGATTGGCCGCGGAAGGGTGATGCGGGGCGGCTCGTACCTCTGCCACGAGTCCTACTGCAACCGCTACCGCCTCGCAGCACGCAGTTCGAACACGCCGGACTCGGCCAGCGGCAACCTGGGCTTCAGGACTGTGGCGCTCTAATTACGGGGGCCGTGTCCGTGCTTGGGTCCGTGGCCCTTGAGGCCGGCAGCCAACTCGCCGGCTACCACCCTGGTGGCCGTGACGGTATCGCCGTCCTTCGTGCCGCTGATGCGCACCGTGTCGCCGGTCCTAAGGTCGGCAGCCGTCGCCGACGGCAGTGTGGGCTTGCCCCTGCCGTTCCGGAGATCCGAGAGGTCAGCCGGGACCCTGGCGATCCGAGTCTCTGCATTGATCGAATACCGCTGGGTGAATCCGTCGTCGCTCTTCACCGTCACGTCTGAAGCACTGGCCGACTCAATGGTTCCAGCCTGCGTGACAACGGTGCGGTACGTCCCGTCCGCCTGCTTCACCACGTGCTCGCCATGAATGGGCTGCCCGCGGCCCTCGGCGGACTTGGCCGGCCCGGAAGCGGAGGGGCTGGGTGAAGAAGACGAGCCCGACGGCGAAGGGCTGGGTTGGGTGCCCGCCCACACAGCGGCGGCACCGCCGCCGGTCAGCGCTACGGCAATCCCGCCGGCAAGAAGGGCCTTGCGAAGGCCCGGTGAGAGTGTGGCCATGCATCCATTGTGCGCCCCACACAACGAAAAGCAGCCCGCAGTTGTGGGGGGTTTGTATTGCGTGAAAAACACCCCCACAGCGGGGGGCGGGGGGGGGTGGGGGGGGGCGTTTACCGCGACGCCCCGCGTCTGCAGGCTTGGTTGACCGCCACGCCC
>NZ_JBNJRY010000010.1:0-179945 GCF_050435325.1 Paenarthrobacter sp. TE4293
GGCTGGAGCGCGTCAACGGTGAGAGGGGATCGGGCTGGAGCGCGTCAACGGTGAGAGGGGATCGGGCTGGAGCGCGTCAACGGTGAGAGGGGATCGGGCTGGAGCGCGTCAACGGTGAGAGGGGATCAAGTTCTGCCTACCCCAGGTAGGGAGAACCGGAATCCCGCCAATCGAACTGTCTGAAGGCTTCCATGCGAACCGCAACCAAGAAAGTGAACGAATTTGGTTCAATGTCCTGGAAACACCAAAAAAGCCGGCGATCACCACTCCCTGAGGAGCGGCGACCGCCGGCTTGATTGAATCAGAGGTAAGAATTCAACCTAGGACAGGACGTCCGCGAATTCCTTCTCAAAGAACTGCTTCGGCTTGGCGCCGATGACGGTGCTCTTCACTTCTCCCCCGCTGAACAGGTACACGGCCGGGATGGACGTGATGCCGTATTCGGCGGCGATGGCCGGGTTGTCGTCGACGTTGAGTTTCACGACGTCAACCTTCTCGCTGTATTCAACGGAGATCTCGTCGAGGATGGGGCCGAGCTTGCGGCACGGGCCACACCACTCTGCCCAGAAGTCCACGATGACCGGCTTCTCGGAAGCCAGGACATCCGTGCTGAAGCTTGCGTCAGTTACGTCTTTTGCGTTGCTCATAACTATTCCCTTCGTATGGTTGCTTGGATGCAGCTTAGGAGTTCAGGTCTGCGAGGTAGTGCTCGACATCGAGGGCAGCCACACAACCGGAACCCGAAGCCGTGATGGCTTGGCGGTAAGTGGGATCGATGACGTCACCAGCAGCGAAGACACCCTTGATGTTGGTCCGGGAGCTGCGGCCCTCGACGGCGATGGTTCCCTCAGGAGTCAGATCGACCTTGCCCTTGACGAGATCCGTGCGGGGGTCGTTGCCGATGGCCACGAACACACCGGTGACGGCGAGCTCGGACTCGGTGCCATCCACCAGGTTCTTCAGCTTCAAGCCTGTGACCTTATCCCCGCCCAGAACGTCCTCAACGGCGGTGTTCCACACGAAGTTGATCTTTTCGTGTGCCTGGGCGCGGTCGCCCATGATCTTGGAAGCCTTGAGGGTATCGCGGCGGTGAACAACAGTGACGGACTTCGCGAACTTGGTGAGGAACAGTGCTTCCTCCATGGCCGAGTCGCCACCGCCGATCACGGCGATGTCCTGGTCCTTGAAGAAGAAACCGTCGCAGGTTGCACACCAGCTCACACCGTGGCCGGAGAGACGCTTCTCGTTCGTCAAGCCGAGCTCGCGGTATGCCGAACCAGTGGACAGGATAATGGCCTTCGCTTGGAAGGTCTCCCCCGTTCCGATGGTCACGGTCTTGATGTCGCCATCGAGATCCAGCTCGGTGACATCCTCGAACAGGATCTCGGTGCCGAAACGGGCGGCCTGCTTCTCGAAGTTCTCCATGAGATCCGGACCCATGATGCCCTCGGGGAAGCCCGGGTAGTTTTCCACGTCCGTGGTGTTCATCAGCTCGCCACCAGCGGTGACGGAACCGGCAATGAGCAGAGGCTTCATGTTGGCACGGGCGGTGTAAACAGCGGCTGTATAGCCGGCAGGGCCTGAACCTACGATGATGACGTCACGCACCTGCGATGCGCTGTTTTCTGCAATGCTCACGTGGCGTGAACCTCTTCCTTAGTCGATGCTGCGGCTTTCGGGGCAGCCACCTGACTCAACCCCTGTTGCGCCCCAAATATTCCGTTGGAGTTGGGGACCCTAAAAGCCACCACCATTCAGGGTACCGTCTGGACTCACGGCAAATCGAAGTGGGGACCCCCATGACCGGGAGTCCCCACTGCGTGAAAGAAAGGAACGGAGCTACTGAACAGTGACCTCTGCCAAGCGGAGGCCGAATCCGAAGCGGGTCTTCGGTGCGGCCAGCTTGGGGAGTGCCTTGATGTCCACAATGATGTACTGGGTCTGCGTGGGCGCGGCCAGGGGCACGGTCAGCTCAGGTGAAGTGAAGCTGTTGGTGCCGACCAGCTTGGCGCCGTCCATGGCAGGGCGGTCGTTGGTGTAGACGCTGATGCTGCCGCCGGATCCACCCAACTGATTAAGGACGATGGACTTGACCTCAGTCTTTTCCTTGAGCTTGATGACCAGCGGCATGTTGGTGACGAGGCCACCCCAGTCGGCCGTGGCGAACTCCATGTCTGACCAGTAACTTGCCGCATTGCCGTCGAAGGCCCTTGCGAGGTCCTTGTCGTAGGTTGCTGCGAAGGGGAAGTCGCCCAGTCGCGTGATGCCCTCAATGGCGGGCGGCGTAGCCGGAGGCGCGGTCTCCGTGGGGGTTGGTTCCTCGGACTGGGTACTGCTGGCCTGAGGCGTTGAGGTGCTCTGCGTCGCGGCAGGTGTTCCGCTGGGGAGGAGACTGCCCAGGTTGGTGACAGCGAGGACAAGCCCCACGATCAACACGGCTGCGAGCAGGCCGCCCACGAGCCAGCGAAGGGATCGCGGCTCTTTCTCCGGGGCTTCGTCCTCGTAGACTTCCTCGTCGTCGTAGTCGTCCTGCACAGCAGCCGACGCCGGGAAGCGATTGGGGGCGCGATCGTAACCGGTGTCCGAGGTACCCCGCGCAGCGGCGGCTCCCCCAGCAGCAGCGGCGGCGCCACCAGCACCAGCACCACCGGCAAATCCGTAGTCCTCCTCGGACCACAGGGAAACCTTGGGTTCGGCCGGTTCGCGTGTCGGAGCCGGCTGCGAAGTGACGGCCTGGGTGGGAGGCTGGGAAGGTGCAGCTGGAGCGGTGGGGGCCGGCTGCGAGGTCACGGCCTGGGTGGGTGGCTGAGCTGACGCACCAGAAGCAGAATCCGGACCCGCAGCAGAAGCAGAACCTGCAGCGGCAGTACCGGCGGCCGCACCGGCGTCGTTGTTCCTGGACGTCGAATTCTTCAGCGCGGCGAGGCCCGCTGCTCCGGCACCCGCGGCGGCAGCCAGCTTGCCGGCGATGCCGCTCTTGGACGATGACGGGCTGGAAGCGGGCATGGGAGGCACATTGCCACCCTGGGAGCCGGCCTCGGGCTCGTTATCGCCTTCGGACGGAATGGGGTAGCCGTTTTCGTCGTACTGGATGTATTCGGCGTCGTGTTCGTCGTCTTCATACAGGCCGTCGTATGTCTCGGGCTCGTAGGTGCGTGCTTGACCGAAGATCTCACTGCCGAGCGTCTCGGTGAAGAAAGGCTCGATGTACGGCGGGTTGGTCGCAACCACCAGATCCAACAAATCAGGCGCTGTGCTGTGGTTGGTGATGAGGTACGTGGTGTTGTCGCTGACGCCGAGGTCCAGGATCTGGACGTGGCCGGGGCGCTCCCCCGTGGCGACTTCGCGGGCACTCTGCGCAACCTGCTCTGCGTTTCCGGGTCCGGCGACAAGGATGCTCACGGGACGGTTGAGGACCTGGTCCACGCCGTCGAGCACCTGATCTTGGTCATGCGAGGTCAACACATTGGCCGTGACCTTGTAGCGGCCGCCAAGTACTGATCCGACGTCGATCGGGTGGGACACGTGTTCCTCCTAGGCTGTCCGGGAGTTGCGGGTCCTGCATGCGACTGGCCCGGCGAGCCGGTTCAACCGCTTTTGCAACTACCTGTATTCGTTTTCTAGCCTAGCCGATTGATGCCCTGCGCCCATGTTGGCGGCACCGGCTCACTTCCCACGGTTTCCGTGGGTCGGGAAGTAGGGATTGCGTCCGGCGTCGCCTTGGTACGTGCGCCGCCCCGGCAAGGGCACCTGCGGGCGGAACCTGCCGCCACGCGCCGTGCTGGGCGTGTGTTCCTCCGGCAAGTAGGTTTTCGGCGCATCCGGCAAGGCAGGGGCGGGCACGGAGGGAACGCGTTCCGGGGCCGGCCCGGCCCGGTAGGACGCAGCGTCGAACTCGCCCGAGATGCGCGGGATCAAGCCGGTATCGTCCGAGACCGTGGCGCGGGCCGCCGTCGTGGGTTCCACGACGGCACCGGAAATCGGTTCTGGTGCGCCGCGGCCCAAACGGCCCATCAGGGGACGCATGAGGTCGCGAAGTTCGGTCACGTGGAAAACGCGCAGCAGGACCAGGTAGGCGAGCAGCATGACGGGCCCGACGACGACTACCGTCACCAAGGCGGCCGGGCGGCTGCTCCACGCGAAACCGTCGGCACGGTAGCTGCCCAGGAGCCACAGCGCACCGGCGCCGGCAAGCGCAGAGCCGAGGCCTGCGTAGCCCATCCGGATGTACGAATTGGCGATGCGCGGACCGTCGAGGTGCCCCAGCATGCGGCGCAGGAACACCACGCTGATGACCACGGAGAGGATATTGCCCAGTGTGTAAAGGATGGCGATCGCGTAGATGATCTGGCCCACGGGGAGGAACTGGATGAAGAACGCGCCCACCACGTAGATGATGGCCAACCACAACTGCACATACAGGGGTGTGCGGGCGTCCTCGTTGGCGTAAAACACCCGGGACATCATGAAGTTCGCGCTCAGGAAGGGCGTGCTTAGCGCAAGGATGGTGAGCGTCTGGGCCAGCATGACGCCGTCCTGTGGCTTTCCGCCGGAGAAGAACATGCCCAGCGGACCGGCCAAGGCGAACAGGGCCAGGGCACCGAAAACGGTAGCGACGGCCATGGTGCGCAGTCCGTGCGACAGGGCGTCGCGCAGCTCGGCCTTATTGCCGTCCTGGGACGCGCGCGTCATGCGGTTGAAGAGAACGGTGGCCAGCGACAACGCGATGATGGAGTGCGGCAGCAGGTACAGTTGGCTCGCAACTTCCAGGACCGCGTTGCCTGGCAGCGTGGAAGCTGCGATCCTGTCACCGGCGTTGTCCAGGCGGAGCCGCTCGGCACCCGGGATGGTCGCGATCCTCATGACATAGAGGAACGCCAGTTGGCCGACGGCGGCAGTCGCCAACGTCCATACGCTCAGCTTGGCAGCCTGGCCAAGTCCCACACCGCGCCAGCCGAAGCGCGGACGCAAACCAAGGCGCAGGCGGAAGACGGGGATCAGCAGGATGGCTGTCTGGGCGATCACGCCAAAGGTAGAGAAACCGGCAATGAGGAACGTCTGCGTGGGGCCCCAGTTGTCCAGGGTGTGCGGGTTGTCGATGTTGGCGCCGAGGATCCAAATGAACATGCCCAGGCCGGCGATGGCCACCAGGTTGTTGAGGATGGGCGCCCACATGGCGGGTCCGAACGCACCGTGGGCGTTCAACACCTGGGTGAGCAGGGCGTAGAGCCCGTAGAAGAAGATTTGCGGCAGGCACCAGAGCGCGAAGGTAACAGCCAGGGCCTTCTGCTGTTCGGAGTAGCCCTGGGTGGTGAGGTCGATGACCAGCGGCGCGGCGAGGGTCACCAGCGCCGTCAACGCCAGGAGGACCAGCACCGCCAGGGTCAACAGGCGGCTGATGTAGTCTGCGCCGCGGTCCGGAGCCTTGCTGGCTTTGATGATCTGGGGAACCAGGACGGCATTGAACACGCCGCCGGCTACCAACAGGAAGATCAGGTTCGGCAGGTTGTTCGCGTTGATGAACGTGTCATTGACCGTGGAACCAAGGCCCAGTGCGACTCCGAGCATCCATGTTTTGGCGAAGCCAAGGAACCGGGAAACGAGCGTTCCTGCGGCCATGATGGCGCTGGAACGGGCTTCGCCGGATTGGACGGACTGGGTGGTTTTCGCTTCAGACATCGCCTTTATCGTCCCACGTACCCGGGTCAGAGGTGTTCTGGCAGCACTTCCCGTGCCAGGTCGGCGATGCGGCGTTCGTTCGGGAAGGACAATTTGCGGGCAAGTTCCTGGATGGGAACCCACGCCGCGTCCACGGCTTCCTGGTCGGGGTCGTTCTCAATGGTCAACTCGCCGCCGGTTGCCTGGAGCAGGAAGTGGTGCACCGTTTTATGGACGCGGTGGCCGCTCACGGTGAACCAGTAATCAATGCTGCCGAGGGGCGCCAGGATGCTGCCTTCGATGCCGGTTTCCTCGGCGATCTCTCGGACAGCTGCTTCTTCGTTGTTCTCGCGGCCTTCCGGGTGGCCCTTGGGCAGGCACCACTCAAGCCGGCCACCCCTATTAAGGCGGGCAATGATCGCAACCCGGAGTTCGCCGTCGGAGGTGTCTACTACGACGCCGCCTGCCGACACTTCCTCCACTGTGGGAAGCGAGGCCTGGACCGGGTGCTGCTGGGCAGGCGCGACGTGCGCGCCGATTGCCGACGGCAACGGTGCGTTTGTCCTCCTGCCAGGAGCGCTCGGGATCGGGTTGGCCATGAGGTCCACTCTAACGACTCTTGCCCCGGAGTGATGACCGGGACATGGCCACAAGATGGACTGCAGGAGATGCTCCGCGGACACATGCCTGATTTCGCATGGAACAGTGGCCCAATGCTGCGCAAAAATCTGCCAAGCTTAAGGAACTATGGCGCACGTATTGGACAGCTCTTCAGTTAACTTCACCATCGATCCGGTGGTGCTCGACCTCGGGCAGCGCTTTGTCGATGCCGGCTTTGAGCTGTCCTTGGTCGGTGGCCCCGTGCGCGACCTCTTCCTGGGAAGGACATCCCCGGACCTCGACTTCACCACCGACGCCACACCGGACCAGACCATCGCCGTCATCAAGAAGTGGGCTGATAATTTCTGGGAAATCGGCCGCGCCTTCGGCACCATCGGAATGAAGAAGAGCGGCTTCCAGATTGAGATCACCACCTACCGCGCGGAGGCGTACGACCCCGATTCGCGCAAGCCGGTGGTGGCGTTCGGCAACTCCCTGGTGGACGACCTGCTGCGACGCGACTTCACCATCAACGCCATGGCGCTGAGGCTGCCGAGCCTGGAACTCGTGGATCCCTTTGGTGGCGTCCGGGACCTCCACGCCTCCGAGCTTGCCACGCCCGGCGCGCCGGAAACGTCGTTCTCGGACGATCCCCTGCGCATGATGCGCGCGGCCCGATTCGCTTCCCAGCTCGGCGTGTCGGTCCACGACGACGTCCGGCTCGCCATGTCGCAGATGGCCGACCGCATCAAGATCATCTCGGCCGAGCGCGTCCGCGAAGAGCTGGTCAAGCTTATTAACGGAGCGCACCCCCGCGTAGGAATCGACCTGCTGGTGGACACGGGCCTCGCCGAGTTTGTCCTTCCCGAAGTCTCCGCGTTGCGCCTTGAAGCAGACGAGCACCACCGCCACAAGGACGTGTACCAGCACTCGCTGCAGGTCCTGGAGCAGGCCGCTGCCTTGGAAACGGGTCCTGACGGCCCGGTGCCCGGTCCCGACTTCGTGCTGCGGTTCGCCGCGTTGATGCACGACGTCGGCAAGCCGGCTACGCGCCGTTTTGAACCGGGCGGCGCGGTGAGCTTCCGACACCACGACGTTGTGGGGTCCAAGCTGACCGCGAAGCGAATGAAGGCACTGCGTTTCGACAACGACTCCATCAAGGCGGTCTCCCGCCTGGTGGAACTCCACATGCGCTTCTATGGGTACGGCGATGCGGGCTGGAGCGATTCCGCGGTCCGTCGCTACGTGACCGACGCCGGTCCCCTGCTGGAGCGCCTGCACCGACTCACCCGATCCGACGTCACCACGCGTAACCAGCGCAAGGCCGACCGCTTGTCCTTCGCATACGATGACCTTGAGCAACGCATCTCGGCGCTCTTGGAACAGGAATCACTGGCGGCTGTCCGGCCTGATCTCGACGGCGCGCAGATCATGGCGCTCCTGGGACTCAAGCCCGGGCCTGTGGTCGGACGGGCCTACAAATTCCTCCTGGAGGAACGGATGGAACACGGGCCGTTGTCCGCCGAGGAAGCCGAGCAGAAGCTCTGGGCATGGTGGGAAGCGCAACCCGAGTCCGCCGTCGTCGAGCCTTTGACCGAAACTGAGGAGCCCTCATGAACGCTGCGACTTCCCCACGTCCGCAACTCTGGATCCTTCGCCACGGCGAGACGGAATGGTCCAAGAGCGGCCAGTACACCGGCCTGACGGACCTTCCCCTCACTGTTGAGGGTGAGCAGCAGGCAGTGGAGGCCCGCAAGGTCCTGGAAGGCATCGACTTCGACCTCGTCCTGACCTCGCCGCTGCGCCGGGCACGACGCACCGCAGAACTCGCCGGTTACCCCGAGGCCGTCCACGAGCCACTGGCGGTCGAATGGAACTACGGTGACTACGAAGGCATCAGCTCCGACCTCATCCGCAAGGACAACCCGGACTACCTCATCTGGACCGATGGTGTGCCCAACGGGGAAACGCTGGACGAAGTCGCCGCCCGGGCCGACAAGATCATTGGCCGCGTCCTGGAATCCGGAATGGACAATGTCCTGGTGGTGGCACACGGGCATTTCTCCCGGATCCTCACCGCGCGATGGCTGGAAATGGACGCCCGCGAAGGACGCCATTTCATTCTTGGAACTGCGAAGGTCTGCACGCTCGGCTGGGATAAGCGCACGCCGGCAATTGTCCGCTGGGGCCTCTGAAACACGAATTCAGAAAAACTTTTGGCAAATTAGTCAATTGTGCTGGTCAAATCCCCTGTTGATGGGGTAGCTTATATCTTGTTCCCAGAGCGACCTGCCGGGAACCAGGCGCGCATTCCCCGGTTCAGTCAGCCGGGACAATGCCACAGCAGGCTGCTTATCAGCCGGAAAAGGAGGTTGGGAAAAATGATTACTTTGACTAGCGGACGGAAGTTGACCGTCACTGCTACCCCGGCCTCTGCTGATGATCGACGCCATTTTTGCTCTCTGACCCACTCCTGAACCATCCGGACCGGCCCTGACGCCGGCGGAGTTTCATGGTCGGCCACTCTCTGTGGTTGGCCTTCTGAGTAGTCAGTTGTAGGCGCGGACCCACGCAGCATGCCGCGGGTGCGCAGTTTCCCCAAAGTTCGGAACCAGCTTCTTGTTGGGTCGACTGCCGGAAGCACGCGCAATTGTGCACGACGATTCGGGTTTTCCTGATTCGGTCCGCTTTTATCCCCTTATTAGCCTCGGCTATTTGTGCCCCTTTAGTCCTTGTTTTCATGTGAATTCATGTGGCTTTAATTGTTGCGCCCAAATTCCGATTTTCTTCCCGGAAAGGAGGTGAACCATGCGAAAACGCACGGAAGACATGCGCTTCTTCAAGAGCACCGATGCTCCCAAGGACCGCACCCTGTTCAACGGCCAACTGTTGGACCAGCGCCGTGAAGACGTCTACGTTGTCCTGCACCAGATGGGACTCATCCGTTGATGCCCTGCAACCGCCCCTAAGGAGTTCAGGTGCCACACTTTCATGCTGAACCTCAAGGAGCCCACGCGGCTACGCGTGGGCTCCCCCCTTTTAAGTGGAGTGTTGGCGGTTGGCATCCTGCCGGGTGTGATGCTCCAGGCCAAGGCGTGACTGTAAGCTCGATCCATGCAGGAGACGAAGCCGCACCGGCAGCAAAAGCGTGCCCGCTTTGTGGTTCCCAGCCGCAGCGACTCTCTGCTTCGGAACTTCACGGAGCTCATAGGCGGCCCTTTGGGAAGGCACACGTCGCCAGGCAAGGTCTCCTCCGGGCCGTTCACCGTTGAGCGTGTCCTCATCGTCGTTACTGTGGTCGCCGCGCTGCTCGCGGTCCTCGCCAAGGACTACTGCCGGGTCAATGGGTGGCAAACGCCTGGCCAGTTCTACGCCACGTGCTACTCCGATTTCCCGGAGCTCTTCAAGAACCGTGGCCTCGGTGACGGAGTGTTCCCCTTCTTCACGCAAGGCAGCCTGTTCGAGTACCCGGTCCTCATGGGGATCATTGCCGGCATCACCGCCTTGTTGGTGCCGGGCCAAGGGGTGGGCAGCGAACGCATCCTGGGGTACTTCGATATCAACGCCGCACTGATCGTGGCGGTCTGGATCGTCACCGTGCTCCTCACAGCCAGGATCAACAAGCGTCGACCATGGGACGCCGCGATGGTGGCTGTAGCTCCCGGGATCATCCTTGCCGGGTTCATCAACTGGGACATGTGGGCCGTCGGGTTGCTGGCCCTGGGGATGTACTTCTTCTCACGGGACAAGCTGATCCTGGCCGGTGTGTGCATTGGGTTGGGGACGGCGACCAAGCTGTATCCCGTGCTGATCCTTGGCGCTGTGCTGGTGCTGGCACTGCGTTCCGGCAAGCTGCGGACGTTCTTCGTCACCGCGGGGGCAGCCCTGGCCTCATGGCTTGCAGTGAACCTGCCCATCGCCGCGATGAACCCCTCAGGCTGGCGATACTTCTTCGAATTCACGCAGGAACGCCCCGCCGGGTACAGCTCACCGTGGTTTGCCTACAACCTTGTGGCAGACCGGGTCCAGTGGATGCAGATGAACGCGGCAACCATCAACTCCCTGGCACTCTACCTCTTCGTCCTGGCCTGTGCGCTCATTGGTGCATTGGCACTGTGCGCACCGAGGCGGCCCCGGATAGCCCAGTTGGTTTTCCTGATCGTTGCCGCGTTCATCCTCACCAACAAGGTCTACTCGCCGCAGTTTGTCATCTGGCTCATCCCGCTCCTGGCACTGGCCCGGCCACGCTGGCGCGACTTCCTCATCTGGCAGGCTGCTGAAGGGCTGCACTGGGCGGCCATCTGGATGTACTTGGGCCAAGCCACCAGTGGCGGCTCCGTCCAGCACAACATCGACATGTCCTACTACGTCCTTGCCGTCGGCCTGCACATGACTGCGACCGCATACCTGATGGTGCGCGTGGTGATGGACATCCGGGATCCTGCCCAGGACCCGTTGCGCATCAACGGTGAGGACGACCCTCATGGAGGGCCTTTCGATGGGGCCCGGGACTGGTTGAGGATCGACCTCTTCCATCCTTCACGATCCCGGATACCGTGGCGTGGCAACCCCAGCGTCCCAGCATCGGAACCCCAGCAGCCCAGCGAACGGAGGTAAGCAGCAATGGGTGATGTCGCCGTCGTCGGGGCCGGTCCCAACGGTCTGGCCGCCGCCGTGGTCATGGCCCGCGCCGGCCTGGATGTCCACCTTTACGAGGCAGCAGAGGCAATCGGCGGTGGTTCCCGCACCAAACAGCTGATCGAACCGGGCTACCTCTACGATGTCTGCTCTGCCGTGCATCCGATGGCCTTGGCGTCACCGTTCTTCCGGGCCTTCGAACTTTCCCAGCGAATAGAGCTGCGGATTCCCGAAGTTCAGCACGGCACTCCCCTGGACGTGGGTGGCGCGGCGTTGGCGTACCAGTCGCTGGAGCAGACGGTGCTGGAGTTGGGCGCCGACGGTGAGGCCTACCGGCGGCTGCTGGGACCCCTGCTGTCGCGGGTCAAAGGAGTGGTGGACTTTACGTCCAACCAACTCCTGCGCATCCCGAAGGACCCCCTGGCGGCCGTCATGTTCGGGCTCGCCACCTTGGATCAGGGGACGCCGCTTTGGACCCGCCGCTTCCAGGAAGAAGCTGCACCTGCCCTGCTGACGGGCGTGATGTCGCATGCACTCGGTTCGCAGCCGTCCCTCAGTTCAACCGGTGCCGGCCTTCTGCTCAGCGTGCTGGCCCACGCGGAGGGCTGGGCCATCCCTGTTGCCGGCTCGATGTCCATCGCGACGGCCATGGCTGACGACCTGACGGCGCACGGCGGAACCATCCACGTCGGTGAACGCGTCGATTCGCTGGATCAGGTCCGTCCAGCGAAGGCCATACTGCTGGACGTTGCGCCGCCGACGCTGGCCCGGCTCGGCGGACAGGAGGTCCCCGATCGATACCGGCGGGCCCTGGAAACATTCCGGTTCGGGAATGCAGCGTGCAAAGTGGACTTCATCCTGTCCGGACCCGTTCCGTGGATGGACGCCGGACTTGCGAAGGCAGGAACGGTGCACGTGGGTGGATCCCGGCGTGCGATGGCGGAGTCGGAGAATCTGGTGGACATGGGCAAGCACCCCACGGAGCCCTATGTCCTGGTGTCCCAGCCATCTGTGGTGGACCCCACCCGGGCACCGGAGGGCCGCCACGTCCTGTGGACCTATTGCCACGTCCCTGCCAACTCCACGGTGGACATGGCAGAAGCCGTCACGGCCCGGATTGAGAGGTACGCGGCGGGCTTCCGGGACGTTGTGGTCGCTTCACAAACCACGACGGCGGCGGAACTGGCTGCTTATAACGAGAACTATGTTGGGGGCGATTTCAGCGCCGGGCTTTTGGACCTGCGAGGCCTGGTACAGCGGCCAGTGGTGTCCAATGTGCCGTGGCGGACGCCGATGCCCGGCGTGTATCTGTGTTCGTCGTCTACGCCACCCGGGCCCGGTGTGACAGGAATGCCCGGGTACCACGCAGCAAAACATGCCTTGAAAGACATCTTCGGGAAGCGGGTACCCGGGCTGGGCCTGGGACTGTAGCCGGCCGGTTGGCCGGTGTTAGTTGGCGGCGGTGAAGCGTGCGCGGCGGTGTGCCGGGCTTTCGATTTCGTCCAGCATGGCTACGGCGTAGTCCTGCGTGGAGATGCTGCCACCGGCCGGTGAATCCTTGGCCACGGAGTATTCGCCGGTGCGCTCACCCGGCTGGATGACGGGGGCAGGAGCGAGGACTGTCCAGTCCAGGGACTCCGGGGCCTGCTTCACGGCTTCGAGGGCCTTGGCCGCCGTGGTGGCCTCCGCCTTGTAGGCCTCGGGGAAGTCCGGGGAATCGAGGAGGCGCACGCCGTCGATCTCGAGTGTACCGGCGCCGCCAACGATCATGAGTCGGGTGCCTTCGGCGTTGCTGTACGCGGTGGCCATGGCGTCGAGCCATTCTGCATGGTCTCCGCCGGTGCGGCTGGGACCCGTAGCCAGCACTACGACGTCGTGCTCTTTTGCAATGGAGGCGAACGTCGTACCGTCGGCCTGATCTGCTGCCTGGGCAGCGGCTCCGGGAACCTCTGCACCCTTGCGGGAGATGGCCGTGACTTGGTGGCCGCGGGTGATGGACTCGTTGACGATTTGGCTTCCGACCATGCCCGTTGCGCCGTAGACTGCGATTTTCATTGCTTTCCTTGGGGTTGGTATCCTTGCAATAACACAAAGGTATCTATTGGATACTGATAGCTTCAAAGAAACCTAGTTACCTCAGGGATACTGACCATGGACACCAAAGAACTTCCCGCCAACATCCTGGACCCCAACTGTCCGTCGCGTGTGATCTTCCAGCGCATCGGCGACAAGTGGGCATCGTTGGTGATCCAAGTGTTGGGCGACGGGCCCGTGCGTTTCTCCGAACTTCGCAAGATGGTCAGTGTGGTCACCCCCAAAGTCCTGACCCAAACGCTGCGTGCGCTGGAACGCGATGGACTGATCACACGGACCGTTCACGCCCAGGTGCCGCCACGGGTGGACTACGAACTGACGGCCATGGGTGAATCCCTGCTGCAGCCGTTGTCCATGCTCCGTCAGTGGGCAGAGAACCACGTCCCCACCATTATCGAAGCCCGCGATGCCTATGACGACGCGCAGGACGATGCCCTCCTCGGCTCACCCAGCTGAGTTACCTGGTTGGGGTGGGGGACGGGATGGACGCGCGGCTGATGCCTCCGTCCCGCATGGTTGCGACTGCGTCTGTGAGGGCAAGGAAGCCGGTGTCGTGGGTGACCATCACCGTCGCCGTTTGGAACTCGTCCGTGACCTGCCGCAGAAGGCGAACGATCGACTCGCTGCGTTCGTGATCCAGCGCCGCAGTCGGTTCGTCCACCAGCAATACCAATGGATTGCCCATGAGCGCCCGGGCAATATTCACCCGCTGGCGCTGACCACCCGATAACTGGTGAGGACGCTTCTTCGCTTCCCCGGTCAAGCCCACTACCTCCAGTAACTCTTCCGCCTTGCGGCGGCTCGCTCCCAGTGGATTGCCCCTCAAGTGGTCACGGATCATCAACTGTTCGACGGCGGTCAGTGCGGGCAGCAGGTTGGGTTGCTGGAAGATGATGCCCACCTTGTCCCGACGCAATGTTGTGTGGTCGGCCTCCGTGAGCGTAGAGACCTCCTGCCCATCGATCAGGACCCTCCCGGCCGTGGGTTTGACCAGCGTGGCCGCGACGGCGAGCAGGGACGACTTGCCGGATCCCGAAGGGCCCACCAAGGAGAGGAATTCACTCCGTCGGACGGTCAGATCGACGGCGTCGAGAGCTTTCAGGACGGAACCGCCGTCCGGGTACTCAAGGGTGACGTTGACAAGGTTCAGCGCAGTAGTCACGATGTATGCCTTTCCGGGAAAGTATTAGTTGCCGCCGAGGGCAAGAAGAGGATCGACGGAGGTGACCTTGCGGACGGCGAGGACGGCGCCGGCCAACCCCAGCACGACAATTCCCAGGACAGGAACCAGCGTGGTCAAGGGAGTAATCAGGAACGGGGCAGCCTGGGCAGCAAAGACTCCTCCGACGAGGCCCACGGATCCGCCCACGACGGCGCCCGCCAGAAGGACTACGGCCGCCTGGGCCAAGGCATCCTTCAGGACGTAAGCGGAGGATGCGCCCAATGCCTTGAGCACAGCGATGTCCCGGGTTCGCTGCACGGTCCATACCGTGAGGAACGCAACGATCACCAGCGCAGAGATGCCATAGAGAAATGCCTGCATCAGCATGAGTGATCCGTTCTCACTCTTGTACGAAGCCAGCGCTTGGAACGAAGCCACCGGATCCATGCTGACCGTGCCGGCCGCAGCGTTGGCGGCGTCGAGATCCAAGGAGGTTCCGGCGTCGTGCGTGATGGCCAGAACGGTAGCGGTGCCGGGTGCCGCATGCGCGATGGTCCGCCAGGACCCGAGGGTGGTCCAGACGACGCCGGTGTGCGAATACCACTGGTCATCAACAACGTCCCTCACGGTGAGTTCCGTGGCGCCAATGCGCGCGCGGCTGCCCGCTGTCAGGGACAGCTCCTTGGCCAGTGAATTGCCGATGACCACTGTCCCGTCTTCCACAGTCGATGGCGCGGCTCCCCCGCCGAAGACGGCAACGTTGGCCGTTCCACGTGGAGCACCGGAGCCGTCCAGGGGCTGGAACCGTGTTTGGCTGATTCCCATGGCCTGCGCGGACGAAACGCCCGGCTGTTCCCGCCAGGACTCCAGTTGCGCCGCGGAAACCTCCGACTCGGTGTACGAGGCTTTGGGGTCGTTCCCTGGAGGAGCTCCGAAGACGATCTGCTGTGCGGGCAGCGCTGCAATGGCCGACGTCGACTGGTTGCCCAGGCCGGCTGTCAACCCGGACAGCATGACCAGCAGCAACGTAATCAGGGCGACGACACTGCCCATGAGCGCGAACCGCCCCTTGGCCCAACGGATGTCGCGGATGGCGAGAAACATCGAATTCCTTTGCTTGGATGCGGGCTTGGTCCCGGCTCCATCAACTCTTCCGGCGATGGGTCCGGTGCACATCGTGAGCGGGATGGATTGGCGGGCGACGAGCGGTTGAGCCGGCGATCATCCGAATGGTTGATTCAGGTGTCACAGCACGGAATTCAGGCATTGCCGGGAAGTGGCGGGGATACGCTGGGAGGCATGCAATCCACCGGCGCCGCCACGATCCTCCGCGTGCTGCGGGTGTGCCTGCACGTGGGCTTCGCGGTGCTGCTGTTGGTGGCCGTTGTGCGCTTGCTGACCGGAGCCGGCACTGCAGCCTCGCCCTCCCCGGTAGCTGTGACGGCGGGGCTGGGTTTATCTGCGCTGCTGGCCTTGGTGTATCTCGCCGGAACAGTTCTTGAGAAGCGCCACGCAGGCGATGCCTCCCGGTTCAACCCTGCCCGGTATGCACGATGGTGGCTGTCCGCGGTGATGGTGCTGTGGCTGCTTCTCCTGCTGGTCAGTGGCGACTTCGCCTGGGTGGCTTTTCCCTTGTTCTTCCTCCAGCTTCACGTACTCCCCCGGCGTCTTGCCCTCCCTGCGATTGCGTTGAGCACGGCCCTCCTGGTGGGTGCCCTGTGGTTCCACGGCAGGGGATCGGCCGACGGCGGTTTGCAGCTCGCGATGGTTCTGGGGCCGGTGTTCGGGGCGGGTTTCGCGGTGGTCACGGGACTGGCGTACCGGGCGTTGTTCCTCGAAGCGGAGAACCAACGGACCGTTGCCGACGACCTGCGCCGGACGCGGGCGGAACTCGCCCAAACCCAGCACGAGGCAGGGATGTTGGCTGAGCGTGAACGGTTGGCCCGCGAAATCCACGACACCCTGGCCCAGGGGTTCTCCAGCATCATCCTGATGGGCAGGTCTGCGGAGAAGGCCCTGGACGATGGGGACGCGCAGGCAGCCAAGGAGCGGTTGAGGATCGTGCAGGACACTGCGTCGACCAACCTCGCGGAGGCCCGGAGCTTTGTCCGGGACCTGCGGCCGCCGGCCTTGGAGGAGTCCGGCCTGGTGGAGACCTTACGGAGGCTTTGCGGGAAGACAGAGAGCGAAGCCGCCGCCAGGGGGACCGCACTGCGGTGCCGGTTCGAGCTGGTGGGGACGCCCGTTGAGTTGCCCCAGGCGTTCCAGACCACCCTGCTCCGGGCCGCCCAGGCGTCCCTGGCGAACGTGTGGGCTCACGCCCGCGCACGCGCCGCCGTCGTGACCCTGTCCTTCCCCGGTGCCGAAGTGACGTTGGACGTTTTCGACGACGGCAAGGGTTTCGAGCCGTCGACGGCCTCCGGGACCACCCGTGGCGACGGCACCGGCGTCGGACTCAAAAGCCTGCGCGAGCGGCTGGCCGCGCTGAACGGCAGCTTGGAGATCGAGTCGGCACCCGGCGAAGGTACCGTAGTGGCCATCCGCGTACCGCTGCCGGCAGATGAAGGTGTTGCATGAGCGAAATCCGGGTCCTGTTGGTTGATGACCATCCCGTGGTCAGGGCGGGCCTCCGGGCCATGTTGGCGGATTTCCCGGGAGTAGCGGTGGTAGCCGAAGCGTCGGACGGGGACGGCGCGCTGGCTGAGTTGGGCAGGCTCCACGCGCTCGGAGAGCCTGTGGACCTGGTGCTTATGGACCTGCAGATGGGCAGTGGCATGGACGGGGTCACGGCTACCGCCAAAATCAAAGCGGGCGACGCCGGGACTCCCCCGCCGCCGGTCCTGGTTCTGACCACGTATGACACTGACGCCGACATCCTGGCGGCAGTTGAGGCCGGAGCAAGCGGCTACATGCTCAAAGACGCCCCGCCGGAGCAGCTCAGGCAAGCTGTGCTGTCTGCGGCGGCGGGTCAAACTGCCCTGGCGCCTGAGGTTGCGGCACGGCTCATGGGCCGGATCCGGAATCCCGCTCCGGCGTTGAGTGCCCGGGAGGTCCAACTTCTGGAGCTTCTTGCCACGGGGATGAGCAACCGGGCCATGGCCAAGCAGCTCTTCATTTCCGAGGCCACCGTGAAGACCCATTTGGTTCACATCTACTCGAAGCTCGGAGTGGATAACCGCACGGCTGCCATTGCCGTCGCCACTCAGCGCAGGATCATCCGCAGGCACTGACTTTTCAATCCGGGCTTCCCCGAGTGAGTGACGGCAAAACGCATTTTTGGTGAAACGGTTGACCTTTTGGCTTTTTGCGGTGACGATTAGTGCACGTTTCGCTATGAGTTAGATCACAAATTGTCACTCGTCGAAAGTTGGCCCCCTATGTCCGCACCCTCCTTGGGCCTGTCCGGCGCTGCCCCCAACAGCTCCGGACGAGCCATAAAAGGTTCGTTAGCCAGGAAGGCCGCATCACTCGGCCTCGCCTCCCTCCTTCTCGCAGGAGCCATCCCCGCACTGACCTTTACGGCAGCCGCGCATGCCGCACCGGGCGACCCCGCCGCCATCAAGGCGGTCACTCCCGAAGTACCTGTCGATGCCGCCGGAGTACCTCTCGGTGCGGTGATGGGCTTCACCCAGTCCGGCAACGTCGTCGACCTCTCCGCCGACAAGGGCGCCCTCCGTGTCACGTTCCTGGACGACGGCAACTTCCGCCTGGAAGCGGACCCCAGCGGCAAGTTCACAGACCCGGCCAACACAGACCAAGGCGACCCGGCCCGGACATCCAACATCGTGGTGGGCAAGGACAAGTTCCCCGGGACCACACCAACAGTCACGGACGGTGACTGGCTGATCATGAAAACCGCCAGGATCAGTGTGGGGATCAACAAGGCCACCACCCAGCTGCGCGTCGTCCGGGCTGACGGTTCACTGGTCCTTGAAGAGTCGGCGCCCATCACCTTCGGCGCCACTTCGGCCACCCAGCATCTGGCCCAGCAGGACGGCGAACAGTTCATCGGCGGCGGCATGCAGAACGGCCGGTCGGTGCACACGGGCGCCCTGATCAACATCGCCAAGAACTTCGACTGGGACGACGACGGCTATCCCAACGCCGTCCCGTACTACATGTCCTCCATGGGCTATGGCGTTCTCCGCGACACGTTTGCCCGCGGGTCCTACAATTTCGGCGGACAGCCCACCACCACGCATGAGGAAAAGCGCTTCGACGCCTACTACTTTGTGGGTGACTACAAACAGTCCCTGGGTGCCTACACCACCTTGACCGGCAAGCCGATGATGCCGCCGGTCTACGCCCTGGAATACGGCGACGCGGACTGCTACAACCGTTCCAACCCCGGCTATTCGTCCTCCGGCTACGGGGATCCCGACGGTGCCAAGCAGCGCACACCGGACGCGATCAAGACGGCGCGGAAGTTCGTCGAGAACGACATGCCCGCCGGCTGGATGCTGGTCAACGACGGCTACGGCTGCGAGTACCAGCAGCTCCCGGAAACCGTGAGCAGCATCGAGGAAGAAACCGACCTCAAAGTTGGCCTCTGGACGCAGCGTTCCCTGACCAACCAGGAATACGAAGTGGGCGAGGCCGGCGTTCGGCTCCGGAAGCTCGACGTCGCGTGGGTTGGCCAAGGTTACCGCCAGGCCCTCACCGGTTGCGAAGCGGCGCACGACGGTATTGAGCAATACTCAAACGCGCGTGGCACCTCGCTGATGGTTGAAGGCTGGGCTGGCTCCCAGCGCTGCGGCATGCAGTGGACGGGTGACCATTCAGGAAACCTCGACGCCGTCCGCTGGCAGGTCCCGGCCCTCACCGGTGCCGGCAACTCGGGCTTGGCATTCACCACCGGCGACGTTGACGGCATCTTTGGCGGCTCCGCCGAGTCCTATGTCCGCGACCTCCAGTGGAAAGCTTTCGCTCCAGCGCTCTACTCCATGTCCGGCTGGGCTGCGACGGACAAACGTCCGTGGCTCTATGGCGACGACGCCACGGCCATCAACCGCAAATACCTGCAACTCCGCCAGCAGCTCATGCCCTTCATCTACTCGTTGGCCCAGGAATCCTCGGCCACCGGAGTTTCGATGATGCGCTCCATGCCCCTCGAATTCCCGGACCAGGAATGGTCCTACGGGGCCGAGGCGAACAACCAGTTCATGCTCGGCTCCGACTTCCTGGTGGCTCCGGTCTTCACCCAGACCGATGTCCGCAATGGGATCTTCCTCCCGGCAGGCCAGCAGTGGGTGGATTACTGGACCGGCAAGCTCTACCAGGGTGGCCAGATCCTCAACGGCTACAACGCGCCGCTGGACAAGCTGCCGGTGTTCGTTCGCGCCGGCGCGGTGGTCCCGCAAGGCATCGTCGCCCGCAACGCCTCCCTGGTTCCGGAAGATTCCATGATCACCCTGGACGTCTACGCCAAGGGCCAGGACACGTTCACTCTGTACGAGGACGACAAGGTCACCCGCGAGTACAAGGACGGCAAGTCGTCCAGCCAGCTCTTCTCCGTGGACGCTCCAGGCACTGGAAACAGCAGCGTCAAGGTGTCCATTGGTGAACGAAAGGGCGAATACACCGGCAAGGCCGCAGCCCGGCCTTACGAATTGAAAGTCCACGCGGGAGCAGCTCCCAAGGACGTCAAGATTGGTGGAACCAAACTCACGCAGCACTCCACCCAGGCCGCCTATGCCGCTGCAAGCACGGGTTGGTTCTTCGATGAAGCCAACAACGGCACCATCTGGGTCAAGACAGGCTCCATTTCCTCCAACCAGTCCGCCACGGTCCAGCTCCAGCAGGCCGGTCCGCTGGGAGGCAAGAGCCAGGAGGACACCGCCGCCGAAGTCCGCGTGACCACCGGCCAGCAGGTCTTCCAGGACCAGGAAACAACAGTCACTGCGGCGTTCGTGAACACCGGAACCAAGGCGAAGACGAATGTGGTCCTCACGCCGGTTCTCCCTGAGGGCTGGACAGTCGTTTCGTCCTCCGGAGCAACTGCCGCCAAGGTCGAAGGCGGCGCTACGGCAACTGCCACGTTCGTCATCAAACCCGGCTCCAGCGCCAAGGCGGGCCAACAGACCGTGCGGGTTTCGGCGTCGTACACTGCTTCCGGCTCACCCCAAACGGTGACCGGCGGCAACCAGATCTACGTCGCCTATGGTTCGCTGGCCGCCGCGTACAACACCGTTTCGGTCACCACGGTGGCAGGCAAGGCACTCGGAAACTTCGACGGCGGAGGGGCCACCTTCGCTGCCGAGCAGTTGGCTGCCGCTTCGGTACCGGCAGGTGGTGTCCGTCCGGGCAGCACGGTGACGGTGGACGCCGGAAAACCCACGCAGGTGGACTACACCTGGCCGTCCGTTGGACCGGATGTTCCCAACTCGGTGGCACTGTCGGCCCAAACCATTTCGGTGAAAGGTAAAGGCACGCACCTCGCCGTTCTGGGATCAGCGGCGGTGGGCAACGGCACCAGCCCTGTCTTGACCCTGAACTACGCTGACGGGACCTCGGAGACGCAGTCCATCTTCTTCCCCAACTGGTTGCAGCCTTCCGTGCTGAACGGTGCCGTGCTGGCAGTCTCCGAGCAGGGTCGCAACAACGCCAACGGGCCGTCCCCGGAGTACACGCAATACAAGTACCAGGCGTTCTCCAACACCGTCCGCCTGAACCCCACCAAGGAGTTGGCGTCCGTGACCCTGCCGACGGATACCCGGGTGAAGTTCTTCGACTGGAAAATCACCTCCCAGCCGCTGCCGAACGTCCCGGCGGGCTCTGTGTATGCCTCCGAAACCCCGTGGGTCCAGGCGCTCAACGGCTACGGCGTTATTGGCAAGAATGTGGCGAACAAGGACTCGGCGTCGTCTCCGGACAAGCCGCTGGCCATCAACTACACCGACCCGGCCACCGGGCAGCAGCCGGTGTTCACCAAGGGACTGGGCGTCCACGCTGCCTCGAAGATCACGTATTACCTGGGCGGCAAATGCACCTCGTTTACCTCGCAGGTGGGCCTTGAGAGCGGCTTCGGCGGCAACATCATCTTCAAGGTCAACGCCGACGGCGTGAACAAGTACCAGTCGCGCACCTACACTCCCGGGTTTGCTCCGGAATCGGTGTCAGTGGACCTGACGGGTGTGGCATACGTGGAGCTGGTTGTTGACCCGTCCGGTTCAATCAACGGCGCGCATGGGGTCTGGGGTGATGCCAAGTTCACTTGCGTTCCATAACGGGCCCGTTCCGACAGCCGTCGCTTGCCGCCTCTTCCCGGGGATGGCAGGCGGCGGCTGTCCGCTTCCCGGGCACAACAAGAAACTGTCAGTGGAACGGGGCATAATGGCGCAAATGGGGAAACTGAAAATGCAGCAGGGTTTTGTTGTTGGTCTCGTGGCGCTCGTCATGGCTGGTTCACTGACCGCTTGCGATGACGGCCGTGCCGGCGCGGAGAGTGCTGCCAAGCAGCTCGCCTCCTCCTTGGCAGCGCTCGACGTCGGCTCGCTCGCCGTGGAGGGCAAGGACGCTGCCGCGGCCAATGATGAACTGAAAGCCGTTTTCCAGGGCCTCGAGGCGAAGCCTTCGGTTGCGTCCGGCGATATAAAGCTTGAAGGCGATACCGCCACTTTCCCCCTTAACTACAGTTGGAACATCGGCTCGGCCAAGTGGGAGTACAGCTCCGAGGCCACCTTGAAGAAGTCGGGCGACAAATGGGCGGTTCAGTGGAGTCCGGCCCTGTTGGCGCCGGAGCTTTCCGACGGTGAGACGTTGTCGGTCAAGACTGTTCCTGCCCAGCGCGGTCAGATACTTGGCGCAGGCGACGCTCCGATTGTTGAGGACCGGCCCGTTTTCCGGGTGGGTATCGACAAAACCAAGATTCCCGCTGAGCAGGCCGACGCATCGGCCCGTGCCATGGCGGCGCTGCTCGGCTTGGATGCCGAAGAGTACGCCAAGCAAGTAGCTGCCTCCGGACCCCAGGCTTTCGTGGAGGGCCTCGTCCTCCGTGCGTACACAGCAGACATCACCGAGGCCAAAATCGAGGCGATACCCGGAGGCGTCAGCATCCTGGACTCCATGGCCTTGGCACCCACACGCACCTTTGCCCGTGCCTTGCTGGGGAGCGTAGGCCAAGCCAGCGCAGAGCAGATAGAGAAATCCAACGGAGCCCTTCGTGCCGGCGACACCACGGGTACCGGCGGTCTGCAGCAGAAGTATGACTCCCTCCTGCGTGGCAAAGACGGCGTGGAAGTTGTGGCTGCGCCGGCCGGGAAGACCGACGGAGAAACCCCCGGTACCAAGGTGTTCTTCTCGTCGCTTCCCGCGCCCGGCACCACTCTCAAGACCACCTTGGACCTGAAACTTCAGCAGTTGGCCGAGGAAACGTTGGCCGGCGTTGAGCCCGCCTCCGCGATTGTGGCCCTCAGGCCCTCCACCGGCGCCGTGCTTGCCGCTGCGTCCGGACCAGGCAGCAACGGCTACAACACTGCGCTGTTGGGACAGTACGCACCCGGTTCCACTTTCAAGATCGTCGATTCGCTGGCGATGTTCCGCAACGGTGCCACCCCGGATTCCAAGGTCGAATGTCCCTCAACGCTGACCGTGGACGGCCGCACCTTCAAGAACGCAGAGGGCTACCCCGAAACGTCGCTTGGCTCCGTGGCTTTGAGGGATGCGTTTGCGCACTCCTGCAACACTGCCTTCATCAACGCCCGCGAAACCGTCAGCCAGGACCAACTTGAATCGGCTGCGCAAGCGTTGGGCGTGGCAGTGGAAGCACCCAAGTTGGGTGCGGACGCTTTCCTCGGCTCCGTGCCGGGCGCCGCTGAAGGCACCGAGCACGCCGCCTCCATGATCGGTCAGGGCAAGGTCCTCTTTTCCCCACTTTCCGCGGCTGTCATGGCTGCCTCTGTCGCAAACGGCGCCCCGGTGTCACCGCAGCTGGTGCTGAACGCCGACGCTGCGCAGAACCCCAGCTCCGCTGCCACGCCCACCGAAAGCGGCTCCGCGTCGCCGTCGGCGGACTCTGCTTCGGCCAGCGCGCTGCCTGCCTCTCCCGCCTCCACCAAGCCGATCACCAAGGAAGAAGCCGCGGCGCTGTCCGACATGATGCGCGCCGTGGTCACGTCCGGCCACGCCGGCTTCTTGGCCCAGGTGCCCGGCGCCCCCGTGGGAGCAAAGACGGGCACCGCGGAATTCGGCAACGACAATCCGCCGAAGACACACGCCTGGATTGTGGCCACGCACGGCGACCTGGCAGTGGCAGTGTTTGTTGAAGACGGCGGGCTGGGTGCGACCACCAGTGGGCCGTTGCTGAAGTCTTTCCTGACTGCGGCGGGCTGATACGGAGGCGGACCATGGCGGCGAGTACCCAGTGTGTGGTGGTCGGCGGAGGGCCGGCAGGGATCGTACTGGGACTGTTGCTTGCCCGCGCCGGCGTGAGGGTCACGGTGCTGGAGAAGCACGCCGACTTCCTGCGTGACTTCCGGGGCGACACTGTGCACGCCTCGACGATCCGACTTCTGGACGAGCTGGGCTTGGGAGAGGGCTTCAGGGCACTGCCGCAGAGCAGGCTGGGGAATTTCCGGTTGCCTGTTGCCGGGGGTGATCCGGTGGTGCTGGCCGATTTCGGACTGCTCAAAGAGCCGTACAACTACGTGGCCATGGTGCCGCAATGGGACCTGCTGAATTTCCTGGTCGAAGCGGCCCGGCAGGAACCCACGTTCACGGTGCTGATGAACACCGAGGCCACGGACTTGCTGCGCGACGATTCGGGCGCGGTGGGTGGGGTGCGGTACCAGACGCGTGATCCCCTGACGCGTGCCGTGGTGGGAGGCGGCGAACTGAGGGCATCCTTGACCGTTGCATGCGATGGTCGCGGCTCCGTGCTTCGATCGCAGGCCGGGTTGGTTCCGCGGGAATTTTCCGTGCCGTTTGATACGTGGTGGTTCCGGCTCCCGCGCCATGCCAACGAGGACGAGCCCGTGGCATCCATAGCGCCGCGCTTTGGCACTTCCGACGTGCTGTTGAGCCTGACCCGCAAGGACTATCACCAGATCGCTTATCTTGCTGCCAAAGGCTTGGATCCCCGGCTTCGTGCTGAGGGTGTGGAGGCCTTCCGTGGGAGGGTTGCCCGGTTGCGGACAGACCTCGCCGACAGGGTAGGTGCCATCGAATCCATGGACGACCTCCACCTCCTGGACGTGAAGCTCAACCGGCTGTCCCGCTGGCACAAGCCGGGACTGTTGCTTATCGGCGATGCAGCCCATGCGATGTCCCCCGCCGGCGGTGTAGGAATCAACCTTGCCGTGCAGGACGCGGTAGCGGCAGCGCGCATCCTCGCGTCGCCCCTGTTGAAGGAAACGCTCGACGACGGCCACCTCGCCGCGGTGCAGAAGCGGCGCTGGCTTCCCACGCTTGTGGTTCAAACCTTCCAGCGGATATTGCATCGGGTGGTCTTCGCGCAGGTCATGGCCGGAAAGCCGCCGAAGCCTCCCAAGCCGTTGATCTTTGCGTTGCGCACATTTCCTGCCTTCGGGAAGCTCCCTGCGCGGATGATCGCCTTCGGCCCGCGTCCGGAGCATGCGCCGGAGTTCGCCCGGCGTAAGCCCTAGCCGCCAGTCGCGGTTCGCCACGCCCGAGCCAGCCGTCCCGCGGCGGACGATTGCCGCCGTCGAGCGTTAATACCGTGCCGTGGGAGGATTGAAACGTGGCCCATATTGACGTTTCCGGCATCGACTACTTCCTTTCCGACGGCACCCAGCTGCTCAACGGGGTGACCTTTAAGGTCCCCGACGGCACCAAGACAGCGCTGATCGGGCCCAACGGAACGGGTAAGACCACGCTGTTCAAGATCATCTCCGGCGACCTCACGCCGGACGAAGGTGTTGTGGGCCGTTCGGGCAACATGGGCATCATGCGCCAATTCGTGGGCCAGGTCCGTGACGACTCAACGGTCCGCGACCTCTTGGTGTCCACGGCGCAGGCCGGGCTCGCAGCAGCCGCCAAGGCCGTCGAAGAAGCCGAGCTGGCCATGATGGAGCACGACGACGAACCCACGCAGATGAAGTACGCCCAGGCGATCGTGGACTGGGGCGATGCCGGCGGATACGACGTTGAAACCGTGTGGGACGAAGTCTGTATGGCTGCCTTGGGTATTTCCTTCGACAAGGCCCAGTTCCGTCGTGCCTCCACGCTGTCCGGCGGCGAGCAGAAGCGCTTGGTGCTCGAAGCCCTGTTCGCCGGGCCGGATGAGCTCCTTCTCCTTGACGAACCGGACAACTACCTTGATGTCCCCGGCAAGCGCTGGCTGGAGGGCAAGCTCACCGAGTCCAAGAAGACGGTGCTGTTCATCAGCCACGACCGCGAGCTGCTCAACAACGCCGCCGGCCGCATCGTGACACTGGAACCAGGCATCAACGGTGCCGGTGCGTGGATCCACGGTGGAGGCTTTGGCTCCTACGTCGAGGCCCGCGCCGATCGAAACGCCCGGTTCGAGGAACTCCGGAAGCGTTGGGATGAGGAGCACGTCAAGCTCAAGGAACTCGTCAACATGTACAAGAACAAGGCTGCCTTCCGCTCCGACATGGCCAACAGGTACCAGGCGGCGCAGACCAGACTGGCCAAGTTCCTTGAGGCGGGCCCGCCCGAGGCATTGCCCATCGAGCAGAACGTGAAGATGCGGCTTAAGGGCGGCCGTACCGCCAAGCGTGCCGTCGTGGCGGAGAAGCTGGAGTTGACCGGTCTCATGAAGCCGTTCTCCACGGAGATCTGGTTCGGAGACCGGGTGGGCGTCCTGGGTTCCAACGGTTCAGGCAAGAGCCACTTCCTGCGTCTTCTCGCGACCGGCGGTACCGATCCGGAGCGCGAGCACCTGCCGGTATCCGACGTCGTCATCGCTGAAGTCCCGCACGAAGGCGTGGTGAAACTTGGTGCGAGAATCAGGCCCGGCTTCTTTGCGCAGACGCACGTCCGTCCGGATCTGCTGGGCCGGACCTTGCTGGAGATCCTGCACCGGGGCGACGAACACCGCTCGGGACTTCCGCGTGAAGCTGCTGCCGGAGCCTTGGATTCGTACGGACTGGCCGGCCAGTCGGAGCAGAAGTACGAGTCGTTGTCCGGTGGCCAGCAGGCACGGTTCCAGATCCTGCTCTTGCAGCTGTCCGGCGCCACGCTCCTGCTGTTGGATGAGCCCACGGACAACCTGGACCTGCACTCGGGCGAAGCTTTGGAGCGGGCCATCGATGCTTTCGAGGGCACCGTCCTGGCCGTGACCCACGACCGCTGGTTCGCCAAGTCCTTCGACCGTTTCCTGATCTTCGGATCCGACGGCAAGGTCTACGAATCGGAGGAACCGGTGTGGGACGAGAAACGTGTGGAGCGCGCCCGCTAACCTGGACCCTCTCTCACCTAACGCCCCCTTTTGGCCAACGCTCGCTCACTTGTGAGAGAGCGTTGGCCATTTAAGGGCAATAGGTGCGAGGGCGTCGATGCGCAAATGATCATCCGTGGTGATTAACTGAGCAAAGCTTGTTACGGTTGAACCATGGGAACTGTTGACCGCCACCGGCTCATTGGCGAGCTGCTGCGCACCCGCGAGGAAGCTACCGTGGATGAACTCGTGGACGCGACAGGAGCTTCAGGGGCCACCATCCGCCGTGACCTCGAGATCCTCGCAGCCAACGGCGTGCTCAAACGGGTACACGGAGGTGCCCGCAGTTTGCTGGCCCGCGGAGAAAACCCCGGGTACGGACAGCGTGAGTTGGAAGACCACGATGCCAAGATGAGCATTGCCGCCGCAGTGGATGGGCTGATCCGCGACCGTGAGCACGTGTGGCTCGACAGTGGATCCACCGCTACGGAGATCGCGCGCCGGCTGGCAAAGCGTGAACTCACGGTCATGCCCATGTCCCTCCACGGGGTCGAAGCCTTGACTGAGGCCAAAGCGGGCCGGAAACCGGAACTCATCCTTCCAGGAGGCAGCCTCATCCAGGGTGAGCAGTCGTTCCGGGGACCCATGACGGAAGCCAACATCCGCTCGCTCAGGTTCGACACCGCCGTCGTGACACCGTGCGCCCTCAACCTCAAGGACGGCCTCCTTGCCCACGACCTTGATGATGCTGCCGTGAAACGCGCCGGCCTGGAATCCGCGGCCCGCGTGATCGTGGCGTCCGCAGGCAGCAAATGGAACGCCAGCGCGGTGGCCCTGGTTGCAGCGATGGACAGCGTGGACGTCATCGTGACAGACCTCGAACCATCCCCCGAAGATCTTGCCCGGCTCAACAAACTCTCCGTGGAAGTTGTGATTGCATGACCACCAACACCAGAAGCACCACCAACGTCAACGCCGCTGCCGTGGCGACGTTCCTGATCTTTGGCATGAACGGTTTGGTCTTCGCCAGTTGGGCGGCGCGCATCCCTGCCGTCACCGAAGCGCTCAGCCTGACATCGGGCCAGATGGGCACCCTGTTGCTCTGCACCGCCGTCGGGTCCCTGCTGGCCCTGCCGTCCGCCGGCTGGGTGGTGGGCAGGATCGGTACGGCGAACACGGTTCGCGTGGCAGGCATCGTCGCGGGAGCCGCAGGCGCAGCCATTGCCTTCTCCCTGATGGCCGCTTCAGTCCCCGCCACGGCCATTGCGCTGTTCTTCTTCGGTATCGGGATCGGCCTGTGGGACGTGGCCCAGAATATCGAGGGTGCCGACGTTGAGCACCGGCTCAAGCGCACCATCATGCCGCAATTCCACGCGGCCTTCTCCGGCGGGGCCTTTCTTGGCGCCCTGATCGGCGCCGGCCTCTCCCAGCTTGGCGTCGGCCTCCCTGAACACCTGCTGGTCATCGCCGCCATTGCCGTCGTCCTGGCGCTGACGGTCCCGAGGTACTTCCTGCCCCACGAGGCCGCAGAAACCCACGACGACGGCGCTCCGGTAGCGAAGGGACCCACGGCTTGGCGGGATGGCAGGACGCTGCTGATCGGCGTCGTGGTCCTGGGTGCGACACTGACCGAAGGTGCGGGCAACGACTGGATCGCGAAGGCCGCCGTTGACGGGCTTGGCGCCTCGGAATCCACCGGCGCGCTCCTCTTTGCGCTCTTTGTCCTGGCCATGACAGTCATGCGCTTCCTCGGCGGAAAGGCGATCGACACCTTTGGCCGGGTGACCGTCCTGCGGGCCAGCATGGCCGCGGCCGCCCTGGGCCTGGCGTTGTTTGTCTTCGCCGGCAACGTCATCCTCGCCGGTTTTGGTGCGGCACTGTGGGGAATCGGTGCGGCTTTGGCTTTCCCCATGGGCATGTCAGCGGCGGCGGACGACCCCAAGCACGCAGCGGCCCGGGTGTCCGTCGTGTCCACCATTGGCTACATCGCCTTCTTGGCGGGACCGCCACTCCTGGGCTACTTGGGTGATCACACGGGAATCCACCTGGCTCTGCTGGCCATCGGAGCGCCTATTCTGCTTGCTCTCCTGCTTGCAGGCGTTGCGAAGCCCTTGCCGACCAAATAGTTTTTCCGTCGGCGCGTGCATTCTCCTCGATGCATGTCTCCCTGAAACGCCACCACAGGACCAGCACGACACCGGCGGCCAGGCAGGCGCCGCCGAAGACATCGCTCAGCCAGTGCGCCGAGAGGTACGTGCGGCTGATCATCATGGCAAGGACACCAATTGCGGCCAGCACCGTCATCCACCATCGTCCGATAAGGAAGACGAGCACCATAAGGAATGCGGTGGTGGCCGATACATGCCCCGAGGGGTATGAACCGGTATCCGTCAGGACCTTTGCGCCTTGGGGCCTGTCCCGACCCACCACCGCCTTGGCCAACTGTGTGACTGCCAGGGCCGTGATCCCGGACGTTGCGGCAAAGACCGCGGCCATGGGGCGTTGCCACACCAGGAGTGCCGTGGCGAGCACGACATGGAACACCAGGATCCCGGCATAGCCTGCCCAATTAAGCACCGAATTCACGCCATCCCAGAAGGGCGAGTGCAGAGTGAACGCGTAGGCCTGCCACGAGGTATCAATGCTGTTGAAAGCGGGCTCGCCCTGTCCGGTCAGGAGCATGACGCCCGGAATGGCGAAAGCACACAGCAACAGCACGCCCGGGGTGACCAACAGCCACGCGGGCTGGTGGCGCGGAAGCAGGACGCGGATCATCCATTCATCGTAGCCACGGTAGATGGGTAGCGCTGGTACTCCCTCGTCGACGGGTGTGCAGGCATTATGGTGAACTCATGCGAGGCTTCCTGGGCAAGGGCCCTAAACGAGTTGCGAGATTCGACCACTTCCTGGTCCGGGTAGTCTCCCGGCAGCCCCAGGGTGACCATGATGTCTTCTTTCGAAGGCTCTCGTCCGCAGCCACCAAGGGAAAGCTCTGGTTCGGCATCGCGGGCATCATGGCCACGTTCCCCGGTAAACCGCGCAGGGCGGCTCTGCACGGACTCCTTGCCCTGGGCGTCGCTTCGGGCGTCACCAACCTCATCTTCAAGAAGGCGCTGCCCAGACACCGCCCTCGTCCGGAACATCTCCCTATTTTCCGATTCGTGAATCCGCAGCCAACCAGCTCTTCCATGCCGTCCGGTCATTCCGCTTCCGCCGTGGCGTTCGCCGTCGGTGCCGGTATCGTTTCTCCGCCCCTCGGGGCGGTGCTCGCGCCTCTTGCCGCCGGCGTGGCCTATTCCCGCGTACACACTGGAGCCCATTGGCCCTCAGATGTGGTGCTGGGTTCTGCACTCGGCGCCGGCGCGGCGTTCGCGACCCGCAAATGGTGGCCGGCCAGGCCGGCCGAACCGACCCCACGCCGAACCCCGGCTGAAGCGCCGGCAATCCACGACGGCGAAGGGCTGAGTATCGCTGTCAACGTCCTGGGCGGGTCCTACTCCCCCGAAACCGGCGAGCTGCTCAAGGTTATATTCCCCAAGGCTCATATACGGGAAATCGCTGAGGGCGACGACGTTGCCGCAGAGATCGAAGCCGCAGCCACCCTGCCTGGCACCGTTGCGCTGGGCGTGTGGGGCGGAGACGGGACGGTGGGCACTGCGGCTGCGGCCGCCGTCGAGCATTCACTGCCCCTCCTGGTCCTGCCGGGTGGCACCCTCAACCACTTCGCCCGTGACGTGGGGACCAGCTCAATCGACGACGCCATCGAGGCAGTGACCAAGGGGATGGCAGCCTCCGTGGATCTGGGCCATGTGGTGGTGCAACGTGGCCTGCCGGAGGATCCGGAAACCAAGGAGCTGGCCATGCTCAACACTGCCAGTGTCGGTGTGTATCCCAACCTTGTTCGCCGGCGTGAACGCCTTCAGCCAGCCATGGGAAAGCCGCTGGCCAGCGTGGTCGCGTCCCTGAGGACCTTTGGCGTGAACTCGCCCACCACACTCACCGTGGACGGGGTGAAGCACAAGCTATGGATCCTCTACATGGGACGCGGAAGGTTCTATCCCAGCGACCATGCACCGCTTCGCCGGCCGGTTCTTGACGATGGTGTCTTCGACCTACGGATGATCACGGCGGACGAGCCCTTCGCCCGTGCCCGCTTGTTGTGGGCCGTGGTGACGGGCACTGTCGCAGCGTCCAAGGTCACCCACCTGACCGAGGCCACCACCATCACGGTGGAGGCCATCGGGCAGCCACTGGTCCTGGCGGTGGATGGCGAACCGACGCCCGGGGTGCGCAGCGCCACGTTCACAGTGAAACCGCGCGAACTTCGCATCTACTCGCCGCTCCCGGCCGGCTGAGGGGTCCGGGTCATCCGCGAGGATTACCCTGACTGGACCCTGAATCATCCCTGAGACCGGCGATTTCGCCTCCCTCCGTGAGTAGCGTGGTGAGTACATTCAAAACTCATCTGCACACACATGTGCTCCGAGGAGGGAACGCTTCCATGATCGAAGCAAAAGGCCTGACCAAGGTCTACGGCGAGAAGACCGCCGTCGGCGGTGTCAGTTTCACTGTCCAAGCCGGACGGGTGACGGGCTTCCTGGGTCCGAACGGTGCCGGTAAGTCCACCACCATGCGCATGATCATGGGGCTGGACGCTCCGACGGCGGGCTCTGTGACCGTGAACGGTGAGCCGTTCGCCCAGCACAAGGCTCCGCTGCGTGAGATCGGCGCCCTCCTGGACGCCAAGGCTGTCCACACGAGCCGGACTGCTTACAACCACCTGCTGGCCATGGCTGCCACGCACAGCATTCCCAAGAGCCGGGTCCGCGAAGTCATCGAGATGACCGGCCTGGGGGATGTGGCCAAGAAGAAGGTCAAGGGCTTCTCGCTCGGAATGGGTCAGCGCCTCGGCATCGCCGCTGCGCTGCTGGGCGATCCGCAGACCATCATCCTGGACGAACCCGTCAACGGACTCGATCCGGAAGGCGTGGTGTGGGTGCGCAACCTCGTCAAGTACCTCGCCTCCGAAGGCCGCACGGTCTTCCTGTCCAGCCACCTCATGAGTGAAATGGCGCTGACCGCGGACCACTTGATCGTGATCGGCCGCGGCAAGATCATCGCCGACGCACCCATCGCGGAAATCATCACCGGAAAGGGCCAGACACGGACCCGTGTCCGTACGGACCAGCCGGAACGCCTCATGCAGCTCCTGGCCGGGACCGGTGTCTCCGTAGAAGTCCACGAACGTGAACTGCTGGAAGTTTCCGGACTCGATCCCCGCGGCATCGCCCGGACCGCCCTGGACAACCAGGTCATGGTCTACGAGCTGACCCCGCTCCAGGCAAGCCTGGAAGAGGCGTACATGGAACTGACCAAGGACGAGGTCGAATACCACTCGCACATCACCGCCGGGGCCTCGGTTCCCGCCCAGGCCGGAGGGAAATAGACATGAGCACCACCACTTTGGACCGCAAGTCCATCCGTAACTCCGTCGGTCCGGGACCGGCTTTCCACCGCGTACTCAACTCGGAATTCATCAAGTTCCGTACCCTGATGTCCACGCTGATCCTCCTGGCATCCACCGCGATTGTCATGGTGGGCTTCGCGGCCCTCGCAGCATGGGGCACAGGAAGTTTCGCAGAACAGGCAGCGCAGGATCCCGAAGCCGCAGCAGCCATCGCCGCGCAGGGTGGGGACCTCGCCGTCAGCATTCCTACCTCGGGCATCTCGTTCGCCCAGCTCATCCTTGGTTCCCTGGGCGTACTGCTCATGAGCTCCGAGTTCACTACGGGCATGGCACGCTCCACGTTTGCCGCCGTACCCAAGCGGCTCACGCCCTTCGTGGCCAAGCTCATCGTTGTCGTCGTGAGCGCCTTCCTCCTGACAGCCGTGTCCACGTACATTGCGGGGCTCGTTTCGCTCCCGATCGTGGATAACTACGGCCTCAAGCTGGATCTTGGCAGTTCCCAGTCCATCAAGCTGCTGTTGGTCAACAGCATCTACGTTGCAGCCGTGGCCGCCATTGGTATGGCCCTTGGAACCATCGTCCGCAACTCTGCGGGCGGCATCATGAGCCTGGTTGGCATCTTCTTTGTCCTGCCCATTGCTTTCCAGCTCATCCCCGGCGACTTCTTCAAGGAAGCCAGCAAGTACCTGCCCACCAGCACGCTTAGCCCGCTGACCGCCGTCGAGCATGTCCCGGAAACGCTGGAAGCCTGGCAGGCTGCGTTGGTCCTTGGTGCCTGGGTCGTCGTGCCGGTGGCACTGGCCAT
Organism: Paenarthrobacter sp. TE4293; assembly: GCF_050435325.1. NCBI lineage: Bacteria > Bacillati > Actinomycetota > Actinomycetes > Micrococcales > Micrococcaceae > Paenarthrobacter > Paenarthrobacter sp. TE4293. The sequence continues at coordinate 32,783 of NZ_JBNJRY010000010.1, forward strand.
GGTCCTGCTGAAGAAGCGGGACGTCTAGGCCGCCGTCTAGGCTCAATCCATGACTGAAGCTCCACAGGTGAAGGACGCGTCCGCCGGTACGGCTGACGCGTCCTTCGCTGAAATCGCCCAGCGCCGCAGGGGCAGGATCCGGCGTTACTTCTTCGAGCACCCCCGCGCGATGGATGCCGTGGTGGTCCTTTGCTACGTGCTCCTGGCCTTGCCCACCATCATCACCTCGATCACTGAGGGCAAGTGGCTGGTCGTGGCGCTGCTGCTGCTGATCGCCGCCGTCCTGTCCTTCAGGCGCAGGTTCCCATTCCAGGTGGTTCTCGCCGTCGCACTCCTGGAAGTTTCGGCCACCATCCTGAACCCTTGGGGATCGAACGTTTCGGCGGGGCTCTGGTTCGCGCTGTATGCCGTGGCTTCCCTCCGGAAGCGCAGGACCGCATTGGTGGTTTTCGTGGCGGCCAGCCTGCCGCTGAGCCTCCTCTACTTGTTCATGTGGACGAGTCCCAGCGAGATGGACAACCTGCAGGACGTCCCGGAGAACTTCCACCTCATCAACAACATCGCCACGGCGGTGACCATCATGTTGTCCAACCTCCTGGCTACCGGCATCGGTATCTCGGTGCGACAACGCCGTGAACATGAGGCGGAGATTGCTGCCTGGGCCGCCCGCACCACCCAGCTTGGCAAGGTGACCGAGCGCAACAGGATCGCGCGCGAAATGCATGACGTCGTGGCGCATTCCCTGACGGTGATGATCAGCCTTTCGGATGGAGCGGCCGTGGTGGTCCGGAAGAATCCTGAACGCGCCGGGGAGGTCCTCAGCGAGTTGTCGCGGACCGGTCGGGCTGCGCTGGCCGACATGCGCCGTGTGCTGGGCGTTCTGCGCGACGATTCCGGGCGGCCCGCCCCACTGGCACCGTTGGAATCCGGGCACAACCTGTCGAAGCTCCTGGACGGTTTCCGGACCGCCGGGCTTCCTCTGCACTACGCCCACACAGGACCGGGGCTGCCGGCCGACCCGGCCTTTGAGCTCACCGTTTACCGGATTGTGCAGGAGTCACTGACCAACGTCCTGCGCTATGGCCGCTCACTCAGCCGGGTCGATGTCCAGGTGGCCCGCGACGGCGACCTGGTCACCATTGACGTGCTCGACGACGGCCGCGGAAGCCGGGAGGGTGGCAGCGAATTCGTGGGCAGCCTGGGCACGGGGCAGGGCATTGCCGGAATGAATGAACGTGCCGGAATCTATGCTGGAATCGTTACTGCCGGACCCAGCAAAAGGGGAGGCTGGGCGGTCCACGCCGAGCTCCGCTGGAACGGCGACAAGGGGGAATCATGACAGAGAACATCAAAGTCCTGCTGGTGGATGATCAACCACTGCTGCGGATGGGCTTTCGGCTCATCCTTGAAGGCGAAGAGGACTTCCATGTGGTGGGCGAAGCGTCCGACGGCATCGAGGCAGTCCGCCAGGTGGAGGCGTTGCAGCCCGACGTCGTCCTGATGGATGTTCGTATGCCCGGCATGGACGGCATTGAGGCAACACGACGTATCTCGGACTCGGGAGCCGACGCCCGGGTCATCATCCTCACCACGTTCGATCTTGATGAATATGCCTTCACCGGGCTGCAGGCCGGAGCGTCTGCTTTCCTGCTCAAGGACGTCGCTCCGTCTGAGCTGGTCCATGCGGTGCGCCTCGTGGCGAGCGGTGACGCCGTGGTGGCTCCCCGGGTGACGCAGCGGCTCCTGGAAACGTACGTTCGCGGCGGGGTGGTGCCCGGAAATGCGCCTGCTCCGCACCGGGATCCGTTGCTGGACGAACTCACGCCCCGGGAAACTGAAATCCTCACGACCATCGCCGAGGGCCTGTCCAACGCGGAGATCGCCCACAAATTCTTCCTCTCCGAGGCTACGGTGAAGACCCACGTCCGGCGGATCCTGAGCAAACTGCAGCTGCGGGACCGGGTCCAGGTTGTGGTGTACGCGTACGAGACCGGGCTCGTGGTGCCAAGCAACCCGGACTACTGAGCGAGGTCCGCCCGCGGCTTCGAAACTCTTCCTGGCGTGGAAACCCACACCCATCAACTGCCGTTCCCCCATGTACAAGACCCAGCCCGCGCGGGTTTCATGGAGGCATGACCACTCCGCACCCGAACCACGACCGCGGCCTTGAATTCGATCTGTCCACGCTCCTGAGCCGGCGGCGCACCCTGGGTGTCCTCTTCGGTGCAGGGACGGCGGCAGCTCTGGCAGCCTGCACCCCCGGAACCGGAGGCAGCGGCGGCACCAGCGAGGCGCCGTCGAGTACTGGCAGCGTTTCCGCCTCGGCAACGGGAAGTACGACGGCGGCTGCCTCACCTTCGGCGACCAGCACGGTGACCCGGGCCTTCGCGGAATGTGGTGTGGAGATCCCCGGGGAGACGCTCGGACCCTACCCCGGAGATGGTTCCAATGGGCCCAACGCCCTGGAAGCTTCGGGAGTGGTCCGTCGCGACATCAGGTCCAGCTTCGGAACGTCCACCACCAAGGCGGAGGGTGTGCCACTGACGGTGACACTGACGCTCCTGGACAACGCGAACGGCTGCTCACCGCTGGCCGGCGCCGCGGTGTACGTCTGGCATTGCGACCACAACGGCAAGTATTCGCTCTACGATTCGGGGCTCGAGAACGAGAACTACCTTCGCGGCGTGCAGGAAGCGGACGCCAAGGGGCAGCTCACGTTCAGCACCATCTACCCCGGCGCTTACAGCGGGAGATGGCCACATATTCACTTTGAGGTATTTAAATCACTCAGCAACACCACGGCTGCCGGGCAAGTGTTGGCCGTCTCCCAGATTGCCCTCACCGAGAAGGCGTGCAAGGAGGTCTACGCGACCGACGGCTACGAGACCAGTGCCCGGAACTTTCCTCAGACCAGTCTGACCTCGGACAACGTTTTTGGGGGCGATGGCGGAATATACCAACTGGCGACTATATCCGGCTCGGTCGATGGCGGTTACACGGCCGCACTCAACGTCACCGTCTAGCCCGGTCACGAAGGGAAGCGGGGCTAGACTCGGGGTCATGCCTTCGAATGCCTCCGCAGCAGTTGACCACATCCAGGACCTCGGCGCATACGTATCAGCGTCACCATCGAGCTTCCACGCGGTACACGAGGCCGCCCGCCGTCTGGACGCCGCAGGGTTCACGGCGCTGGATGAAGTGAAGCCCTGGGATGGCGGAGCGGGCAACTTCTACGTGATCCGCGACGGTGCCTTGATCGCGTGGGTAACGCCCGAGGCCGCCGGCCCCACCACAGGCTTCAATATCCTTGGTGCCCACACCGACTCCCCGTCCTTCAAACTCAAGCCGAAACCCACCACCGGCAAGTTCGGCTGGCTTCAGGCCGGCGTCGAGGTTTATGGCGGACCGCTCCTGAACTCGTGGCTGGACCGGGAACTGCAGCTCGCCGGCCGCCTGGTCATGCGGGACGGCACGCAGCACCTGACGGCCACGGGCCCCCTCCTGCGCTTCCCGCAGCTGGCCATCCACCTGGACCGTGGGGTCAATGACAATGGCCTGCACTTGTCCAAGCAGCAGCACATGAACCCGATCTTTGGCCAAGGCGACCCTGCCGGCGAAGATCTTTTGGCACTGCTCGCCGATCGCGTCGAAGGAGCCACCGTGGATGCCGCGCAGATTGGCGGGTACGACGTCGTGGTGGCAGACACGCAGGCACCGGCGGTTTTCGGGGCCAACGGTGAGTTCTTCGCCTCCGGCCGGATGGACAACCTCTCCTCCACGCACGCGGGCCTGGTGGCCCTGATTGAGCACGCTTCGGCCGCACCGAGCGATGGTCCGATCGCCGTCCTCGCAGCCTTCGACCATGAAGAGATCGGTTCCAACTCGCGTTCCGGTGCTTGCGGTCCCATTCTCGAGGACATCCTGGTGCGCGTCTCAGACGGCCTCGGCGCCTCCGTGAGCCAGCGGCGGCAGGCCCTGGCGGCGTCGTTCTGCGTGTCAGCCGACGCCGGCCACGCTGTCCACCCGAACTACCCGGAAAAGCACGATCCAGCCAACAAGCCAGTGCTGAACGGCGGCCCCCTGCTGAAGATCAACGCAAACCAGCGCTACGCCACCGACGCCACCGGTGCGGCGCTGTGGGCACGGCTCTGTGACGAGTCCGGCGTGCCCTACCAGGAGTACGTGTCCCATAACGACCTCCCCTGCGGTTCCACCATTGGCCCCTTGACTGCCACCCGCCTGGGAATCCGGACGGTGGACGTAGGTATTCCGTTGTTGTCCATGCACTCGGCGCGTGAACTGTGTGGAGTGGACGATCCTAAGAGGTTGGCAGCGGTGACGGAACTCTTCTTCCGGACTGTCGTCTGACGGGAAGCATCAAACAGTCATTTCAGGGCTGTTTCAAATGTTTTCTCTAGGAAACATCGGATGCCTTTAGGGTTACATTTTGTGCATTGTCCCTGTTTCGGGGTGGGCAAACTGTTCGCCTGCATAGCTTGGCGGGTCTGGATGCGGGTTAACGTGAACTAGTCATGTGGTCCGTGGCACACCACTGTGGCCAACCCCAAACTAAAGGACGGCGCCGATCCATGCACGCTGACCAACAGCTTTCGAAATCCCTGAAGCCACGACACCTCTCCATGATCGCCATCGCCGGCGTCATCGGAGCGGGACTGTTCGTGGGCTCCGGGGCCGCCATCCAGCAGGCAGGCCCGGGCATCCTCGTGGCCTACCTGGCCGCAGGCCTGGTGGTCATCCTCGTCATGCGAATGCTTGGCGAGATGGCCGCAGCCAACCCGGAGACAGGCTCGTTCTCCACATACGCCGACAAAGCCCTTGGCCGCTGGGCTGGGTTCAGTATTGGCTGGCTCTATGCATGGTTCTGGATCATCGTCCTCGGCATCGAGGCAACAGCGGGCGCCGCCATCATGCATCGCTGGGTTCCCGGCGTGGACCAGTGGGTCTGGGCGCTCCTTCTGATGGTGCTCCTGACGCTGACCAACCTTGGCTCCGTCAAGTCGTACGGTGAGTTCGAGTTCTGGTTCGCTTCCATCAAGGTCGCCGCCATCGTCATCTTCCTGCTGGCCGGCATCGCAGCCATCCTCGGGTTGATGCCGGGTGTTTCGGCCCCGGGTGTTGCCAACCTCCTGGACCAAGGCGGCTTCATGCCGAACGGTCCCGGTGCAGTCCTTGCAGGCATCCTTGTGGTGGTTTTCTCCTTCTTTGGTGCCGAAATCGCCACCATTGCTGCCGGCGAATCGGAGAACCCCGTGGACGCCGTCAAGAAGGCCGTGAAGTCCACCGTGTGGCGAATCCTGATCTTCTACATCGGATCCATTGCCATCGTGGTGACGCTCCTGCCGTGGAACGATGCCTCAGTCGCCAAGAGCCCCTACGTTGCCGTCATCGAGCTCTACGGCATCCCCGGAGCCGGTACCATCATGGACATCGTTGTCCTCACCTCGGTGCTGTCCTGCCTGAACTCCGGCCTCTACACCGCCAGCCGCATGCTGTTCTCGCTCTCCCAGCGCGGCGACGCCCCCAAGTCGTGGATGAAGATCTCCAAGCGCGGCGTTCCGGCGGCGGCAGTGCTGGCCTCCACCGTGGTTGGGTTCATCACCGTCGGCCTGAACTACATCGCGCCGGACACAGTGTTCCTGTTCCTCGTGAATACCTCCGGAGCCATCGCGCTCTTCGTTTGGCTGGTCATCGCGGCGTCGCAGCTCATCCTTCGCAAACGCATGGGGGCTGCTGCCAAGGACCTCGACCTGAAGATGTGGTTCTTCCCGTACCTCACATGGATTGCCATCGGCGCCATCATCGCGCTCATCATCGGCATGGTGATCATCGAATCCACCCGCGAATCGTTGTTCCTGTCGCTGGCTTTGGCCGCCATTGTGGTGGGTATCGGTGTGCTTCGGTACCGCCGGAAGGGCGCCACGCCTTCCGCCCCGGCGACCACGGCGGAAGCCGAGCAGGCGACCATCGGCGGGGGACCGGCGTCGTAAGCGTTTCTTGTCGCGGGGCAGCCAACGTCGATGTTCGACGGCGGCTGCCCCGCTCCGTTTTAAGTGCCCCGCTGCGTTTTAGAACGCTGCGTTTTTAAGGCGCCACATCGGGCTACTGGGCCAGGCCGATGACGAGGTTGATGGTGACAGCCAGGATGACGGTTCCGAACAAGTAGGACAAAAGGCTGTGTTTCAGCGCCTCGAGCCGGACCGCGTGGTTACCGAGATTAGTGTCCGACACCTGGTACGTCATGCCCAAACTTGTGGCCAGATAGGCGAAGTCCGTGTACTGCGGCGGACGGTCCTGGTTGAAGCTGATGCCTCCCACATCACCTCCCGCATGGGCGTCCTGGCTGTAGTAAAGCTCGGCGTAACGCAGCGTGAAGAGTGTTTGAACCAGCATCCAGGACAGTCCTACGCATGCCAGGGCGAGGGCCGCCGAGGATAAGCGGGCGTCGGTCCCTTCAGTATGTGAATTGACGATGACAGCGGCCACAGCAGCAAGGCTGGCCAGGTTGGCGACAAGGATCAGCAGATCCGTGACTCCCCGGGACGGGTCCTCCGAGGTTGCATGGCGCTGGGTTTCCCAGGGGTCCAAACGGGCAATGACCAGCCACACCCACACCACGTACACCAGGGCGGCGGTGGCCCAGCCGACTGCCGGAGCATCCACCCAGTTACCTGACATGCCCGTCGCGACGAGAGTCGCTGCCCCGGCCAGAACCATGACGACAAAACGCAGACGGCTCCGCCTTACCCTCACCTTGTCCATACGCCCACCCTAGTCAGTGGGGTTCCGGGGAGGCGCATCACGCTTCTGCTCGGCTTGGAGGATGCCGTCGCGCACACCCGCGCGGACGACGAAATACAGGAGGTAGAGCGCAATCGCGGCGAAAACTATGGTCAGGACCAGGGCGTTCAGGGGTGCGGCATCCATGGCCACCACCCTAGCCGTGAGCCGGCCCGGGGTGGTCGAGGCAACAGGAATCCACAGATTCACTGCATTCGTGTTACTGTCTTTGTCGCTGTCGAGGAGAAAAACGAAACACTGTTTCTCCTGATCACCTGCGCGGGTGGCGGAATGGCAGACGCGCTAGCTTGAGGTGCTAGTCCTCGAAAGGGGGTGGGGGTTCAAGTCCCCCTCCGCGCACAGAGAAGCCCCCGGAAGGTCATCTTCCGGGGGTTTTGTCATGCATGGACTTAGCCGCCCGGCCGCGGCGCAAACATGATGATGCCCACGCCCACAACGCAGACCGCCGCACCGATCACGTCCCAGCGGTCCGGACGGAATCCATCCACCAGCATTCCCCAAGCAAGTGAGCCGGCGATGAAGACGCCGCCGTACGCGGCCAGGACCCGGCCGAAGTGTGCCTCCGGCTGGAAGGCGGCGAAGAAACCGTAGATCCCCAGTGCAATGACGCCGAGTCCTGCCCACCACCACGCTTTGCCTTCGCGGACGGCCTGCCAGATGAGCCATGCACCGCCGATCTCCGCCATGGCGGCCAGGACGAAGAGAACGGTGGACTTCAGGACGGTCATGACTCCAGTATTCCCTGCTGCGCGGCCCCGTTTTCCACATAGGTAAACTGCCTGGTTCCGGGCCGGGGTGCCCTCGAATAGCTTTGGGTGCAGGAGATGCACTAAGATATTGAAGTCTGTGTTGCGCCCTCCTTCCGAGTCTTCGGCGGGGGAGCGGGTGCACAGCATCGCAAATGAACCTCCTGTTACGGAAATACCGTAACCGCTTAGCCCAAAGGAGGTGGGTTCACATATGCGTCCTTACGAATTGATGGTAATCATCGACCCCGAGGTCGAAGAGCGTACCGTAGAGTCGTCGCTTCAGAAGTTCCTCAATGTCATCACCACCGATGGTGGAACCATCGAAAAGGTTGATATCTGGGGCCGTCGCCGTCTGGCGTACGACATCAAGAAGAAGTCCGAAGGTATCTACGCCGTGGTGAACTTCACCGCAGCACCGGCTACCGCCAAGGAACTTGATCGCCAGCTGTCTCTCAACGAGACGATCATGCGCACCAAGATCATCCGTCCTGAAGACCAGAAGGTCGTAGCTGAGTAATCAGCCCCTTCCAGATCTTTACCCCGCAGGAACGAACAAGGAGGCAGTAGATGGCAGGCGAAACCACTATTACGGTCATCGGTAATCTCACCAATGACCCCGAGCTGCGGTTCACCCCGTCTGGCTCAGCAGTAGCGAACTTCACCATCGCTTCTACTCCCCGGACCTTTGACCGCCAGTCCAATGAGTGGAAGGACGGGGAAACCCTGTTCCTCCGCGCATCTGTATGGCGCGAAGCAGCCGAAAACGTGGCCGAATCCCTCACCAAGGGCATGCGCGTCATCGTTTCCGGCCGTTTGAAGAGCCGTTCCTACGAAACAAAAGAAGGCGAGAAGCGCACCGTTATCGAGCTTGAGGTCGACGAGATCGGCCCGAGCCTGCGTTACGCCAACGCCAAGGTCAACCGTACCCAGCGCTCCGGCGGCGGGCAGGGTGGCTTCGGTGGCGGTAACGCCGGTAATTCCGGTGGCTTCGGAGGTGGCGCTCCTGGTGGAAACCAGGGCGGCGGCAACTCCGGTGGAACCTGGGGTGGCAACCAGCCCGCTCAGCAGCAGGATGACCCCTGGGCTACGCCCGGTGTCAGCAATGCAGGCGGCTGGGGCAACGGCCCGGATTCCGAACCTCCCTTCTAAACACCACATTAACGTCCGACGCCGGACGCTCACCGGAACTGCCGAAAGGCCCCCTGGTGATCATCGCCGTCGAACACCACCATCCCGTGGATCAATATCCACGGGCTCCATAGAAAAGGAGCTCCACGATGGCTAAGGCTGAACTCCGTAAGCCCAAACCAAAGTCCAACCCCTTGAAGGCCGCTGACATCACCGTCATCGACTACAAGGACGTAGCACTGCTGCGCAAGTTCATCTCCGACCGCGGAAAGATCCGCGCTCGTCGCGTTACTGGCGTTACCGTTCAGGAACAGCGCAAGATCGCCCAGGCAATCAAGAACGCCCGCGAAGTTGCTCTGCTGCCTTACTCCGGCGCTGGCCGCGGCTAAGGGAAGGGATTAACTAACATGGCAAAGATCATTCTGACCCACGAAGTAACCGGTCTCGGTGCTGCTGGCGACGTTGTTGAGGTCAAGGACGGTTACGCACGTAACTTCCTGCTGCCCCGCGGCTTCGCCCTGACCTGGTCGAAGGGTGGCGAGAAGCAGGTTGAGTCCATCAAGGCTGCCCGCGCTGCTCGTGCCCACGCTTCTGTTGAAGCTGCGCAGGCCCAGGCCCAGGCTCTGTCCTCCAAGAAGGTCAAGCTCGAGGTGAAGGCCGGCGAGTCCGGTCGTCTCTTCGGCACCGTCAAGCCGGCTGATGTCGCTGCTGCTGTTGAGGCCGCTGGCCTCGGCGCCATCGACAAGCGCAACGTTGAACTGCCGAACCACATCAAGTCTGTCGGTTCGTACACGGCCAACGTTCGCCTGCACGAGGATGTTTCCGCTGTTATCGACCTTGAGGTTGTTGCCAGCAAGTAACGCAGGGTTCCCTGAGACCGAGCTTGCGAGGTTTTAGGGAGTGTTACGCAGCGCAAAGTAGTCCCTGACTGCAAGAGAGACCCCCGCTACCGGAATCCGGTGGCGGGGGTTTTTCTGTGCACCGAGGCGGCAGTTATTGCCAATGTTGGGGCCCGGGACCGTCATCAACTGCCATCTCGGCGCGGGAGCTAGGGCGTGTGCAGCTCGTTCATCACATGTCGGTATCCGGCGCGGATCAGCTCTGCCAGCACACCCCGGTCCACGTCGTCGAGTTTGTTGACGTAAAGGCAAGCGGCGCCGGTCTTGTGTTTGCCGAGTTCGGGAAGCAGCCTGTCCGCCCCGGGACCATACGTCAGCCCGTACAGGGCCAGATTGGCCTTGCGGGGTGAGAAACCGACGGCGGCCGAGTCACCCTCGCGGCCGGTCCCGTATTTATAGTGGTAGCTGCCGAAGCCAACGATGGTGGGACCCCACATGACGGCTTCCTGGCCAGTGAGGTCACGCATCATCTCCAGCAGCTCGAAGCCGTCCGCGCGCCGGGTGGGATGCTCCACAGCGGCCAGGAATTCTTCCACGGATACGCCCGTGGGTTGGGTCTTGTTCTCTGCCATGTCCGTAGTTTCGCAGACTCGGGGCGGGTGCGTCAGCCTCACGGCCCAGCAAGCGGTGATAGCCTGCACCGGTGACTTCCGACGCCCTCCGCAGCCGCCCCTTCCACCAAGTGGACGTCTTCTCCGACCAGCCCTACCTCGGCAACCCGTTGGCCGTCGTCGTCGATGCCGAGGGACTCAGCAGCGACACTATGCAGCACTTCGCCAACTGGACCAATCTGTCCGAGACCACCTTCCTGCTCCCACCCACCGACCCCCAAGCGGACTATAAGGTGCGGATCTTCACGGGCAGCGAGGAGTTCCCGTTCGCCGGGCATCCCACGCTGGGTTCGGCGCACACCTGGCTCCAAACCGGGGGGGTGCCCAAGACAGACGGTGTCCTGGTGCAGGAGTGCGGCGCGGGCCTGGTAAAGGTCAAGCACGACGCCGGCCGGTTGGCGTTCGCCGCCCCGCCGCTGACACGCTTCGGTCCAGTGTCGGACGAAGTACGGGCTCAGCTGGCGGCAGGACTGCGGCTGCCCATGGATGCTTTGCTGGATGTGTCGTGGCTGGTCAATGGGCCCGCGTGGATCGGCGTGCTCCTCAGCTCCGCGGAAGAGGTGCTGGCCATCGCGCCGGACCTGGCCGCCTTGGGTGACCTCAAGGTGGGGGTGATCGGCCCGCATCCGCAGGGCGCCGCCGTCGACTTCGAAGTCCGAACGTTCATTCCGGGCGACGCCATGGTGGAAGACCCTGTCACCGGCAGTTTTAATGCCGGGGCGGCCCAGTGGCTGATGGGAAGTGGCCGGGCGCCCAAGGAATACGTTGCGGCCCAAGGCACCGCACTGGGCAGGGCCGGTCGGGTCCATGTCAAAGCCGAGGACGGCGAGATCTGGATCGGTGGCGCCTCAGCTACGTGCATCGAGGGAACGGTGTTGCTCTAGGCGCCGGTCAGGTCTGTTTGGGCCGTGAGAGCACGACGACCAGGAAGATCCCTGCGCTGAACAGGGCCTGCACCGTCACGACGATCCATGGGACGTACCCCAGGTAGAGCGCCGCGAGCAAAGGAACAGTCGCCAGGACGGTAACGTCCAGCCCGCGCAGCAGTGAGCCCAGCTGGGCGCGGGGAACGGGGCCGAAGGGAGTCTCGACCGGTGGTGCGGTCCAGTCCGGTGGCGTCCGCGTGGCCCCGCGGAGGGTGCCCGCGCCCATGCCGGCACCTGCCAGCGCGCCGACGCATATCAGCCACGGATCTGCGGCGCCGAGGAGGACCAAGAGCCCGCTGAGCACTGCCATCCACAAGGACATCGCCAGGCACGGCATGAGCGTACGGCTGGTCCTGACCAGCGCCGGATGGAGTGGCAGCAGGGCGTCGAGTTCCGGAACCAAGGCGGTTTTACGGGCGACCGTTCCCATGCCGGAGGCCGTCGCACACCCCGCGATCACGATGACCGCCAACTGTGCGAACTCGGGCAATCCGCCGTCCACGAGCAGTATGCCGAGGCAGGCAGCAAGCCAGAGGAGGGGTGGCATCAGTGGGGGATTGAGCCTGAGGAAGGCTACGGCATCCGCCCGGATCAGCGCCCTCAGGGGGCCGCGCGCAGGCCGGGCGTACAAGGCCGCTGCCCTGCCGCCGTCGACTTCCTTACGGCCGCCGCTGAAGGCGCGAAGCACCTCATTGGAGTCCATCATGAACAGCGACGCCCCGGCATGGCCGGCCACTGCGCCGCCGCGAACCAGCTCATCACCGCGCACGGACCCGGCGCGTGGCACCACCAGCGCCAGAAGTCCGACGGCGGCGACGCTGGCCAGCACTGTTGGCCAGAGTGTCCGGGACAGTGAAGGAAGGACCGCGCAGGCGAGGAGGGCCGCCGTCGTCGTGGCTCTACCGAGACGCGGCCCCAACAAACCGAGCTGTCGCATCGCTGCCATCACCACACCAATGACGCTGGCGGCGGCGAACGTCAACGAAGCCAGGACGTGCTCAACAGGGGCGCGGTCCACCGCGGTCACCATGCTGAAGGGCAGATGGATGATTGCCGAACCCACCGCTGTGACCGCGACTTTGCGGAGGAACGGCGGCAGGACCATGGCGCGGCGGTCCACGGGAAGCGTCAGCCACCAGGTGCTCTCCGCGCCATTGACGGTCAGGGGTCCGAGCTTGCGCGCCAGGTTGCTGATGACCACCAGGACCGCGAACGTCACGGACGTCCACAACACCGCTTCGGGCAGGACGAGCCATTGCGTCCGGATGATGCTGTTGCTGGTGGAGGCCCGGTCCGCAATCTCGTTCCGCAGTGCCAGGACAAACGAGGCCGCGATGGTCAGGGATACGCCGACGCCAAGTCCCCAGCTGTAGGCGTCGACGAAGCGGTCGCCCCACGAGGTCCGGCTGCGTTTGTAGCGTCTGGCGGACCTGCGGGTGAAACGGACAATATCAGCAGCCAGCTCACGCTCCGGCAAGGACGTTCCACGGATGACCATGTCAGGAGCCGGCAATGATCGAGGCCCCCTGCTCGGGATCGAATTCGCGGACTTCCTCGTCAATGACCAAGCACGTCGAGGCTGTGGAGAGCAGCAATTGCGGATCATGGGTCACCAGGACAACGGCTCCACCATCTTCGGCATGGGCGGCGATGCGCTCACCGAGGGCCACCCGCATCCGGGGATCGAGCCGCTGCTCCGGTTCGTCCAGGATCAGGAGCGACGACGGGCGGATGAGTCCTGCTGCGAGCAGCAGCCTGCGGCGCTGGCCGGAAGACAGCGCATCAGGGATTGCGTGGGACCTGCCCAGGAGCCCGAAGAATTTCAGTTCTTCCTCAACCCGGGCGTCGGGATCGTCCAGGGAATGGCCGCGGGCGATGAGGAGCAGGTGTTCCCGGACAGTGAGGGACGGGAAGAACAGGTCGTCGTCGAAAACGGCGGAAACCTGCCGCCGGAAGGGGACGGCGTCGGGGTCGATGAGGAGCCCGTGGACTTTCACGTCTCCGGCCAGTGGGGCTTGCCGCCCGGCGATGGTCCGTGCCACCGTTGACTTCCCGGCGCCGTTGACGCCAACGATTCCCAGGACCTCACCCGCGCCCACGGATGCAGAAACTTCACCGCACACCGGTGCCCCGGCATACCCAACAAGCAAGCCTTCGGCTTCCAGAACTGTCCCCATGCTGCAACCCTACCGGCGGGATTGGCGCGACCTTGCCGGACCGTTTAGCGTGAGTCCTATGTCAGCATCCGATGCTTCCGCGAAGGCCGGCGGCAACCCTTTGCTCGTCCTTGGCAAGATCACGTCCATCCTGGATGCCTTTTCGTTGTCCAAGCCGGTGCTCCAGCTGGCGGACATCCGCGAGTCCACTGGAATGCCCACCTCCACGGTGCAGCGTTTGGTGACAAACCTGACCTCCCAGGGCTTCCTGGACCGGGAAGGTGACGCCTACCGAATCGGCATGCGGATGGCCTACTGGGCGGCGCCGGCAACCCGGGGAATGGAAGTTGTCGACGTTTTGGGCCCGCTCCTCAAGACCCTCCGGGACACCACCGGTGAGACGGCGTGCTTTTTCAAGGCCGAGCAACATTACCGGGTATGCGTGGCCATGGCCGAAACCCATCACGCCCTTCGCCGGGAGATGCACCTGGGCAAGATTGTCCCGCTGCACGCCGGATCGGCGGGCAGGGTGCTGCTCGCCTGGTCTCCTGAGCTGATGGAAGCTGTGCTGCGGGACCCGCTCGAATCAATCACGGACTACACCATCACCAGTTCCGAGGAACTTGAAGCCGCCGTCAAGAAGACCCGCGCAGACGGGTTCGCCATCACTGTAGGTGAGCGGGAGGACGGCGCATCCGGGCTGTCAGCGCCGGTCTTCGATTCAGCCGCCGGCCTGGTGGGTGCTGTGACCATCAGCGGTCCGACCCTGCGGATGCCCCTTGAAACCTGCGAGGCGTGGGTGGAACCCCTTCTGGGCACCGCTGAGCATATGACCAGGCTGATCGGTGGACGGTTCCCGGGAGAGAACTGAAGCTGCACCGGTAGTCAGAGCAGCGAGCGGGCCTCAAGGTCTTCCATGGCCCAGGTAAGAATTTTCAGTTCGAACGGATCCCGCTCCTGGATGCCAAAAAGGTAGGCGTCGAAATCCCAGAGCCTGGCATTCCCGCCATTGGCCCAGTACCAAGCCCAAAGATCATCCAGGGTGACCTCGTGCTCCAGGACAAGCGCTCTTGCCGTCTGGCGTGAGTCTTTCATGGGCTTTCCCCGCTGCTGACGCAACTCCAAGCCACATCAGACTGATAGATTCAGATCCCCCTTCCGGGAACCCGTTTTCATGCTTTCACGTTCAGTGTTCATCCGGAACCCCCTGACATTGCGAATAGTATGGGAACTCCAAGGGGAACTACCGCCTGAAAAAGGGACCTCGCAATGAATCAGGAGTACGCCGTGGATTCTGCCCGGACCTTTGAGTCAATTGTCATTATCTTTAATCCCAACAGCACAGGGGATGCGCCTGAGTTGGCGCAGCAGTTGCATGACCGGCTGAAGGAACTCCTCAGTTACGATCCGGTAATCACCCTTCAACCCACGGAGCACGCCGGCCACGCCGTGGATCTGGCACGCGAAGCCGCTGCGAAGGGCGGCGACGTCCTGGTGGTGTCGGTCAGCGGCGATGGCGGCTACAACGAGGTCGTGAACGGCGTGATGCAGGCCGGGAACCCCAAGGCCGTGTGCGCCGTCAGGGCCGCCGGCAATGCGAACGACCATAGCCGGATTGTCGGCACCAAACCGCTCGAAGAGGCCATTGCGGAGGGACGGGTCCACAACATCGATCTCCTCCGGATCCACACCGGGCAGCCGGACCATGAGCCAGCCCAGTATGCGCACTCCTACATCGGCTTCGGCCTCACCCCAGTGGTGGCGACGGAACTCGAAAAGGGCAGTAAAGGTGCACTCAAGGAAATGGTCACCGTCATACAGACCTTCTCGAAGTTCGAGCCTTTCGGTATCCGGTTGGCTGATGGCAAGCGCCGGAAGTTCGACAGCCTTGTTTTCGCCAACATCAACGAGATGGCCAAGTACGCCACTTTGAGTGAGGCGGACACCATTCCTTCGGATGGAAAATTTGAGGTGATCGTCTTTCCGCACATGCCCAAATGGCGTGTCTTGCTGACGGCCCTGCGCGCAACCACCCAGGGCCTGGGCGATCAGCCCAGTGTGAGCAGCTACGAATTCACTACGCTCAAGCCATTGCCGTACCAAATGGACGGCGAGGTCAAGACGGTGGATGCAGACGTCAAGGTCCTGGTGGAAAGCGCTCCATCCGCCCTCCCCATCATCGGCTAAAGGTGCGGGCCAGGGGTCCCGGGATTCACGGTGAGCATGCCGCCGTCACGAAGTCGTAGATCCGTCCGCGTAGTTCGGCCGGGGCTGCGACTTTCACCAAGCCTTCCCGTTCGCCCACCCGCACCCTCAGCGGCAGCAGCGTCCCTACTTTGTCTTCCGCAACGGCGTGGGGATCGCAGCGTGCAGGCCTGATCCTGAGCGGCAGCTCACGTGAGCCCGCCGTGCCGATGGTGGTGTCCCGGGGCCACGGATCGGTGGGAACTTGCGCCAGCAACGTCGTTTCGTCGATGCTTTCGATGATCAAGGTCCGTTCCGAGCCGCCGGTTGAAGACGGCGTGGCGATAAGACGTACGACGGCGGTGCTTCCGTCGGCGGCTACCTCCAGGGCGGGGTCCAAGGCCAGCGTCGCAATGTCAGCGACTTCCGCTGCGAGGCAGAGTTCGCCCGCATTCCTCCCGAGGACTCCGAAGGGATCTGAGGCCTTGGTCCTGGACTCCACGGGGTCTTGGCCCGCCTGTGAATACGTCACGCTGGCTGTCACCACGTCCGCGGCGGCACCGGGGCCACACGCTGCGGAGGGTAGGGCGGCAGGAAGACTCTTGGGTTGGCGGGGTGGCAAGACAAGGCTTTCGCCCGAATCCCATGAAATGGTGCCTTCAAACAGGGACGAGCCCAACTGCGCCGAGGTGACCGTCAATGACGAGTCAGTGGTGTTGGTGAGCTGGATCAAGATTGCATGCTTGCCGTATTGGTCCCTGGACTGATTGACCTCGACGGTGATGGGGTCGGCACTTCCCGGGCTTGGCTGCGGGTCTGTACTGCCGGGGGCGCACCCGACCACGAGTGACAGGGTTGAAGCGACGGCGAGGTAACCCGTGATCGATCGCCACAAGGGGCAGTCCATGCGATCAGTGTAGGGGACAAGGGCCGGCGCGACACGAAACGTGATCATGGTTCCCGATTCCAGTAGAGTCACGCCTACCTCCAGGAATTCCAGTAAGGAAAGGTGATCCCGATGTCGTTCCAGGCATATCTTGACGCCGTTGAAGACAAGACCGGCCTCACTCCGCGGCAACTGGTCGAAATCGCGGAAGCCAAGGGCTTCAAAGACCCTTCCGTGAAGGCCGGTACCATCCTCGAATGGCTCAAAGCCGACTACGACCTGGGCCGTGGCCATGGGATGGCGCTGGTGCACGTCATCAAGAAGGGTCCACGGATTGACAGCAAGCATGTGGGGTCGGACGGATCGCATCGGGACGAGTCGGACACACTCTGGCTGGACGGCAAGGCCACTAAGCCAAACCCCTGATGGCCACCACCCTATGGCCAGCTAACGCTAAGCATGCTTAGCTTAACGTCAGCGCGCGCCACAACTGCGCAGAAAGGGGCCCCATGTCCACCGTGACGCAGTTGTTCACATCGCCTGTCTCCCATGTTTGGGAAGTCATCGCTGATGGCTGGCTCTATTCCGGTTGGGTGGTGGGTGCCTCGAGGATCCGGAAGGTCGACGACCAGTGGCCGCAGGTGGGCTCCAAGCTCCACCATTCTGTTGGTTCCTGGCCCTTTTTGATCGATGACAGCACCCGCGTCACCGCCATGGAACCCGGCCGGAAGCTGGAACTCCTCGCCAGGGGCTGGCCCTTGGGAGAAGCCAAGGTCCTGATCACGCTGGAAGACCTTGGTGACTCCCAGTGCCGGGTGTCCATCGGCGAAGACGCCGTCCGCGGCCCGGGTAAGGCTGTTCCCAAGGTGCTGCGGGACCCCGTCATAGCAGTACGGAACCGTGAGACACTCAGGCGCCTGGAACTCATGGCCGCGGGAGGAGCCGGCAGGCCGGACTAGTTGCCTCCGGCGCCGGCAGGCTCAACAGGAGCAGGTTGGACGGGGGAGGGGATGACCCAATCGAAGGCCTCCGCCCGGGAACGCGCGCCCTGGGCCGATTTTGAACGGTTCGGCTCACCCAGTTCGGCCAGCAGCTTTTCAGCCAACACCACAAGCCCCCCGAAGGCATCCGGTGTCAGCCACGCAGGACGGGTTGCAAAGAGGATGTCCTCGCTGGAGGTGTTGCCGCTGGCCCCGGGAGCGAAGGGGCAGCCGCCGAGCCCGCCGAGGGCTCCGTCCACCATGGCGGCGCCGGCCTGGATGGCGGCGAGCGTGTTCGCTACGCCCAATCCCCAGGTGTCGTGGCCGTGGTAGACGATCCGCCGTGCCGGGGACTCATCCCGTACGCGCGTGATCAGGCGGGACACCTGGGCGGGAACGGCTTGCCCAAGCGTGTCGCAAATGACGATGTCCGTGGTGCCGTCAGCCCGGGGATCGTTGGCGATGGAGAGGATTCGCTCCTCGGGGACGTAGCCTTCGAACGGGCACGTGAAAGAGGTGGCGATGCACAGCTGGATCCGGCCATTCACTGCACGGGTGTACTCAACAGCCTGGGGCAAGGCAGCCAGGCTCTCGTCAGTGGTCCGCCCAATATTCGCCTTGTTGTGGGAGTCCGAGGCCGACAGGCAGTACTGGAAGTTTCGTGCCCCGGCGGCTGCTGCCTTGGCCACATGGCCGGGTGTTGCTACCCAGATCCAGCACTTCTCCAGTTCCTCGGGGGTGAGGGCCCGGACCACGTCCAAGGTGTTCGCCATGGTGGGAACAAGGTCGGCGCGGGCCATGGACCCCAGTTCGATGGCTGGCACTCCCAGCCGCAGGAGTTCCCGCACGGTCTCAATCTTTTGATCTGTGGGGAGGAGCTTGCCGGTGAGCTGGAGTCCGTCGCGCAGGGTGACATCCCGCAGGATCGCGTCGCCCAGGGTCGTGGCCAGGGGGCTGTCAAACTGGTTCATGGTCGGAGGGCCTCCTCGCGGCCTGAAGCCGCGTCGATCTGCACGGCATCCATGTTCAGGAGTCCGCCCAGGATTTCTTGGGTGTTTTCGCCCAGGTCCGGGCCGAGGTTCCGGATGGGCAAGGACTGGTGGCCGATGACAGGAACGATGCCCGGGAAGCCCACCCCGGGGAGGATTTCCTCGCCCGTGGAAACGTCGAATTTCTGGATCATGTTGCGTGCGGCGTACTGGCTGTCCGTGCTGATGTTTGCGGCGGTGTAAATGGGCCCGGCGGGAACGCCGGCTGCTTCGAGCGCAGCCAGGGCTTCAACCGCTGACAGTGTGGCTGCCCACTCGCCGATGGCCTGGTCCAGTTCTTCACGCTGTGCCCAGCGACCGGCATTTGTCTGCAGGAGAGGGTCCCCGGCAAGGTCCGGACGGCCTATGGTCTGCATGTACCGCTGGTAGATCGAGTCACCGTTGCCGGCCACGACGATGCTCGCCCCGTCCTTGCACACGTACGCATTGGATGGGGCGATGCCTTCCATCCGTCCACCCACGCGCTGGCGGTCCACGCCGTAGGCCTGATAATCCGGAATCAGCGATTCCATCATGGAGAACATGGCCTCGTTCAGTGCGACGTCAATAATGCGCTCAGTGAGCGGGACAGCGCCGCCCGAGTCCCGGCGTCGGGCTTCACGCTGGTACAGGCTCATTACGGAACCAAAGGCGGCGTATAGCCCCGCGATCGAGTCTCCGATGGAGACGCCGACCCGTACCGGTGCGCGGTCCGGGTCGCCCACCAGGTTGCGGAACCCCCCGTAAGCTTCGGCGACGGCGGCGAAGCCGGGCCGCTCGGACAGCGGGCCCGTCTGCCCGAAGGCGGAAATTCGCGTGACGATGAGGTCCGGGTTCGCTTCGTTGAGGACCTCCGGACCCAAGCCCCACTTTTCCAAGGTGCCGGGCCGGAAGTTCTCCAGCAGGATGTCGCACTTGGCAACGAGTTCCAGCACTGCCTGCTTGCCGGCGTCCGTGCGCAAATCCAGGACCACGGACTTCTTATTCCGGTTGAGGGTGCGGTACAGCATGGAGGTGTTGCCCTTATGAAGGCGCCAATTGCGCAGTTCGTCCCCGGTCCCCGGACGTTCGACCTTGATGACCTCAGCTCCGAAGTCGGCCAGCAGCCTGCCTGCCGTGGGCGCGGCGATGTAGTTGCCGAGTTCCAGGACCCGGACGCCGTCCAGCGGGGCAATGGTTTGGTCTGTCATGGTCTTCTTTCGTGCGATGGCAGAAGGATCAGGAAAGTCACCGGATTGACCCTGACATGGACGATCAATAGGGCAGCGGTCGGAACCCAAGTCGCATCATGAGGCAGGTCACATTACTTATCCCATATTATGAGTTTCAACCCATAGTGCAAGCACCTGCCAAAACTAACTAACAGCATGACGTTCGTGATCCGCCCTGCCGTGGCCGCAGATCTTCCCGGCATCGGCGCGGTCGACCTGGCCGCAGCGCGGAGCTCCTCCGCGGATGCCCCGCGTTTTGCGGAGAGCGTCCGTGTGGCGATTGCGGACCCGGCGCGGTTGGTTCTGGTGGCCGAAACGCCAGGTGACAATGGAATGGACGGAGGGTCCGCCGTCGTGGGGTGGGCTAAAACGCATTATTGGGACTACGGCGATGGCCAAGCGCCGGCCGGGCATTATTTGGGGGGCGTCACCGTGCTGCCGGATTTCCGGCGACGTGGACTGGCGACGGAACTGACTGCGGGCCGGCTCGACTGGATCTGGGCGCGGGCGGAGAGCGCTTGGTATGTGGTCAACGCGCGGAATGAGGCATCGCTGGCTTTGCATCGGGCGTGGGGGTTCCGGGAGGTCGCGCGGGGTCCAGCGTTTCACACGGTAACCTTTGACGGCGGCGAAGGAGTCTTGCTGACCGCGGCACGGCCGCGGGCCTGACGTCGGGAAACGCCCCGGCGGTCGTACCATGGTCCACAGGTGCGCCGACCGGGGGAGTGTGTGATGGGGCCGTTGGAATCGATCCAAAGCAACGAAAAACAGGACGAATCGGTGGCGGGTTCGCCACCGCGGGCTCCACGAAAACGCTCCTCACGGCTTCGCAAGTTCGAGGTGGCGATCCTGCTGGTGCTGGTCGTCGCGCTCCTCCTTTCCGCTACCCCTTGGCCTTCCGCCCTGCTGATCCGCAGTGTTTTCGAGCGCGGAGCGCAGGCAACCATTGATGAGATGACGCCGTACGTGCCGGATACGCCGCTGCGAACGCAGGCCGGGGTGGTCTATAAGCCCGGCTCCACCTTCGATGTTTTTAGTCCTGAAGGAACCACTGCGCCGCTTCCAACGGTGGTGTGGATTCACGGTGGCGCTTGGATTTCCGGGGCGCAGCGCGATGTGAACCCCTATCTCCAGATCATCGCGGCCGAGGGGTACACCACCATCGGCATGAGCTACCCGATCGCCCCCGAGGCTACCTATCCCACGGCCGTGCGCGACATCAATGAGGCCCTCGCCTACATCAAGTCCCACGCTGCCGAACTGAACGTGGACGCCAGTCGGATAGTCCTGGCCGGTGACTCTGCCGGGGCCCAGCTCGCCAGCCAGATGACAACGCTCACCGTTAACCCGGAATATGCAAACCTCATGGGGATCGAGCCGGCACTCCAAAAATCGGATCTTGCGGCCACCATCCTTCACTGCGGTGTTTACGATCTCCGGGCCATGGCGGATCTCAGTGGCATCGTGGCCTGGGGGTTCAAGACGTCCCTCTGGGCCTACACGGGTACCAAGGATTGGTCCGCCACCTACGCGGGTGCCACCATGTCCACCATCGATTTCGTCACTGATGACTTCCCGCCGACCTTCATCAGTGGCGGAAACGGTGACGGGCTCACCTGGTTGCAGTCCGTGCCGTACAGCAACCGTCTCAAGGATGCCGGTGTTCCAGTAACCGAGCTGTTCTGGCCCGCTACCCACCAGCCTGAACTGCCTCACGAGTACCAGTTCCACCTGAACTTCGACGAGGCGCGCGAGGCGCGGGACAAGACGTTTGCCTTCCTGTCCACGCACGCCCCGCGGCGATGATCCTCCGGCATCCCCATCGGGAGGATCAAAGTATCTCCATCATGGAACTATTATGGGAGGATGACTTCCTCTCCTGATGCCCTCACAGCGACCCGCGGGCGTGCTCTCTTCTGGGCCTCGGGCGTTTGTGCCGCGGCGTTGGTCCTTGTTCCGCTCTGGATGCTGACAGGGAACCCGGCCGTTCTGCGCGGCCACCCGTTGCTCCCGGCGCTGTTGGTGACCGCCGCCGTCGTCGGACTGCTTTGGGGCATCCTGCTGTGGCGGCGCCGCGGCACTTCCTGCAAGCGTTCAGTGCTGCGACTCGCCGGCGCGTGGGCGGGGCGGGTGGCTGTGCTGGCGCTGGTAGCCATGCTGGTGTGGCTGAACCCCTTTTCTTACCAGCCGGCCGGTGCGGCCGAGGCTGCGGCCGGTGTTTCGGTGGTTGACGAGCCGACGGCGATCGTCATGGCACCCGAAGGCGGACGGGCCAGCAAGGGGCTCGTCTTCTACCCGGGGGCACGGGTTGAAGCCCGGGCCTATCTGGATATTCTCAAGCCGGCAGCGGATGCCGGCGTCCTGGTGGTGATTCTGAAGACGCCCCTCAATCTCAGTTTGCTGGACGGAAACCAGGCCCGCGGGACCATGTCGGCGCATCCGGAGATCTCTACATGGACGGTAGGGGGTCATTCGCTGGGTGGAGTCAGTGCGAGCTCTTTCGCGTTGGCGAACCAGGATGTTGACGGCCTGCTGTTGTACGCCTCCTACCCGCTGGATTCCATGCGCGACAGGGGAGGACTGAACGTTCTGTCCATCTCCGGATCGGAAGACGGCCTCAGCACGCCGGAAAAGATCGATGCTTCCCGGGAGCTGTTGCCCGTGGATGCCACGTTCGTGGAGGTCCAGGGCGGTAACCATGCATTCTTCGGGAACTACGGACCCCAACCTGGTGACGGCGAACCTTCTGTGGGTCGCGATGTTGCCCAGCAGCAGATTTCCGAGGCCACGGTGGCGTTTTTTGACCCAACGTGAGGGGCGCTGAGGCTTCCCGGGAATACTTCCGGGCGTGCCCCCGTTCATTGATTTAGATGCAAACGCATGTAAGCTGGATGAACAAGCAACAGGAGAACGCCATGGAAACCCGCCGCATCACCGTCCTTTCCGCCGGACTCGGTGTCCCGTCGTCGAGCCGTCTGCTGGCCGATCAGCTGGCCGCCTCCACCGAGCGGCAGCTGCGGGCGGCAGGGTACGACGCGAAGATCGACGTGGTTGAACTGCGCGACCTCGCCGTGGACATCGCCAACAACTTTGTCACCGGCTATGCTGCGCCACGCCTCGCTGAGGTGATTGCCGGCGTCGACGATTCCGACGCCATCATCGCCGTCAGCCCCGTCTTCAGCGCCTCCTACAGCGGCCTTTTCAAGTCCTTCATCGATGTCCTGGACCCGAAGTCATTGGACGGTAAAGCCGTGCTTCTGGGCGCCACCGGCGGCACCGACCGCCACCAAATGGTCCTCGACTACGCCATGCGCCCCTTGTTCACCTACCTGCGTACCAGGATTGCGGCCACCGGCGTCTTCGCTGGGCCGCAGGACTGGGGAACCGACGACGGCGGCTCGCCCCTCTCGGCGCGCGTGGACAGGGCCGCGGGGGAACTCGTGCAGTTGTTGAGCGGTCCCCAGCCCGGGAGCAAGGCTCCCGTTCTGGAGTCGCTGCCTTTTGAACAGCTCCTGGCTGGAATTTCGGCGGGCAGGTAAATACCTATCCTTCGACCGCCAACTGGTTCGGCCGCACCGGCCGCGCTGAAAGGTCGGCGTGGATCGATAGCGATGGCACGGGCCGGCGACTATGGGAAACCGATGAGCGCTCTGGGGTCATGGACTACACCTTTCACACCGACTCCGAAACAGGGGCGCTGATCACCTTTCTCCGCCGGGCGCGGCGTCATGTCCAGCCAGACGGTGAAGCGGTCCGCGCATCCAGGGAGAAGGACGCAGGGCCTGCCTCGTGATGAATTCCGATGCGTGGTTGGACCGAACTATTTTGCCTGGTTGATCGTTGGGGCAAACATGAAATGTCCTGTGGATTCCATTGACCTGGTGATGAGCGAGCGAAGCGGCGTGGAGATCGACTATTGCCCGCAGTGCAGGGGCGTGTGGCTCGATCGGGGTGAGCTGGACAAGATCATTGATCGGGTCAACGCCGACTCCGCTCCGCGGTCGCGCCCAACGCCCGCGCCCCAGCAGCCCCCGATCGCACCGCCGCCGCTCTACAACCCGTTCGAGTCCCGTCCCCAGCAGCCGCGTTATGACGACAGGGACAGGCGTGACTATGACCGGCGGGACGGGGACCGGCGTGATGGCTACGATCGCGACGGCTATGGCCGCAAGCGCAAGAAAAAAGAAGGTTTCCTCGGGGACCTGTTCGACTTCTAGGTCTCGCTAGTCGTCCAATAGTTCGATGAACTCGCGGGCCTGCTTGATGGTGATGTCTGAGTGGCGCGTCAGGGCGACGGCAGCGCCCTCAACATCACCGCTTTTTGCGAGCGTCCGGATCCGACCGTAAATCTCGTCGTTGAGCATGTTGCTGCTCACTTCCCGGGTCACCTCGCCTTTGCTGACGATGGCGCGGTACCGGTAGGGGAAACGCTCCGGCTCGTCATCGTCGTCTGCCAGCAGGTCCTTGGCGGGAGCCTCCGGGGTGAACGGCTGCGGATGCGCGGCCAAGGCGCCCACCGCGTCACGCGACGCGCGCAGGCCCTCGCCGGTCGCCTGGAGGTAGAGCTTGATGGCAGCCATGCCCTGTCCCCGGGCGATGAGCGAGTAAAGCTGCCGGTGCTGCTCCTGGTTGAGCTTGGCGGCGGATTCCCTGGCAAGTTCCACAGGGTCCGTAGGAGCGTTCGCCGCTGCGGCGTCCGCCTTGGATTCGGCAGAGCGCTTGGTAAACGAGCGAATGAGCAGGAGCACGCCCGCAATGACCGCAACGAGGATCAGGAGCGGGATAAGGATGGAATCCATGGCGTTGTCAGAGCCGATCTACGTAGTTCTTGGCGGTCAGCAGGTCTGAATGGGTAGCTTGGCGCAGGACCTTGATGGCCTCTATCTTCTTCCCGCTGCGGACCAGATTTTGGAGCTCGAAAGCAAGCTGGGGGTTCAGTTGACCGTTGGGAAGTACCGCCGGCTGGTGTCCCGTCTGGCCGGCGGCGTGGGACCGGGCGGCCTGTGCCTGGACGGCTGACCGGTTCTGTTCCGTTTGCTGGCTTTGCTGGGCTTCGTTCTGGCTCGGTTTCGTGGTGGCCTCAATCCGGGCACGCAAGGCCAGTGCTGCCTGTACCTGGGAAGCTTGGTGCGCGGCCGAGCGGGCGGCCAGTTCACGCTGATACCTTTCCGCGTCCGAGATGCCGGTATCACGCGGCTTGAAGGCCGCCGTGAGTGCCCACAGCAGGCCCACGAGGACGAGAAGCGGAAGGGCAATCGTCAACACGTCACCAAAGTTCATCCCCATGCCTAGAGCTTATGCCAGAACTTGGTTATCCACAGCACATTCCAGTTTCGGCATAGGCTTCTGAGAGGTCAGTGTCAAATTAAGGACAACTTGTTAGATGCATCACATTTCCGGCATGTTTAGGGTGTTGCTCCCCGCCTAAAGAGGCGGCTGACGACGGTTGGCTGTGGATTAATTCGAGGCAAATCTTTCTTTAGTCCACAGCTTGTGAAGAGCATTTCCGCAGGTCAGGGCTTGGTTTCCCGCAAAAGAAATTCTCTATCCACAGGGTAACGCACAGTCTGTGCACAACGAGGGGCTGGTATTCCACAGGTTTTCCACAGGGGGCATCCGGCGCCTGCTGTAACGTGTCTGGAGTGTCCATTTTGGACGCAAATATCCCTTGTTGAGTTTCCTTGGCACCCCGGTTTCCATGACCGGTCGTGTCCCAGCGGAAACAGCTGTGGATAACTTGTGGATACGGAATGCTATTTTGTCTGCCCTGCCTGACATCGTCAGAGCACCAGACGGATTCCGTAGCCACACACTGCGCTTTACGGGCCGCCAGGAGTAAGTCTCTGCAGCGGTACACAAATGGAGGACGGCTTTGTCAGTTACGCACTTGGACTCAATCGAGGGCACACGCGCTTCGGATTCGAGCCGGAAACCTCCCCAGGACATCCCTGCTGAACAGTCGGTGCTCGGCGGCATGATGCTGTCCAAGGACGCGATCGCAGATGTCGTGGAAATCGTCCGTGGGCATGACTTCTACCGTCCCGCCCACGAGACCATCTATGAGTCCATCATTGACCTCTATGGTCGCGGCGAACCGGCCGACGCCGTCACCGTCTCGGATGAACTGACCAAGCGGGGCGAGATCAACAGGATCGGCGGTCCTGCCTACCTCCACGAGCTCATCCAGACCGTCCCTACCGCGGCAAACGCCGGCTATTACGCCGAGATCGTCGCCGAGCGCGCAGTCCTTCGCCGCCTCGTTAATGCCGGTACCAAGATCGTCCAGATGGGCTACGGCCAGGACGGCGAAGTGGAAGACCTGGTCAACCAGGCCCAGGCAGAGGTCTACGCCGTTGCGGAAAAGCGTACGGCTGAGGATTACGTGGCGTTGAAGGACGTCATGGAATCCACCGTGGACGAGATCGAGGCCTCGGGTCACCGAGGCGAAGGCATGACCGGTGTTCCCACCGGTTTCTACGAGCTGGACGAGTTGACGCACGGCCTCCACCCCGGCCAGATGATCGTTATCGCTGCACGTCCCGCCGTGGGTAAGTCCACGTTCGCCCTGGACTTTGCCCGTTCTGCCGCGATCAAGAACAACCTGGCCACGGTCATGTTCTCCCTCGAAATGGGCCGGAATGAGATCGCCATGCGTCTTCTCTCCGCGGAAGCCACCATCGGCCTGCAGGATCTCCGCAAGGGCACCATCAAGGACGAGCAATGGTCCAAGATCGCCACCACCATGGGCCGCATGAACGATGCCCCCCTGTTCATCGATGACAGCCCCAACATGTCGTTGATGGAGATCCGCGCCAAGTGCCGCCGCCTGAAGCAGCAGCACGACCTCAAGCTCGTGATCCTCGACTACCTCCAGCTCATGAGCTCCGGTAAAAAGGTGGAGTCCCGCCAGCAGGAAGTTTCCGAGTTCTCCCGTGCGCTCAAGCTGCTCGCCAAGGAACTCCAGGTTCCCGTCATCGCGCTGTCACAGCTGAACCGTGGTTCGGAGCAGCGCCAGGACAAGCGCCCCATGGTGTCCGACCTCCGTGAATCCGGCTCCATCGAGCAGGACGCCGACATGGTCATCCTGCTCCACCGTGAGGATGTCTACGACAAAGAATCTCCCCGCGCCGGTGAAGCGGACATCCTCATCGCCAAGCACCGTAACGGTCCCACCAAGGACATCGTTGTCGCGTTCCAGGGCCACTACTCGCGTTTTGCCAATATGGCAGGCGACGCAGGCGCTGGTGGCGGCGGCTTCTAGCCCCCACGGCCTGGTCCAGGCGGTCAAGCCGGGACAGTAGTCTTGGTGACGTCCGTGTCCGCGGGCGCATCACTAAGAATTATTGGGGAAACACATGAAGAAAAATACGCTGCTCGGATTCGGGGCATCGACACTGGTCCTTCTGGCGCTTACGGCCTGCGGTGGTTCCACTGCGGCCTCACAGGAATCAGGGTCGGCCCCGGCCAGCGAGACTGCTACTCCGACGCCGACGCCCGCGAAGCAGTACACCAACGAAGAGCTTGTCGGTTTGGTCGGACAGGTCAAACTGGCGGATGGCACCAGCCCCGCCGTACTTTCCGACGACGAGCTGCTGGCACAGTATGACTCGGTGGTTAAGGGATTCGCAGGAGCCACCATCGAACCCGCGGCCTGCAAGGATCCCTTCTTGCTGGGGGCGCCGCGCACCATCGATGGTTCCACGGCGGCCGGCACAACCCGAACCAAAACCAATGGTTTCATCAGCAGTGTGTCAATGACCTCCGGCGTCGATGTTGCCCGTCTCCACGACGATTTGGAGAAGAGCAAATCCCAGGCGGAGGAGTGCAAAAAGGTGTCGTACTCCGCTGAAGGGCAAACGCTCACTACCTCAACTCAGAAGGTCGACGGCGTGGGCAACGTACCCGGAACAGAGGGTTTCAAGACCGTGATGGTGCTCCCTGATGGCAGGAAAGGCGCCATCTTTATTGCGCACGCGATTAAAGGTGGTGTCCTGATCTCCGCCTCGGCATCTGCCGAAGATGGTGTGGCCGGCGGCCCGGAAGCGGCCGGCGCCCTCATGGACCAGGCAGCCGCACTCATCAAGTAGTTCTTGAATCTTCAGGCCGCACAGGCAGGGGCTTCCCCGCCTGTGCGGCCTTTTTCGCGCCCTGAAGAGGTTTTCAGCAGCCCTCGAAGTCGCTGAGGACCTTCACCTTGGCGGCTGAACCGGACGAAGGATCGAACGCGTAGCCGATCCACTCCCGGGCCAGCCGGCGGGCCAACTCCACGCCCACAACCCGCTGGCCCATGGTGAGGACCTGGCAGTCATTGGAGAGGATGGAGCGCTCAACGGAGAAGGAATCATGGGCAGCTGTGGCCCTGATACCTGGAACCTTGTTGGCAGCGATAGCCACCCCAATTCCCGTGCCGCAGAACAGGATGGCACGGTCGGCCTTGCCGTCGCGGATCATCTCGCCGGCCGCGATGCCCACGTAGGGGTAGGGCTTGGTGAAGTCCTCGTCGGCTCGGTTTACTCCGATGTCGATCACTTCAGTGATCCGGGAGTCCGCCTCAAGGTCGGCCAGGATTCGGTCTTTGTAATCAACGCCGGCTTCATCGGCGCCCACAATGATGCGCATGAGATTCTCCTAGGTGGTTGCTGCAACGGGAGCGGCGGTGAAATGCGGCCCGACGGCGGCAAACACCATGGCGAGCGACGTCGCCCCGGGATCCGGCGTACCGATGCTCTTCCCGGCCAGTGGCCGGGCACGCCCCTTCAAGGGGCGAAGTTCCGCGGTGGACGAGGCGGCCCGGCTGGCGTCGGCTGCCGCGGCGGACCACGCTTGCTCAGCGTGAGTACCGGCAGCGACGCGCTCCTCAAAGGAGGCCGCGAACGGCAGCAACGCGTCCATCATGGTCTTATCGCCGATTTCGGCCTTTCCGAGACTCGCGATGCGGTCCGCGAAGGCGCGGACAGAACCGGCGAGGACTTCCGGCGTCGGGGTCTCAGCGTCTCCCAACCGTTCGCCAAAGGCGCGCAGTCCCGCACCCCACAGGACACCTGAGGTGCCGCCTGCTTTGTCGGCCCACGCGTCTCCGGCAGCCGCCAGCAGCGAGCCAGCTCCTGCACCGCGTGCAAAGGCAAGGGCTGCGGCGTCGTGGGCTGCGGCGGATCCCCGGACCATGCCGCGGCCGTGGTCACCGTCGCCGGCGATTGCGTCCATGTCCCCCAGCATCGCTTCGGAGACGCGCAGCAAGGCGGCGGTCGTGTCCAATGCTTTCAGGCACTGGGCGGCGTAAGCGTGGGAGTCCTCTGTGGAGGAGTAATCGGTGGAGGCCGTGACATCGGGCTGCGCCTCGGCAGCCCCTGAAGGAGAAGCGTCGACCCCAACGGCCCCACGACGATAGGCCGGGGTCAGCGCCGGAGCGGTCCAATACTGCTCGAGTTCGTCATCCAACCACGTCAGGGTCAACGATGCTCCGGCCATGTCCAGGCTGGTCACCAGCTCGCCCACTTCCGGCATCACCAGGGTGTAACCGGCCTCGCGGAGCAGAGGAGCAACAGTGCGCCAGAGAACAAACAGCTCCTCGTGCTTGGTGGAGCCCAGCCCGTTGAGGATCACGGCGAGCCGCCCTGACGCCGGAGCAGGAGGAGCTTCGGCCAGCACGCGCCGCACCAGTTCCCGGCCAAGGTCGACGGCGGGCGGCAGCTCGGTATCGAACAGTCCAGGTTCGCCGTGGATGCCGAGGCCCAGGCCCATCTGTCCCTCCGGAAGGCGGAACAACGGCTGGTCGGCGCCGGGGAACGTGCAGCCGCTGAACGCGGTGCCGATGGTCCGCG
Source organism: Paenarthrobacter sp. TE4293 (assembly GCF_050435325.1). Lineage (NCBI taxonomy): Bacteria > Bacillati > Actinomycetota > Actinomycetes > Micrococcales > Micrococcaceae > Paenarthrobacter > Paenarthrobacter sp. TE4293. Next base: position 62,181 of record NZ_JBNJRY010000010.1, read on the forward strand.
TAAGCCCATTCGCCTTGCGACCCAAACGCACCACGGACTCGAGATCCAGTCCGGCTTCGGCTGCCGCGCCCATGACCTTGAAGACCACGAAGTCCCCCGCAATACCGCGCCGCTTCTCCGCTTCAGAGGGGGAGGCACTGGCAATGTCGTCCGTGACCAGCACGTTGTCCGTCGGGATTCCCTCGGCGGTCAGGCGCTCGCTGGCCATGGCGAAGTTCATGACATCGCCGGCGTAGTTGCCGTAGGTGAACACCACGCCGGCTCCCGAATTGGCGGCTTTAGCCACCGAGTAGGCCTGCTGCGAGGAGGGAGAGGTGAAGATGTTGCCCACCACGGCACCGTCTGCGAAGCCCGGTCCGATGATGCCGGCGAAGGCCGGGTAGTGTCCGGAGCCGCCGCCGGTGATGACGGCGACCTTCGGAGTTGCCGGGCGGTTGCGGCGGACTGCGCCGCCTTCCACTTGGCGGACAAGGTCCGAGTGGGCGTCACAGAAACCGGCGAGGGCCTCGTCAGCGAAGTCGGCGGGATCGTTAAAGATTCTGGTCATGGTGGTCCTGGGATTCCTTCGAGCAGCTCGAGTTAGTGGATGTGGCTGCCGCCGTTGATATCGATGGTGGTGCCGGTGAGGTACGCGGAGTCCTCGGAGGAGAGGAAGGTGATGACTGCGGCTACCTCTTCGGTGGTGGCATTGCGGCCCAGGGGGATGCCGGCGTTGATGGCCGCTTCCTGCTCTTCGGTGCTGCCCACGCGGATGTTGGTGTCCACGGCACCGGGGGTGATGGCGTTGACAGTCACGCCGGTCTCACCGATTTCGCGCGCGAGTGCCTTGGTGAAGCCGAGGATGGCCGCCTTGGCTGCGGAGTAGGGAACCTTGCCGAAGACGCCGCCGCCACGCTGGGCGGAGACTGAGGACATGTTCACGATGCGGCCCCAGCCGTTGGCGATCATGTCCGGAAGGAAGGCCTTGGTGACCAGGTAGGTGCCGGTGGCGTTGACGTCCATGACCTTGTGCCACAGCTCAAGTGTGGTTTCCAGGAAAGGAACCGGCGAGGTGATGCCGGCGATGTTTGCCAGGGCACCAACGGGCGGGAGGTTTCCGGCGGCAACTTCCGCTGCAACTGCGGCCTGGGCCGCGGTGACGGAAGACTCGTTCGCTACGTCGATCTCGTAGCCGAAGGCCGGAACGTTGAACTCGTTGGCCATCTCGGCGGCAACTTTGGCGGACTTCTCGCCGTCGAGGTCCAGGATGACGACGCCCCAACCCTGGTTGGCATAGCGGCGGGCGGTGGTCAGGCCGATGCCGCGATCGGAGGTAGCTCCGGTGAGGACGGCGGTGCGCTGGATGGTGGTCATGGTGCTCCTTGAATATGAGGTGACGCGGTTTGGATGAGGTCTGTGATGAAGCTGGCTGCTTTGGCGGCAGCGGCCGGGCGTTCGTCGTGGCTAACGTCCCGGGTTTCGAGTTCGAGGGAGAAATGTCCGGCGTAGCCGACGTCCCTGAGTGCTGCGAGTCCGGCAGCGAAGTCGGCCTTGCCGTTGCCGATGCTGAGATTGATGTTCCCCGGCCCGGTTTCCGTGGCCGGGACTGCGTCCCGCAGGTGAACGTGCCTTAGCTGTGGGGCGAAGCGGTCCACGAAGTCCACGGGGTCGCCGCCGGAGGCAACGATGTGGCTGAAATCCATGACGATTCCGACGTCGGATCCGGCCAGGCGGTCGGCCAGCAGCTGGGCCCGCCCGGTGTTCCAACACAGTCGGTAGTAGTGCAGCGATTCGGTCCAGAGCTCGACGCCGAACTCCGCCGCGCGCTGGGACGCGTGGATCAGTTGCGCCGCTACAACGTCGATGTCCTCTTCCACACTGCGTACGGGTTCATGGTCGATCGCGCCACAGGGCAGGACCAGCGCCTTCGCACCGGTCTTGGCGGCCAAGGCGAGCAGCATGCCAAGGTGCCGTTCGCGCGCATCCTGCCCACCGGCGTCGAGCGCTGCGTTCAGGTCGCCGATGTCGCCGTTGACCGAGCGGACGCGGAGCCCCGAGTCATTGACGACGGCGGCAACCGCCTCGACTGCGGCGGCGTCGAGGACGTACGCGACGTGGTCGCAGACGCCGGGCAGCGCGCCGAGGTCGATCTCTTCGAAGCCGAGGCCGCGCATGGTGTGCAGGGCGGCAGCCAGATCCTGGTGGCGGAAGCTGATGGATGAACAGCCCAGTAGTTGATGAAACATCGTCATTGATCCTCAAATTGGGGCCCTCGCCGGAGAGGGACCTTAGTGATGGAGACCACGGTATCTGTGTTGACTGTCAACAGTCAACCTTCAAAGTCGACTGTTGACATTGCTGGTGTCGTCGGTCACAGTTGACGTATTATGTTGACTGTCGACAGTGAGGTTGCCGAAAAAGCGCCGCACTCTTGAAAGGGAAAGACACACATGAGCAATGAAGCTCTGACCATGCGTGGTCCGGTTCATGGAACCAAGGAAGCAAAGCGCGTCGCCGTCGGTTCCGGCGTCGGCGCAGTCATCGAAACCTACGACTTCATCGGTTTCGGCACCGCCGCCGCACTGTACTTCGGTACGGCGTTCTTCCCGGGCGCCGACCCGGTGACAGGCACCCTGGCCTCCTTCGCGACCCTCGGCGTCGGCTTCGCTGCCCGTCCTCTGGGCGGCATCATCGGTGGCCATCTGGGTGACAAGCTCGGCCGCAAACCGGTCCTGGTGGCATCGCTGATCCTCATGGGCCTGGCCACCTTCGCCATTGGCCTGCTCCCCACGTACCAGCAGGTTGGCCTTCTGGCTCCGGCGCTCCTGGTCCTGGTCCGCGTCATCCAGGGCCTGGCCTTCGGTGCTGAATGGGGCGGTGCCATCCTGATGAGCTACGAGCACGCACCCTGGCGGAAGAAGGGCCAGTTCACGGGAATCGTGCAGGCCGGCTTCCCGGTAGGTCTCCTGCTCGCCAACCTTGTCTTCCTCAGCAGCGTGGGCCTCGGCAGTGAATGGGCATGGCGCGTACCGTTCCTTGCCAGCATCGTCCTGGTGGCCGTCGGACTCATCATCCGTTCCAAAGTTCCCGAGTCCCCGGTCTTCGAGGACGTCAAGAACAAGGGCGACATTGTGAAGTCCCCCATCGTCGAGGTCATCAAGACCGACTGGCGCAACATCGTCCGCGGCATCGGCCTCCGCATCGCTGAAACTGCCGGATACGCGGTGTCAGTGACCTACATGATTTCCTACCTGCACACCAACAAGCTGGCGGACAAGACCGAGACCCTCGTGGCTCTCTGCGTCGCGGCAGGCATCGGCATCTTCGCAACGTACTTCTGGGGGAAGCTGACCGACAAGGTGGGCCGCCGTCCGGTGTACATCTGGTCCACGGCCTTCGCGGTCCTGTTCGGCATCCCGATGTTCATGCTGGTCAACACCGGCCTTTTCTTCCTGATCATCGCCACCATCGTCATCGCCTACGCCGTCTGCCAAAACTCCCTCGCAGGCGCCCAAGGTGCGTGGTTCCCTGAACTGTTCCAGGCCAAGACCCGTTCCTCCGGCGCTTCGCTGTCCTACCAGATCTCCGCCATGGTCTCCGGTTTCACGCCGTTCATCACCACCTTGCTGTTCGTCAGCATGGGCTGGATGGGGCCGGCCCTGTTGTTCAGCGTCTACGCAGCCATCGGCCTCTGGGCAGCGCTCATCACCCGTGAAACCTGGGGCAAGCGCGAGCGTGCGCTCGCCGAAGAAGCCGCCAGCAAAACTCCCCAGACGGTAAACGCCTAAAGCACCATCGACGTCGGGCGCGTCCTCCCCATCGGTACGCGCCCGGCTCCGGAAGGAATCCAGTGACACTCTCATCAGTCGAAGCGGCCGCCGCTTCTGCTCCCACCGCTCCCTCGCCCGAACGGATCGAGCGCCTCCGCGCCGCCGCCTACCGCATCCGCCACCATGCCCTGAACATGGGCGAGGTCCAGGGCCAGGGCTACGTTGGCCAGGCACTTGGTGCCGCCGACATGCTGGCTGCCGTCTACGCCGACCAGTTGACCTACCGTGCCGAAGACCCGCACTGGGAGGGCCGGGACCGCTTCCTGCTGTCCACCGGACACTACGCAATCGGACACTATGCAGCGCTGGCCGAGGCCGGCATTGTCCCGGTCGCCGAGCTCGAAACGTACGGTTCCGATGACTCCCGCCTGCCGATGTCCGGCATGTCCACCTACACCCCCGGCATGGAAATCTCCGGTGGTTCGCTGGGTCACGGGCTGACCATCGCGGTCGGCATGGCTCTGGGGCTGCGGGCGCAGGGCTCTGGATCCCGGGTGATCAACTTCCTCTCCGACGGCGAGCTGGATGAGGGCTCTACGTGGGAGGCCGCCATGGGCGCCTACCACCACCAGCTGGGAAACCTGACCGCCATGGTGGACATCAACGCCCTCCAGGCTGACGGCGCGACGGACACCGTGCTCCGTACCGAGCCGGTCACCGGGAAGTGGGAATCGTTCGGATGGTACACGCAGCGCGTGGACGGGAACGACGTCGGTGCGCTGCTGGCAGCGTTCGACAACATCGCCGCTGTCGCAGCGCCAGTCGGGCGCCCGTCGGTCATCCTCTGCGACACCAAAGTAGGGCGCGGCGTGCCGCTCCTGGAGACCCGCGAAAAGGCGCACTTCATGCGCATCGAAGAAAACGAGTGGCAGATCTGCCGCGACCAGCTGACCGCAGGATACGAAGGGACGGCTTCAGCATGAGCACCGTTACCACCACACCGAAGCTCAAGACTTCCGCCATGATCGCGTCCTTCGCCGATCCTGGCCAGAAGACCACGTCGGCTCCCTTCGGGCATGCACTGGTCAAGGCCGCCGAGGCGGATTCCCGCATTGTTGGTCTCACGGCAGACCTCGGTAAGTACACCGATATGCATATCTTCGCCAAGGCGTTCCCGGAGCGGTTCTTCCAGATGGGCATGGCCGAGCAGCTCCTGTTTGGTGCCGCAGCAGGCATGGCCGAGACCGGGCTGATTCCCTTCGCTTCCACGTACTCCGTGTTCGCAGCCCGGCGCGCCTACGACTTCCTGTGCCTGGACATTGCCGAGCCCAACCTCAACGTCAACATCATTGGCGGATTGCCCGGCCTGACCACCGGCTACGGTCCCAGCCACCAGGCCACCGAGGACATGGCGATCTTCCGCGGCATGCCCAACCTGACCATCGTGGACCCCTGCGATTCCGTGGATATCGAGCAGGCAGTGCCCCAGCTCGCGGCCTCTGAAGGGCCCACGTACCTGCGCTTGCTCCGCGGCAACGTGCCCACCGTGCTCGACGAGTACGACTACACGTTCGAGCTCGGCAAGGCGAAGGTTCTTCGCGGCGGCAATGACGTCGTGTTCGTGTCCTCCGGCCTGATGACCATGCGTGCCCTGCAGGCTGCGGATGCGCTGGCGAAGCACAACGTGGACGTGGCCGTGGTGCACACGCCCACCATCAAGCCGTTCGACTCCGCCACCGTCCTGGCAGAGCTGAACACGGACCGTCTCGCCGTGACGCTGGAGAACCACACCGTTGTTGGCGGTCTGTTCGAAACTGTCGCGTCCGCCGTCGTGACTGCCGGTCTCGGCAAGCGCGTGGTTCCCATCGGCCTTCCTGACCAGTTCCTCGACGCCGGTGCGCTGCCAACGCTGCACGAACGGTACGGACTGTCCGTGGACCGGATCGTGGCCAAGGTGCTGGCCGAACTCGGCTGAGTTCTTGTTATCCGGCAGGAGTGCGGGAAGGACATGACTGCCCGTCCCGGACTCCTGCCCGTAGTATCAACTGTTAACACCAGACTGTCAGCAGTTGCCCAAAGAACCGAGGACACACCATGGCCACCGCCTCCCTGCTGGGACTTGAGAAGAAGAGCCTGCGCGAACAGGCGCTCGCAGCACTGCGGACCGCCATCACCAGTGGTGAACTCGAACCCGGGCGGCACCTCGTGGAAACCGAACTTTCCGAGATGTTGCAGATCAGCCGCGGCACCCTCCGCGAAGCCCTGCGCCAGCTGGAGCAGGAAGGCCTGATCTCCGCCGGAGCGCGCGGCCGCATGTCCGTGCGACACCTGGACGTCAAGGAAATCCGCGACATCTTCGCCGTCCGTGGCGCCCTGGAATCATTGGCTGCCCGGACCCTCAGCGACATGCCCGACAAGGAGGCCGTGCTCGCAGAGCTGCGTGCCGCCGTCGACAATATGGACAAAGCCGCCAAGTCCTCACTGGAGGAGCGGATCGAATCCGACCTCGAGTTCCACCGCACCCTCTGCCGGCTGTCCGGGAACGAAACCCTGCTGCATTCGTGGGAATCCCTGGAGGGCTCCATCCGGATGTCCATCATGTTCGCCGGACTGGAACGCGCCACGCGGAACATGAGTGTCGGGCGGCATCACGACATTGTTGCCGCCATTGAAACCGGAAATGCCGCCAAGGCACGGGAGACGATCATCGCGCACATGGACGGTGCTGCGGAGAACTTGGTGGGGTAATTCGGGCCGTTTCAGAGCCTGCGGACAGTAGTGGGGCTCCGGTATCCGGCTCGAGCCGGGTATAGGGTAGTGCGGCATGGGACTGCGACTGGTTCAGGTGAATTTCAAAGCCCGGGATGACACGACTCTCGGGCGATTTTGGGCTGACGCACTCGGCTGGGGTGTTTCCAGTGAGGGACCCGGTGTGACCAACGTTGAACCCGTGGGTTTCACGTGGCCGGACCCTTCAGCCGTCTGCATTGATGTTGTGACAGTTCCGGATCCGGAAACAGTGAAATACCGCGCGCATCTGGATCTGGCCACTTCATCGGCAGCTCATCAAACGGAGCTGGTTGCGCGCCTCAAGGAGCTCGGAGCGACACCGGCCGACATAGGCCAGGGAAATGTGCCGTGGACGGTACTTGCCGATCCCGAGGGCAACCTTTTCTGCGTCCTGGAACCCCGTCCGATCTACCAGGACACCGGTCCCATCGCCACCGTGGTGGTCAATTGCGCAGATCCGCGCGCCATGGCCAACTTCTGGAACGAAGCGACGGACTGGACCCTCCACGAAGTGAACGATGATCACGCAAGGCTGCGTTCATCCAAGGGGGTCGGGCCATATTTGGAGTTGCTTCGCACTCCAGACCCGGACGGACTACAGAACCGTATCCATCTCGACCTGATGCCGTATCCCGGCGACGATCAAGCGGGAGAGGTGGCAAGGCTGCATGCGCTTGGCGCTGCCGACGCTGACGTCGGCCAGGGCGACGTGTCATGGCGTTGCCTCGCGGACCCCGAGGGCAACGAGTTCTGCGTGCTGAGGCCAGGGTGACGATCCGGCGAGGTGCCTAGCTGTCTTCGGCCAGCGGCAGGCTAAGGCTGAAGTGTGCTCCGCTGTGGCTCGGGTGCGCCTTCGCCGTGCCGTTGTGGGCCACGGCTACATTGTGAACCACAGCGAGTCCCACGCCGGATCCGGCCACGCTTCGTGCGCTGGTGGACCGGTAGAATCTGTCAAAGACATGGTCCAGGTCCTCCGTCCTGATACCCGGTCCCGTATCCCGCACATCAAGAGTGACGCTGCGCCCCGAAACGCTGAGGCATACCCGGACCTGGCCTGGATCGGGAGTGAACTTGCCGGCATTGTCCAGCAGATTGGTGATGGCGCGGGCCAGCCTGACCCGATCTCCTGCCACGAGCAGAGGGTCGCCGGGCCCTTCCAGGGACCACGCCACCCCGGGGTAACGCCGTTCCGCGTTGTCCATGCAGAAGAGAACAAGTTCGTTGAGGTCCATTTCCTCGATGAAGGAAGGGGACTCCTTGTTGCGGGCCAGATCGATCAGGTCCTCGATGAGCGACTGCATGGCTATCAGTTCATGCTCCAGGGCTCCGGTGATGCCTTCTTTGCTGCCCTGGGAAAGTTCGGGATTCCTGAGCATGGCGGCGTTTGTCCGCAGCGACGTCAGGGGCGTCCGCAATTCATGGGAAGCGTCGGCAATCAGTTGTTCCTGCTGGTGGCGGGACTGCTCCAATTCGCTCAGCATCGTATTGAAGGCGTTGCTGAGCCGGTTGATCTCAGTGGTTGTGCTTTGAGGGATCCTGATGTCAGTGTTGCCGGTTTGGGCGATACCCTCGGCTACGGCCGTGAGCCGGTCTACCGGACGTAGTCCGCGTCGTGCGGCCACGTAGGCAGTGCCTGCGGCCACCACCAAGGCTCCCAGCACTGTCGCCGCGAGCAGCCAACCGAGTCGCTCGAAGGACGCCAGCACCCTGTCGTCCCGAACACCCACTACCAAGGCACGCTCATTCGGCAGTGGCCGGACGTACACGCGGATAGGGTCATCGCTGATGGCCGCTTCGGTGAAAAAGGCCGGGCTTTGGCCGGATGCCACCTCCCGCATCTGAGCGGTGATGGGCAATGCCGGCCCGGCGCCGGAGTCCGGGTCCTCGACGGAGGTAGGCGCCACTACCTGCGCGCAGGCCGGCGAACGGACCCAGGTGCACTGCGAGAAGCCCTGCCAATTGGGATCGGTCTGGATCAGCTGGATGATGCGATCCGATTCGCGCCTCAGGGAGAGATCCTCGTTCTTGCGCAGTTCATGACCCACGAAGACGTACACCAATACCGCGAACACTGAAACAGTGAGAGTGATGGCCGCCGCGATCACCAGTGTCATCCGCAGCCGCAGCGTCACGTTGCGGCCAGCCTGTATCCGACGCCCCGAACGGTCTGGATGATCCGTGGCTCACCCTCGGCTTCCAGTTTTCGACGCAGGTAGCTGATGTAAACCTCCAATGAATTGGAGGCTGGAGTCATGGCGTATCCCCACACGGCGTCGCTGATTTGCCCCCGGCTGAGTGCTTGCTCCGGGTTTTCCGCAAGCACGCAAAGGATGGCGTATTCGGTGCTGCTGAGGTCAATCCAGCGTCCGTTTAGCCTCACAGCGTGAGCTTCGGGGACCAATTCCAGATCGTTGTACACGGTGGGGCTGGCAGGAAGGTGGGCTGTCCGGCGTGCCATGGCCCGCAATCGTGCCAGCAGTTCATCAGGTTCAAACGGCTTGGAAAGGAAATCGTCCGCTCCGGCGTCCAAACCTGCAACGCAGTCAGCCACATCGCTGCGGGCCGTGAGCAAGAGGATCGGGACGGTGTTGCCGGCCGCCCGGAGCATCCGGCAGAGGCCGAGCCCATCCATCAGCGGCATCAAAACGTCCGCCACCAGCAGATCCGGAGACGTTGCGGCGACCCTTTCGAGAGCCTCACGTCCGTCAGCTGCCGTTTCAACCCGGTAGCCGGTCGTTTCAAGCAGGGACTGAAGGGAGCTCCTGATATCCGGATCGTCGTCGACGACCAGGACTGTTATGGGCTCCGTCATGGCCACCAGCATAGTTCGCGGGGCTTCAGAATCCTTTAACGTCCCTTCTGAAACATGGGGTCATGGATAAGGACACCGGAACCACCTACGCCACCGCCGCGCAGCGAGGCCTGCTTGAGTCCCGCCGTCGCCGTCCCCGTCGCCGTCGCCGTCCACGTGCCCGGGACTGGGTTGTGGGCATCGCGGCGGGGTCATTGATGGCACTGATCTTCGGCCACGGGCTGGTGCCGGAGGCTCAAGGGGCAGCACTGGTCATCGAGAGCTTCCTGCCCTGGCTCGGGCTGGTCGTCGTCGCCCTTTTGATCGTGGCGTTGCTCTCGAGAGCGTGGGCTGGCTCCATCCCAGCGGCGGCCGCTCTCGTTTCCTGGTGCCTGGTCTTCCTGCCAATCATGGCCACGGGCGCCGGGCCGGCTTCTGCCGCGGTCGCCTCGGGGGAGACCGGCAGCGGATGGAGCGTGGTCACACAGAACCTCCGCGCAGGAAACCCGGATGCCTCCGAGGCCATGGAGAAGCTGATCACGTCCGGCGCCGACGTCGTGGTACTTCAGGAGCTCACGGGTCCCACCCTGGAACGGATATCTCCGCTGATGGACCGGACGTTCGCGTATCGGCAGGTATCGGGCACAGTGGGAGTGTGGAGCAGGTTTCCCCTCAGCCAAGGCCGGCCCCTCGCCTTGGGGCTTGGCTGGTCCCGCGCCATGAGCATGCAGTTGGAATCGCCCGACGGCCCCGTCCAGCTCTATGCTGTCCATCTGCCCTCGGTCCGACCCGGCAAAGTAGGCAACAGGAACAGCGGGCTGGCCAAGCTCAGCGGGATAGTAGAGGCGGATCCGTCGCCGCGACTCTTGGTGGTTGGAGACTTCAATGCGGCCACCACGGACCGCTCGTTCGGCCCACTGCTGGCAACGCTCGACGACGCCCGGTCCGGCTTTGGGTTCACCTGGCCGGCCAGCCTTCCTGCCACCCGACCGGACCATATTCTTTTCCGCGGGTTCACCTCTTCCGGAGCGTCCGTGATAACAACTCCAGGCACCGACCATCTCGCAGCGATGGCATGGCTGCAGCCGGGGGCAGTCCGTCCCACGGTGAGCCTTAACCGATGACGGAAACCCCCTGCGTGGCCGCATGCTGTTCGGCAAGGAACTCTGCCCAACTGCATGCCATACGCTGCGCCCCGGCACCAGCCAGATTGTCGCCGGCCCGGTAGGCGCGACCAACTGCTCCGGGCAGGCGGATGGGCAGTGTGGGGCGGCGACGGCCGTGGATGCCGGTGTAGGCAGCCAGCAGTTGCGGGATGTCGAGTACCTCCGGCCCGGCGATGTCGGCCACGCGTCCGGCCGGTTCGGCGAGGGCGAGTTCGGCCAGGCGGGCTGCGACCTCGCCTGCGTGCACCGGCTCAAAGCGCAGCCCGCGCGGAGCAATTGTGAGCGGCATACGCGCGAGGCCCTTCACCAGGGGGAGGACGAAGTCGTGCAGTTGAGCCGCCCGCACCACCGTCCATGGAACGCCGGACTCCGCGATCGCCCGTTCTGCCGCGGCCTTTGCCCGGAAGTACCCGATTGGCATCTTATCCGCGCCTATCACCGAGATAAGGATCAGATGCGAGGTCCCCGCAGACCTCGCTGCCTCCGCAAGGTTTCGTGCAGCGACGTCGTCCCCTTTTGCCCCGCCCGCCAAGTGGAGGACAGTGTCCACTCCGTCCAGTGCTGCCTCGAGGCCGACGCCGGCCACAGTGTCTCCTTGCACGTATTCGACGGCGGGCTCATTGACGCCGGGGTGACGACTAAGAATGCGGACGTTCCGGCCGGTTGACCGGAGGAGCGGGACCACCCGCTGGCCGATGGTGCCGGTGCCTCCGGTCACGAGAATGGGTGTATTCATTGGTCGTCTCCTTGTTGGATGTCACGTCGAGGCCGTCCGGCTCGTCAGTATGATGACGATCGAGACAACGAGGATGTGACATGACAGATCAGGGAATTCTGGCCCGGCGCTTTGAGAAGGCCCGGCCGCGCCTGGTGGCCATCGCCAGCAGACTGCTCTCATCCACTGCTGACGCCGAGGACGTGGTGCAGGAGGCGTGGTTGCGGCTGGAACGCACCGACGCCGACGGGATAGAGAATCTGGATGCCTGGCTGACGACGGTTGTCTCCCGTCTGAGCCTCGACGCTTTGCGGGCACCCCGTCGCGCTCGCGAGCAGTCCTGGCACGTGGAACCGTGGCTGGATGAGCCCAGCGCAATCACCGGCGACCCTGTGGAGGAAGCCGAGCGCAGCGACCACCTCAGCGTAGCCCTCTTCGTAGTGCTGGAGACTCTATCGCCGGCAGAGCGGGTGGCGTTCGTCCTGCACGATGTCTTCGGTTGTCCATTTGAGGAAATAGCCGTGGCGCTCGACCGGTCTGTCGATGCCGCCCGCCAGCTCGCCTCCCGCGCCCGCCGACGGCTCCAGGGCGCACCGGCACCGCTCCGACCTAGGCCGGAACACGCACGAGAGTTGGTGAACGCCTGGCTTGTTGCGGCTCAGCAAGGAGACTTCAAGGCGCTGTTGGGGCTGCTCGACGACGGCGCAGTGCTGCGGGCTGATTACGGCACCAGCACCCAAACCCTCCAAGGTGCCCAGGCGATCACGGAGCAGGCGGTCCTGTCTGCGCGCTTGGCCGCGCATTCCACGCCCATCCTGATCGACCAGCGGCCAGGCGTGGCAGCGGTGCTGAACGGACGGGTGGTTTCGATCATGGCGTTCACGATCCTGCATGGGCGAATCGCCCGGCTGGATGTCCTGGCCGATGCTGCGCGGCTGAAGCACCTGGACTTGAGCATCGTCACCCATGACTAAACGGCCCCTTTAGTTGCCAGCCGCTTTCAGCAGGTGATCCGGCAGGCGGTTTCCTGGTGCCCGACCACGGATTTCCAGCAGTTCACGGGCATGGGCGTGCAGCTTCTTGTCCTCGTCTGACACGGGAACCCATTCGGGAATCGGCACCGCCGTCCCTGTTTCATCCCGGGCCACCATCACTGTGAGGCAATACGTGGTCAGGTTCATTTCACGGGTCTTGGGGTCTCCGGAGCGGACATGCACAGCGATGTGCATTCCCTTGGCTCCCGTGTAGACGAGTCGGGCTTCGACCTCAACAACGTGGCCGATCAGGAGGGGCCTGTAGAAACGCACGCCTCCGGAGAACACAGCCACAGTGTCCTTGCCGCAGTAGCGGGAGGCACAAACATAGGCCGCTTCGTCGATCCACTTCATGACGATGCCACCGTGGACCTTGCCGCCCCAGTTCACATCAGTGGGGGACGCCATGAACCTCAGCGTGACCCGCTCGGCGGTGCCGGCGTCGGTATATTCCTGTGCGTTCATCGCGTTGACGATCTGCTCGCGGACCTCAATGCGTGCCAGCGCGTGGTCCCGTTGCTCGATCTCTTCAGGCGTCGACGGCTCGAACTGGGGGACAGGAATGGGCTTGCCGTCCGGCCCCACCGCTACGAAAATCACCATGCACTGGCTGTGCATCGTCTCCGGCCCGCCCTTGGGATCGCGCGAGCTGACCACGGTGTGGATGTGCATGGAGGATCGGCCGGTGTAAACAATCGTGGAGGTCACTTCCACCATGTCGCCGCTGTTGACCGGATCCGTGAAGTGGATGTTGCCCACATAGGCCGTGACGCAGTAGGACTTGGCCCACCCAACCGCTGCGGCATAGGCCGCTTTGTCCACCCACTCGAGGACGGTTCCGGCGTCGACCGATCCGCTGTGTCCGATGTCCATGGGGGCCGCGAGGAAGCGGAGGGTCACTGAGTTGGCGGCATCATCGCTCATGTTTCGAAGTTTACTGTTGGCAGGTTTCTGTTACGTGACTAAGTCAATCCCGGCTGTCGCGCCGACCAGAAGCCGCTCCGGCCAGAAGCCGCCCCGGCCAGACGCGTCAGGCTCGCTGGAGCCCCAGGGTCGCGATGAGATCCTCGTGCAGCTCGAACCAGACCCGATGGAAGGAGTCGCGATCCGTGGCCGTCAGCCACGCCGTACCCTCCGGGGCATGCCTCAGTGCTCCCATCAGGCGCTCGGAGTAGCCATCGAACCGAGGCAGCAAACCGGTCAGTTGGACTTCCAGCGGACGCCATGCAGCCAGGGCGCCGATCAGGACGTCCATGGCATCGTCAGTAGCTGAAGACTGCAACTGGACGGCACTGCAGGCGCCCACTACGCCGGTGTTGAAGTCTGCGAATTCCTCGTGCACGGCAACAACAGTGCCACGTGCCTCCGCATCGTCGAGTTCGTGGGCCAGCAGCCGTTCATTTTCGGCTCGCCCGAGGCTGGACAGTGACCAACCACTGGTCCCGGCGAAGGTGCTGTACGAAACGAAGCCAGCCACTCCGGCGTCGATGAGTTCGGACTCCACCACCGCGCGATCCCGGGCGAAGCGGGCCGCTACAGCCTCCGTATCCGCGAACCCGAGAAGTCGTACGGCGTGCAGGGTCAGCAGCGTCATTTACTGTCCTGCACGGTGACGGTTCCCTGCGCCCCATCTACTGTCAGCCGGCTTCCGTCGAGGAGTGTTTCCAGTGCGTCACGGACTCCGAGCACTGCGGGAATCCCGTACTCCCTGGCCACAATTGCTGCGTGGGACAGCATTCCGCCGGTTTGGGTGACCACGGCTGAGGCCATGCCCAGGAGAGGTGTCCAGGCTGGATCGGTGGTGCGGCAAATCAGCACATCGCCGGACTGGAAGCGGTTGAATTCGTCCGGCCCGTGAATGAGCCGGGCCGGTCCCTGGACAATTCCGGCGCTGGCGCCGACGCCGGTGAGGATGGTGGTCATCGCAGGCTTTCGGTTCGCAGCGAAAGAGTAATGGTGGGCATCTTGTTGAGACTAACAGCGGGGGCGGGGAGCATAGGCCAATTTGCGATCTAAATGAGAATCAATATCATTTAAACATGCCTCATCACCTCACTCCCATGACCCCTGTCCCAACCACCCTCAAACGCCGCCTTCGCGCGTTGCCGATTGCCGCCGTCGGACTCTCTGCCCTGTTGCTGACCGCCTGCGTCGGCCCCGGCGATTCGGCGGGCACCGCAGGTGACGTGTCGCCTTCAGCACCATCGACCGCCACCGCAAAAGAGGCTGGAGCGCCGACGCCGAGGCTCGTTTACACGCACGACGCCGGAATTTCAGTTTTGGACGCAACCTCGCTTGAGCAGGTAGGAACTGCGGAAATGTCCGGTTTCAACCGCCTGAACCCGGCCGGCGATGAGCGCCACGTTTTCGTGTCCACGGGCGACTCCTTCCGTCTCTTCGATGCCGGCGCATGGACCGAGCCGCACGGCGACCACAGCCATCACTATGTGGCCAACCCCCAGCTGACTGACGTGGCGTTCGCCGCGGAAAAGGCCGGGCACGTTGTGCTGCACGCGGGCAAGACCGTGCTGTTCAACGACGGTTCGGGCAAGGTGGAGAGCTTCGAAACCTCCGCGCTGGCGGCTGCCGTGGAGGATGGAAAGCTGCCTCCGACGGATGTGTACACCACGCCGGAGGCGCATCACGGCGTGGCTGTGGAGCTTGAAGACGGCAAGTTGCTGGTGACCGTCGGAAATGAGGTAGGGCGTTCGGGGATCGCGGTCCTGACGGCCGGCAAGGGGCAGGATCGCACTGAAGTGGTGCGTAACGAGGAGTGCCCCGGAGTTCACGGCGAGGCCGTAGCCGCGGGTGAAGCTGTGGTGGTTGGTTGCGAAAACGGGATGCTGATCTACAAGGGCGGCGCGATCACCAAGGTCGCCAGCCCTGACGCCTACGGTCGGATGGGAAACCAGGCGGGCTCCGAAAAGTCGCCGGTGATTCTGGGTGACTACAAAGTGGACAAGGCGGCCGAGCTCGAGCGGCCCACCCGGATCTCCTTGGTCAACACCGAAACTGCCAGCCTGCAACTGGTGGACATCGGCACCAGCTACTCCTTCCGCTCACTCGGCCGCGGCCCGGCGGGTGAAGCGCTGGTACTCGGTACGGATGGCGGCCTGCGGGTCATCGAGCCCCTCAGCGGAGCTGTCACCGCGACGATCCCGGTGGTTGGAGCCTGGGAGGAGTCCACAACATGGCAGGACCCGCGGCCTACGCTGTTCGTTCAAGGCTCGACGGCGTTCGTCACCGAACCCGCGACGCGCACTATTCATGCGGTGGACTTGGGTGCTGGCAAGGTGGTGAAGTCGGCGCAGTTGGAGCATGTCCCCAACGAGCTGACCGGTGTGAAGGGCTAGCACGCCCTCTCACCTCCCGCCGGTTAAATGCCGACGCTCTCTCACCTTCCGCCGGTTAATCGCCGACGCTTTCTCACTTTCTTGAAGAAAGGGGGAGAGCGTCGGCTTTTTGGGGCCGTTAGGTGAGAGAGCGTCGGCTTTTTGGGGGCGTTAGGTGAGAGAGCGTCGGCTTTTTGGGGGCGTTAGGTGAGAGAGCGTCGGCTTTTTGGGGGCGTTAGGTGAGAGAGCGTCGGGGGTCTTGGGTTACGCGAGGACGCGGAGTTTGGATCCCGGGCGGCCGAACAGGGCGGCGTCGGCGGAGATCCTGCCGGCACCCGCAAGGGCCAAGGCCAGCGCGGCGCCGGCGAAGAGCAGGACCAGTTCGTACCCGCCGTTGCCGACGAAGACGCCGGCCGGGGCGTGCACCAGGAAGAGCGCGCCCAGCATGTTGACGGCCAGAAGGGCCGCGAACACGCGGGTCAGGAACCCGATGATCAGGGCGATGCCGCCCACGAGTTCCAGGGTTGCCACGATCGGTGCTACTGCTGAGGCGCCGGGGACGCCCATCTGGGTGAAGGAGGCTTGCGTGCCTGCGATGGTGAATTCGTTGAACTTCTGCCAACCGTGCGCGGCGAAGAGAAATCCTGCAATGACGCGCAGGATGGTCAGGGCTGTGGTGGTCAAGCTGGACTTGTTCATGACCTCAACCCTTCCCGAGTTAAGTTGAAGTGTCAACTAATCGTGGCTTTTTATGACCAAAACAAGAGCTACCTCGTTTCGGGACGCTCGAGGTAGCGCGCGTCCGGTTCCACGAATCCGAACTGCTGGTACAGCCCGTGCGCGTCGCTGGTGTGGAGCATCCAGCGGAAGTTTGCCCCCGGCCCGGCGTCGATCATTTCCCGCACCATGGCCTTGCCCAGCGACTGTCCGCGTGCGGACTCCTCCACGTAAACGTCGGCCAGGTAGGCCAGGGCGACGCCGTCGGAAAAGGCGCGGGCGTACCCCACCATCGCGCCGGTTTCGGAGTCGTAGGCGCCAATAATCCGCCAGGCGTTGTCCAGTTGCGCTTCGACATCAGCGCGGGTGCGCCACTTTGCCCAGTAGACCTTGGTGGAGAGCTGCGCCCAGAGCCAGTCGCGGTCCACCCGGTCCTTGTCCGGGGAAAGAAGGTAGGTCATCGCCGAATCTCCTTGACCCGAACGGAGCGACTGCGCCGGGGCTTCGCCTGGAGCCACGGCTGCAGGAGCCGGGTAGTGACCGGCAGGAAGATGTACGTCATCAGCGGCGTGAGGATCACGATGTTGAGAAGGACGGCGAACACCAACGGCCAGTCCTGCGTGAGGGGGTGCAACAGGAAATTGGCCAGCAAGCTCAGCGGGAAGAATGGCAGGAAGATACTGATGGCCTGCTTCCATCGCGGCGGCACCACCGTCTCGGGGACCACCACGGACACGTCGCCCGGCCGCGAGAACCAGCCCTCGATTCCCGTGTGCCGCTCCACGCGGGTGGTTTCCATCATGTCCCTGGCGCTGTCGATCCACCAGCGCCGCTCCTCCGAGTCCTCCCAGGCTTGCAGCGACTCGGCATCAGCGAAGCGGTAGAGCATGTGCCATTCCGCGGAGTCGATGCCGTTGCGGACCCAACCCGAGCCCAGGTAGCCCGGCCATTCGCGGGCAAGTTCCTGGCCGGCGTGGGCCCAGGCATTGGCCTGGCGGGTATAGCCGGGGAGGATGGTGCGGGCGACGGAAACGGTGACGGGATGCTCGTGTGACACGGCCCAAATGTACCCGGCCCGCAGCCGACTAGGCTTGTTTAGTGCCACAAACCACAACCACGCCCGTGCGCTCCAATGCCCGCGAGATCCTGCGCCTCGCCGTCCCCGCCTTCGGCGCCCTCATTGCGGAGCCGCTGTTCCTGCTGGCCGACTCCGCCATCGTGGGACATCTGGGCGTCGACCAGCTCGCCGGGGTTGGACTCGCCTCCACGATTTTGCACACCGCCGTGGGACTCATGGTCTTCCTGGCGTATTCGACGACGCCGGCGGTCGCCCGTGCGATCGGCGACGGCAAGTTAGGCAAGGCTCTTGCGGCAGGGCGCGACGGCGTGTGGCTGGCTCTGTTGCTTGGCTTGGCGCTCGCTGTGGTTGGTTTTGTGGCGGCCGAGCCGCTGGTTGGCTTCATGGGAGCCACGGGAGAAGTTCGCCAGTTCGCCGTCGATTACCTGCGATGGTCCATGCCTGGCCTGGCTGCGATGCTCCTGATTTTTGCCGGCACGGGTGTCCTCCGGGGGTTGCAGGACACCCGGACGCCGCTGGTGGTGGCAACCGCGGGATTCGCCGTCAACATCGCCCTCAACGTGTTTTTTGTGTACGGGTTGAACATGTCCGTGGCGGGTTCGGCGATCGGTACCAGCATCGCGCAGTGGGCCATGGCGGCCGTCTACCTGGTGATGGTGAGCCGGAATGCGCGTCACCATGGGGTGTCCTTGAGGCCGGACTGGCACGGCGTCCGCGCCATGACGAAGGTGGGTTCGTGGCTCATGCTTCGCACCCTGAGCCTCCGCCTCGCCATCCTGGCAACCGTCCTGGTGGTCACGGCCCAAGGTGCCGTGAACCTGGCGGCGCACCAACTGGCCATGACCATCTTCTCCTTCCTCGCCTTTGCCTTGGATGCGCTGGCCATTGCTGCGCAGGCACTGATCGGTAAGGAACTCGGGGCCAGGAACGCCGGACGTGTCCGGGAGTTGACCCGCACCATGATCCGTTGGGGCCTCGGCTTCGGCGTGTTGACCGGGGCGCTCCTTGCAGTTGCGGCTCCTTGGGCCGGCTACATCTTCACGTCCGACGAGGGTGTCCGCTCCGCCCTCACCGTCGCGCTGTGGGTCTTGGCGGTGGGACAGCCGTTGGCCGGGTACGTCTTCGTCCTCGACGGAGTCCTCATCGGCGCTGGCGACGCTCGCTATTTGGCGATTGCCGGCGTCGTAAATCTTGCCGTGTATTTGCCGCTGTTGGTGGCCATCCACCAGATAAGGCCCGACGGCGAGGCGGGGCTTCTGTGGCTGTGGGCGGCGTTTGCGCTGGGCTACATGCTGGCCCGCGGGGTGACTTTGGGGCTCCGCGCACGCACTGATCGCTGGATGGTGCTGGGTTCCCACTAAACTGGACGGGTGACTCTCCCAGCGACTCCTGCCCAGACTCCCTCTGCTTCCGCGGCCGGGCTCTGGAAACCCGTGCTGATCAGGGCTGCGGTGGCTCTGGTGTTCGGCGCTGTCACCATCTTCTGGGCTTCGCCGTCCGTGCAGGTCCTGGCGTGGGCTGTGGGCCTCTACTTGCTGGCGACTGCCGGCGCCGTATGGAGGTCGAACGCTTTGCCGGTGGCCGTGCCCTTGGTGGTTGCACTCGGCGGAATCGGCGCCCTGGTTACCCAGTCTGACGCGGGCGTCGCTCTTTCCGCGATGTTGGCACTGTTGGTTCTGGGCCTCCTTGAAGTGGTCCATGGCCTCAGGAGGCGTGACGTGCTGGCAAGGGACTGGCTCATTTCCGGCGTCATTACTGTGGGGACGGCCGTCATGCTGCCGTTCTTCACCTCCCTCGGAGCCCACGCGCTGCTGGGTGTTGCCGGTGGAGGAGCCATCATTTCCGGCGTGCTCTGGATTCTGTCCGGACTGACCTTGCGACATGACGCCAAGACTGCTTCGACGGGCACTGCCCAGGCTGCTGGGCCGAGTGCTTCGCCCGAGGCCGTAAACTAGTAGCTGGACGTTCTACTCCTTGTAGAACTTTTGTAGACCGGCGGACGCGATCCGCCATCATTGGAGGAATGACCGTGGCTGACCAGACACCAGGAGAACCGCGCAAGATGCGGACCTCGGTCAAGGGACCCCTCATGTTCTCCGCGTTCTTTGCAGTACTGGCCTTTGTCGCCGTGCTCATCTTCGCTTCCGGGGGCAGCGCAAAGGCCCCGCGGTTCGACCTCGCCTTCACCGGTGCGGGCATCGCGTTCATCGTGAGCCTCGTCGTGGCCGCCATGCTTTCGATGAGCCACAAGGAAAACGCCGACCACCTCGGCAAGGGTTCCGGAGTCAACCTCAGTTCCAAGCGGCCCCACGGTTCCAGTAATCCCCTGGATCCCGACGACCAGACTGAAACGCCCGACGCCGGCCGCTGACCTTCCAGCGCTTCCCCACTTCGGTGGGGGAGCGCTTTTTTGTGGGTGCCGTGGCGTTCACCGCGTCACGAGGTGCCCGTCACCGTTGATGTACTCCATGATCGTCCTCCGCCGCTTTCCTTGCCCGGTATGCGGCGACGTGGGCGCGGTTGGCGCAGTTGCCGGTGTCGCAGTAAAGCTTTGACCGGTTGCGGGTGAGGTCCAGCACCACGGCGTCGCAATCCTCGGCGGCACACACCCGCATGCGGTCCATCTCTTTACTGCGGATCACGTCGATGATGGCCATTGCTGCCTCGGTGCCCATGCGGTCTGCCAGCGGTGCTTCCGGGGTAGTGGCGTGGAGGTGCCAGTCCCAATGGTCGTGCTTCACCAGCTGGGGGAGTGCCTTGGCGTCGACCAGCAGCTTGTTGACGGACTTGGCCGCGGTGTCCTCGTCGGCAGTCCAGAGCGCCGCCAATTCGCTGCGAAGTCGTTTGATGCTGGTCAGCTCCGCGGGGGAGTTGACCCGCGAGCCCGTGAACTCTTCGGCATCCAGGAAGGCGTCGAGGTCGGCCAGCGTGGTGAGCTTTTCCTCCCCGTTGGCGGCCGTGTTGATCAGGTTGACGACGCTGCGAAGGGCAACCTCGGTGTCAGGCGCAAAAAGCACTTTGACTCCTTACGTGATTCGGGAGTACTGTCATGACCATAAGCCCACTTTACTCCTGACAGGAGGCTGCTGTGTCAGCTCCAACGACGAAGGCTGATGCACAAGGTTTCCTGGCATCGGGACTCGGCATCGCACTCTTTTCTTCCGCTGTCTTCGGCACGTCCGGCTCGTTCGCCAAATCGATGCTGGAAACCGGCTGGTCACCCGGTGCCGCGGTTGCCGTGCGCCTCACCGGCGCTGCGCTGATCCTGTTGATTCCCGCCGTCGTGGTCCTTCGCGGCCGCTGGCACCAACTCAAGGAGAACTGGCTGACCATCCTGCTGTTCGGCCTCATTGGGGTCGCCGGCTGCCAGCTGTTCTACTTCAATGCTGTTGCGCGCCTGTCCGTAGGTGTAGCCCTGTTGCTGGAGTACCTGGCCCCCGTGATGATCGTGCTGTGGCTGTGGATCGCCAGCCGGCGCAGGCCGCGTGCGCTTACGGCTGCCGGTGCTTTGCTCTCGCTGGGTGGCCTGGTGCTGGTTCTCGACCTGACCGGTGCCGTGAAAGTGGACTTCATCGGGGTTCTCTGGGGCATGGCCGCCGCCGTGTGCCTGGTGATCTACTTCTTCATCACCGCCAAGGAAAATGACACCCTCCCACCGTTGGTGCTCGCATCGGGCGGCCTCCTGGTGGGTGCGCTGGTGATGTGGCTCGTCGGACTTCTGGGCTTGCTGCCCATGACGTTCAGCACTGCTGACACAACTCTCGGGCCGTGGACCACTCCGTGGTGGGTTTCCGCCGTGGGACTCATCGTTTTGGCTACCGTTCTGGCCTATGTTTCCGGCATCATGGCCGCCCGGAGCCTGGGTTCCAAAGTGGCGTCGTTCGTGTCCCTGACCGAGGTGCTGTTCGCGGTGATCTGGGCATGGCTGCTGTTGGGTGAACTCCCCGGCCCGATTCAGTTGCTCGGTGGCCTCTTGATTGTGGGCGGCGTTGTCTTGGTCCGCATTGACGAGCTGCGCGGAGACCGTCGCGCCGCCCGAAATGCTGCCGCGGAGCCCGCGCAGGACGCGGCCCGCGTGCTGAATCACCCGAACGATGTGGAGCCTGTCCCTTCGGGGAGCGTCGCCAACGAGCCGCGCGGCTACTAGGCCCTTCCGGACCTTAAAAGCAAAGAACCCGGACGCTTGTGCGTCCGGGTTCTTCCCAACTGTCTTAGTTGGAGGCCTGCTGCTGCTGCTCAGCGTTCTTCTGAGCGCGATCGCCGGCTTCGCGAAGTGCGTCGGCAACCTTCTTCAGGTTGGAAGCGTGCTGGCTGTCCCACTCGCCGCGGAACTTGTCAGCGTCCGGGCCCTTCCAGTCGGTGCCGTCAAGAGCGCCCTTCAGCTGTGAACGCTGCTGCTCGATGTTCTCGGCACCTGCCTTCAGCTTGTTACCGAGCTGACGAAGCTGATCAACATCTGCACCCCAAATAGCCATGAGATTCTCCTTCATTTGTTCGGACCCGAGCTCTTCGGCATCCCCAGCGGCCTCCGGCTCATCCGGAAGATCCAATAGCTAAAACCTATCCCGGGAATCCTGAAACCGTCGATGGGCACCCCTCCCCATGCAGCACTGCCCATAGTTAGCATGGGGTTATGTGCCGCAATATCAGGACCCTGCATAACTTCGAACCGCATGCCACGGACGCCGAAGTGGAGGCCGCAGCACTGCAATATGTGCGCAAGATCAGCGGATCCACCAAGCCTTCCAAGGCCAACGAGGAAGCCTTTGCCGAGGCAGTCCACGAGATCGCCCATATTACGCAGCATCTCCTGGACTCCCTGGTGAGCCATGGCCCGGCGAAGAACCGCGACGAGGAAGCGGCCAAAGCGAAGGCCCGGGCCGCTGTTCGGTTCGGGACGGCCTAGCTTTGCCGTCAATGTAGATGGCAGTTGCGGCTGGTCTGAAGTGCTCGGAGCAACCACAACTGCCAGTCAGTGGGGCTTACTTCCCGAAAGAGCGGAGCCTCAGCGAGTTCGCTACTACCAGTACCGAGCTCGCTGCCATTGCCGCGCCGGCGATCATCGGGTTCAGGAATCCGAGTGCTGCCACCGGGATGCCGATCGCGTTGTAGAAGAACGCCCAGAACAGGTTTGTCTTGATGGTCGAAAGGGTCTTGCGGGATAGCTGGATTGCCTGCACCAATTGACCCAGGTCGCTGCCCATCACCGTGAGATCCGAGGCCTCGATGGCAACATCCGTGCCCGATCCCATCGCGATGCCGAGGTCCGATTGCGCCAAGGCCGCCGCGTCATTGACGCCATCACCGGCCATGGCCACCGTAGCCCCGGAGGCCTGCAGCTTCCGGACCGCCTCGACTTTGCCCTCCGGCAGTACACCGGCGAACACGTCCTCCGGTGGGATCCCGACGGCGGCAGCCACGTGGGCGGCCACGGCGGCGTTGTCCCCGGTCAAGAGGATGGGGCGAATGCCCAGGTCCTTCAACTTTTGGATAGCCGCTGCCGAGCCGGGCTTAATGGTGTCGCTCAGGCTGACAATCCCGGCTGGCTGGCCGTCGACTGCAACCCAGATCGCTGTGGCACCGCGGTTTTCCTCTGTGGCCAGGGCATCCCGATGGCTCGGCTCAAGGGTGATGCCGTTCTGCTCGAGCCAGCCGGATCGCCCTACGACCACACTCTTCGCCGCACCATCCAGTGCAACCGTTCCCCGGACGCCGCCGCCCGGAGCGGAACTGAAACCGTCAACGCGAGGCAGGCTGCCGGCGTCGTGCATTGCGTCCTGCGCGGCGGCAGCAATTGCATGGGCGATCGGGTGTTCGGAGGCTGACTCAACCGCACCCGCCAAGGTCAGGACGGTGGCGGCGGAGTGACCATTCAGGGCAACGGTGTGGTCAACGGCGAGCTTGCCGCTGGTAACGGTGCCCGTCTTGTCCAGCAGGATGGTGTCCACGTGCCGGGTGTCCTCGAGAACCTGGGGGCCCTTGATGAGGATGCCCAACTGGGCGCCACGACCGGTTCCGGTCAGCAGGCCAACAGGAGTGGCCAGGCCCAAGGCACAGGGGCACGCGATCACGAGGACAGCGACGGCGGCCGTGAAGGCGGCATTGAGATCGCCCGAGAAGAACAACCACAGCAGGAAGGTGACCAGGGCGATGACCAGGACAATGGGGACGAAGACCGAACTGATCCTGTCCGCGAGTCGGGCGATGGGAGCCTTGCCGGTCTGGGCCTGGCTGACCAGGCGGCCCATCTGGGCGAGCGTCGTGTCCGAACCAACGCGGGTTGCCCGCACCAGCAGGCGGCCCGATGTGTTGATCGTCGCGCCCGTTACCAGGCTGCCCGGTCTGACTTCGACCGGCACCGATTCACCCGTCACCAGGGAAGCGTCGACGGCGGATGCGCCGTCGGTGACCACGCCATCGGTGGCGATTTTCTCACCGGGGCGAACCACAATGACGTCGTCCACCAGGAGTTGTTCGGCCGGAATCTTTCGCTCCATGCCGTCCACGAGGATTGTGGCCTCCTTGGCGCCAAGGTTCAGCAGGGCCTTGAGGGCGTTGCCGGCCTTTGCTTTGGCGTTCGCTTCAAGGTAGCGGCCGAGCAGCAGGAACGTGGTGACTATGGCGGCGACCTCGAAGTACAGCCCGGCGCCGGACATGCTTTCCATGCCCGGGTGTTCGGTCATTCGGGGATCCGCGAACAGCTGCCACGCAGAGTAGAGGTAGGCGGCGATGACACCGATGGAGACGAGCGTGTCCATGGTCGAAGCGAAGTGCCGTGCGTTGATGGCGGCGGCCCGATGGAAGGGCCAGGCGGCCCAGCTCACCACCGGCAGCGCCAAGGCGCCGACGACCCAGCCCCAGTTGGCAAACTGCAGGGCCGGGATCATCGAGATGGCGAACACCGGCACGGTCAACAGCGCTGCGGCAATCAGGCGTGGGCGGAGCGTCGAGGCGGAGGGGCCGTGATCCATGTGATTTTCGTGCCCGGCATCATGCTCTGCTTCCGGAGCCTCGTTGCCGTGGTGGTGCTCATGGAGGCCGTGTTCGCGGGTGTGCGGCGCTGGGGCTTGCCGGACGGTGGCTTTGTAGCCAGTGGCATTGACCGTGTCCACGATTTGTTGGTCCGTCATGGTCGCAGGGACCGTGACGTGGGCTGATTCGAGGGGCAGGTTGACGCTTGCCTCGACGCCGTCGAGCTTGCCCAGTTTTCGTTCCACTCGATTGACGCACGAGGCGCAGGTCATGCCCTCGATGTCCAGTTCGATGACCCTCTGTGCGGGTTTGTTGAAAGTCTCCTGGTTACTCAAGAGGACTCCTAAGCTTCGTTGGCTACCACCAAGTAGCCGGCTTCTGCCACGGCTTCGCCAATTTCTGAGGGCGAGAGCTCCTTGGTTGACGTGATCGTTACGGTGGTCAGGCCACCCGGGTTGAGGTCTACAGCTACGCCCTCAACACCGCTGAGTGCTTCAAGTTCTTCGCTCACGCTGGACACACAGTGGCCGCAGGTCATGCCGGAAACGTTCACGTTGGTCTGGATGGTCTGGCTCATGGCGTGCTCCTTGGTGCTGAGTTGGATGGTGTGGTGGTTTGAGGTGGTGTTACCGCAGCAGGCGCCCGATGGCATCGGTTGCCTCCTTCACTTTGGCATCGATCTGCTCGGCGCGGGCTTCGGGATCGGGCTCGGCGGCAGCGCCAACGACGCAGTGGCCGATGTGCTCCTCAACAAGCCCAAGGCTCACGGCGTGGAGGGCCTTGGTGGCCGCGGCAACCTGCGTGAGGATGTCGATGCAGTACTTATCGTCCTCGACCATGCGGGCGATCCCACGGACCTGGCCTTCAATGCGTTTCAACCGTTTGAGGTACGCGTCCTTGTTGGCGGTGTAGCCGTGAGGTGCGGCGTGCTCTAGGTCCACCTCGATAATGGGTGCGTCTGGATGGCCCATGCTCAGATCCGGTGTGCTCATGAGGTGAACTTATACCCCAAGGGGGTATCAGTCAAGTACCCCTGGGGGGTATTAGTTACATACCACTGGAGGATATGGTGCCGCGGGGCGGGCCATGAGGGTCCCAAGAGGATGGCGGGCGGCGGGGGGTGGCTGCAGCAGTCACCCGAAAACACGCCCGACCACGCGCGGGATTAACCCCCTTGGTATAGACCAAAATGCCCAAAAACTGGATTCTTGTTTTGCACTGCAAACCTTTTGGGAAATGTGCTTCCGCCCACACCTGCCCATTCATAGTGTTTGGTTTCATAGCCGCGGAGGGGGAAGTCCCGCGGAACCCAACTTTCTCCATGGAGGACACTTGAAACTCGCACGCTCCGCAGCGGCCATCGCCATCGCAGCGCTCGCATTGACCGCCTGCGCTCCGCCCACCTCAAACAACGCAGCCTCCAGCTCGGATGAGCAGACCGGCACCGTCCGCGTCTGGCTCTTCTCCGAGGTCAACCAGGATCCCAAGTCCGCAGTGGTCAAGGAAGCAGTCACTGAATTCGAAGCGGCACACAGTGGTGCCAAGATCGATGTCCAGTACATTCCCGTGGACAGCCGCGCCGAGCGCTTCAAGGCTGCCTTCAACGATCCGTCCAGCGCCCCGGACGTGGCTGAGTTCGGCAACACGGACCTCGCCAGCTACGTCGCATCCGGTGGTCTGGCGGACGTGACCGAGGACATTAAGTCCTGGGACGAGGCCAAGGACCTCGATGAAAAGATCCTGGACACCACCGAGATCGACGGGAAGAACTACGGTGTGCCGTGGTTCGTTGGCGTTCGCGCGCTCTACTACCGAACGGATCTCCTGCAGCAGTTGGGCCTTCAGGTTCCCAAGACCTTGGATGAGGTTGAAACCGTGGCCCGGGCTGTCCGCGCAGCAAACCCGGACCTGCTGGGTATCTCCGTCGGTGGCGCAGCACAGTTCTCCGCCATGCCCTACCTCTGGGCCAACGGCGGGGAAATCGCCACGAAGGAAGGCGACACGTTCGTTTCGGGTCTTGACTCCGCTGAGTCCCGCGAGGGCGTCGCCGCGTACACGCGCCTCCTCAAGGACGACATCTGCCCGGCCCAGACCTGCGCCGAGTTCGGTGGCAACGCCAGCGTCCAGCAGTTCATCGCCGGTAAGTCGGCTATGACCATCGGCGGCGACTTCAACTACAAGGCTGTTGCCGCCAGCGCCATCAAGGACAAGTTCGCTGTGGTTCCCGTTCCCGGCAAGACCGCCGGATCCATCGCACCGGCCTTCGCAGGCGGAAACAACCTCGGGGTCTTCAACAGCAGCGAACGCCGTACGCTTGCCGCCGAGTTCGTGAAGTTGCTGGCCAGCAAGAAGTACCAGCAGAAGATGTTCGACTCCATGGGCAACCTCCCTACATTCAGCGATGTGCAGAGGTCCGTGGCGGAGAACAACAAGCAGGTCGAACCCTTCATCAACACGCTCGGCGCCGGAACCAAGTTCGTCCCGGTCACCGAAAACTGGTCCACCATCGACGCACAAGGTGTCTTCACGGGCATGTACCAGAAGGTGGTTACGGGCAAGGCTGACGTCGACACGGCGACCACCGAGGCCGCAACCGCCATGAACACGGCTTTCGGGTCCAAGTAATGCGCCGCACGTCATCACCAAGCTGCACCCCATCACCAACCGAGGGCGCATCATGACAGCGCTCACGCCGGTTCGCCCTGATGCGCCCCAAGGCGCACCAGGCAAAGGTCCGACGACGGCGGCACGCAAGTCCCAGCGTTTCGCCAACGGAAAGCGCGGACTGGAGCCCTGGCTCTACCTTGCCCCGGCCTTCATCGTCCTGATTGCACTGCTCGGCTACCCGATCTTCCAGTTGATCAACGTTTCGCTGTACGACTACCGGCAGGCGCAGGTCAGCGGCAAGGCGCCCCTGAACTTTGTGGGGTTGGAGAACTACCAGAAGCTCTTCGCCGATCCGCAGTTCTGGACCGTCCTGGGCAACACGGTGGTCTTCGCTACCGCTTGCGTGGTCTTCACGTTGCTGGTGGGTAGCTCGCTTGCAGTGCTCGCCACCAGGCTGCGCCCGTGGGTCCGCTCGCTGCTGTTCGTGGTGTCGCTCGGTGCGTGGGCTACCCCTGCTGTGACGGGCAGTGCTGTTTGGCTGTTCCTGTTCGAGCCGACGTTGGGCTTGGTCAACAAGACCCTGGTGGCCATCGGGCTGACGCAGTTCCAGGGCTACTCCTGGACCTACGACAAGTGGTCGGCTTTCGGACTCGTCGCCAGTGAAGTGGTGTGGTGCTCGTTCCCGTTCGTGTTGGTGACGGTCTACGCAGGCATCCAGGCCATCCCCACGGAGGTCATTGAGGCTGCCAGGATCGATGGCGCGTCCATGCCCCGCATTGCCCGCAGCATCATGCTCCCGATGTTGCGGCCGATCGTGATCGTGGTGACCATCCAGTCGATCATTTGGAACTTCAAGATCTTCTCGCAGATCTACATCATGACCAACGGTGGCGGGATCGCGGGCCAGAACCTCGTGCTGAATGTCTACGGATACCAGCAAGCGTTCGCCGCCAGCCTTTACGGGCTTGGATCGGCCCTAGGCGTGATCATGACCGCCCTGCTCATGGTCATCACGCTGGTCTACCTCCGGATCCTCAAGAGAACAGGCGAAGCCCTATGACCGCCGTCGACGTTTCATCAGTCCCGCGCCGCACCACCACAGCTGACGCCCCGCAGAAGCTGCGCAAGCAGGGCAAGCGCCGTTTCGGCGCCGACGCTGCCGCGATTGTCATCGCACTGATCGTTGCGTTTCCGCTGTTCTGGATGGTGCTGTCCGCGCTGAAGCCCAAGACAGCGCTCGACGCCGGTGATGCGGCGCCGTACACGCTGGAACCGTCGCTGGACTCGTTCGGGCGCGTCCTTGGTGTGAACAATTTTGGCCAGTACTTCCTGAACAGCGTGATCGTGGCCCTGGTGGTGGTGGTTCTGTCCACCATCCTGGCGTTCCTCGCGGCCGTGGCGTTGACCCGCTACAACTTCAAGATGCGCACCAAGCTGCTGATCATCATCCTGGTGTCCCAGATGGTGCCTGTTGAAGCCCTGACGATTCCGCTGTTCTTCCTGCTGCGCAACGCCGGCGAGGCCATCCCGTTGGTTGGCCTGAACCAACTGGGTTCGCTGGTGCTGGTCCACGTCGGTTTCAGCATTCCGTTCGCCATCTGGATGCTGCGCGGTTTCGTGGCCGCTGTTCCGCTGGAAGTTGAAGAGGCGGCCCGCTTGGACGGCGCCGGCAGCTTCCGGTTTGTCCGCTCCATCCTGTTCCCCCTGGTGGCACCGGGTGTGGTGGCATGTTCGGTGTTCTCGTTCATTTCCACGTGGAACGACTTCCTCTTCGCCAAGACCTTCATCATTTCCGCGCAGGAGAACCAGACGCTGCCCATGGCACTGCTGACGTTCTTCAAGCCCGACCAAAACGATTGGGGAGCCATCATGGCCGGCTCGGTCATCATGACCATTCCTGTGCTGATCTTCTTCGTATCGGTCCAGCGCAAGCTCGTGTCCGGGCTGGCCGGGGCGGTGAAGGGATGAGCGCGCTCCACCAGTTGGTCCCGGCACCGTGGTCCTTCTCCGCGGGGACAGGCGGGTTGGAGCTCGACGCCGGTACCACTTTGGGTGCCGACCCCGCGTTCGCCGGTACTCGCCGTTGGTTGGCCCGGGCTTTGGGGGCCGCCACCGGGTGGGACCTCATGCACGCGCCGGTGGGCGAGGCGGGCATCCGTCTGCTGCTTGACCCCGCGCTCGATGCCGAGGCGTACCACCTGGAGGTGGGTGACGCCGTCGTGATTTCCGCGGGCGGTCCTGCCGGCGCCTTCTACGGTGCGCAGACGCTCTTGCAGTTGATGGGAACGGCTGCGCTGCGGCAGGCTCCCGTTGCCGCCGTTTCCACCTGGCTTGTGCCGCGCGTTTCTGTGGAGGACAAGCCGCGGTTCGGCTACCGCGGAACCATGCTGGATGTCGCGCGGCACTTCATGCCCAAGGACAACCTGCTGCGGTTCATCGAGGTGATGGCTGCTCACAAGTTGAACGTCCTGCACCTTCACCTCACGGACGACCAAGGCTGGCGCATCCAGATCAACCGCTATCCCAAGCTGACCGAAACCGGTGCGTGGCGCCGTGAATCGTCGCTGGGCTCCTGGCGTGCAGGCGTATTCGACGCCCGCCCGCACGGCGGTTTCTACACGCAGGACGACCTCCGCGAGATCGTCGCTTTCGCCGCCGACCGGCACATCACGGTCATCCCGGAGATCGACGTTCCGGGACACAGCCAGGCTGCGATCGCGGCGTATCCGGAGCTCGGAGCGGGCCCGGCCGAGGGTTCAGCGCCTGTGGAGGTCTGGACGCGCTGGGGAATCAACGAAACCGTCCTGGAAGTCTCCGACACTTCCCTCGAGTTCTACCGGAACGTCCTGGACGAAGTGGTGGAGATCTTCCCCTCCCCGTGGATTAGCCTTGGCGGCGACGAAGTTCCGTTGACCCAATGGCAGGCCAGCGCGGAGGCGCAGGCCAAGGCCGCCGAGCTTGGCCTGGCCGACGTTTCCGGCTTGCACAGCTGGTTCGTGGGACAGTTGGCCCTGCATCTGGAGGGCCACGGGCGTGCCACGTCCGTGTGGGATGAAATCGGCGACGGCGGCCTGCCGGATGGCGCGCTCGTAGCGTCCTGGCGTGGCTACGAGGGCGGCATCGACGCGCTCCGCAGCGGCTACGACGTGGTGATGTGCCCCGAGCACAAGCTCTACCTGGACCATCGCCAGGCTGACGGCGATGACGAGCCCATACCCGTGGGTTTCGTGACCACGCTGCAGGCTGTCTATGAGTTCGATCCGTTGCCGGGCCTTGGGGATACGGACTTCCCGGGCCGTCTTTTGGGAGCCCAAGCCAACATCTGGACCGAGCACCTGGATTCACCGCGCCGCGTGCAGTTTGCGGCGTTCCCGCGGCTCAGCGCCATTGCCGAAGTGTTCTGGTCCAACCCCGGGGGCCGGGACTACGATGAGTTCCTCACCCGACTCACAGGCGCACATCTGGCGCGGCTCGAGGCCATGGGGGTGGAATACCGGCCGTTGTCCGGCCCGACGCCGTGGCAGCAGCGGCCGGGTGTTGAGGGTTGGAAGCGCGATTACGACGCCGAGCAGCTTGTAAGGAACTGAGTGACTATTGAAGGCAAGGATGCCCGGAACTCTTCGGCATCACTCCGCAAAGCGCTGGCTTTGCTGACCGTAGTGGCGGAGGAGCCCGGCAACGGGGATGGGCTCGCGCTGGTGGAGCTCGCCCGGCTTTCCGGGTTGAACAAAAGCACGTTGTTGCGTCTCGCCGCGCCATTGCTTGAAGAAAACCTGCTGGAACGTGATCACGAGACGGGCAAGTTCCGTCTGGGGCACGGCTGTCTTCGACTGGGCCAGTCCTATCTGGACCGCGTCGACCTGCGGAGCGTTGCCAACGGCGAACTCCGGAGCTTGATGCGTGCCACGGAAAGCACCTGCCATCTGGTGGTGCTTTCCGGGCACGACGTGGTTTACCTGGACAAGGTGGAGGACGAGGCAACGGTTCGGATGGCTTCACGGGTCGGAGCTACGATGCCGGCGTACTGCACAGCTGTAGGCAAGGCGATGCTCGCGTTTAGTCCGGAGGAAGTGGTGGGGCCGATCCTTGCCGCCGAGCTTCATCCGCTTACTGAGAAAACCATGACGGATCCGGCCCTGCTTCGTGCTGATTTTGAAGCCATTCGGCGGCGGGGATACTCCATTGACGATCGGGAGAATGAACCGGAAGTGCGCTGCGTGGCTGCGCCGATCTTCGGGCATGACGATCACGTGGTGGCAGCCCTGTCCGTGTCTTCACTGTCGTCCCGCATGACCGCCAAGCGCGTCCGCGAGGTCGGGCCAATGGCTGCGGAGACGAGCCTTCGTATCTCCGCCAAGCTGGGCTCACGTCGGGCGTCTGCGAAGCTGGCGAAACTCGCATGAGCCTTAGCGCATCTGAGTATTTCCGCGCCAAGCTGGAGTGCGAGATCGACGTCATGGAAGTGGCTGAGTCGGAGCCGGGCTCGTTGGTTGTTGTGGACACCCGCCGGCAATCATCATGGGATCACGGACATATTCCGGAAGCGGTACATATCCCAACGGCCCAGATACCGGACCGTGCCCCTGAGCTGATCGCCGCTGGTTCCAGCGTGGTGGTGTACTCCTGGGGACCGGGCTGCAACGGCAGCACGTTCGCAGCACTCGCCTTCGCCGAACTCGGGTATTCCGTGAAGGAAATGATCGGCGGCATCGAGTATTGGATCCGGAACGGACTCCCGGTGGAAACAGCCGCGGGTGCCGTTCAAAGGACGCCTGATGCGCTGGTGACAGCACACACGGCGTGAGTTGAAGCAGGGGCATGATGGCGGTTTTCGTACTCATTCACGGTGGCGGTTCCACGTCGTGGGACTGGCATGTGGTCAAGCCCATCCTCGAAGCGGCGGGCCATGGGGTCATTGCGGTCGACCTGCCCATCGAGGACAAAGACGCGATGCTTGAGGACTACGTCGCCGCTGCAACAACCAAGGTCGCGGATGCCCCACACACCATCGTGGTGGGCCACTCGCTGGGTGGCTTCACGGCACCCTTGGTGTGCGACGAACTCCACTCCGACGGCCTGGTGTATCTCTCGGCGATGATTCCGATGCCGGGCGAGACCTTCGGAGAGTGGTGGACCAACACCGGCCATGACAGCGAAACCATACCCGAGGAGCCATATTTCAACCTCGTCCCTGAAGACTTGGCCCAACAGGCCACGGACAGGGAACGCGACCAGCAGGGGGCCTGGATGTCCGGCCCTTGGCCGGGCCGGCATCCGGACGTGCCCACGCTGGCAATTCTGTGCCGCGACGACCAGTTCTTTCCGCCGTCATTCATGAGACGCCAAGTACGTGAACGGCTTGGAATCGAGCCGGTGGAGATTCCGGGGGGACACTACGCCACGCTGAGCCATCCGGATGCGGTAGCTGGCGCTCTCACCGACTTCGCCCAGCAGATTGCTGGGGGCAAGTAGCTCACGGTTGCGCGCCAAGGTGACGGCCGATGGCTGGGCGACGGCCTCCTGCGCGAGTCGTACAAGGCACCCCCCGCGCCGTAGCGGCACCGCATAGGCTTGGACCATGCTGAACCTGGTCCTTGGACTTCTCTTCGCGGGGCTCTTCCTCGCCTCGTACCAATCGGACCGGCGAAGGCTCCGCAACGGTGTGCTCCTGCTGGTGGCGGCGTGGTTCCTGCTCCAGGCCGTCCTTGACTTCCTGATCGACCTGAACCCGTGGTTCGAATGGTTGAACCTCGTGGTCGTGGTGGTTCCGGTGATAAGCATTTTCGTCTTCGCCGGCTTCCTCATTGCCAACGGTGTCACGATGGTCCGCAGGGAGGGCCGGGGCGTCAGCAGTTTCCTGCCCATAGCGGTGGGGTTGGCCGTGTTCCTCGCTCCGGTTGTCGCGTTCCTTTTCGTGCTGAGCGGGCAGCCTCTCCTGGCGGGCCTCGCCGCGTTGGCGTTTTTCCTCTGCGCCTATCTGGGCTGCGCTTTCGTGGTGTTCCTCGGGTATGCCTTGGTGTATTCCAGGATGCGGTTCAGCCAGAACCCGGCTGCGGTCATTGTCCTGGGCTCCGGTTTGATCGACGGCCAGGTCCCGCCGTTGCTCGCGGCACGCCTGAACAAGGCTTTGGAAATTTACGACGGCGGCGCGGCAGCCAGGCCTGTCCTGGTACCTTCAGGGGGCCAAGGCCCGGATGAACCCCGGCCCGAGTCCACGGCAATGAAGGAGTACTTGGTGGCCAAAGGCGCTTCGGCGCAGGATGTGCTGGAGGAAAACCAGGCCACCACCACCCGGGAGAACCTCGCGTATTCCGTGGCGTTGCTCGCTGACAAGGGAATCCCGGGACCCTTGCTGGTTTGCACCAACAACTACCACGTCCTGCGTGCAGCTTTGCTGTCCCGGCGCCAAAAGATCAACGCCGAAGTGGTGGGTGCCCCGACAGCCAGGTACTTCGTGCCGAGTGCCTTTCTCCGGGAGTTCGTGGCCGTGATGAGGGACAACCGCCTGACCAACATCGTCCTTTGCCTGCCGATGTTCGGGGTCGCCCTGCTCATCACGGTTGCACTGATGAACTCGTCGGTGGTGTAGCTCCTAGGGTTTGGGAAGCCCGGTGGTGAACGTGTGGCTCCATTGCGTGACGGCGCCCTCGGTGAAGACGAAACCCCTGCCGGGTGCGGCGGTGACGGTCACTGTGCCCTCAGGCTTCCTGTACGTCCCGGCCGCGACCTCCCTGCAATCAACCAGATACACCACGCCTGCGACGGCAGGGATGGTGTACGCGTCCTGACCCTTGCCCGGCCTGTCCGTGAAGGTGACAGCTGCCGGCGTCGCGGTGTCGTAGTGGAGGCCGAAGCCCAAGGCCAGGAGTACGCCATCGCCGTCTGCTTCGGGGATGTTGACCGGCAGTTTGCCGCCGGGGTTGACCGCGCCGGAGATGGCACGAACAGCACCGTGGAAATTGACCCTGTTGATCCCGTAGCTGTTGAGCACGGCGTCGGCGCCGGGGAAGACGCTGATGTCGTAGGGATTGCGTGTGGCGATGACAATCACGGGTGTTCCCGTCGCAGCCAGTGCTGCCACCATCTGTTGTTGCGCTGCATTGGCGGTGGCGTTGTACGAGGTAAAGACCACCGCGTCGACGTCGTCAGCCGCGGCCACCGCACGTGCCCGGTAGGCGGCGGAGGGCGAGCTCCCGCTTTCGTAGTCTGCAGTGACCGTGAAGCCTTGCTCTTTCAGCAGGGGACCCGCGGTTTCCGGCCATCCCGAACCGGCTCCCACCATCAGCACCGAACTGCCGGCGGCCAAGGGCAAGACCCGGTCCTGGTTGCGCAGCAGGGTCACGGCACGGTCGGAGATCAGGTTGGCCGTGGCCAGGTTCCCTGCCGTGCCAACGATCTTGTCCACGTTGGCGGGGTCGGCCATGGGCTGTTCGAAGACTCCCCGCTTGACCTTCCATTCGAGGATCCGCCGGACGGACTCATCAAGGCGGCTCTCGGTGATCTCACCGGACTCGACGGCGGCACGTACCCCGGCGAACGATGCATCCACATCGGGGGAGTTGAGGAGGATGTCCGAGCCTGCCTGGATTGCTTTGACAGCGATTTCTTCCTGGGGCCATTCGGCGGCCATCGCGGCCATGTCCAAGGCGTCCGTGGTGACCAGGCCCTTGAATCCCAGCTCGTCGCGGAGCAACCCGGTGAGTACTTTGTGGGACAGGGTGCCCGGCATGTCCGGATCAATGGCCTCAACGATGATGTGTGCTGTCATGACCATGTCCACACCGCCGTCAATGGCGGCCTTGAAAGGCTTCAGGTGCTGGTTCAGGGTCTCGCGGTCGTAGGTGACAGTCGGCAGCCCATAGTGCGAATCCACGGAGGTATCGCCGTGGCCGGGGAAATGCTTGGCTGCCGCGCCGACGTCATGCGCCTGCATGCCGTCGATCTGGGCGACTCCCAGTTTGCTGACCAACGCCGGGTCCTCGCCCATGGAACGGATACCGATGACGGGGTTGTCCGGGTTGGAGTTGAGGTCCAGCACCGGTGCAAAGTCGACGTTGATGCCCATGGCGCGCATCTCAGAGCCCAGGATTTCGCCTTGCGCCCTCGCCAGATCTGCATCCGTGGTCGCTCCAAGGGCCATGTTGCCCGGCAGAACCGTGGCCGGGGCTCCGATGCGGGCTACCAGGCCGCCTTCCTGGTCGATGGTGACCGCCAGAGGGATGCCTTTTCCGTCAGCTCCCACCGCAGCTTGCTGCAAGCCGTTGGAAAGGCCCGCCACCTGCTGGGGATTGGCCGTGTTTCCCGACCACGCGAAGTAGAGGACACCGCCGAGGTTGTACTTTTCCACCACCTCAGCCGGCGTATTCACGCCGTAACGGGCCTGGTTGCTTGCCGCCATGGACGTGTCATCAGCCGATGAACCGTACACGTGCGTCCAGGTCATCTGGCCGATCTTTTCGTCCAGCGACATGCCCGCAATCATCGCTTCGATATCCGGTGAAGCCGTGACCGTCGTCGTACGTGCAGTAGTGGTGGGTACGGCGGCTACTGCCGTTCCCGCAGTCGTCATCAACAGTGCAGTGGTGGCGGCCGTTAGCAGGGCGGTTCCTTTTCTCAGCATGTGCCTTCAATCTGTTCGTTGGGTTTAACGTGGCCCGGTGTAGAGGAGGTATTGGCGGGTATCGCGGACGAACTGACCCAGTTCCGAGCGCCAGCTGTCGATGATGGTCCGGGCGTCAGCGCCGGCGTCGAGCTGTTCGGCAAAGCGCGCCGACCCGCTCAACAGTCCCATCCAGCGCCCGGCGTCTCCGCGCCAGTCGAATCCGGGGTACAGCCGCTTGGCTTCGACCAGCATGTGGGTGCCGATTTCCAGTGCCTCGACCCGCGCCGGGTCGGTGATGTGCACCTGCACGCCGCCGCAGATGAGGCCTTGGTTCTTGGAGAGCGTGGGCTGGAAGTAGGCCTCGCGGAACGTGACGCCGGCCAGGCCCTTGGGGTTCAGTGCCTCGGCCCAGCGGTGGTCCACGTAGGGGGCGCCGATCAGCTCGAAGGGCCTGGTTGTTCCGCGGCCCTCGGACATGTTGGTGGCCTCGAAAAGTGCCGTGCCCGGATACAGGAGGGCCGTCTCCGGGGTGGGCATGTTGGGGCTCGGCATGATCCAGGAGGCCCGGCTGTCCGGACCCGTCATCTCGCGGCGCCACCCCTGTGCTTCCACTACCTGGAGGTCCTGGAGAGGCGTAAGTCCAGCAGCCGGCAAGTGCACGGCGTTGAAGTACTTCGCGAGCTCGCCCACGGTCATTCCATGCTGGAGCGCGATACCCAGCCGGCCCACTCCGGACTCGAATCCGCTCTGCAGGACCGGTCCGCGCGCCTGCCCGCCGATGGGGTTCGGGCGGTCCAGGACCACAAATTTGGCGCCAGTCCGGGAGGCGGCCTGCATGGCACCCCACATGGTCCAGATGTACGTGTAGAACCGCGCCCCGACGTCCTGGATGTCGAAACAGATGGTGTCCACCCCGGACTTCTCGTAGAAGCCCACGTAGTCGGCAACCTCGGCGCCGTAGGAGTCGTAGACCGTGATGCCGGTGCGCGGATCAACGGAGGTTCCTTCGCTGGCGCCGTCCTGGGCGGTGCCCCGGAAGCCGTGTTCGGGACCGAAGACGGCTGCAACGTCCACGCCTTTGTCCGCCATGTCGTCAACGATCGAGCGGAAGTTCGCCAGGACTCCGGTGGGGTTGGTGATGACCCCCACGCGGCGGCCGGCGAAGATGCTCCAGTTGTTGGCGGCGGCCAGATCGGCGCCATTGGCGACGGTTCCAGGCTTTCCCGGACGGGTTGCCTGCGAGGTGGCGGCGCTGGCGCCTGGGGCGAGAGGCGCGACGGCGGCGGCTGCAGCAGCCAGTCCCGACGCATGGAGGAGTCTTCGGCGATTGAGTGTCATGGGGAGCCTTTCCAAGTGAGCGGTGGGCATGACAACTTTTGTGATCTTCCTTACACCGACCGTATTCGCTTCCCAGTGTTGCGTCAATCATTTACCTGGTCATTGTGCTGTAGGTAAGATATTTACATGGACCGGTCGATATGCGGCCTCGTTCGACAGGAGGACACCATGGAAGAGGCACCGGCTGCGCAGATGTCACGGACCGTGCTGGTGCGGATCCGGTCCGAGCTGCCGTCACTGCGCCCGTCCGAGCGCGCCATCGCCGAGCTGGTCCTCGCGGATCCAGCCCGCGCGGCCACGATGTCCATCGGCGACCTCGCCGAGCAAGGCGGAACGTCCACGACGTCGGTAGTCCGGTTCTACAAGAAGGTTGGCTACAGGGGGTATTCGGACCTGCGCCTCGACCTTGCCCGGGAGACCGCCCGCGAGAGCCTGGCCCACAACGTGCCCGCCGAGGTTTACGAGGACATCAATATGTCCGACTCGCTGCACGACGTTGTTTCCAAGATCGCCTTCAACGAAACGATGTCCATCGCCGACACGGCCCAGGTGCTGGACGTCGACAAACTCGCCGAGGCGGTGGCCGCGATCTCCGGTTCGCGGAAGACCGACATCTTCGGCGTCGGTGCGGGCGGTCTGGTGGGCCAGGACCTGCAGCAAAAACTGCACAGGATTGGCCTGACGTCCTTCAGTTGGCAGGACCCCCATGCCGCCTTGGCCTCCGCGGCACTTTTGGATGGCGACGGCGTCGCCGTCGCCATCTCACACTCGGGGACCACCGTCGATACGGTCGACTTCGTCGCGGCGGGAAAGGCGGCAGGAGCCGTCACCATAGCCGTCACCAACCATGCCGATTCTCCCTTGGGGCGGGCAGCCGACATCGTGCTGTGCACCGCGGCCCGCGAGACGCCTTTCAGGTCCGGCGCGATGGGCAGCCGCATCGCCCAAATGATGGTGGTGGACTGCCTCTTTGTGGGAGTCCACCAACGTTCCTACGATGCGTCCGTCTCTGCCCTGAAGAAGACGCACGCAGCGGTCCAAGGCCGTAAATTGGCCTGACAAGAAGTTCGCCCTGAATGCTCCACGGTTTGGGGCAGGATCAGTGCTGTTGTGACAAGGTCTTCGGGCTGGAAGGCCATAGGCTCGTCCTCATGTTCACACTTGTTACTCCAAGCACGTCGTTCTACGAGTCCTTTATTGAATCCCATCGAGAATGGAACGGTGCCCATCAGGACGGCGCCGGAGTTCACATGGCCGGGGATATCACCAGCCCGGAGGGGTTCGCGGACTGGGTTCAACAGTTGGTGGATGCGGAAAGCGCCCCTGAGAAGGACGGGATTGTGCCGTGCACTTATCTTTGGATCACGGAGGGAGCGAAGTATGTAGGGGCTATCGCCTTCCGTCACTCCCTGACTCCGTATCTCCTGAGCACCGGCGGGCACATTGGATACGGCGTTAGGCCATCTGAGCGGGGGCGCGGGGCAGCGTCCTGGGCGCTCAATGAGATGTGTTCCCGCTTGGCCGCCAGCAGCAGCCCCAATCGTGTACTGGTGACCTGCGAGGATGCGAACGTGGCGTCCGCCAAGACAATCGAGCGTTGCCGAGGCGTGCTCGAAGACCTGAGGGTTGCCGAGGATGGACGGAAGATCCGCCGCTACTGGATCGACGTGTCGGCGGATAACGGCTGATACGCCGACGGGCGCCGCGCGCGGCCTCGTCGCGGGCCGGCAGGCTTTTAACTACTCCCAATGATCTGAGATGGACGTCGCTGCCGGTGGTAACCCCCTAGGACCCGTTCACCTTCCCGTCACCCGGCCCTGTTAGGCTGCCGCGCACTACCGGCTGACCAGGAGGACCGCATGACGGAGGCAAACCCACTCGCTGCATCGCTGGACCATTGGTGGGTCAGGGACAACCTGCGGGAGACCATCGACCACCTGGTGGAACTGGGCTACACCATCAGTGGCGGGCAGGGCGAGGACCCGG
This sequence comes from Paenarthrobacter sp. TE4293, assembly GCF_050435325.1. Classification (NCBI taxonomy): domain Bacteria; kingdom Bacillati; phylum Actinomycetota; class Actinomycetes; order Micrococcales; family Micrococcaceae; genus Paenarthrobacter; species Paenarthrobacter sp. TE4293. The sequence goes on from NZ_JBNJRY010000010.1 coordinate 101,058, forward strand.
ACCTGATCGATCCCGGTGGATCGGCAGTGGAAACGTGGAACGAGGATTATCCGTACCAGCAACGCATGACCCGCGACGAGTACGAGATCGAGAAGTACCGCCTGCAGATCGAACTGCTGAAGTTCCAGTACTGGGGCCAGGACCGCGGACTCAAGCACGTCATCGTCTTCGAAGGCAGGGATGCCGCCGGCAAGGGCGGCACCATCAAGCGCTTCACAGAGCACCTGGATCCCCGCTCCGCACGGACCGTAGCGCTCGCAAAGCCCTCTGACCGCGAGCAGGGCCAATGGTATTTCCAGCGCTACGTCCAGCACCTTCCCACCGCTGGTGAAATCGTCATGTTCGACCGGTCCTGGTACAACCGCGCCAATGTTGAACGCGTCATGGGCTTCTGCACGGAAGACGAGTACGACACCTTCATGGGTCAGGCGCCGGTCTTCGAAAAGATGCTGGTGGATGCAGGAATCCATGTGACCAAGTTCTGGTTTTCCGTAACCCGGCAGGAGCAGCGGACCCGCTTCGCGATCCGCCAGATTGATCCCGTCCGTCGGTGGAAACTCTCGCCCATGGACCTGGCATCCTTGGACCGCTGGGAAGAGTACACGGACGCCAAGGAACAAACATTCCTGCACACGGACTCCGACCACGCCCCGTGGATCACCATCAAGTCCAACGACAAGAAGCGCGCCCGCATCAACGCGATGAGGTACTTCCTGAACCAGTTCGACTACGAGGATAAGGACACCTCGGTCGTTTACGACGCCGATCCGCTCATCCTCCGCCGCGGCCGCGACGCCGTCGGCGACTGAGCCAGCCAGCCCTGGAAGACCCGACGCCGGCACCCAACGTGAGTGCCGGCGTCGTGCTTTCTATTCGGTGACCTCGTCCTCCACCGGGTCCTTCAGCAGGAGTGCCGTGCCCTGGAACGGGCGGAGCTCGAGGAAGAAACTCCCGAGATCATCGACCTGGCCGACGTCTTCGCCACTGAACAAATCGTGGACCGTTGCGCCGGGCACCAAGTGCGAGGACTGGATGCTGCCCGCGATGTCCTGGTCCGAGAAGTTCAGCACGGTCACCTGAATCGCACCATCGGCGAGCTGGTTGACCATCACCAGCAATCCCCGGTTGGAGACATCCGGGACGTCCAGCAGTGTGCTGGTGGCAATGCCCGACTCCTCCCGAACGGTGAGGATCTGCTGGAGGCGCCGCGCGTAGGAGTGCGGATCCTTGAGCTGCTCGGGCAGGGCGCCGTAGAGGCTCCGCGCCCGGGCCATCCCGGCCAAGGAGGTCTTCGCATCCGGGCTGGTGCCCATGAGGTCGTGGGCTCCGCGGTTGATCCAGCGGGTGTCGCCCTGCGACGTGAGTTCCTTGACCGTTTCGCGGTCCAGGGCCGTGATGCCCGTAAGGTCCCAGCCGGACAGCGCGAAGACGCCCGGCTGGAGCGCGTTGTACATGGACAGCAGGACGTGGGCATCCAGCACCTGGGCTTCCTGCTCCTCGGTGATGGCGTCCGGATCCTTGACGCCCAGGGCAGCCATGAGGAAGCTGACCGTGGTGCAGGCAATGCCGTTGGTGGTGAACACCGCGTTGTACGGGCCGTTCTCACCCGTGAGGCGCTCGCGCATGGTTTCCTGGACCTTCTCGGCCACCTCGGCGCCGGTCAATTCCTCGCCGCCGAGCTCGAACACCTCGTCCCTGTGACCCGCGGCGAAGTGGAGCAGCTCGTACGTCAGTTCGTCGTGGTTCTGGAGCGCGTGGACGAGCGACGCCTGATCGACTCCGATCTCCATGGAAAGGCGCAGGGTCAGGCGAAGGAACTCGGTATCACCGGTGACAAAGGCGTAATGGTAGGCGGGGCGGGTAATGAAGTCGTAGGACAGGTCCGGGCCCGACTCCGACTGGGTCTTGATGTCATCGATGGTCAGGTTCAGCTCTTGGAAGGAGAACCCGCCCACCTTGCGGATCATGGAACCGATCAGCTGGTTTGCCGCCTCGGACAGGGGGTGTCCTTCGGACCAGCCCGGCTCTTCCTCTGCGCTCTTTTCGACGCCAAGGAAGCCGTTGGCGTCCAGCCGCAACGCGCCGGTTCCCAGGTCCAGCAGTGAGTGAAGCGCATCGCCCACCACCAGCCGCATGCCGGCGAATGTCGGGTCCAGCCAGTTGATGGACGGCTGACCGGCCTTGAAGTAGTGCAGGTACACCCAGCGGCGTTTCTTGCCGGTGGTGTCGATGATCGGCTTGGTGGCGCTCCAGTTGGTTTCCTTGACGCCGGGTTCGTAGAAGATCACCCGCTGGAGCCGGCCAATGATGTACCCGGCCTGCTGGAGGGCCTTCTCCGCCTCCGGGCTGATGTTCACGGAGTCCTCGTTCTCCGGAACGTCCGGGAGCAGGTGCCAGTCCTCCTCGGGAATGTCCACCATGTGATAGATGCCGGGGTAGTCCCGGAAGTTCATCTCGGCCAAGCGGAAGTCAGCACCCTTGCCGGTGTGTCCCGGCACGATGTCGTCGATGATCGTGCCGCCGTGGTCCACGGCGACTTCGCACATTTGACGGAACTCTTCCTCGGTACCGAAGGCAGGGTCGATCGCCATGCTGATGCGGTCAAAGTGCCCGTCGACGCTGGGGGTCTGCGACCAACCCCGGATGCCGCCTGCCAGCTTCACGGGACCGGTGTGCAGCCCGCGGATTCCGATCTGGCTGAACGCATCCCACAGTTCGGGATCACCCAGAGCCGAGAGGAAGGACTGGCCGTCCTTGGTGATGAAGGAGAGGGGATACGCCGTAAACCAGACGGGTGCGCGTTCCACAGCCGCCCGGGGGTTGGGCCGGGCATAGGAGTTCTGCCACATGCTCGCCTGGCCGGAAAGCTGCCGGGCCATGGTGTTTGCGTCGCCCAGCATGGACTGATTCCGCAGCCAATCAACGTAGGTGGAGTTCAATCCGTCGAACTCCAGCGACGGGCGGGCCGCGAAGAACTGCCGACGGCGGGCAATGGGCCTCAGCGCTTTGGGACGGGCGGGGTAGAACTGCTCGTCAAACGTGATCTCGGGTGACTCTGTCGCCGTTTCCTCGGATTCCTGCGGTTCTTCCTGGGCTTCTTCCTGTGTTTCGGCTGGATCAGCGCCGACTTCTGCCGCGCTCTCGTTGACTACAGGCTCCCGCACAGCATTCTCCTTTACGTGGTCGCCGTTGTTGCGACGACCTTCCGAGGGGTCATTCAAGAGGTCACGCACCCGGGCGCACCCGGCGTAATCATGCTAAGCATCCTTGGCAGCTGTTTGTCGACCTCGGGGAGAAGTGAGTCGTGCGGTTTGACGCGCCCTGGGGAAGCGGTTCCGAATGGTCCGGTCTTGCGGGGTTACGATGTGATTGCTGGGTACACGAGTCGAGTAAACGGCCGTTGGTTTGAATCATGGGGAAGGTCTCCCGTTTCCCTCCGTGATCAAACCTTTTTAGACGGCGGCTTACCCGACTCTTTTTTGCAGGCAGTTGCAGGAGCGAACCACTACGGCAGATCGCTCAGGCCACTGTTCCATTCTCAGCGTCGGGAGGTAGTTGATGAGCAGCAAACCAAGCCCTTTCATCCGTTGCGTGGTTGTGACGACCTTGAGCCTGTGTTTGTGGGCTACAGGTTGTACAACCGGGTCGGGTCCATCACCGCAGACATCCCCGCCGGCTTCCCCGCCCCCAACCAGCGAACAAACCCCTCCGACCGCTGAAAGCGCGCCGCCCGACAGCGCGGGTCCTACCAGCGGGACAAGTACAAGCGCCGCCCCTGCAGTGAGCACTTGGCCTGAGGTAGTAGCCCAGGTACAGCCGGGTGTGGGGCAGTTCTATGTCACCAGGTGTGAAGCCGGCGCCACAGGCACGGGGTTCCTTATCGGACCGGATCTGGTGGTAACTGCAGCGCACGTTGTCCGGGACGCGTCCGCTATCAGCATCGCTTTTGGCCGGACTACAGTAAACGCCACGGTTGTCGGCAAGAATGACATGGCTGATATTGCACTGGTCAAAACCGACAGCCCAGTTCAAGGTCATCAGTTTCAGCTGCGTACCAGTGAACCTCCCGTCGCGACCGACGTTGCAGCCCTGGGGTTCCCCTTGGGCCGTCCCTTTACCTTCACCAGGGGGACGGTCAGCGCCCTCGATGCCAAACAAGACACTGGAAGCCGGGTCCTTGAAAACCTGATCCAAACGGACACCGCAGTCAACCACGGGAACAGTGGGGGACCACTGATCACCCAAGATGGGCAGGTAGCCGGCGTCGTCGTCACCATCGAGTTTGACGACAACATGAGGGCGGAAGGCATCGCCTACGCAGTAACCGCGCCCCGTGTTGCGGCCGCCGTCAAGGAATGGACGTCCCGATCCGCACCGGTGGACTTCAAAGACTGCGGCAACGCTCCAGCGCCAGGCTCCGGGTTCTTCCCACTCACCGTCTCAGCAAACCACGACCAGGCGCGCAACATAGGGCAAACCCTGATTCTGCACGGTCAAGCCATCAACCAGGGTGCTTACGCTGCTGCATTCAAACTCTTTACCCCGGAGCTGCAAGCGACCTTCGGAGACACTGCCAAATGGAGCGCGGACCTGGGGTCCTCCTACTGGACAAAAGCCGAGATCATCAACGTCTCAGGAACCTCTTCGGCCGATGACCTCAACGCCGAGGTCATCCTGCAGACCATCCAGGACGCAGCCCACGGCAGGAACGGCCAAACGTGTTCCAACTGGAAGATCCGATACTCAATGCACTGGGACGGTGCGGCTTGGCTCATTGCCGGGAGCTCGTTGCCCTTCGGAGAACCCACTGCGTGCTAGAAGGGCCGCCGAAGCATCCAGACTGTTTCAGCTACCCGCATCTGCTGCCACGCTATTCTTGCCGGAAGCCAACAGGATCGGAGAACCATGAAAATCGTTGTCATCGGCGGCAGTGGCCATATCGGTTCGTTCCTCGTCCCCAGACTGGTGCGCGGCGGTCACGAGGTGGTGAACGTCAGCCGCGGGGCACGCAGGCCGTATGTCGACACACCTGAGTGGCAGCAGGTCCACCAAGTCACCGCGGACCGCGCGCAGGAGGACCGGGAGGCCACTTTCGGAGACCGGATCGCAGACCTGGGTGCCGACGTCGTTGTTGACCTGGTGTGCTTCACGCTCGACTCCGCCACGGCGTTGGTGGACCGGCTGCGCGGCGAGGTGGGGCATCTGCTGCATTGTGGGTCCATCTGGCGTTACGGTGCCAGCCGGAAGCTGCCCATCTCAGAGGGGTCGGACTCGACTGCGGAGCCCCTGGATGAATACGGCATCCAGAAGCGCGACATTGCCCGGATGCTGAAGGATGAGACCGCCTCCGGGGGCCTCGTCACCACATCCTTGCATCCCGGGCACATCGTTGGTCCGGGATGGCACCCCGTGGGCCCCCTGGGGAATTTCGACCCCAGCGTCTGGGAGAAAGTCTCCGCGGGTACAACTGTGCCTATGCCCGGCAGCGGTACGGAACTCATGCATCACGTCCACGCGGACGACCTCGCCCAAGCCTTCGAGAAAGCCATTCAGGGACGCGACGCGGCGGCAGGCGAAGACTTCAACATTGTTGCTCCCACCGCCCTGTCCGTTCGCGGCTACGCCGAAATCGCCGCTTCATGGTTCGGTCAGGAACCACACTTTGAATCTGTGGGGTGGGACAACTTCCGCCAGACCACAACACCCGAACACGCGGATACGAGCTGGGCCCACTTGTCGCGGAACCACTGCGTCAGCATCGAGAAGGCCAAATCATTGCTGGGGTTTGTGCCGCGGTATGAGCCGGAACGCGCCATTCACGAGTCGTTGGAATGGCTGGTCCAACACCACGAGCTCCAGCTCAGCGGGTCGCTGGGTTCGTTCCGCCAACCCCCGATCAACTAAAACCATGTACAACAGCCGCCGCAGCCCTGAAGCTTAAGGGGCAAGGGGGAGCATCCATGTTCAAGGCAGCCAACAAAGGGGTAACCGACACCCGGCTCGACCATGCTTTCTTTGTCCTGGGCGGCGCCGCGGCGGTATGGCTCGCCTTCCTGTTGGTGGGTGAGAGCTTCCAGCTGGGGTGGGGGCAGGTGTGGTTCTACGTGGTGTTCTGGGCATTCCTTGCCTATCTGCTCCTCCCACGGCTTCATCGGATCCTGACCACCATCTACGTGCCGGGCTATTTCATTGGTCGGGCACGGACCAGCGACGGGCTCCTGGGTGACCCGGTCAACGTCGCCTTGCTGGGCGACGAGCCCCAAATCCACGCCATGATGGAGTCGGCCGAATGGACCAAGGCCGACGACGTCACTTTCGCCAGCAGCCGGCGCATCATCAGCTCAACGATTTTCCGGCGGAGCTACTCCGAGGCTCCTGTCAGTCCGCTGTACCTTTTCGACCGGCAGCAGGACTTCGCGTATCAGCAGGAAGTGGACAACAACCCGGGCAAACGCCACCATGTCCGTTTCTGGCGCTGCCCGGAAGGGTGGCTTCTTCCTGGGGGCCACAAGGTGGATTGGCTTGCTGCCGGAACCTACGACCGCAGTGTCGGCTTCTCCCTGTTTACTCTCCAGATCACGCACAAGATCGAGCAGAACACGGACGTTGAACGGGACCACATCGTGCATTCTGTTTCCACGGCGGAGCCGGCTGTTGCAGTGCAGGTCATCAAAGACTTCTCCACCGGGTACCACTCGCGCAACGGCGGCGGGGATTCCATCTCCACCGACGGCGACCTTCCCATTGTCGATGCCCGGAACGTCCCCGAACCCGTCCACCAGGCACCCGGACAGACGGACAGCCGCGACAGGCGGCCCGCGCCCATCATCATGGGTGCCGCGTTGGTAGTGGCGAGATCCATCGCGGCTTTCGTCCTTGCCGTCACACTTTTCACGTCGCCCGACCTCGTCTCGGATATCACCACCGATGGCGAAGGTTTGGACCCACAGACCACGACGGCGGTCGTTACCTTGATGGGGCTGGTGGTGTTGGTCTTCGGGCTGGGTGAGGTATTCCTCGCGTGGCGGATTTTCCTGGGCAGCAACGGGGCCCGTGTGATCGCGATGGCCCTGAGCTCCATCTCCATCCTGGTGCAGGCCGTTGATTACTCCACTGGCAGCGCGAACATCACGTTGGAAGCTGGTCTCTCCGGCCTGGCAACCGACATTCTGGTCCTGCTGGCCCTGTCCAGCCAAAGGGCCAGGGTCTACGCGAAGCGCCAACGCGTTCCCGCCCTTCCACCGGAGCTGGTCAACCGGCGTGTGCCTTCCTGACCTTCTTTGAGGCGCGTTCGCCTGCGACACGCTGTCGTTTGCGGCGTGTCGGCGCGATGTGACATTCAAAGTGGGGGGAGGTACATGGCTGCGTGGAGTAAATAGACTGACTTGGCCCGCCGTGTGCACAAGAGCGCCCCGGCAGAGCCAGATCCGAAACCGAATTGGGGACCCACGTTTTGACTATTGATAATCCGAAAATCACTGTTGTCGTGCCTACCTACAATGAGCGGGAAAATCTGCCCGTTCTTGTCGCACAACTCAACTCACTTGGGATTGCGAATCTCAAGGTCCTTGTGGTTGATGACAACTCCCCTGATGGAACCGGGGCGGTGGCGGACCAACTGGCAGCAGACTCCTTTGGCGCTGTCACCGTCCTGCATCGTCAGGAAAAGGACGGGCTGGGCAGGGCCTATGTGGCAGGAATGACCCGGGCCTTGGAGGAGTCTTCGGATGTTGTTATTCAAATGGACGCAGATCTTTCCCACCCCGTTTCGGCCATCCCCACGATGCTGGATCGGATCCGAACCTCTGAAGCGGCGCTTGTTATCGGGTCACGGTATGTTGCCGGCGGCTCAACGGCTACAGAATGGCCGTGGCATCGCAAGGCACTGTCCGCTTGGGCAAACTTCTACGTCGCTGCAATTCTGGGGTTGAGGGTCAAAGATGCAACAGCGGGGTTCAAAGCTTGGACAGCCGCAGCGCTCAAGCAGATCGATGTGGCGTCAATTGGAAGCGACGGCTACTCGTTCCAGGTTGAGATGAACCATCGGGCGGCGCAGAAGAACCTAAAAATCATGGAGGTGCCCATCCACTTTGAAGAACGCGTGGAAGGTGCATCGAAGATGAATCTTCGCGAACAAATGGAGTCCGCCCTCACCCCGTGGAAGTTGCGTTTCCAAAAGTAGGCCGGCTACAGCCAACCAGCCCGCAAGGCTCGACGCCGGCACTCAACCGGGTGCCGGCGTCGGGCTTTCTTTGAGCAAGTGAGAGAGGGTCGCCCATGTGGGGGCTGGAGGTGAGAGAGGGTCGCCCATGTGGGGGCTGGAGGTGAGAGAGGGTCGCCCATGTGGGGGCCGGAGGTGAGAGGGGGTGCGACAACGGGCTGGCGACACCCGGTGATGGGATGTCGCCAGCCCGTTGGCGTGGCGCGAAGGGAGCTGCGCGGCGAGGGTTACGCAGTCACAGCCAAAGCGTCGATCTCGACCAGCATGACCTCGTGCGGGAGATCAACAAAGACCGTAGTGCGGCTCGGCAGCTGACCGCTGGGGACGTTCTCGCGGATGAACTCTCCGTAGACCTCGTTCATGGCGGCGAAGTCGTCGCGGGTGGTGAGGTAGACGCGGAACATGAGGACATCCTCAACGGATGATCCGCCGGCTTCCAGGATGGCCTTCACGTTTTCCAGCGTGCGACGGGTCTGGACGCGGACGTCGCCCTCTCCGATGTACTGGTTGGTGGCGGGGTCCATGGGTCCCTGGCCGGAAACCTGGAACATGCCGCCCTTCTTGATGCCCTGGGAGAATACGTGCGCCGGGGCGGGGGCGTTTTCGGTCAGTACTACGGTCTTTTCACTCATGCTGAGTTCCTTTCGTGGCTGATCCAGCCGAGGTCGGTGGAGACGGCCTCGGTGCTGGCTTTGAGGTCGGGCAGCAGCTCAAGCAAGCCTTCATAGCTGAGCATCACTACCGGTACCGAACAAGAGGCTGCGGCTACAACGGCGCCGCTGGCGTCGCGGATGGGGGCCGCGATGCAGTGCACAAAGGCTTCGTGCTCGGCGTTGTCGTGGGCCCAGCCTTGTTCCTTGACCTGCTCGAGTTCGGCCAGCAAGGCCTCCGGCGAGGTCAGGGTGTTCTCGGTAACTTTGACGTAGTCCAACCCCGCGGCGATCTTTTCCTGCCGGCTGCGCGGCATGTCGGCGAGGAGGACTTTGGACACAGCGGCCGAGTGCAGCGATGCTGTCAGGCCGATGCGCGAGTACATGCGGACCGGGTGGTGCGATTCGAACTTGTCGATGTACACCACCTCGTTCCCTTCGAAGGCTGCGAGGTGCACGGTGTGTCCGGTGCGGCCATTGAGTTCGGCCAAATGGGGATGCGCCACCTTGCGGATGTCGCGCTGTTCCAGGGCCAGTGAGGACAGTTCAAAGAGTTTGGAACCGAGCATGAACCGTTGTTCCTCGTCCCGTACCACGAAGCGCTTTTCCTCCATGGCGTGCAGCAGGCGCATCACAGTGGTCTTGTGCACGGCGGCCTTGGAGGCGAGCTCGTCCAGGGTTGCGGGTTTGGCGGCGAGTTCGCCGAGCAGGTCGATGGCCCGCATGAGGCTCTGGCTCACGGTGTCACGCTCCGGTTCTGGTGTTGAATTGTCCGTCTTCAACATGGATAGCAGCCCACGCCTCATCCGAAGAATCGAGGATGGCCGCGAGCTCGGCGGCGTCGGGCAGCGGACCGCGGTCACCGTGGACGGTCAGGGTGCATGCAGCGGCCACATGGCCGCGGCGGAGGCTCTCTTTGTGGCCGAGCCCGAACAGCATGCCGCTGAGGTAACCGGCGGCAAAAGAGTCGCCGGCACCAACAGGCTCGACGACGGAGACGGACAGTGCGGGAACCTCTTCCCGGGTGCCACGTGAGTCTGCCGTGCCACGCGTCAGTGCGATGGCGCTGATCGCCTCGTTCTTGATGACCAGCACTTCCGGGTCCGGCATCAGGCGGCGGAGTTCGGCTTCGTCGGTGGTGCCGAAGGCGTGTTCGGCTTCGTCTTTGCCAACCAGCACGACGTCGGCGAGGTTCGCCAACCGCTGCAGGACAGCGCGGTCCTGGCCTTCCCAGAGGGCTTCGCGCCAGTTGACGTCGAAACTGATGGTCCGGCCGTTCCGCGGCGCGGTCAGGATGGCTTCCAGCAACGAAAGGCACTCGGGGGAGAGGGCAGCGGTAATCCCGCTCAGGTGGATCAAGGCAGCGTTTTCCAGCAGCGATGAAACGGCGGGGTTGGAGAGCGTGTCCGGTCCCATCGCGGAGGCCGCGGATCCTTGCCGGTAGTACAAAACCGAGCTTCCGCCGTCGGGGTCTGTTTCCTGGGCGGGGACCTTGACGTAGAGCCCGGTGGGCAGGGACCCGTCCACTTCCACGCCTGACACCCCGACGTTGTGATCCTGCAGTTCCTCCAGGATGCGCCTGCCGAAGCCGTCATGGCCCACGCGGCTGACCCAGTGAGTGTCCAGGCCCATGGCTGCCAGGCCCATGGCGACGTTGGACTCTGCGCCGCCGATCCCGCAGTGGAGCTCGGTTGCCAAGTGCAGGGGGACGGCGTGGACAGGGGTAAGCATGGCCATGGTTTCGCCCACGCATACAGCTGAAAGCATCGTTCTCCCATTAGTTCGCGCGCTTCTCAGCGGCCTTGACTCTCGATCCGCCACCATGTTAGACATATCACCAGCAGCTTTGCAACCAGCGTTGCAAAATACGCAACGTAAGCCATAATTGCCCAACAACCCCACAACGCAGCTTCAAGAACGCAGCACCGCGAAGGGAACCAAACGCGTGAACACTTCCGAAGCCATCTCGGCATCCGCCGTGGCAGGCCTGGCTGACCGACGTCTCGACTGGCGGCATAAAGCCGTGCCCGGGTCCGGGACCGGAACCACCCACGCGGACTTCCTCGCCGCCAAGCACACGCTGGCCGACCTCCAGACGCCGCTCCTCACCCTCGATGCCACTGCGCTGCGGGCCAACGCTGACCGCCTCGCCGAGTGGTGCAAGGAACGCGGTGTCCTGCTCGCGCCCCACGGCAAGACCACCATGTCGCCCCAGCTGTGGACCGAGCAGCTCAACCGGGGCGCTTGGGGCATCACGCTGGCCAACTTCGCACAGCTTCGCGTGGCCCGCGGGTTTGGCGTACGCAACCTGCAGCTCGCCAACAGCCTGACGGATCCACACGCGATCCAGTGGGTAGCCGATCAGCCCGCGGACACCACCATCGTGTCGTGGATCGACTCCCTGGGAACTGTGGATGTCATCAACCGAACCCTCGCCGGCAGCGACGCCGTGCTGGATGTCCTGGTGGAGCTCGGAGCGCACGGCGGCCGGACCGGCGCCCGTGGTGTTGACGCTGCCATGGATGTTGCCCGCGCGATCTCCGCCTCGCCCAACCTGCGCTTGGTGGGCGTCAGCGGCTATGAGGGCTCGCTCGCGCACACAGCGGACGACGCCGGCCTGGCCGCCGTTCGCGGCTACCTCGCCCAGATGCGGCTGCTCCACGAGCAGTTGCTCGCCGAGGGCCTGTACGGTTCCGGCTCCGTGATCATCACGGCCGGTGGCAGCGCCTACTTCGACGACGTTGTGACTGTCCTGTCCCCCTGCATCAGGAAAGCGCCCAAGGCTGGGCGAACTGCGTCTGATTCCATCAGCGTGGACCTCATGATCCGCAGCGGCGCCTACATCATCCATGACGACGGTTTCTACCGCGGAATCTCGCCGTTTTCCCGCGAAGGCGACCAGCCGTTCACGGCCGGAATGTACGGCTGGGCGCGGGTCGTTTCGCAGACAGAGCCGGGCTTGGCCATCCTCGACGCCGGCAAGCGCGACCTCCCGTTTGACGAAGGGCTGCCCGAGCCGCAGCTCATAGGATGCGTGCTTGGTGGCGCCATGGAACCCCTGGTTGGCGCAGAAATCACCTCGGTGAATGACCAGCATTCCTTCATGACCTTCGACGCCAACACCACCACCGTCCGCCCCGGCGACGTCGTCCGCCTGGGCCTGTCCCACCCGTGCACCGCGTTCGACAAGTGGACCGTCATCCCCGTTCTGGCTGACACAGGCCCGGCCCAGACCAATGGCGACCAGACCGTCGTCGACCTCATCCATACCTTCTTCTAGGACCCGCCATGAAGACCCTCATCAGCAACGCCACCTTGGTGGACGGAACCGGGGCGGACCGCCGCCAGGCGGACGTCCTGCTGGACGGAACGGTGATTGCCGCCGTCGTCGACGCCGGTACGCTCACCGCAGCCGAAACCGGCGCCCAGCGTGACATTGACGCGACCGGACTGGTCCTGAGCCCCGGTTTCATCGACATGCACGCGCACTCGGACCTTCAGTTGCTGGTGGACAGGGACCACTACGCCAAGCTCAGCCAGGGCGTCACCACCGAACTCCTGGGCCAGGACGGACTGTCCTACGCACCAGTGGACGATGCCACCCTGGCCGGTGTCCGGGAGAAAATCGCCGGTTGGAACGACAACCCGGCCGGTTTCGACTGGAACTGGCGGACCGTGGGGGAGTACCTGGATCGGCTCGACACCGAAGAAGACGGTGGCCGGATCGCCACCAACGCCGCCTACCTCGTCCCGCAGGGAACAGTCCGGGCCATGGTCATGGGCTTCGCCGAGGGCGACCCCACGCCGGAGCAACAGCTGCAGATGCAGGACGTCATCCGGACAGCGATGGAGGAAGGTGCCGTGGGTATGTCCTCGGGCCTGACCTACACGCCGGGCATGTACGCGCAGACCGAGGAACTCGCAGGACTCTGCCGAACGGTCGGGGAACTGGGTGGCTTCTACGCGCCGCACCACCGCTCCTACGGCAAGGGTGCATTGGACGCCTACGCCGAGATGATCAGCTTGAGCCGCGACACCGGCTGCGCGTTGCATCTTTCCCACGCCACCATGAACTTCGCGGAGAACAAAGGCCGTGCAGGGGAGCTCCTGGACCTGATCGATGAAGCCCTGGACCAGGGAGTGGACATCACCCTGGACACCTACCCCTACCTCCCCGGGGCCACCACGCTCTCCGCGATCCTGCCGAGTTGGGCCTCCTCCGGCGGGACGGACGCCACCCTGGCCCGGCTGGCCGACCCCGAAACACGGGCCAGAATCCGGGAAGCCGTGGAGATCTACGGCTCCGACGGCTGCCACGGTGTAGTTGCCGAGTGGGACACCCTGGAAATCAGCGGGGTGCAGAACCCGGCGCTCGCCGGCTACGTGGGCGAGACCATCAGGGACATCGCCTCGGCAACGGAGCAGGAGCCCTTTGACGTCTTCGCACAGATCCTCACGGAAGACCGCCTGGGCACCGGAATCCTCCAGCATGTGGGCCACGAGGAAAACGTGCAGGCCATCATGAAGCACCGCACCCACACCGGCGGCAGCGACGGACTCCTGGTTGGCGCCAAGCCACACCCCCGCGCCTGGGGTACGTTCCCGCGCTACCTCGGCCACTACTCCCGCGATCTCGGACTGCTGAGCCTCGAGGACATGGTCCATCACCTCAGTGGCCGGCCTGCCGCACGACTCAAGCTCCACAACAGGGGACTGGTCCGCGAAGGCTACGCGGCCGACGTCGTGCTTTTTGATCCGGAAACCATCCGGGACGAAGCCACTTTCGAGAACCCCCGCCAAGCCGCCAGCGGTATCCAGTATGTCTTCGTCAACGGCACGGCAGCGATCGACGCCGGCCAAGCCACCGGGGCGCGCGCCGGCCGTGCCCTGCGTCGCAGCAGCGACGGCCTCACCCGAGAAGGACAACAATGACACCTGAACAATTCCTCGAACAGCTCGAAGCCGACCGCACGCTTGCCGTCGTCCGCGCCCCGTCCATCACCGACGCCGCGGATCTGTGCCGGGCACTGGCCGACGGTGGCATCCGGAGCGTCGAACTGACGTTCACCACCCCGGATGTGCTCAAGCATGTACAGCGTGCTGCGGAGACGGCGGCGGAGCACGGTGCCGCCGTCGGAATCGGTACGGTCATGACCGCTGACCAGGCGCGTGCAGCGATCGACGCCGGTGCGCAATTTCTGGTGACGCCGGGCCTCAGGCCCGAAGTCGCCGCCGTCGCAGTCGCCGCAGGCATCCCGTTCAGCCTCGGTGCCATGACGCCAACCGAGGTGGCGCAGGCCCTGGACCTGGGGTCCGCGGCCGTCAAGATTTTCCCCGCCCGGCAGCTCGGCCCGGTGTATCTGAAGGACCTGCAGGGCCCGTATCCGGGAGTCCGCCTGCTGCCTTCGGGAGGCATCGACGCCTCCAACGCCAAGAGCTACCTCGACGCCGGTGCTGCCGCAGTCTGTTGCGGCACCAGCGTCGTCCCGCCCGCAGCAGTCGCTGCAGGGAACTGGGCAGACATCGCGGCCCGTGCCGCCGCCTTCACCGGCACCCTCAAGTAGGACTTACCCAGAAAGACTCTCGTCATGAATGAATTCCTTGAATGGCTGCGGCACGATACCGCCGGCCTGCTCCTCCTGGCAGGCGCGGGCATCGCGCTGCTGTTGTTCCTGATCATCAAGGTCAAGCTAGAACCGTTCATCGCCCTGGTGGGAACCGGTGTGATCGTGGCTTTGGTCGGCGGGATCTCGGTGGAAGCCCTGGTCGGTTCAGCCACCAAGAGCAGCGACGCCCTCATTGAAAAGGGCTTCGCCGGCATCCTGGGCCACATCACCGTGATCATCGGCCTCGGCACGGTTTTGGGTGCCATCCTCGAGCGGTCCGGCGGTGCTGAAGTGCTGCTCGGCAGGCTGGTGAAGATCTTCGGTGAGAAGGGCACCCCGCTGGCCATGGGCATCACCGGCTTCGTGCTGGGTATCCCGGTGTTCTTCGACATCGGCATCTTTGTCCTGGCACCGCTGGTGTACGTTGCCGCGATCCGTGGCGGCAAGTCCCTGGCACTCTATGCGCTGCCGTTGCTGGCCGGCCTCTCGGTGACGCACGCCTTCCTGCCTCCCCACCCGGGGCCCGTTGCCGCGGCCGGTTTGTTCCACGTCGATCTTGGCTGGATCATCCTCATGGGCTTGGTGTGCGGCATCCCCGCCTGGTTCGCCTCAGGTATCTTGTGGGGCACCTGGATTGGCAAGCGCGTCATGGTTTCCGTTCCGGAGGACCGGATCGTCGCCGAATCGGACCAGGCCAAGGGCAACGAGCCGTCCATCGGACTGGTGCTGCTGGCTATCGGCCTGCCCATGATCCTCATCCTCGGTGGTACGTTCGGCAACATCTTCGCCCCGCCCGGGGCTTTCCGGGACGTGCTCCAGTTCTTCGGCAACCCGGCCATCGCGCTAACCGTTGCTGTGCTGTTGGCGATGTGGCTCCTGGGCATCCGCCGCGGAATGACCTCCGCCGAACTCAGCGAAATCACCGGATCCTCGCTGCGCCCGGTGGGCATGATCCTGCTGGTGGTTGGCGCCGGCGCGTTCTTCGGAGCAGTCCTGTCCGCCACAGGCGTTGGCAAGGCCGTGGCGGATTCACTGGCCCAGGCGGGCCTGCCGATTATCCTGTCCGCATTCGTGATCAGTGCAGGCATGCGCATCGCCCAAGGCTCCGCAACGGTCGCCATTGTGACCACCGGTGGCATCCTCGCCCCGAGCCTGGCCTCAGGGTACTCGCAGCCGCAGCTCGCACTGATTGTGGTGGCCATTTCCTCGGGTTCCATCATCGCCAGCCACGTCAACGACGGCGGCTTTTGGATCATCTCCAAGTACTTCAACATGTCAGTCAAGGACACCCTGAAGACCTGGACCGTGCTGGAAACGGTGCTCTCCGTTGTGGGCTTCGGAATGGCGGCACTGCTGTACACCTTCGTCCGGTGAGCCGAAGGCACCCAACCCGGGTGCCGGCGTCGTGCTTATCTGTTTGAGCCCGGACCGCCACCACCCACTTTGACGTCGAAACGGCCCCGACACGCCTTGTAGAAGGTGTGTCGGGGCCGTTTCTGCGTGAAAGAAGGCGATGGCGGCACGCGCCCGAAAG
Organism: Paenarthrobacter sp. TE4293; assembly: GCF_050435325.1. Lineage (NCBI taxonomy): Bacteria > Bacillati > Actinomycetota > Actinomycetes > Micrococcales > Micrococcaceae > Paenarthrobacter > Paenarthrobacter sp. TE4293. The sequence continues at coordinate 117,069 of NZ_JBNJRY010000010.1, forward strand.
GCTGGTTAAAACAAAGAGCTCCGGAGTGCGTTATTGGGGGATACGCACTCCGGAGCAGCCTTTGAGCAGGGGCTTTCGCCAACCTGCAGTAATTACTCTACGTTGCGTCGGAGCCCTTTGCCACCACCTCGAATAAGTACTTTCGCTTTAGTTTTTATGGGCAGCTTCCGGCCGCTTTTCCTGGGGCACAATCAGCACTGGACGGCGTTGATGATGGCTCAACCACGCGGCGACAGAGCCGTTCAGGGCCTCTGATATCCGGTGCCCCAATCCGGGCTCCGGGGTCCCCACGATGATCATGGAGGCATTGATGTCCGCGGCGAGCCTGCCGAGTGCCCGCGCCGGGTCGCCGGCCAGCAGACGCAGGGTCCACTCTGCCGAGCCGCCGTCCATCGCCTCCGCAATCGTCCTGCCGAGGCCACCCCGCACTGCCTCGACGTCGGCATCGTCCTTCTCCGGATGGAGGGACATCCGGTGCGTCTCCCGGGAGGGGTCCCATTCCACGAGGTAACTGGCCTCGTCCACATAGGCGCACACCAACGGCACGCCGAGTCGCTCAGCCAGGGTCCGGGCAGTTTGGAGTACCTCCACATGCTGGTCAGGAAGAACCCCCACCACCAAGGGAATCGGTCCGCTGAAATTTTCCGCAGCCATACCCTTATTGTTGCGCCGGGGGGAACCAAAGAACAGGCTGTTTGGAGCCCAACCGAGTGGCATGAGTGGTGCTCCCAATCTTTGGGAAGGACCACACTGATTCGAGCTACTTGGGCTCAGCGGGTTTGTTCCATGTGAGCCGGACCTTGAAGTTGGACGCCGTGCTCGCCGAGGCAATGAACGCGCCGGCTTCCGCATGGAGATCGATGCCGAATTCCACGCTCACCTCATCCGGACGGTTCTCCAGGCTCAGGAGTTCATCGATCACCCCCTGAACCGCTGGACGCACATGTGCCAGCGCCCGTTCGAACGTCTGCTGGGCCCGCGCGAAAACCCCCGAATGGTCCCCCACGTGATCGCCACCCCTGGTCACCAGGCTCCCCGCCGCGCTCGCGACCTCAACAACTACCGTGCTGCCGTCGTCGGTAGTGAATTCAACCAGCCTGCTCACGTTCCTGTCCCTTCTCCGCCGGCCCGCGCGCGCGTCGGGCCGCCACCACGAAACCGATCCCGGCAGCGCACACAACCACAAGCTGTATCAAGGCGAAGTAGGCGTGCGTCCGGTACCAGGACTCAAGGAACACTCCTTTGTCCTGAACCCAGACCAACGGAACAGTCACAGTCGGCCACAGCAGCAGCCAACCGAACGGTTCGGATTTCCGGGATCGGAGGGCCAGGATCCCGGCCCACAAGCCGAAGCCCGCGTGCACGAAGCTGGCAACCACCGCAGTCAGTTCCACCGTGTAGTTGAGGCCCGAGAGCCCAAAGACTGCCCCTGAAACAATCACGCCCGCCATGGCTGCCCGTCCCATGGCAGTACGGTCCGGTAGGCCAGCGACCGCCAGCAAAAGGTATCCAAGCGGTGCCGCCAGGCCGTAGACGACACGGAGGGAGGCGTCCCCGCCGCTCTCGTACCAATAGTTGTCGTCCAGCCACAGGAAGTACACCGCGAAGCACGCTCCCAGCCCGCCGGCCACGATCAGTGCGGCGCCGCCCCACATCAGAGGCGTCCACCGCGGCGGCACCGGCCCGCCTATGGGTGCGGGTGCTGAAAGGCCAGCGTTCGACTCCGGGACACTGGTCTTCGACGCCGGAACGCCAGCGTTCGACGCCGGGACGCCGGTCTTCGACGCCGGAACGCCAGCGTTCGACGCCGGGACGCCGGCGGGTGCCTCGGCTTTGGTTTCGTCCGGGGTTGGGTTGAGGGCCGGACGGATCGGTGGATCCGTCGCTGTGTACGAGCCATGGGGCGTGTCCTCCTCAGGCGCCTCAACAGGCGGTGGCTCTTTAGGCCTGGCCTTCTCGATCTCTGCACGTGCGGCAGCAGCGAGTCCATCGGGGTCAGCGGCGCGGGGGTCCAGCGTTGCCAATTCCGCCGATACGTCCAGGACTGCTTGCCATGACCCCAACGACGAGTGATAGCGCAGCTCACCCTCCAGATCCGAGATCCGCTGGCGGTGTTCGCAGTCCTGCCTTCGGGTGGCGGCTTCCGGGTATTCGGGGTCGTCCTGGACCACGGCAAAGCCATCTGCCGCAGCCAACCAATCTCCTGTTTCCTCGGCCTCGAGGGCTGCGCGATACGTTGTGGCCAGCTCCAGCCGGTGCCGGGCCCTGTCCTTCAACGCAATGGCGTCCCGGTATCCGGGCTCCAGCGTCAGGAGGTCTTCGAACAGCTCCACGGCCTGCTCGAATCGTCGGGCCCGCAGCTCCGCGGATGCTTGAACATAGAGTGCACGCAATTGTGCGCGCTTCAGGGCCTGGGCGGTGATCGCGTCGGTGGGGGCAACTCCCGCTGGGACTCCCGCTGGGACTCCCGCTGGGACTCCCGCCGGGACTGCCGCCTGACCGCCCACCGGGGTGACCGGCGTCGAACCCGCAGCCCGCCCGCCCGCGGGTGCCGCCGCCGTCGTGCTTCCAGGTGAAGCTGTGCCTGCAACGGCACCCGGGGCGCGGGGTGCTCCCTTCAGCGTGAACAGTTGGGTGGTGCCGCCGCGGACGTAGAGGGCCGGGGTGACCCATTCGAGCGTGCCGTCGGGGCTGGCCATGACGGAAATCCTGCCGACCCGCGCAGCTTCGTCCACGGTGCGGCCGTTCGCGATAGCGGCGTAGAAGCCGTGGGCGAAGGCGATGGCGGCGTAGTCGCTGATGGCGAACTGCATCGCGGCCACGGCTCCGATTCCGCTCCTGACCAACGCCGACGCGGTGCCGGAAAAGAGGTCCGACTGGCCCATCTCGCCGGAGGAACACGAATTCAGCACCACCAGCCGGGGTCTGGGCGCGGCCACGCTGAGCAGGGCCATGAGCCGGACTGCGCGGACCATCGCCGCCCTGCCATCCGGCCCGACCAACGCGATGCGGCCTTCGTCGGTGCGGGAATCGTAATCGCCGTGTCCCACAAAATGGACCACGTGCCAAGGCCCGGCGAGCAGCATGGATTGCACATCATCCCAGGTTCCGCTTTTCGCCCAGATCAGCTCCACCCGGCCCTCGGAGACGGGACCAGCGAGAGCCCGGCCCAGGTGGTCCTTCTCCGCGTCCACGTCCAAGGTGGGCAGGTCCCTGGGCGAGGCCACGATCCCCAGGATGCGCAGGGGAGGCGCCACATCCAAAGGGTTCAGGTTGTAGTCCGGGGCGGGGACGTGCCGAAGCAGGGGTTCGGTCTGGCAGAGGTACGTTTCTGTTTCCGGATCAAACAGCGTCTCCCAGGGCATGGTGGCCAGCTCCGGAGCCGCCAGCCTCAGGACGACCCTCAGTTGTTGGCCGGAGTGTTGGGCAGCACCCAGGCTGGCCCGGTACGTGCCGTAGACCTCGCGGGTGAACAGCGCTTGGAAGAGCTCCTGGCCAACCTCGCGCACAGCCATTTCGGCCACGGGCATCGTCCGGCGGGCGGCAACAGCTGAAGCAAGCACGGTAGCTTCAAGCTGGGGGAGCCGGTCCAGGATGCCATCCACGTCCAGGCTGAAGCGGCCCGAAGCGTGGCCTCCCGCCGGGGCACGGACCACGTGCACCGTATATTCACCGCGTGCGGAGCCGGTATCAATTTCCAGCTCGATGTCACAGTCCATCGCGGATCCCTTGTGCAGAGGGCGGTCTGCTCACCAGTGAGCCGGGAGCGCCCCTAGGAATAGATTGGCCCTAAGCCGGGCGCGCCACAAGAGCCCAACCCTTGTAGACGTTTCCCACCGGGCCTACGGTTAATCCGGGCCCGGGTTCATCCGAAGGAAGGCGGTCCGCGATGGAAATTTTCATGTGGTGGCTCGATCTGCACTTGGACAGCAAGGAATGGCTGCGTGAGAACCTGCGCGCCGACGAGCTCCCGCTGCCCGTGTTGCAGCATATTGCCGAGGCCGGCGGGCCCCATCCGGACAAGGTCAGCGGCGTGCTGACCGAAGCGGATTGGGACTTCATCGAGACGCAGTCGGAGTTCGTGGACTGACGGGGTGGTTCAGGCGGCCGGCTTCCAACCCAGCGCCGGACCCAGTTTGTCCGCGATGTCGGTGAGGATCTGGACGTAGTCCTCGTGGTCAAAGCTGAAGGGCAGTGCGAACGCGACCTCGTCCACTTCCTGAAACCCTCGGTGGGCGTAGAGCTGCCCAGCGATGTCATCGCTGGTGCCGATGAGGTCCTGGGCGAACATCATGCCCTTCGGGCCTTGCGGCTGGCGGGTACGGGGTGTGCGTTCATCGACGTAGTGCTGGTATTTCTGCCGCTGGGCCGGCGACGCCGAGTCGGTGGGGATCACGACCAGGCCCTGCGAGGCCCGGGCAGTGTGCCCTGCCAGGGCAGAGGCTTCCCGGTAGGCCCGGATCTGTGATTGCTGAACCGCGGCGAAGTCCGGTTCCTGGTCCTTGTCCGGAAAGATCACGCTGCTGGACAGCAGGTTGAAGCCGTTTTCACCGGCCCAGACAGCTGACTTCATGCTTGCCGCCCCGTACCAAAGCCGTGACCGCAGACCGGGGGAGTGCGGCTCGACGCGATTGGAGAATTCCTCCACGACACCGTGCTTGCCGGAGAAGTCCCGCACCTTGTCCCCAGCGATGAGCCGGGCAAACCTCTCCACGCGGGTGTAACTGAAGTCCTCCACGTCACCGGTGTCCGGGTAGAGCTCATGCTTTACTGTGTCGTAGTTCATGGGCTCCCCCACGCTCAGACCGGGATTGATGCGTCCCCCGGAGAGCAAGTCCACCGTGGCCAAGTCCTCCGCGAGGCGCAGGGGATTTTCCCAGCCCAACGGCGTCACCGCGGTGCCAAGCTCAATCCTGAACGTGCGCTGGCTTGCCGCGGCCATGACAGCAACCGGGGAAGAGATCCCGAACTGCAGATGGCGGTGCCGCAGCCACGCACTGTCGAAGCCCAGCCGCTCGCCGAGTTCGATGATCTCCAACGTTGACTGGTGCCCGGCGGCAGGGTCGGCGGGATCGAACAGTCCAATGGTGAGGAAACCAAGCTTGCGGAGGGGGAGTTCGGGGGTGGGCATGGGCTTCCTTCACGGTCGGGCGTCGGCTACTGCCCAGAATAGGCTCCGGTCACGCGGACGACGGCGGGACGTTACCTTTTGTGATGGAAGGTCCGATTGCGAGGACTGGGCTCAGGCGGCGACGGGGTGGGCGGCCGTGACGACCATCTGGGCGGCAGTGTCCGTTCCGCCGGAGGTCGGGCTCGCTGGAGCCACTGCCGTGAGCGGTTCGGGCCGTTGCTTGGCCCGCATGCGGAGAAGCGCTACCGCCGAGATCAGGAACCAGGCAACGTTCGTAGCGACGGAGGGCCAGGCGCCGTGCAGGGTGCCATTGATGATGAAGGCGCTCGAGCCAAAGAGATTTACGGTCTGGAAGGTGCTGCCCGCCTGCAACCACCCCATGGACACTGCCATGTAGCCGCCGAGCATCGCCACTGCGCCGACCCAACCGGCAATTTCGAACAGCAGTTCCATGGGAGTCCTTTCAGATGTGGGCACCCGGACGAGGCCGACAGGCGGCATGTAGTCCGGAAGGAAGGGCTGGATCCTGTCGTCGGAGAGGTGCGACGGAATCGTGCTTTTGAGTCAATATTGAGTGAGTATGACCTTTAGTTCAATTGCATTATTCTGAAGCCCGTGTTTAGGAGCTCTTAACATGGATATGGACCCGCGCCGCCTGCTGGTGCTTCTTGCTGTCGCCCGTACGGGAGGTGTTCTGGCGGCAGCTGACGAACTGCGGATCACGCCTTCTGCCGTCTCGCAGCAGCTCAGCAAACTCGAGAACGAGGCAGGGCAGGCTTTGCTCCTGCGCACGCCGAAAGGTTCCGTGCTCACACCGGCCGGGCTGGCGATGGCGGAGGCAGGGGAAGAGATAGAAAGGGCACTCAACGTTGCCCGCGCCAGGATGCAAAGCGAAGTCAATATTGCAGGCGTAGTGCGGGTGGGCGGATTCACCAGCTTCATGCGCACAGTGGTGATCCCGCGGCTTCCCGAGTGGCGCAGCCACTACCCCCAGTTGCAGATTCAGATCGTCGAAGACGGCTTCCCTGCGCTGATGCGGTTGCTCCGCCAGCGCCAGCTGGATGCGGTGGTGATTGAACAGGATTCGACGGCGGCCGAGCAGCATCCGATGGCGGCCGGGATGATCCAGGAACCCCTGCTCGATGAGCCATGGAAGCTCGTGGTGCCTGCAGGAAGCCTGCTCGGCACTGACAACATCGACCTCAGCCGCCTGCCGTTGCCATGGCTGGGCGTTGAACCATCAGCAGCCAACACCGCAGTGCTTGGACGCCTCCGCCACTCCACAGGAGCCCGGATGGAGACCGTTCACCAGTACCACGACACGCTCACGGCGCTTGCGCTCGTCGCTGCCGGTGAAGGCGTTGCCATTGTGCCTACATTGGCTCTGACAGGCGTGGTCCACGATCAAGTGGACATCCTGGACGTTCCCGGCTTGGGGACACGGCACATCGCCCTGCGCCGATTCGACCGCAGAAAGGCAGCGAGCCTGCCGGTGGACACGGTTGCCCGCTTGCTCCGGGAATCGGCGGCTGCCTTCGACACCCGTTCGGGTTCCTGACCGGCCCGGCTCCACAGAGGGACCGGTCAGGTAACCCACGGGGTGGAAAGGCGGTTAGTTGAGGGCCGGCGTGTCAGCAGGAATCACGCCCGAGCCATAGAGGTCGGCGGCAAGATCGCGAAGAGCACGCAGAGCCACCCGTTGGGTAAACGGGCCGTAGGACACGCGGGCCACCCCGAGTTCCTGGAGTTCTGCTGCGGGCAGGGCTCCCGGTGCGCCGATCACGGAGAGCTTCCCGTGTCCGAGGCCTTCAACCAGCGGCTCGATGACCTCACGGGTCATGGCGCCGGGCACGAATACCAGCGAAGCGCCGGCGTCGAGGAATGCCCGGCCCCTGGCGATGGCGTCCTCAATGCTGTCCTTGATCGGCCGGTCCCCGCCCCGGGCGATCGCGTCGGTGCGCGCATTCAACTGGAAAGGGATACCTTCGTCCGCGGCGGCCGCGATGATCGCTTGCACGCGGGCAACGGCCTCGTCGAAGGGCCGCAACCGGTCTTCGACATTTGCCCCCACCACGCCAATCCCCATCGCCCGGCGGACAGTCTCGGCAGGGTCCTCGTAACCGTCGTCCAGGTCTGCCGTGACCGGGTGATCCACGGCGTCGACTATTCGCTTGACCCCGTCCAGCGCGACGTCCAGGGGCATGGTTCCGTCGGCATAGCCGAAGGCTGCGGCAATGGAATGCCCCGCGGTGGCAATGGCTTTCGTCTCAGGAAGTGCTGCGACTGTCCGGGCGCTCACGGCGTCCCACACGTTCACGACACTCAGGATTTCCGGTGCTTCATGCAGGGCCTTCAGCTGTTCTGCACGTGCGGTGGTGTTTGCTTCAGTCATCGTTGTTCTCCGTCATCGTTGTCCGTCATCCACGGGTGGAACCAGGCTCACTTGCCACCCACAGCCTAGGCATAACGTCACACAACGCGGTACCAAGGCCCCGTGGGCAGTCAGCGCCCCATCGTTGACCGCGACGTTCATGGCATCCTGTGCTCAGTTGCTGCCTCCCTTTCCGCCGGCTCGGCGCCGACAACCCTGTTCCGTCCCTGTGCCTTTGCGCTGTAGAGGGCCGCATCTGCCACGTTGATCATGAAGGCCAGGTCCGGAACGTCAGGACCGGTGGATGTGACGCCATAGCTAACTGTGGGGAACGGCAGGCCATCGGGACTGCTCATGGCCGACAAGCGACTGCTGATTTCCGAGGCGATGGCTTCGGCCCGCTGTTGCGTCGCTCCCGGCAGTAACAGGATGAATTCCTCTCCGCCGTACCTGCCAACGAGGTCGGTGGACCTGACCGAGGAGTTGCAGGCCTCGGCGAAGGCCCGGAGCGCGGAGTCCCCGGCCGAGTGTCCGTGTTCATCGTTGACCGCCTTGAAGTTGTCCAAGTCCGCAAGGATCAGAGCCGCACCTCGATCGGACGACGCCCGGTCCAAAGACCGGGCGGCAAGGTCCAGGAACGCACCCCTGTTAAGCAGGCCTGTCAGGTGGTCGCGTTCGGCGCGTTCCCGGAGGCGTTTGATCAACTGCTTGTTGCTGAGCGTATTCATGGTGGAGGACACGGCCACCAGCAGCACCAAATGCATCAGGGCCGCGGGTGCATACCCGAAGAAGGTCCGGAAGACATCGCTGTTGGGCCCGTCCACTACAAAGATGATGGCCCGGAAAAGGTAGTACAACGCCGTGAGCCAGGCGATGAGGGCGAGGAACCGTGTAATCCGGGAACGTACGGGTTTTGCAAACCACAGTTCCGTGGCAGCCAGCGCGATGCCCAGCGTCGTCAGGCCGAGGTAGACCAAGCCTCCGGACCATACGCTGGTCCCGGGGTCGTCCAGCGCCGAGGCGAGTCCGCTGAGCACCGGCGCGGGCACCAGCAGCCAAGGGCTTGCCCGGCGGTTGCGCAGGGTGCGTGCTCCCGCCCAGAGGCAGAATGTTCCGGCCACCACCAGCGCTTTGCCCACGGGGTTGGCCCACAGCTGTGACGCTGTGTCGTTCAACAGGAACGCCGCGTTGCCAACGAAAAAGAGGCACAGGGCTACCCGCCACCATTCGGCATAGGGCGATCGTCGTCGTTGGGAAGAGACGCAGGAGATGACTATCAGGGTCAGCGTGACCAAGCCGAGGACCAACCTTACGGAGAAGGGGTCCAGAACAATCGCTCCCTCTTGCAATGAGTGTGCAATCATGGCGCGACGCTGCTACCGGCCGAAAACCACTGATCTTTCACTGGTTGTACTCATGGTTTCTCAATTCCGACATTCATCTAATCCCCCAAGAATTCAGCTGCAACCGAATCTGGCCGCAAAGTCCTCAGTCAAGCATGTTTTGCCTCACGTGAACAGGGGTGCCTTGGTGTCGGGGCGTGGTGCCGGAAAACCATTGCCCTCCCCATCCAGCGGATGGTTGCATGGGTCTCATGGCTACCGCAGAGAGTTATGTCTTAGCGATCGGGACCAAGAAAGGCCTGTGGCTTGCAACCAGCCCGGACCGCAAGGAATGGTCCCTCTCCGGCCCGCACTTCCTGATGAGCGAGATACCCAGCATCGGGATAGACACGCGGGACGGCAAAACCCGGATCATGGTGGGCGTACGCTCCGAGCATTGGGGTCCCACGGTTGCCCACTCCGATGACCTGGGCGCCACGTGGACCGAGCCCGAGCACGGTGCCATCACGTTCCCCGAAGGCACCGACGCCGCGCTGGAGCGCATCTGGCAGATCTACCCCGACGCCGACTCCCGCCCGGGCGTCGTATGGGCCGGCTGCGAGCCGATTTCAGTCTGGAAATCCACCGACGGCGGCGAGCACTTCGAGTTGAACCGCGGACTCTGGGACCACCCCCACCGCAGTGAGTGGGGTGCCGGTTATGGTGGCGCGGCGGCACACTCGATTGTGGTTGATCCGTCCGGCGAGAAGGTCCACATCGCCATGAGCACGGGCGGCGTTTACAGATCGCTCGACGGCGGTGCCTCCTGGGAGCCCCGCAACAAGGGAATTTCGGCCTACTTCATGCCGGATCCTCATCCGGAGTTCGGCCAGTGCGTCCACAAGATCGCCGCGGATGCCGCCGTCGAGGGCCGTTTGTACGCGCAGAACCATCACGGCGTGTACCGCACGGACGACAATGGGGAGAACTGGGATTCCATCGCGGAAGGGCTGCCTGCGGATTTCGGCTTCGTCATGCTGACTCATCCGCGCAGGGAAGGCACGGCGTGGGTGATTCCCTTGAAGGCCGACGGCGAACGCATCCCGCCGGACAGCAAGCTCAGCGTGCATCGCACCAACGACGCCGGCAACACCTGGACCGAGCTGCACACAGGCTTGCCGGACCACGAATACAACGCCGTGCTGCGGGACGCAGCATCCGTGGACACCGCCGAGCCCGTCGGCGTGTATTTCGGCACGCGCGGAGGTGCCGTATACGCCAGCGCCGACGAGGGCGGGACCTTTACTGAAGTGGCCTCGCACTTGCCGGACGTGCTGTGCGTACGGGCCGCCGTCGTGGTGGACAAAGCGGCAGGCGAGGAAGCCCCACTGGCTGCGGCGGAAGCCACAGTGATTGCCGAAGCCGCAGTAATAGTGGAGGCAGCGGCCCAGGAGATCGACGCCGCTCCGGATGATCAATCCGGCGCTCCGGTACCCGGTTAGGGCCCGTTGTGGCTGACTTTACGGTCCTCTTGCCTGGCGCCCTGCAGCCACTCGTCGGCGGACAGTCCTATCTGACTGCGTCCGCCGACGGGGCTGTGACCGTTGGACAGTTGCTGGATGCCGTGACCGGAGATTATCCGGTGCTGGCCAGGCGTTTGCGGGATGAAACCGGGTCCCTCCGCCGCTTCGTGAATATTTACGTGAACGGTGATGAGGTCCGACGGCTGAAGGGTCTTGATACGGAGGTTGCGGCCGGCCAGGAGGTGCTGATTGTCCAGTCCGTGGCCGGCGGCTGAGCGGGGTTTGGGGTCAAGCCGGTTCAGGCGACGCGCCAAACACTGCATTCGTCGGTATTGATGGCTTTCCTCGTACCTGAGACGTGATCCATGATCCAGACGACGCCGATCCCCGGCGCTGTCTCCTGGACCCTTCCGCGGCGGATGACCACGTCATCGTAGGCGGGTCCCACGGACAGGCGGGCTTCGATCTCGTCTCCGCGGTGGAGCTGGCTGATCGCGCGTATACGTGTTGTGTGTGTTGTGACTTCCTTCAACATGGTGGCCTCCCGGGCTGGAGCTGGTGCCTGCACTTGCCGGCTATTCCAGTGTGGCGCGGCAATGTTGCCACGGTATTTCGGGGCGGTTAGGGTCCGGTTAGCATTCCGGGATGGTTGCATTTCCGGTGGCCCAGCCCTGCCTGCCGGGCACACCGCGGCCACGGCTGTACCCTGATCTCGGTTCTTGAGACTCACAGGAACCACAGGCTCCGTCCCCGGGAGATTCAATGGGTGTTTTACGGCGATCGATCGCGCTCTCCACAGGCTTGGTGGTATTCGCCACCGGCCTGTTTTTCGTTCAGGCCCCCGCAACGGCCGTTCCAACGCCAGGACCGGACAATCCGAACGTCCAGTTCATCGAGGGCACCCCGCGCTCGGAGCATACGTTCGAGACGCCACTGCCCGATAACGCGCCCAAGGGACAGGCCGACGTCGACGCCCTCCTTCGCGACGGCGCGGCAGCCATCGGTCCTGGAGGGGACATCCGTGTCCGGCTGGTGACGGCCAAGCTCGCGGACAACGCCAACCCCGTTTCCATGGCCGACGCCGAGAAGACGGTGGCGGCAACCAGTAAATACTGGCAGGCGATGACGGCCAACAAGCTCTCCATGACAGTGAACAGCAAGGTCGCCGGGCATCAGTCCAAGGCAAAGTCGACTGACAGCTACAGCACCATCATTTCCACCATCACCAGCGAACTGAAATGGTCGGCCAGCCCCTATACGGCGTTGGTGATCTTCATTCCCACCACCACCCTGTCCGGGAACGCACTCGGCGCCGGCTACAGCAGCGGCAGCTACAGCGGGCGTGTCCTCATGCCGCAGATCAGCAACTTTTCCAACAACGTGATGAGCCACGAGTTTGGGCACGTCATCGGCATGATGCACGCTGATGCGCTGCAGTGCGGCAGCGGTGCCTCCGACGTCGGGGTCAACAGCAACGGCCAGTTCACGGACCCGTCCTGCTACATCCGCGAATACGGCGACACTACCGACATCATGGGTGCTGCGCAGTGGAATTCGCCCGTGATCAGCTCCACGTTCTGGGATTACGGGGGGCTCGGACGAGGCGACGAAATCCGCGACACCGGGGTGGCCACGGGGGTCAAGAGCTACACCCTGAAGCCCTGGGGCGGCACCGAGGCCCAGCGCGCCATCAAGTTCACCGACCCCGTCAGCCGGGAGGTCTACTACCTGGAGCTTCGGCAGCCGGTTGGCTACGACAGCTACCTCTCGGGCAACAACCGAGGCGTCAAGATCGTCCAGCGCGGCGGCGCCACCATCGCCTCCTCGCTGATCCTCATGCCGGACACCACGCCCTTCGACGGTTGGTACAGCCAGAACCACGCCTGGCAGGCAGGCAGCACTTTCACTACCTACACGGGCACCCGGGTGACCATCAATTCGGTCAGCGCCACCTCGGCCACGGTGACCATCAACGCTGACACCAAACTGAAGACGCGGATGACCTTCTCCGCCGGCGATTTCGACGGCGACAAGCTCGCCGACGTGATGTCCCGCGAAGCCGACGGTTCGCTCCTCCTCTACGCAGGACTTCCCGGGAACCGCCTCGAGGACCCTGTGCGCATCGGCTCCGGCTGGGATATTTTCAACGCGGTCTTGGGCACGTCCGATTTTAACGGTGACGGCTTCTCCGACATCGTGGCGCGCAGCAGCGACGGCGCCCTCTGGCTCTACCCGGGAAACGGCAAGGGCGGCTTCCTGCCCCGGAGCCAAGTGGGGTTTGGCTGGCAGGGCTTCACGCAGCTGGTGGCTCCCGGTGATTTCAACGCCGATGGCCGGGCAGACCTGGTGGCCACCGGCGCCGATGGGAAGCTCTGGCTCTATCCGGGGAATGGCTCCGGCGGTTTCCTGGACCCGCGGCAGGTCGGCCAGGGCTGGGATGTGTTCACCAGTCTTTCCGCGGCGGGTACCTTCGGTGGCGGCACGGCAGGACTCCTGGCGCGCTCGTCGGACGGCACCCTCTACGTCTACCCCGGCGATGGTGCGGGAGGGCTCCTGCCGCGTACCGCCGTCGGAAGCGGTTGGAACCTGGCCGGCGACATCATCGGCGCGCAGGACCTGACCGGCGACGGAAAGGCTGACGTCCTCGGCGTCGGCTCCGGCATGACCCTTTACCCGGGTGACGGCTCTGGCTTCGCGGACCGCCTCGCGATCGGTACCGGATGGAACCAGTTCAGCCAGGTGTGGGAGGCCGGGGATTTCGACGGCGATGCGGTCGCCGACATCCTGGCCCGCGGTTCCAACGGCATCCTGTGGCTTTACCCGGGCAACGGTTCGGGGGGCTTCCTGCCGCGCGTCCAGGTCGGGACGGGCTGGAACGTCTTCACGGGCGTCCTGAGCGTCGGCGATTTCGACGGCGACAAGCATCCGGATCTCGTGGCCAGGGCCGCCGATGGAACGCTGTGGCTCTACCCGACGGACGGGAAGGGGCAGTTCCTGGCCCGCAAGCAGATCGGCACTGGATGGCAGGGGTTCACCCAGGTGCTGGCTCCCGGCGACTTCTCCGGTGACGGAAAGGCCGACATCCTGGCGCGCGCCGCGGACGGATCCTTGTGGCTCTACCCGGGCAACGGTGCCGGGGGCTTCCAGCCATGGCGGCAGATCGGCACCGGCTGGAACATGTTCAACGCCGTCATGCAGGGAAGCGATTTCAACGGCGACGGCAGGGAGGACGTCCTTGGCCGCGGGACCGATGGCGGGCTGTGGCTCTACCCGGGCAACGGCAGCGGCGGTTTCCTCGCCCGGCAGTACCTGGGCTCGGGCTGGAACATGTTCACCACGTTCGCCGCCCTCGGCAACGGCTTCACGGGCACCGGCGATCCGTCCCTTGTGGGTGTAGCCGGCGACGGTACGTTGCTGATGTACTCCGGGACGGGCCGTGGCGCCTTCAAACCTGTGGCGCTGGACCCGCGGTAATTGTTCGCCGCGCCAAAAGGCCCGGAATGTCAGGTGACATTCCGGGCCTTTTGCTTCTCCGGGCCCGGTCAACGGGCTGGAGCGTCAGTGTCAGGCGTGCTGTGCTTGCTTGGGCAGGCCGAGCTCCGCAGTGGGCGTCTTGGCTGATTCGCGGGCCGTCATTGCGGAGACGGCTGCGATCACGCAGATCACGGCGGTGAAGATCGAGATCTGGACCCATCCGCCAGGCTTCGTTCCGCCCAGGGCGGTCACAATGGCCGGGGCGAACCCTGCCATCAGGAAGCCCAGCTGGGTTCCGATGGCCAGGCCGGAGAAGCGGACCTTGGTGCTGAACATTTCCCCGTAGAAGGACGGCCATACTGCGTTGGCGGCGGCATAACCGAACGAGAAGTACACCACCGAGACCAGGAACATCAGGGGCACTGCGCCGGACTCGAGGGTCAGCAGGAAGACCGGAGTCATGATGGCGCTCGCGATGGCCCCGTAGATGAAGACGGGCTTCCGGCCAATCCGGTCAGAGAGCATTCCGAACAGTGGCTGGGTTCCGAGTGCCACCACGTTGGCTACAACTACCAACCAGAGAGTGATGGTGCTGTTGACGCCGGCAACATCCTGGGCGTACTTGATGGCCAAGGTGCCGAAGACGGTGCTGACTGCGGCGATAAATGCACAGCAAACCACGCGGAGGACGTCCCGCCAGTGGAGCCTGAGCAGATCGGCAACAGGGAGCTTGGAGATCTCGTTGTTCTTCTTGGCTTCAGCGAATGCGGGCGGCTCGTGCAGGGTGCGGCGGATGAAGTAGGCCACCATCACCACGACTGCGCTGAGCCAGAACGGAATGCGCCAACCGATGCCGTACTTGATCTCATCGGGCAGTGCCACGACGGGAATGAAGACGAGTGCTGCCAGGATCTGGCCACCTTGCGTTCCGGTGAGGGTCCACGAGGTAAAGAAGGAACGCCGGTTGTCAGGAGCGTGCTCCAACGTCATGGAGGAGGCACCGGCTTGCTCGCCGGCGGCCGAGAGGCCCTGGCAAAGACGGGCAAGGACCAGGAGGACGGGTGCCCACCAGCCGATGGTCTTGAAGTCCGGGAGGCAACCGATGACGAAGGTGGCCGCACCCATCAGGACCAAGGTGAACATCAGGACCTTCTGCCGGCCGATCCTGTCGCCGAAGTGCCCCAGGATCACGGCGCCCACGGGGCGGGCAACGTACGCAAAGCCGAAGGTCGCGAAGGACATGATGGCCGCGTTGGCGTCGGCGGACGGGAAGAAAACGTGCGGGAAGATCAAGGCTGCGGCCGAGCCGAAGATGAAGAAGTCGTAGTACTCAACGGCGCTGCCCAGGAAGCTGGCAAGCGCGGCTTTTTTGGGTGTTCCGGTGGTGTTTTCAGTGCCTGGCGTCGCTGACGGCATTGTTTGGCTCATGGGAGGTTCCTTCTGTGACGACGATGTCGCGGATCTAGCTTCTGTGGGAAGACCAGAGCGAGGGTGCGGCCGGATCATCCCGAAAGTAACCACATGGTGAGAGCTACTTGTGCAATACAGCAATAGTGGCTGTGAGTGGGGTCACTTGTCAAGAGATGTCACCACCATCTAGAAATAGCTCTCACGATGTGAGAGCATCGAGCTATGAGTGTGAAAGAGGACACAAAGACCGACATGGTCGGCAAAGCCCTGGGCTTGTTGGTACTTCTGGGAGACGAGCCGCGTGGTGCCAGCGCGGCCGATCTGGCAAGGAGCGCCGGCCTGCCCTTCAGTACCACCTACCGCCTGCTGGGCTCCCTGACGCGTGACGGCTTTGTGGATTACGAGCCGGACGGTCGCCGTTATCACCTTGGTCTGCGCGTCTTCCAGCTCGGCCAGCGGGTATCGAACCACCACGGCTTCGCGGCCACTGCGCTGCCGGTGCTGCAGCGCGTCACCGAGCGCACGCATGAGGCCACCATCTTGTCCGTGCGCGACGGCAACCACCACCTGACGGTCAACAAAGTGGACGGCCCCAAGACCTTCCGCGTCACCAGCGACCCCGGCCACCTCGGGGCGCTGCACACCACGTCGGTGGGCAAGGCCATTGTGGCTTTCGAGGAGGAGATCGAGCGGAAACGCCTCCTGGAGGAGCTGCCCCTGGATCCCCTCACGGAGCGCTCCATCACCGACCGCGACGCCTTCCGTGAGGAAATCGAGCAGGTGCGCCGGCAGGGCTACGCGGTCATGGACGAGGAGAACGAGATCGGTATGCGCGCAGTCGCCGTGCCGGTCCTCAATTCGCAGGGCCACGCTTTCGCATCCATCGCCGTGGCGGTGCCGGTCTTCCGCCTCGCCATGGAGGAGCTCATCGCCCATGTGCCCACCCTGCAGGAAGCCGCGGCGGAACTCGCGGCCCGCCTGCCCCGGCGCTAGCTGGCCAATCCCTTACAAACGTT
This sequence comes from Paenarthrobacter sp. TE4293, assembly GCF_050435325.1. Lineage (NCBI taxonomy): Bacteria > Bacillati > Actinomycetota > Actinomycetes > Micrococcales > Micrococcaceae > Paenarthrobacter > Paenarthrobacter sp. TE4293. The sequence goes on from NZ_JBNJRY010000010.1 coordinate 133,316, forward strand.
CGCGATAAGAACAAGCGTGCGGAATATGAACACTTGTAGTAACCTCGATAACACCCGGTCAAGCGGCGCTCCGAAAAAGCGCCAAAAGCCCGCGGTGCTGAAGTCAAAGGAGCTTTAGGATGAGCAACCGAGCCGAGTCCGTTCTGGTGGGCCTCATAGGCGAAGGCGTCATGCCCTCGCTCACGCCGCCCATGCATGAACGCGAAGCCGATGTGCAGGGCCTTCGCTTGCTGTACCGCCCCATCGACCTGCTGGAACTCGCGTTGCCGGCCACCGCCGTCGGGGATCTCCTGACCGCAGCCCAGCGCATGGGCTTCAACGGCCTCAACATCACGCACCCCTGCAAGCAGCTGGTGCTGGGACACCTCGACGAAATTTCCGACGACGCCGCGCGCCTGGGTGCCGTCAATACAGTCCTGATTAAGGACGGCCGGTTGATCGGCCACAACACAGACTTCTCCGGTTTCGGCGCTGCGCTCGCCACCGGTCTGCCGAACGCCAAACTTGACCGCGTGGTCCAGCTGGGTGCGGGCGGTGCCGGTTCCGCCGTCGCCTATGCGCTCCTCACGGCCGGTGTCACCACGCTGGACCTCGTGGACATGGACCCTGACCGCGCTGCCGAACGTGCCGCAGAACTCGGCGGACTCTTCCCGGCAGCCACCGTTACCCCGCGAAGCACCACGGATCTGGGCGGCATCATGCCCCTGGCCGACGGCCTGGTCCACTGCACTCCCATCGGAATGGCGGCTCACCCCGGACTTCCCCTGGACATCGAACTGCTGGAACCTCGCCACTGGGTTGCGGACATCGTCTACCGTCCCATCGAGACGCAGCTGGTCCGGGAGGCCCGCGCCAAGGGTTGTGACGTCCTCGACGGCGGCCGGATGGCGGTGGGCCAGGCGGCAGACGCCTTCCAGCTCATCACCGGACGCGAAGCTGATCGTGAACGGATGCGGGCACACTTCCTCGAGCTCATCGCCGTGGAAGATGCGGCGGCGGCGCGCGGACCCGAGCTGGCGAAGGCGGACAACTGATGCGCACCGGTATCGCCACGGTCTGCCTGTCCGGCACGCTGAAGGAGAAAATGCAGGCCTGTGCCATCGCGGGCTTCGACGGCATCGAGATCTTCGAACAGGACCTGGTCACGTCCCCCCACAGCCCGGAGGACGTGCGGAAAATGGCCGCGGACCTCGGCTTGGGCCTGGATCTTTACCAGCCGTTCCGCGACTTCGACGGCGTCACCCAGGACCTGCTGGAGGCCAACCTCAAGCGCGCCGAGGCCAAGTTCAACCTCATGGAACGCCTTGGCATGGACACCATCCTGGTGTGCTCCAACGTCGCCACGGCCACCATTGATGATGATGACCTCAGGGCCGAGCAGCTGGCCGAACTGGCCGGACTCGCGGGGGACCACGGGGTCAAAGTTGCCTACGAAGCGCTGGCCTGGGGCAAGTACGTCAACGACTACGAACACGCGTACCGCCTGGTGGAGATGGTGGACCACCCCAACCTCGGCACCTGCCTGGACTCGTTCCACATCCTGTCCCGCGATTGGGACACAGCGCCGATCGAGGACATCAACGCGGAGAAGATCTTCTTCGTCCAGGTTGCCGACGCACCCAAGCTCTCCATGGACGTACTCTCCTGGAGCCGCCACTACCGCGTCTTCCCCGGTGAAGGGCAGTTCGAGCTCGCCAAGTTCATGGGCCACGTTGTCCGCGCTGGCTACACAGGACCGGTCTCGCTGGAAGTCTTCAACGACGTCTTCCGCCAGTCCGATACCGAGCGCACCGCCGTGGATGCCATGCGATCCCTGATCTGGCTGGAGGAGCAGAGCGCCAAATGGCTCGCCGGCACCGCTTTGGAAACTGAGACCGCCGCGGGCAACGGCAGTGCGTCCCGCCGTCGTTATCCCATGGAGTTGGCCACGCTGCCCAAGGTGAACGAGCCCGCCGGCTTCAACTTCGCCGAGGTCAAGGCCGACGACACCGCGCAGCTGGAGAAGCTCCTGGGCCAGCTCGGCTTCGAGTTCGAAGGCCGCCACCGCACCAAGGACGTCCAGCTCTGGACCATGGGCCAGGCCCGCGTGATCATCAACGAGCAAGCGGCATCGCACACGGAACCGGCGATCGCCGCGTTGGGGTTCGACGTCGACTCTCCAGTCATTGCCTCCGCTCGCGCCCAGCAACTCAAGGCTCCCGTGGTGGCCCGCAAGGTCCAGGCCGACGAGGAAGTCTTCCAAGGCATCTCGGCGCCGGACTCCACCGAGATTTTCCTGTGCCAGGGCAGCCCGGACGGCACCGCCGCCTGGACGCACGAGTTTGGGGAGGGGCTGGAGCACTCAGCCGCGCAACGGAACGCGGTCATCGACCACGTCAACCTCGCCCAGCCGTGGCAACACTTCGACGAGGCAGTCCTCTTCTACACCAGTGCACTGGCCTTGGAACCCCAGCCGTTCGCCGAAGTCCCGAGCCCCAGCGGCCTGGTCCGCTCGCAGGTCATGAAGACCAGCAACGGTGCGGTCAGGCTGGTCCTCAACCTGGCGCCGGCCCAGCAAGCCCAGGAAACGGCACGCAAAACGTACCAGGAACACATTGCCTTCGCCGTGGACGACCTCGTGGCCACGGCCCGGTCCGCCCACGATCGTGGCTTGGAGTTCCTGCAGATTCCGGCCAACTATTACGAGGACCTGGATGCACGGTTCGATCTCGAACCCGGCTTCCTGGCCACCCTCAAGGAGCTCAACCTCCTGTATGACCGGGACGCCAACGGCGAATTCCTCCACTTCTACACCGCCACCGTGGGCAGTGTGTTCTTCGAAATGGTGGAACGCCGCGGCGACTACGACGGCTACGGGGCGCCCAACGCCCCGGTACGGCACGCCGTCCAATACGACTCGCTCCACCGGGTGTAAGCCCACTGCCCTGAGCCATCGAGAGAACACATCAACCGAAAGGAGCCGGCCGTGCCGCAAGAACAAACAGCACAGGCGCTCGAATCCGAGGAACTCGTGCCGCCCGCTGAGCCACACGCCGCCCACCATGCCAAGAAGGTGGAAACCCAAGCCGATCTCAGTGCTGAGATCAAGGGCATTGGGGACCGTTACGCCGAGGCACTGAAGAACGGCAAGGGGCCGGAGACCATGCCGCGCCTGGACTACGCGCCGTACCGCAGCAGCATCCTGCGCCACCCCACCAAGAGCCTGCACCACGCGGACCCGGAGACCATTGAGCTCTACTCGCCGGCGTTCGGCCACCAGGATGTGCACGCCCTGGAATCCGACCTGACCATCCAGCACAACGGTGAACCGCAGGGTGAGCGCATCATCGTCGCCGGCCGTGTCCTCGATGGCGACGGCCGCCCGGTGGCCGGCCAGCTCGTGGAGATCTGGCAGGCCAACGCATCAGGCCGCTACATCCACAAACGCGACCAGCACCCCGCACCGCTTGACCCGAACTTCACCGGCGTCGGCCGTTGCATCACCGGTGACGACGGCTCGTACAGCTTTACCACCATCAAGCCCGGCGCCTACCCGTGGAAGAATCACCTGAACGCCTGGCGTCCCGCGCACATTCACTTCTCCATGTTCGGCTCGGAGTTCACGCAGCGGATCGTCACCCAGATGTACTTCCCCGGTGACCAGCTCTTCCCGCTGGACCCCATCTACCAGTCGATCGTGGACCAGGATGCCCGTGACCGCCTGGTGGCCCAGTACGACCATGAACTCACCAGCCCCGAGTGGGCCCTCGGCTACAAGTGGGACATCATCCTGACCGGTTCCAAGCGGACCTGGACCGAAAACGAAGCGTACGGCGACGCCGGGGACGAGGAGTAAGCGCATGAGCAAGCTGGCACCCACACCGGGCCAAACCGTCGGCCCTTTCTACGGCTACGCACTTCCCTTCACCAAGGACAACGAACTCCTGGCCCCCGGCAGCCCCGGCAGCATCCGCCTCCAGGGCACGGTGTACGACGGCGCCGGCAACGCCATCCCGGACGCCATCCTGGAGATCTGGCAGCCGGACTCCGAAGGCAACATCGTCCAGCGCACCGGCTCCTTGGTCCGCGACGGCTACACGTTCACCGGCTGGGGCCGCGGCTCCGTTGGCAACTCCGGCGTGTACACCTTCACCACCGTCAACCCCGGCCCGCTTAAGCCGGGCGCAGCGCCGTTCATCTCCGTGGCCGTGTTTGCCCGAGGCCTCATGAACCGCCTCTTCACCCGCGTCTACCTGCCGGAGAACGAGGAAGCCCTGGCCAACGATCCTTTGCTGAGCTCCCTGGACCCCGAGCGCCGCAAGACACTCATCGCCCGCCGCGACCCTGACGGTGGCCTCACCTGGGACATCCGCTTGCAGGGCGGCGAAGAGACCGTGTTCCTGGATTTCCAGCAGGACGGTTCGCTGGACATTAACACGGAAAACCCCGCATGACCGACGGCGACTTCGGCCTCCTCAGCCCCGTCTCGGCGTCGCCCGCTGTGGCGGCGCTGACGGGCGACCGTGCCGTGATGGCGGCAATCCTCGACGTCGAGGCCTCCTGGGCTGCCGTCCTTGAGGAGGCGGGGCTCGTTGCCGCCGGATCCGCCGCCGTGGTGGCCGAAGCCGCCGACCCCGGCTCCTACGATGCCGCATCCTTGGCGGAGCGTGCGCAGGGTGGCGCGAACCCGGTGATTCCCCTGCTCGGGGACCTGCGTTCCCGCGTGAAATCCTTGGACTCGGCGGGGATTGGCGCCGGCAAGGCCGTCCACACCTCCCTGACCAGCCAGGACGTCCTCGACTCCGCACTGATGCTGCTGGCCAGCCGCACCGTGTCTGCGTTGCTGGTTGACGTCAAAGGCACGACGACGGCGCTCGCCACCTTGGCGGAACAGCATGCGGACACGCTGTGCGTGGGCAGGAGCCTGACGCAGCATGCGCTTCCCTATACGTTCGGGCTCAAGGCGGCCCAGTGGTTCCAGGGTGTGGCCGCTGCGGCTGCGCGATTGGAGTCGCTTCAGTTGCCGGTGCAGTTCGGCGGGGCCGGAGGAACGCTGGCGTCGGCAACCAAGCTCACCGCTGGTTCTGCATCTACGCCGTTCGCTTTGGCTGATGCGTTGGCCGCCCAACTAGGCCTCGCACCCGCTGCCGCTCCCTGGCACACCAACCGCCTGGCCGTCACGGCTCTCGGCGACGGACTCGCAGCCCTGATCGACTCCTTCGGGAAGATCGCCGCGGACCTGCTGTTCCTGAGCCGCCCGGAGGTTGCCGAACTCGGCGAACCCTTGGCCGCCGGGCGCGGTGTTTCCTCGGCCATGCCGCAGAAGCAGAACCCTGTCTTGTCGGTGCTGATCCGCAGTGCGGCGTTGCAGGCTCCCGGCCTCGCGGCCCAGCTGCACCTTGCTGCCGCAACCTTCAACGATGAGCGGCCCGATGGCGCCTGGCACAGCGAATGGCCGGCCCTGCGGCAGTTGCTGGCCTTGGCCTTGGGCGCGGCAGGACACCTCCGTGAACTCACGGAAGGTCTCCGCGTCTTCCCCGATGCGATGCGCCGGAACCTCGACATCTCGGGACCGCTGCTCCTCAGCGAAGGCGTGGTGGCCGCCGTCGCGCCCCTCCTCGGCGAGGACGGAAAGCAGAAGCTGCAGGCCGTCGTCGACGAAACGCTGAAGGTGCCCGCGGCTGAACAGACGCGCATCTACGCCAAGCTTCTGCGCGAAGCCGTCCCCGCGGACAAGCTCCCTGATGCGGAGCTCGAGTCGTTGCTGGATCCCGCCGGCTATCTGGGCGAAGCGACGGAGATCAGCCGCCGAATTCTGGCCGCCTATCCGGACTTCGCCGTGCCAGCCGATACCACTGGAAATTCATCGAAGGGAGCCATCCGTGGCTAAGCCAACTGTCAAGGCGGTGCTGCTGTCCCCGCAGCGCGAATTGGGAGCCAAACCGCTCCTGGTGGTCGGCCCCTCGCTGGGCACGTCCACCATTCTTTGGACCGAAACCGCCGCACTCCTCGGCGACGACTACGACGTCATCGGCTGGGACCTCCCCGGCCACGGCATCTCGCCGACCGCCACCGAAGGTTTCGATATCGCGGAACTGGCGGACGCCGTCGTCGATCTTGTTGATTCGGTGAGTCCCGGCGCCAGGTTCCATTACGCGGGCGTTTCGATGGGCGGGGCCACGGGCTTGCAGCTCGGCATCAAGCACGGCGACCGCCTCCACAGCCTGTCCGTCCAGTGCAGCGGCGCCAAGCTCGGCACGCCCGAGGGATGGCTTGAGCGGGCGGACACTGTGCGCAAACTGGGCACTCCTGTGATGATCCAAGGCTCCGCGGAGCGCTGGTTCGCGCCGGGTTTCATGGACCGCCAGCCGGAGATCAGCAGCCGCCTCCTGCACTCCCTCCGCGATGCCGACCGCTTTGGCTACTCGTTCTGCTGCGAAGCCCTCGCGGCATTCGATGTCCGGGACCAGCTCGGCAGCATCACGGTTCCCACGCTGGCGATTGCCGGCAACGAGGACACTGTCGCTCCGCCGTCGTTCGCTGAAGCTGTTGCCGCAGGGATCACCGCAGGCGGCGGTACCGCCGAGGCTGTAGCGCTTGACGGCGTCGGTCACCTGGCACCCGCCGAGGCACCGGCCGCGGTGGCTGAGCTGATGCGGACCTTCATGAAGGAGAACGAACGATGAGCCCTGTTTCTGAACAGAACGACCCGGCCCGCAATGGTGCCGTGCAGCCCGACGCCACCGCCCAGGACATCTACGACGCCGGCATGGTGGTCCGCCGCGAAGTACTTGGCAACGCACACGTGGACCGGGCGAACGCCTCCAAGGATTCCTTTACCGAGGACTACCAGGACATGATCACCAGGATCGCCTGGGGTGGCATCTGGACGCGGCCCGGCCTGAGCCGGCAAATGCGCTCCGCTGTCACCCTCACCGCGCTGGTGGCGCACGGTCACTGGGAGGAGCTGGCCATGCACGTCCGGGCGGCCCTCAACAACGGCCTGAGCAGGGATGAGATCAAGGAAATCCTGCTCCAGACCGCCATTTATTGCAGTGTTCCGTCGGCCAACTCGGCCTTCAAGACGGCCCAGAAAGTATTCGCTGACCTGGACGCCAACGAACCCAATTAAGTCCCCCACCCAGGTGGGAAGAACGAAAGAGAAACCCATGAACCAGGCTTTTGTGTACGACGCCGTGCGCACGCCCTTTGGCAAGTTCGGCTCCGGTCTTGCTGCTGTCCGCCCCGATGACCTTGCCGCGCATGTGGTCCGCGAGTCCGTTAAGCGTGCTCCGGGGCTTGATGTTGAGCGAATCGACGAGGTGGTGTTCGGCAACGCCAACGGCGCCGGCGAGGAAAACCGCAACGTCGCCCGCATGGCCACCCTCCTGGCAGGCCTGCCGGTCTCCATTCCGGGCACCACGGTGAACCGTCTCTGCGGCTCCTCCTTGGACGCGGCGATCATCGCTTCGCGCCAGATCAACGCCGGAGATGCCGAGCTCATGCTCGTGGGCGGGGCCGAGTCCATGTCCCGCGCGCCGTGGGTGCTGCCCAAGACGTCCAAGCCCTACCCGGCCGGTGACATGACCTTGGCTTCCACCACGCTCGGTTGGCGCCTGGTGAACCCGGCCATGAACAAGGACTGGACCATCTCCCTGGGAGAGGCCACCGAACGCCTGCGCGAGAAGTACGGGATCACCCGGGAGCGGCAGGATGCTTTTGCCGCTGATTCGCACAACCTGGCCGATGCTGCGTGGAACGAAGGCTTCTACGACAACCTGGTGACCGCGGTTCCGGGGACCGACCTCGTCCGGGATGAGGGAATCCGCGCCGGTTCGTCTGCGGAGAAGCTGGCCGGGTTGAAGACGGTGTTCCGTGCTGAGTCGGACGGGCCCGACGGCGGTACTGTCACCGCCGGGAACGCGTCTCCTTTGTCTGATGGCGCTTCGGCTGCGTGGATTGGTTCCGAAGCCGCGTCTTCCATCCTGGGCCTGGAGCCGCTGGCTCGCATCGCCGGCCGTGGTGCGCATGGCAATGATCCCCAGTTCTTCGGATTCGCCCCGGTGGAGGCCGCGAACAAGGCCCTCGCGAAGGCGGGCATCGGCTGGGACCAGGTGGGCGCCGTCGAACTTAACGAAGCGTTCGCCGCGCAATCGTTGGCGTGCGTGGATGCGTGGGGGATCGACCCCGCAATCGTGAACCGCCACGGCGGCGCGATCGCCATGGGCCACCCGCTCGGTGCCTCCGGAACCCGCATCCTGGGCACGCTCGCCCGTTCCCTGCAGGCTTCCGGCCAGCGCTGGGGCGTTGCGGCGATCTGCATCGGCGTGGGCCAAGGTCTGGCCGTGGTGCTCGAAAACGTTTCTGCCGGAGTGAAGGGTTAGTCATGTTGAATTTCATTGACACCGTTGGCGAGGCTGTCGCCGGGATCAAGGACGGTTCCACAGTAATGATCGGCGGGTTCGGTAACGCCGGGCAGCCGTTCGAACTGATCGACGCGCTGATGGATTGTGGCGCGAAGGACCTGACCGTGGTGAACAACAACGCCGGCCAGGGCGACCAGGGCCTGGCGTTGCTCATCAAGGAAGGCCGGGTCCGCAAGATGATCTGTTCCTTCCCGCGGCAATCCGATTCCTGGCACTTCGACGCCAAGTTCCATGCTGGGGAGATCGAGCTGGAACTGGTTCCGCAGGGCAACCTGGCCGAGCGCATCCGTGCAGCCGGTGCCGGTATCGGCGGGTTCTTCACACCCACGGGCTACGGCACCACGTTGGCCGAGGGCAAGGAAACCCGGTTGCTGGACGGGAAGTGGCAGGTGTTCGAAACCCCGATCCACGCCGACGTCGCCCTGATCAAGGCACTCAAGGCCGATGGCAAGGGCAACCTGGTCTACCGCAAGACCGCACGGAACTTCGGTCCCATCATGGCTGCGGCGGCAAAGCACACCATCGTGCAGGTCTCGGAGATCGTGCCGACCGGTTCGTTGGATCCGGAGACCGTGGTGACCCCCGGTATTTACGTCAACAGCGTGGTCCGCGTTGGCGGCTCCGGCGCAGAGAAGGTGGCTTAAGCATGAGCACCCAGACCAGCATCCAGACCTCCGAGAAGCCGTTGGGCCGCGAGGAACTCGCCCAGTTGGTGGCCCGCGACATCGCCCCCGGCTCCTTCGTGAACCTCGGCATCGGCCAGCCGACCCTCGTGTCCAATTACCTCACCGAGGAACAGAACATCACGCTCCACACGGAGAACGGGATGCTCGGGATGGGGCCGGCCGCTGTTGGTGACGAGATCGATGGTGACTTGATCAATGCCGGCAAGATCCCCGTCACCGAGCTGCCCGGTGCGTCGTACTTCCACCATGCCGACTCGTTCGCGATCATGCGTGGCGGGCACCTGGACATCTGCGTTCTCGGCGCGTTCCAGGTCTCCGCAACAGGAGACCTCGCGAACTGGCACACCGGCGCCCCGGACGCCATCCCGGCCGTTGGTGGTGCGATGGACCTGGCCACCGGGGCCAAGGACGTTTTCGTGATGATGACGCTGCTGACGCGCGAGGGCGTGTCCAAGCTGGTGGAGCAGTGCACGTACCCGCTGACCGGCGTCGGATGTGTGACGCGGGTGTACACGGACAAGGCTGTGTTCCTCACAGGACCCGACGGCGTCACCGTCCGTGAAACCTTTGGGTGCACCTTCGAGGAGATCCAGGAGCTCGTGCCGCTGCCCCTGAAAAAGGCAGAGTAGGCCCCGCAAGTTGCGCCCCTCCCGTTGTGAGGCCCGCTCTGCGCGTTATTTCGTGAACGTAGCCTGCAGAGTAGGCCCCGCAAGTTGCGCCCCTCCCGTTGTGAGGCCCGCTCTGCGCGTTATCTGCCCCGCTGAGCGTGCAAAGCGGGCCCCACAACGCACCCCCTAGGATTGGTAACCATGACCGATTCCGCAGTTGCCCCCCAAGCCAGTGACCAGTACGTCCAGTCGCTGGCGCGGGGGCTCGCCGTGATCCGGGCGTTCGACGCGAACAACCCGGTGATGACGCTCAGCGAAGTCGCGGCACGCACGGACCTGACCCGCGCCACGGCCCGGCGGTTCCTGCACACGCTGGTTGAGCTCGGCTACGTCCGCACCGACGGAAAGACGTTCGCGCTCACAGCAAAGGTCCTCCAGCTTGGCTACTCCTACCTTTCGGCGTTGTCGCTGCCCCAGCTGGCCCAGCCGCACCTGGAGCAGCTCAGTGTGAAACTGGGAGAGTCCACGTCCGCTGCCGTTTTGGACGGGCAGGACATCTTCTACGTGGCCCGCGTCGCCACGCGCCGGATCATGAACGTCGGCATCACCGTGGGGACCCGCTTCCCGGCGTACGCCACCTCCATGGGCCGGGTCCTGCTCGCTGGACTGCCGCAGGCCAAGCTTGAGGCGTACCTTTCGACGGCGGAACTCACCCCGCTCACACCGCGAACCGTCGCCAGCGTGCCCGACTTGAGGGCCGCCGTCGAGCATGTCCGTGCACAAGGGTGGTGCCTGCTGGACCAAGAGCTGGAAATCGGACTGATGTCCATCGCCGCTCCGGTGTGGAACCGCAACAACGGCGACAACGTTGCTGCGATCAATGTGTCACTGCAGGCCCAGGCTGTCGCCTCCCAGCCGGACCCGGAGAAGTACCTTGAGTCGGTGCGCCAGGAAGTCGTGGCCGCTGCCAAGGCGATCTCCCAGGACGTGTCCGCCAAGCACTGATTACTTGCGGATCGCCGCCAACCGCGTCTCCAGGATCCGCCGCACCAAGGAATCCGGCACGGGGTTGTCCGCCGAGAACCTCAGCGTCCCGGGCGACCACGAATAACCGCCCAGCTCCTCCGACATTTCGGGAAGGATTTGCCCGCTGAACGGGTACAAGGCGAGGTGCTTCTTGGTTTCGAGCACACTCAAGAAGCCCTTGCCATCAACCAGCAGTGCGGGCATGCCGTAGCTGACGCTTTCTTCGGCGTCCGGCGCGAGCTCGCGGGCGATCCCCACAATCCGTTCAAGAATGGCGCGGTTGCCCGCAGAGACGCTCTCCAGATATTCGATGACAGTTCCCATAGGGACATGGTTCACCACGGGCACCTGAAACGGCCAGAGGTTCAGCGCTCCGGAATCACCGCGATGCCCTGGATTTCGATCAGGGCCTCTTTCTGCCACAGCCGCGTGACGCCGATGCCCGCCATCGCGGGGTACTGCGAGCCCGCCATGTCCCGCCAGATGCGCCCGATCTCGCGGCCGTTCGCCATGTAGTCGTCCACGTCCGTGAGGTAGATGGTCACGTTGACGAGGTCTTCGGGCTGTCCGCCGGCTTCACGCAGCGTCGTCAGAACGTTGGTGAAGGCCTGCGTGAACTGCTCCACGATGCCGCCGGGGACGATGTTCATGTTCTTGTCCAAGGCGGTCTGTCCACCCAGGAAAACCGTGTTCCCCGCGAGAATGCCGTGCGCGAACCCCGATGGCTTGGGCAGCGATTCCGGGTTGATTGTCTTGTGGCTCATGCTGTTCCTCCTCGTTGTGGCAACTGCAAAAACTTTTGGAAAGCCTCTGTGCAGATCATTTCCGCCGTGCTACGTTGAGCATATGTGACGATCGTAAAAAAGTCGACACATCACAAAACTCGAAGGGAATCCGCACATGAAACTCGCCACCTTGCGTACGGCCAACGGAGGTACGACGGCGGCACTCGCCACGGGCGCCGACTCTTACCTTGCGTTGCCCGCCACTGATGTCGGGGCCCTCCTGGCGCAGCCGGAATGGCGCGCGATCGTGGAAACCGCGGCGGCTGCCCCGGATCAGACCGTGCTGGACGCAGCATCCGCAGAGTTCGCACCGCTCCTTCCGCGGGCGGGCAAGGTCATCTGCTGCGGCCTGAACTATGGGGACCACATCCAGGAAATGGGCCGCGAACTTCCTGAGTACCCCACGCTGTTCGCCAAGTACGCGGACACCCTGGTTGGAGCAAACGACACTGTTGAAGTCCACGGCAGCGGCCGCGTCGACTGGGAGGCCGAGCTGGCCGTCGTCGTCGGTTCTGAACTTTTCCGTGCCGACCAGGACCAGGCCCGCGAGGCAATTGCCGGGTACACCGTGGCCAACGACATCTCCATGCGCGACTGGCAAAGCCGGACCTTGCAGTGGTTTCAAGGCAAGGCCTTCGATGCCACCACTCCCGTGGGTCCGGTCATGCTGACAGCTGACGAGACCGGCGAAAGCTTCGACGTCCGCGGCTACGTCAACGGAGAGCTGGTGCAGCAGGGAAACACCAGCACCCTGGTGTTCGGCCCCGCCCAGCTTCTGTCCTACATCTCGCAGTTCACCATTCTGCGCCCCGGCGACCTTGTCCTCACCGGAACGCCCGGGGGAGTAGGCATGGGAATGACGCCGCCACGCTTCCTCGACGACGGCGATGTCCTCACCACCGAAATCGACGGGATCGGCCGGCTGGAAAATCGGTTCCGGATCCACGCACCCGTGTCCATCCCCGCCTAAGACGAAACCCCACCACCCACAAGGAGAGACCAATGAGCCAGACCACCACTGAATACGTCCTCGAAGGCGACAACTCCATCTACGCCCAGCCTGATGGCAAGGTTGTTCCGGTCGTCACCCGCGCCGGTGCCGAAGACACCAACACGGCCCAGTCCGGCGACTGCATCCGCGTCTCCGGCGTGAGCATCCAGCACACCCCTGCAACCAAGATCTGGTTCGGCCAGGTATCCAACACCCCCGGCTACCGCTCCCTGCCGCACCACCACGGCGAGGCTGAAACCGGCGGTTACGTGCTCCGGGGCCACGGCCGCATCTACTTCGGTGAGGACTACTCGGAGTTCATCGACATGAAGGCCGGCGACTGGGTGTTCGTGCCGCCGTTCATGCCGCACGTCGAAGCCAACATGTCCATCACGGAAGAACTCGTCTGGCTGACAGCCCGTACGCCGGAGAACCTCGTGGTCAACCTCGAAGACGTCGCCGACGAAACCCTCGCAGACTACCGCCGGGCCTAAGCCATGATCACCGGAACCCTGACCTCGGAAACCTTCCTGAAGGCCGTCGAGCTTACGCCTGCAACGGCCGAGGTCTTCGACGAAGCGTATGAAGCAACCACCCAGTACGTGCCGTGGCCAAAAGCCTACGGTGGAGACATGGTGGCACAGGCCGCGGCCGCCATGATGCGGTCCGTTGATGCTGACAGGACACTCCACTCCATGCACAGCTACTTCATGCGTCCCGTGGATATCGGTTCCAGTGTGCGGTACGAAGTGGAGCGCCTGCGCGATGGCCGTGGCTACTCTACCCGGACCGTCCGGGCCTTCCAGAACGGCAAGCCCGTCTATGCCGCGATGGGTTCCTTCCAGGTCCCCGAAGCCGGACCGGACTTCCAGCCCGAGGCCCCTGCCGCCGTCGAGCCTGAATCACTGCGGACAGCAGCCGAAGTGCTGGACGGGACGGACGGACCGGCCGCAGACTATTGGTCCACGGGACGAAGCTTCGACATGCGGCATATTCCCGGTCCGGTATACGTCGAGCTTGAAGGTGGTGCGGTGCCCCAGCAAGCCATATGGGTCAAGGCTTTCGACACCTTGCCCGACGACGCCGACCTTCACCGCACAGCCCTTGCCTACGTTTGCGATTACACCATCCTTGAGCCGCTCCTCCGGGTCAACGGGCTCAACTGGTCCAGCCCCGGACTCGCCACCGCCAGCCTGGACCACTCCATGTGGTTCCACCGCGACGGGCGTGTTGACGACTGGATCCTGTACGCCCAGGAAGCAATCTCCGGTCAAAGCAACAGGGGCCTCGCCATGGGCCGCTTCTTTGACCGGCAAGGAAGGCTCCTCGCCACGGTCGCCCAGGAGGGCATGATCCGGGCCGGCGCCTGAACAGCTTGAGATCCCCCATTCACCAGCTTCAACGACGCACCACTGAAAGGAACGGCCATGAGCATGATGCCATCGGCCCACGTGGACACGTTCACCCGCGACCACCTGCCGCCCGCCGATACCTGGCCTGCGCTTGAATTCACCCTCCCCGAACTCCACTACCCTGAGCGGCTCAATGCTGCCGCGGTGCTGATCGACGACGCTGTCGAACAGTACGGCGCAGACCGCCCTGCCCTGTGGACACCCGACGGCACGGTCTGGACCTATGGTCAGCTCCAGAAGCGTTCCAACCAGGTGGCCCAGGTCCTCACTGAAGATCTCGGTGTTGTTCCCGGCAACCGCGTGCTGCTGCGCGGCCCCAACAACCCGTGGATTGTTGCTGCCTGGCTGGGCGTCCTGAAAGCCGGCGCGGTGGTGGTCACCACCATGCCGATGCTGCGTTCCACCGAGGTTTCCACGCTGATCGGCCTCACCAAGCCGGTGGTGGCTGTTTCTGATCACCGGTTCGTGGATGAGCTCTTGGTTGCGGCAGGGGAAGACGTCACCGTCCTGACGTACGGGGCCGGCAACGGATTCGACGACGACGGCGACCTCACCTCGCGCTGCGAGCACAAGAGCGGCAGGTTCACGCCGGTGGACACCGCTGCCGACGATGTGGCCTTGCTGGGTCCGACGTCGGGCACGACGGGCGTGCCCAAGGTGACCATGCACTTCCACCGGGACATCCTGGCCAACGCCGACACCTTCGCCCGGTACATCCTGCAACCCACCGCCGAGGACGTCTTTGCCGGTTCGCCGCCCCTCGCTTTCACGTTCGGGCTGGGCGGATTGGTGGTCTTCCCGCTGCGGTTTGGCGCGTCGTCGCTCCTGACCGAAAAGGCGGGCCCGGTGGAGTTGGCCGAGCATGCCTCAAAGGCCGGGGCCACCATCCTGTTCACCGCGCCCACCGCCTACCGGTCGATCCTGAAGGAAAAGCGCGGTGACCTTCTCCGCGGGCTGCGCATCGCAGTCTCGGCGGGGGAGCACCTGTCCAAGGAAACCTGGGAGGCCGTGCACGCGGCTACCGGTTTGCGCCTGGTCAACGGAATCGGCGCCACGGAGATGCTGCACGTCTTCATTTCCGCCGCCGGGGACGACATCCGCCCGGGCACGACGGGACGGGCTGTGCCGGGTTTCCGGGCCACCATCCTGGACGACGCCGGCAACGAAGTCGGTCCGGGCACCATCGGCCGGCTTGCCGTGATCGGGCCAACCGGGTGCCGCTACCTGGACGATGCCCGGCAAGCCAACTACGTGGTCAGTGGGTGGAACGTCACGGGAGACACCTTCTCCATGGACGCCGACGGATACTTCACGTACCAGGCCCGCTCGGACAACATGATCGTCTCCTCCGGTTACAACATCGGTGCGCCCGAGGTTGAAACAGCCATCGACCAGCATCCGGATGTGGTGGAAAACGCGGTCATCGGAGTCCCGGATGAGGAACGCGGCAGCATCGTGTGCGCGTTCGTCGTCCTGCGTGAGGGCGTCACTGGCGACGCCGGCAAGCGCAAGGAAATCCAGGATTTCGTGAAGCAAACCATCGCCCCGTACAAGTACCCCCGGGACGTCCGCTTCGTCACCGAACTGCCGCGCAACCCCAGCGGCAAACTCCAGCATTTCAAGCTGCGCGAGGGCCTGGTCACGGCGAACGCGAGCAACGAACAACTTACCCCCGCCGGCCAGAGCCAGGCCTGAGAAGGAGCATCACCATGAAAATCGCAATCGTTGGAGGCGGCCCCGGCGGCCTGTACTTCGCAGCACTGATGAAGCAGCTGGACCCGTCGCATGACATCACCCTCTGGGAACGCAACGCTGCCAGCGACACCTTTGGCTTCGGCGTCGTATTCTCTGATGAGACGCTGGGCGGCATCGGCAACGCCGATCCCGTCGTGGCCGAGTACATGAGCCGCCGTTTCGCCCGCTGGTCTGACATCGACATCCACTTCAAGGACCAGATGATCACCGTCGGCGGCCAGGGTTTCGCAGCCATGAGCCGCAAGGAACTGCTGGAATTGCTGCAGCGCCGCTGCATCGAGCTGAACGTGGACGTCCGCTTCAGCACCCTGGCGCCGGCCGTTGAGGAACTCGAAGCCAACTACGATCTCGTCCTCGCCGCAGATGGCGTCAACTCGCAGATCCGCGCCAAGTATGCCGATTCCTTCAAGCCGGACCTGGATCCCCGCACCAACAAGTTCATGTGGCTGGGCACGGACCAGGTGTTCGAAGCCTTCAAGTTCTTCGTGAAGGAAACCGAGTGGGGCGTCATGCAGATCCACGGTTACCCGTACTCGGATGAGGGCTCCACGTTCATCGTCGAAATGCACCAGGACGTATGGCATGCGGCAGGCTTCGACGAGACCGCCCACGAGGTCTTCCCACCCGGCGTTTCCGATGAGAAGGCCATCGCCAAGATCCGCGAAATCTTCGCGGAGGAACTGAATGGCTACGAGGTCCTCACCAACAACTCCAAGTGGATCAACTTCACCACGGTCCGCAATGAGAGCTGGCGCCACAACAACGTGGTGCTGCTCGGCGATGCCGCCCACACGGCCCACTTCTCCATCGGCTCGGGCACCAAGCTGGCCATGGAGGACTCCCTGGCGCTGGCTGCTTGCCTGCATGAGCACGCTGATGTCGAGTCCGCCCTGGCGGCATACGAGGCTGAGCGGCGGCCGGTGGTCGCTTCCACGCAGCGTGCCGCCCAGGCGTCGCTCGAATGGTTCGAACGCATCGGCCAGTACAAGGACCAGGATCCCACCCAGTTCGCGTTCAACCTCCTCACCCGCAGCCGCCGCATCACCCAGGAGAACCTCCGCCTCCGCGATCCTGAATTCGCCGACGCCGTGGACCGGGACTTCGCTTCGTCGCAGGGTCTCACGGAGGTAGCGCCGGCCATGTTCCAGCCGTTCCGCATCGGCGAACTGGAGCTGAAGAACCGCATCGTAGTGTCCCCCATGGATATGTACTCCGCTGTGGACGGCATCCCCGGCGACTTCCACAAGGTCCACCTCGGTTCCAAAGCCCTCGGTGGTGCGGGCCTGGTCATGACTGAGATGGTCTGTGTCTCCGAAGCCGGCCGCATCACTCCCGGCTGCAGCGGCCTGTACAACGATGAGCAGCGCGATAGCTGGAAGGAAATCGTGGACTTCGTCCATGGCCGTTCCACCGCCAAGATCGGTGCGCAGCTGGGCCACTCCGGCCGCAAGGGCTCCACCAAGCTCATGTGGGAAGGCATCGACCAGCCCCTTGAGTCCGGCAACTGGACCGCAGTCGGCCCCTCTGCGCTGCCGTACAGCCCGGAGAACCAGACGCCAGTGGAGCTGGACCGCGCGGGCATGGACGCCATTACGGCAGAGTTCGTTGCCTCGGCCGTCCGCGCCGGGCAGGCCGGCTTCGACCTCCTCGAGATCCACGCCGCCCACGGTTACCTGCTGTCCTCCTTCCTTTCACCGGTGTCCAACAAGCGCACCGATGAATACGGTGGCAGCTTGGAGAACCGGCTGCGGTTCCCGCTTGAAGTGTTCGACGCCGTCCGCGCGGCATGGCCTGCCCACAAGCCTGTGACGGTGCGCATCTCCGCTACCGACTGGATCGAAGGCGGCAATACCTCCGACGATTCCGTGGACATCGCCCGCGCCTTCGTTGCCCACGGTGCTGCCGGCCTGGACGTCTCCACCGGTCAGGTTGCCAAGGAAGAAAAGCCTGCGTTCGGACGCAGCTACCAGACGCCGTTTGCCGACCGCATCCGTCAGGAGGTTGCCGCTCCGGCAGGCGTGGCTGTGATCGCCGTCGGCGCCATTTCCAGCTACGACGACGTGAACTCGATCCTGCTGGCGGGCCGTGCCGACCTCATCGCCCTGGGGCGGACGCACCTTTACGATCCCCAGTGGACCCTGCACGCTGCCGCTGAGCAGGAGTACCAAGGCCCCGGCGCCCAGTGGATTCCGCAGTTCCGCGCCGGCCGCCGCAAACCGCCGAGCTCACGCACCGACGCTGTCCGTCCGCGCCTGTCCTTGCTGAAGGAAGCGGATATCGAACAGGTCAACACCCACCTCCGCTGGACTCCCGAGTCCGCCGCAGCATCGGTTTTGGTGAAGTAGCCATGGCCACCGCATCCCTCAACGACTGGAAAGTGCCCACCAAGACCACGGGCCTGGTGTTGTTCTGCTGCTGGCTCGCGATCCTCGCCGAGGGCTACGACGTTGGCGTCCTCGGGGCTGTTCTTCCGGCCCTCGCCGAGTACAAGGAATGGAACCTCAGCCCGCTGGCCTTGGGCGGTCTCGGCTCATATGCCTTGATCGGCATGCTTATTGGTGCCCTGTTTATTGGAACGCTCAGCGACCTTGTGGGACGCAAGAGGATGTTGCTTGCCTCCATGGTGATCTTCACGATCACCCAAGCGGGGGCAGCCTGGGCGCCGACCCCGGAGCTCTTCGGAATCTTCCGCCTGATCGGCGGTCTGGGCATGGGCGGTGTCATTCCGGTGGCAGCGGCCCTGACCATCGAGTATTCAGCACCGAACAAGCGCTCCTTCAACTACGGCCTCATGTACTCCGGCTACTCGCTGGGCATTGTTGCCGCGGCGTTGGCTGCCTTGTTCGTCCTGCCGCTGGGTGGGTGGCGTGCGGTCATCGCGATCGGTGCTGCTCCCGTGGTGCTGATTCCCATCATCTGGAAGTTCCTTCCTGAGTCGCTGGAATACCTGGAGTCAAAGGGCAGGAAGGCCGAGGCCAAGGAGTTGGCTGCGAGACTGCGCATCCCGGACTACCAGTCCGTGGTTCCGGTTGCTCCGGCAGCCGGCGTGCAAGCCGACCCGTGGTGGCGGACCATCACCACCATGTTCTCGCGCAAGTACCTGCGCTCCACGGTGTTCTTCTGGATCTCGCTCTTCTGCGGCCTGGTCCTGGTGTACGGCCTGAACACGTGGCTTCCCAGCATCATGAAGAAGGCCGGCTACGACCTTGGTTCATCGCTGACGTTCCTTCTGGTCTTCAGCCTGGCATCGGCCATCGGTGGCCTCCTCCTGGGCCGTGCCGCCGACAAGTACGGCAAGAAGCTCATCCTGGTGGTGTTCTACATCCTGGGCGGCCTGGGCATCATGCTCCTGGTCTTCCCGAACACCATGGTGGTCAACCTGCTGTTCGTGGCGTTCGCAGGTGTCGGTTCCATCTCCACGTCATTGGTCCTCACGGGCTACATCGCCGACTACTACCCGGCAAAGGTCCGCGGTACAGCCACGGGCTGGGCGTTGAGCTTCGCACGGCTGGGTGCCATTTCCGGACCCTTGATCGGTGGCTGGATCGCAGGATCGAGGCTGCCTTTCGAGGCGAACTTCGCGATCTTCGCCGGCATTGCGGTCCTCGCAGCCGGGGCGGTGGCGATGATTCCGAAGCCGCAGCCCGAGGTGCCCGTAACCGCCGTCGACGTCGATCCCGACGACGCCACCGTCAGCGCCCGCTAGGAGCAGCCGTGGACAGGTTTCCGGAGGCGAGCGTTGAGCGAACGGTGGAATGGGTGGACACCGACGCCTCCGGACACCAGCACAACTCAGCCATCCTGCGCTGGGTTGAGGCTGCGGAAGCTGAACTCTTCCGCTCGCTGGAACTGCCGGATTACTTCCCCAGCGCTCCCCGCGTCCAGCAAGTGATCAACTACAAAGCCAAGCTGTGGTTCGGCCAGCGCATTACCTCCACCGTGAGGATCCATGCGCTCGGCCGGACCTCGCTGACTCTGGCGTTCGAAGTAACGTCCGACGGCGGTGACGTCGCCGCCTACGGGACGGTCACCACCGTGCACGTTCCCCAGGGCGCCACGTCCGCGCAGCCTTGGCCGGAGCACGTGGTCCGCGCGGTCAAGGGTGCGTAGACCGCCGGGCAGCCCCGCCGGGATGACACTTACGCCTCGACGAACTGACTGATGGCCAGGACGCCTCCGCTGGGGTCGGCCAGCACGGCGTTGCGGAAGCCTGGAGCGTCTGTTGGCGGCATCAGCAGTGAACCGCCCAGCTCAACAACACGGCGGGCCACAGCATCGGTGTCCGCAACCTGCACGTTGACGGCCCAGTGGGGCGGCACACCGGACCCCGGCTCCGCTCCCGTCGCCACCGCAATGACGTCATCCGGCATTGTTGGATGGGCTGCCCGCCGCGTACTTCCGGCGAGGCGCCACAAACCCACGCCGGAACCGGGTGCCATCTCCAGCCGCCAGCCAAAGACTGCTGCGTAGAACTTCCCTGCCGCGGCCAGGTCCGGGGTGTGCAGGGCACTCATCTGCCACGCGCCCGGGGCGTCAAGGATCTCTGCCGACAAAGGTGTGCTGCCGCCGCGCACTCCGAACGGGGCGCCACTGGGGTCGTCGAACAACGCCGTACGCTCACCGTCGCTTCCCTCAGCCGGTCCCACCAGCAGGGTGCCCCCGGCTTCATCCACGAGGCCCACCGTTCTGTCGAGGTCATCCACGAGGAAGTACGTGGCCCATGCCCCGCGATCCAGCATGGGCGGTGCCTGCCCCACTCCTGCGACCCGTCGTCCTCCGAGCCGGGCGACCCTGTATCCATGGGCGGTAGGGTCGTCGAATTCCCAGCCGAACAGCGAACCGTAGAATGCCACAGCCGCCTCCGGGTCAGGCTGAAGGGAGTCGACCCAGCAGGGCTCACCCCAGGGGTAGGAAACCGCATCGGTCATGGCGTGAAACCTCCAGGGAGTGGTCGGATGCCGCTCAGCCTACGCCCGGGACCCAGAGGGCCGCACCTATGATGAACTGGACTGGCGCCTGATGGCTGGCGCGGAAATGAGGCTCTTTCGATGTTCGCCGTCCCGGCACCCCCGGTGCGTCACCAGCAGTTGCTCGTTACGATCTTCGGCCTCTATGGCCGGAACGCGGGCGACGCTTTGCCGGTCTCTGCACTGATCTCCATGCTGGGTTCGCTCGGTTACGACGCTCCGGGTGTGAGGTCGTCGGTCTCCAGACTGAAGGCCAAAGGCGTGCTGAAGAGTGTCCGTGAGGGTGGAATCGCCAAGTACAAGATTGCCGAGTCCATCAGCGATGTGTTCCGCGAAGGTGACCGGCGGATCTTTTCGCCTGAACCGCCGGCCCCGGTGGACACCTGGGTACTGGCTGTCTTCTCGGTGCCGGAATCGATGCGCAACCGCCGGCACCAGCTGCGTTCGGCGTTGTTGGGGTTGGGGTTTGGTTCCGTGGCCAACGGCGTGTGGATCGCGCCGGCCCACAAGCTGGAGCAGGCCCGGGAACGCCTCACCGCCGGCGGGCTGATCGAGTTCGTTGACCTCTTCCGAAGCGACTACGTTTTCGACGGTCCCATGCGGCCCAAAATCTCGGAATGGTGGGACCTCAAGGAACTCGATGAGCAGTTCACCGAGTTCCTTGAGCTGTACAACGATGCGGAGCAGCAATGGACGTCACGGGTCGGGGACGATCCTGAAAAGGCGCTGGCCGAGTCCACTGAAGAGCTGCGGCGCGACGCCTTCCGCTACTACATTCCGATGCTCACCATGTGGCGCAAGTTCCCGTACCGGGACCCCAACCTGCCCACTGATTACCTGCCGCCGGAATGGCACGGACCGGCGGTCCGCAGGACCTTCCAGGCAGTCCACCGACTGGCGGCGCCCCTTGCTGCGGCCCACGCGCACGAAGTCATCGCCGAGGCACTGGATCCAGCAGTGGCCTGATGGCCGCCAGGAGCCTGATGGGCCGCGGGCAGTACTAGTCGTTGGTGCGGGGTGCGTCGATGACACCAAATACTTCGCCCTGTGGTGCCCGCACCACCACCATCCGCCCCAACGTGCTTTCCTCCACGGGGCCCAGAAGGATGGCTCCCAGCTCCACTGCCCGGGTAGCAGTACCTTCGACGTAGTCGCTCGCGAACCAGGTCATCCAGTGGTTGGGTGCGTGATCGGAAAGTCCGGTGTCGTGGTGCACTCCGGCCACTTCCCTGCCGTCCAGCGGCCTGCGGACTGTGGAGTAGACGAGGCTTTCTTCGGTGAGGTCCTGATAGCTGACGTCGAAGACCTGCGAGTAGAAGGACCGGGCGGCCGCGTAATCCCGGGTGTGGAGTTCATTCCAGCACAGGGCGCCGTGCTCGTTGACGCGTTCTGCGCCAATGTGGGTTCCGGCTTGCCAGACGCCGAAGATCGCACCTCCGTTGTCGGCAGCCAGGGCCATCCGGCCGGACTCCATGACATCGAAGGGAGGGGCAAGGAGTTGTCCCCCGGCAGCGCTGATCTTCCTGGCCGTGACACCAACATCGTCCGAGGCCAGGAACGTGGTCCAGGCTGTGGGCATGCCCGGGTCCTGTTGTGGGCCAATTCCTGCCACGGCCCGACCCCTCAGCTGGGCCAGCTGATAGTCCCCGGATTCCTGCCCGCCGGACACGAACTCCCAGCCGAAAAGGTCCATGTAGAACGCCTTCGCTGCGGCGGGGTCCCCGACGCCCAAGTCCACCCACATGGGGGTCGCGGCGGGCCAGTTCGAGATCTTGGTGGACATGGGACTCCTCGGGTGGGGGCTCTGGGGGCGAAGCTGCTTCCCCAGATGCCCGATGCGCCAAGCACGTGAGGAAGCAGCCACCCATAAAGTGCGCCGTCCACCGGTTTCGTGACACCGTTTCACCCCAAATTTCCCGGTGGCACGTCCGGAAGCACCCACAACAAAACGGCGGGCAAGCGAAAGCCGCTTGCCCGCCGTCGTGCGTTAAAGGGTTAGACCGTGCGGGTCGCCTTGGCGAGGTTCTCGCGGAGTTCGTCCGCGTTCTGGCGGATGACGTACGCGGGGCGGTCCCGCTCCACGCGCCAGCTGTCTTCCAAGGGGCCGACGTTGACCGTGTCGAAACCGAACTCGTCGTAGAGCTTGGTGACCAGTTGGGCGGCTTCGGGGAAGTCGCTGGAGGTGGCCAGTGCGCGACGGTTGGGTGTGCCTGCCGGGCTGCCGTCTGTGGTGATGTCCTTGGCGAAAATGTGGTTGAAGCCCTTGGCCACCTTGGACGTGGGAAGGTGCTTTTGGAGGAGCCCGGACGTGGTGGCTTCGCCGTTGTCCAGCTCGGGAATGCGGCCGTCCCGCTCCCAGTAATAGTTGTTGGTGTCGATGACAATCTTGCCTTCGAGCGGCTCTGCGGGAATGTCCTGGTAGTTCTTGAGGGGAACGGTCACGACGGCGAAATCGCCTGCCGCTGCTGCTTCGGCTGCCGTTGCGGCCCGGGCGCGCGGCCCGAGTTCTGCGACCAGTTCGCCAAGCGTTTCCGGACCCCGTGAATTGCTGATCACGACGTCATAGCCCAATTCCACGGCCTTGCGTGCAACCTGGCTGCCAATGTGTCCTGCACCGATAATTCCGATTGTTGTCATGTCCGAGCCAACAAGAACTTGCAGACGCCTATTTCCCGCGTTACGGATTATTTCTCGAAAGATCTATACTAAGTAGTCTTACTATGCTGATTTTGTCATCGAAGACGAGGAGGTAGGGGTGGCCGGGCATTTGGAGCTGGTTGAAACACCCGAGGGGGGATATCGGATTTTGATGGTGGACGGCGAAGACTCCCTGTTGGGTCTTTCCAAGCAATACCCCACAGTGGGCGACGCCGTGGAAGGGGTCGCGGCGCTCAGGGAGGTTGCCGGAACGGGCCTGTTGCGCCCTGGTTCATCAGATCGATATGCGGTACTGATGTTGGAAGAACCTGTCATCGATTCTGCGCTCGCGGCGCAGGGTGCGCGGACTCAACAGAAGGTGGTGGACTGTGGCGGCTGATGCGACGTCAACAAAGAAGCGCGGGGTCCTCTTCGACGTGGATGGGACGCTGGTCGATTCCAGCTATTTCCATGCCATGGCGTGGTGGCAGGCTTTCCGGCGAGAAGGGCTGGACGTCGAGATGTCCGCCATCCATCGGCGGGTGGGCATGGGAGGCGACCGCCTGATCCAGGACCTCGTCCCCGATTGCCCGGAGGAGATGCAGGAAGACCTGAAATCTGCCCACGGTGCCGTCTTTTCAACGTTCTGGCCCACGCTGCGGGCGTTCGACTCGGTCCGCGACCTTCTTTCTGCCTGTTCCGAATCCGGGCTGGCAGTGGGCCTGGCATCGTCAGCACAAAAGCGCGACCTTGAAGTAAGCCGGCACATCCTCGACGCCGGGTCCTCCATTGACGCCTGGACCAGTTCCGATGATGCGGAAGAGAGCAAGCCTGCCCCGGACATCCTGGTAGCTTGCCTCGAAAAGCTTGGCATCAGTCCCGAAGATGCCGTATTTGTGGGCGACGCGGTATGGGATGTGAAGGCGGGCGCGGCAATCGGTGTTCCGGTTGTCGCACTGACCTGCGGTGGAATCAGCGAGGCTGAGTTGCGCGACGCAGGTGCCGCAGAGGTCTACGACAACCCGCGGCACCTGCTGGAACACCTGGAAACCAGCATCATCGGCAAGCTGGCAGCGGGGGCGCTGCGGGCTTAGCCTGGACGGCTAATGCCGGGCGCTTGGCCCGGGCGCCGGGCGCGCTCCGGGCCGAGCCCGGCGGCTAACGCTGTGGGTCGCTGATTCCCTTGTCCCGTCCGCGCCGGTTGCGCAGGGTCCAAATAATCAAGGCGATGAGGATGATTGCGGCGACCCCGGCCAGCACCCAGGGGGTGACGTCGGTGCGGGTCTGCTCCTGGGGGTCCGATTCCCCGGTTCCCGGGTTGGCGGGCCCACTCCCTGCGGGATTCGGCGTGCTGGGTGCTCCTGATGACGGCGCCGGGTTGGTGGGCGTTTGCGTTGAGGGGCCGGATGGATTGGTGGAATCCGCAGTGGGGGTCGGCGTGGTGGCGGCTACGCTGCCCTGCGCGACGGTTGCCGCGCTTGCTGGAACCGCCGTGAGGACCATAGGCCCGGCGCAAAGGGCCAAAGCCAAGGTGGTTGTGGCTAATCTGCGAAACATCGTTTACCTCCAGGGGCTAGGGGCGTGTCCGTGAATCCTCGTACTCGTAAGGATACTGACTAAACCATAACCGGGGGATTTTTCGTGGGTGCCGCCACCTGGTTGCCACCCTGCCGGGCCTTGCCACCCTGCCGAGCCTTGCCGGGCCGTGCCGCCCGGCGGGCAGGAGCAGGTGGGCAGGGAGCGGCACCCACGCTGGCACTAGCGGGTGAGCTTGGCGGAGTCCGGTTCCGGGTCGCCGATGTGGCCCGGGGCGTTGGCGGCGAGGACGCGCTGCACGAACGCGCTGTATTCCTCCATGTAGTGCCGCAGCAAAGCAGCGGTGCCTTCGTCCTTAACTGAACCGTCGTCGTCGTAAGCGTCCGCGACGAAGCGGATGTAAGCCTCCGGTGCGTTCAGCTGCGGCGCATCAAGGAAGCTCAACACGCTGCGCATTGACGACTGCATCACGGCCGTGCCGATGCCGCCCGGCGATGCGCCAATGATTCCGGTGGGTTTCCGGGCGAACGAGTTGGTGCCCCACGGACGCGAACCCCAGTCGATCGCGTTCTTCAGCGCACCCGGGATGGAACGGTTGTACTCGGGGGAGACGAACAGGATCCCGTCCGAGGCTGCGATGGCGTCCTTCAATTCCCGCCCTGCCGGTGGGAAATCTGCGTCGTAGTCCGAACTGTAGAGGGGGAGGTCCTTGATGGCGATCTCATGGAAGTCGAGCTCCGGGGGTGCGACGCTGATCAGCGCCTTGGAGAGGACCCTGTTGATGGAATTGCTTGCCAGGCTTCCCACGAAGTAACCGATTTTGAAGGTGTCCATAGTGGCATTCCTTTCCGACGGCACGGCCGGAACCGGCTCGTCGACGGTGGTGGCTGGATGCCCCCAGCTTCCACCGACCCTAGTGGAGTTGTGCACATAGCGCAGCCCCCTACTCCCTTCCGGACCCTTGCGGTCATAGACTCATGCCAACTGGTTCCCGGAGGGGTCCTGAAGAGGGGTGGCGGGTGAAGGCAGGAATAGCGCGCGAGGCGCTCGACGGCGAGCGACGTGTGGCCGCCACGCCGGAGACGGTCAAGCAATTGGCGGGTTTGGGCCTTGACGTGCACATCGAGGCCGGAGCCGGATTGGCCTCCGGGCATAGCGACGACGATTACCGCCAGGCAGGTGCCTCCATAGTGCAGTCGCTGGACCTCGGGGCACTGGACGTCTACTGCCACGTGCGTCCCATGGAACCGTCGACGGCGGCAGCTCTCCGCCGGGGTGCGGTTACCGTCGGTTTGGGGTCGCCTTCGTCGGAGTTGCCCACCGTGCGGGCTTTGGCGGCAGGCGGGATCACATCCTTTGCCCTTGAACTGGTTCCCCGTATCTCACGTGCTCAATCCATGGATGCGCTGACGTCCCAAGCCTTGGTAGCGGGATACCGGTGTGTTCTGGAGGCGGCCATGCGGCTGCCACGGTTCTTCCCCCTCTACATGACCGCCGCAGGGACCATCCCTCCAGCCCGGGTGCTGGTGCTGGGTGCCGGTGTTGCCGGTCTCCAAGCGATTGGCACAGCGAAACGGCTTGGCGCGCGGGTTTCCGCCAATGACATCCGCCCCGCTTCGGCGGACGAGGTGGCGTCGATGGGCGGAACATTCATCAAGTTGGATCTGGAAACCGCTGAAGCATCCGGCGGGTATGCCCGCGAACTCAGCGCCGACCGCGGCGCCTTGCAACGTGCACTCCTGACACCCCACGTCGCCCAAGCCGATGTGTTGATTACTACTGCAGCAGTTCCCGGCAGGAGGGCGCCGCTGCTGGTGAGCCGCGAGATGGTGCAAGGCATGCGCCCGGGCTCAGTAGTGGTGGATTTGGCCGCCGAATCCGGCGGGAACGTGGAAGGCAGCATCCCGGGGCAGGACATCCCGGTCCCCACCACCGATGGCCAAGGGGTGGTGACTCTGGTGGGAATCAAAGACGCTGCCTCAGCGATGCCCGCGGATGCCTCGCGGTTGTACGCCAAAAATGTGGCCAACCTGCTGGCGCTCATGACGCGGGACGGCGTGGTTTCCCCGGACTTTGACGACGAAGTGGTGGCGGGCACCTGCCTCACCCACGACGGCGAAGTCCGGCACACACCCACCGCGGAGGCACTGACGGCGCTCGCCGGAGAAACAACGCCATGGGGCGGTACCCCTCGCGGAACCGAAGGAGCGCGCTGATGGACGGGATGAGCCTGCTGACGATCACCGTGCTGGCGGTTTTTGTGGGCTTCGAAGTCGTTTCCAAGGTCTCCAGCACCCTGCATACGCCCCTCATGTCCGGAGCCAACGCCATTCACGGCATCATCCTGGTGGGGGCCATCATCGTGGCCGGACAAGCCGCCGATCCGTGGGTATTGGCGGTCGCGTTGCTGGCTGTCGTCCTGGCCACGGCCAACCTCGTGGGCGGGTTCGTGGTGACCGACCGAATGCTGGAGATGTTCCGCGGACGGCAACGACCGCCGTCGAATGCTGCTGCCCCGTCCGACTCTGGAGCCGCGGCCCCCATCGCCAAGGAGCGCCGCCCGTGACGCTGCTCAACCCCACCTGGACGGCACTCCTCTATCTTGCGGCGGCGGCGTGCTTCATCCTCGCGCTCAAGGGCCTGAATTCCCCACGCACGGCCCGCCGTGGCAACCTGATTGGCGCCGTAGGTGCCGTGTTGGCGGTAGCCACCGTGTTTTTCTCCGTGAAATTGGACAACATCCCCTGGATTCTTGGGGCCATCGCGGTAGGTTCCGGGGTGGCTGCGCCTGTGGCCCGACGGGTCCAGATGACGCAGATGCCCCAGCTGGTAGCCCTCTTCAACGGGGTGGGCGGTGGTGCTGCGGCACTCGTGGCATTGCTGGAACTTTCGCACACGGAAGAGCCCTGGGTGCGCTTGGCCATCGTCTTCACGTTGCTGGTGGGTGCGGTCTCCTTCGCCGGTTCCGGGGTCACTTTCGCCAAGCTCCAAGGGCTGATGACCACCCGTCCCGTGACCTTCCCCGGCCTGCCTGTCCTGATGGCAGCGGTCCTGCTGGCAGCTGTCGGTGCCGGTGTTGTGGTGATCCTGACCGGCTCGCTGGCCTTGGCCCTGGTCCTGCTGGTCCTGGGCCTTGTTGCCGGGATCCTGTTGGTGCTTCCCGTGGGCGGCGCCGACGTTCCGATCGTCATTTCGCTGTTGAACGCGTTCACTGGCTTGGCGGTAGCGGCGTCGGGGCTGGTGCTGGGGAACGTGCTCCTGGTGGTCGCAGGAACGTTGGTGGGAGCCTCGGGCACCATCCTCACCCGGGCCATGGCTGCCGCGATGGGCCGGAGCGTCGCAGGCATCATGTTCGGGGCATTCAAGGGCGGCTCCACGGCTGGATCCACCGCTGTGAGCGAACGACCGGTGCGTTCCTCCAGCGCGGAGGACGTCGCAGTGCTGCTCGGCTATGCGCAGAGGGTCATCATTGTTCCGGGGTACGGCCTTGCGGTCGCCCAAGGGCAGCACACCGCCGCGGAGCTGGCCCTGGCCCTGGAAGCGCGTGGGATAGAAGTGGATTTTGCCATCCATCCCGTGGCCGGCCGGATGCCAGGACACATGAACGTGCTTCTGGCCGAGGCCAACGTCCCCTATGAGTCGCTGAAGGAAATGGGCGAGATCAACTCGGAGTTCAAGACCGCCGATGTTGCTTTGGTGGTGGGTGCCAACGATGTCGTCAACCCTGCTGCCAAGACCACCGCCGGCTCGCCTATTTACGGAATGCCCATCCTGGAAGTCGCCGACGCCCGGCAGGTGGTGTTCCTCAAACGTTCCATGCGTCCGGGCTTCGCGGGTATCGAAAACGACCTCCTCTACGAACCCCAGACCACGCTTCTGTTTGGGGACGCGAAAGATTCACTGACCAAAGTCCTGGGTGCGGTGAAGGGACTCTAGGGAAAGTCTCCTGAATCGCGTCATGTACTGGCCCGTGGCGGCACACGTCTTTACAGAAAGCCCGTAAAGCACCGCGAGGAGTCATGGACGTGCAGGACAGCAGGAAAGATGCGTTGCCGGGGTCGCGCTTCACCCGGGCCGAAGGCAGGATCGTGACCAATTGGAACGCTTTGGTAGGCCAGACTGTGCAGGTCTGGCGGTACAACGAGGTAGTGGATGAAGGCCGGGTGGAGTCGGTGACCTATGACGGCAGGGTGCTATGGCTTGCCCAAAGCGGGCCCATAGAGCGTCGGCTGGTGGAAAAGGAGCGGGGAACAGGACTCCGCGTCCGGCTCGTGGACTGAGCGCTTCGGACTGGGCGTCCGCACTGGGCGCTCCGGACTCGGCGCGATTGCCGCCCCGCCGGTCCGGAGTCTTTCCCGGGTGTCCGCCGTCGTCCTAAGCTGGGCTGCACGAGCTGCCGAAACCAGCCAAGCCGCCACAACCACAGCGAGGTGCGCCATGACCGTGAAACTCAACAAAAAGGCCTTTGACCACGCAAAACACCTGGTCCGCGACGGCACGGTGGTCAAGGACAACCGGGACGATTGGAGTGAGCACGCCCCCTCCACCAAGGATGAGAACGCGTTCCTGGACAAGCACGGGCACGCTGAATACTCCAAGTGGTTCCTCGGTGTGGACGACGAACACCCGGATGACCAAAAGGGCCACTACAAGTTCCCCATCGGTGACTTCAAGAAGATCCACCGCTGCGGTGTGATCGCTGCGGAGAGCCGCGCGGGCCAATATGACTATGACGACATTCGTGAGGCTTTGGGCAAGCTTCTCAAAAAGATCGACGAAGACTGAACAGCTCCGGCTTGGCTCATCTACTCCGCCATCATGTCCTGGCTTAGCTCCGATCCCGGGCGCTGACCGGGAGGGAAAGCTGCGGTGGCGCAGAGCGGTATGCCAGGATCTCCGCGAGCTCAGCCAACCTGTGCGCGCGTGCAGACTCTGCGGGCGAGAACGGTTCGCCCGGCCGGGTGAAGACGAGGGGACCGTGCCACGCCGTCGGAATTTTGAGAACGTCAGTGGACGGCCCGACGGCGGCACCCGCGTGGGGTGCC
This sequence comes from Paenarthrobacter sp. TE4293, assembly GCF_050435325.1. Classification (NCBI taxonomy): domain Bacteria; kingdom Bacillati; phylum Actinomycetota; class Actinomycetes; order Micrococcales; family Micrococcaceae; genus Paenarthrobacter; species Paenarthrobacter sp. TE4293. The sequence goes on from NZ_JBNJRY010000010.1 coordinate 163,169, forward strand.
GGCCGCTCGGGATCGTAGGGGACTACTTTGGCGGAAAGGAGTTCCGCCACCGCATGCGGAAGTTCCTGGAGGTTTCCGGCGATGCGGGTGGCGAGGCTCAACGCCTTGGTTTGGCCATCAGCCATCGCCAAAGCGGTGGTGGGCCACACCTGCGAATCCCGCCCGCCGCCGTCGTCCAGTGCCTTCAGCAGCTCAAGCTCGGTGACCTCGCCCGGGGCGGAGAGGACAAATTCATCCATCACCGTTTCGCCGAGGCCAGCGGCAGCGGATCCTGTGTCCGTCATGGGATGGACGTGCAGGCTGAGGATATTGCTGTTGAGCCTGGCCAGGGATTGGGTCACCTTCTGCAAGGATCCGGGCTGGTCGGTCAGTACGGTTCGTGCACGCCACAAGGCAGGTGCCAGGTTCAGTGTCCGACGGTGGCGGAGGGCGGGCGCGTGCAACCAACGCCGCAGGACTTTGGCGGCTGAGGGTTCCGCCACCCAGATGACCAGTACCGTGGCCGTGACGGTCAGGAGCAGGACTTTGGCCAGGTACGGGAGATGGGTTTCCACCACGACAGCGTGAACCAGCAGTTCGATGGGAAGCATGACGGCAATGTTGGCCATGGTGAGCCTGGCCTTGGGCGGCTCGGGCATCTGGCCGCAGGCATCGCAGAGAAGATCCGCAGTAACCGGAGCACTTGGGTTGGGCTTCATGGTTTCATGCTGCCCTGCTGCTGTTTCGTGCCCGTTGCCTCTGCGTCACGTTCCGGGGACGGGCTGATGAACGCAAGAACCCGGCGTCCTCAAGGAGAGAACACCGGGCTCAGGCCAAGCGAAGGGGAAGGAACGCTCGCGGCGACCGTGCGGTCTTGGCGAAGAGGGGCCTAGCGCGTGCGGTCGGAATCGAAGTCGGTGTCCACCACGGAAGCCTGGCCGGCGTTGCGGGCGGCAGCGGCATCCTTCAGCAGGTCGCGGATTTCAGCCAGGAGAGCGGTATCTGCCGGCAGCGGCTCTTCCTCGGGTTCTTCGGTGGAAAGGCGGTCCTTGACCAGGGAATTGATCTTGTTCATGGGCGCCACGAAGATGAAATAGACCACGGCTGCGGTGATCAAGAAGGTCACCAGTGCGGTCAGCACGGCGCCGATGTTGACCAGCGTCGCGGGGTTGTTTTCCCAGATCTTGAATCCGAGCCCGTCGGCGTTCATGCCACCGGCGGCGGCGATCACAGGGTTGATGATGTTGTTGGTGAAGGCACTGACGAGTGCGGTGAACGCACTGCCGATGACGACGGCAATGGCCAGCTCGATCACGTTGCCGCGAAGTATGAAGTCCTTGAAACCCTTGAACATGGATGGTCCTCCGAATAGGTGCAGTGTCTGCCTCCAGCAGTGAACAAACTACCACTCCAAGGTTTCGAGCTGGTGTAACAGGTGTGAGGCAGGGCTGGTGGGAAGGGTTGGAGATGTGGGAGAGGGCCGGTGGCCGCCTCCCACATTCCAAGGGGAGTCCCCGTCAGGCGAGGAGGGACCGGGTGTGGTCGTTGAGGAACATGCCACGGGGATCGAACTCGCGCCGGACCTGGATGAAAGTGTCCAGCTCCGGGTAGAGCCGTTCCAGGCGACTCCGGGTCATGAAATGGATCTTTCCCCAGTGCGCGCGCGGCTCGAATTCCTGCAACACGGCGTCGGCGTCCCGGAAAAACTGCCAGTAGTCCGTCCCGGGCTCGGTGGTGAGGGTGATGACGGTGCTGTCGCGGCCTTGGAACTGGGACATGTAGGCGTCGTCGGACTTCACCCAGCGGACCTCAACGGGATACTTCTGCTCGGGGTACTTGCTGCGGATCAGGTCCTGGATGGCCTCGACAGCGACCAACCCATCCTCGCTGCGGACAAAGTACTCGAGTTCATGGAACTGCGTGGTGAAGCCGCCCGGGTAGATCCGGTACGAGCGGTCCACCCGGGAACCTTCGACGGCGGAGAGTTGGCTTTCGTCCTGGACGGCCGCCACGTTGTACCGCTTGGTGTAGCTGCGGCCGCCCATGCGGTGGTCCGGCGAACCGGGCAGGTCAAGGAGTTCGCAGGAGTCATCCTCCGGGCACCACAGGAATGAATAGTGCCGGTTGTCATCAATGTCGGCCTGCCACGTGGACGTGGTTTCCGCCCACGTGGGGTAGGTGATCTGTTCCTGCAGGTAGTAGCTGTCCTCAACGGCCAACTCGACCTCCAGGAAGATCCCCAGCGTGCCCAGGGCTGTCTGTGCGGCGCGGAGTTCCCGCAGCTGGCCCTCGCCGATCTCCACGATATCGCCGGACCCGTTAATCAGCTTCACCCAGCGCAGTTTGGATGAGAAGCTGCCCAGGTCCTTGCCGGACCCGTGGGTGCTGGTGGCCAGGGCACCGGCGATCTGCTGCTTGTCGATGTCGCCCTGATTGCTCAGTGCAAGCCCTTTGTCCCACAAGGCGTCGCCGAAGGCGTTGATGGTGGTACCGGCCAGCGCCCGGGCCCGGCGTGCCACCCGATCAGTGCCCGTGATGGCAGACAGGCCGGACATGTCCATCAGCACGCCGCCGGTCTGGACCAGCGGTGAGGACGAGTGCCCGGAGCCGACCGCCCGCACAGGCAAGCCCTCGCGGATGGCGAAACGGACGGCGTCGAGCGCTTCTTGTTCATTCCTGGGTCGAACGGTGAAGGCGGGCGTCGCGCTTTGGTTCCCGCCCCAGTTGGTCCATGTCGCGTCGGTGGTGAAGGGGGCCGTTGGAGTGGCTGCAGCCGGGGTGCCCGATCCACGGGAAACATGAGTGGTCATGGTGAAAGCTCCGTTGCTTGTCTGTAGGGCCTACGCGCCGTGGTTGATCATGACGTGCTTGGTGCGCGAGTAATCATCCAGTGCATAGAGCGAGAGGTCGCGGCCGTAGCCGGAACCTTTGAATCCGCCCCACGGTACCTCGCAGGCCAGGACAAGGTGTGCATTGACCCAGACGGTGCCAAAGTCCAGTTGCTTGGGAATCCGGAGGGAAAGGCTCGAATCGCGCGTCCAGACGGAGGCTGACAATCCGTAGGGACTCTCGTTGGCGCGGGTCACGGCTTCCTCGGTGGTGCTGAAGGTTTCCACCGTGACGACGGGGCCGAAGATCTCGTGCGTGGCGATGTGCGCACCGGCCGGCACGTTGGTGATAACCGTAGGCTCGATGAAGTAGCCGGGGCCTTCCAGGGCCGAGCCGCCAAGAGCCACGTTAAGCCCTGCCTTGCGTGCCCCAGCCAGCGATTCCTTGACCCGCTCGTAGTGCGGGAGGGAGATCATGGGGCCGATTTCGACGTCGTCACCGGCGTCATGTGCGCCGACCACCAGGGTGCTGACCTCCCGGACCAGGTGTTCGGTGAATTCCTCGGCGACGGATTCGTGCACCAGCACCCTGCAGGCAGCGCCGCAGTCCTGCCCGGCGTTCCAGAAGCCGGCGTTGCGTACACCGGCGGCGGCGGCGCGGAGGTCGGCGTCGGGGAAGACCACTACGGGAGCCTTGCCGCCAAGTTCCAGATGGACGCGCTTGACTGATTTGGCGGCGGTTTCCGCCACGGCCTGGCCACTGACGACGCTGCCGGTGAGGGCCACCAAAGCAATATCCGGGTGTTCGGACAGCCTCTGCCCCACGGTCCGGCCCCGGCCGGTGACCACGTTGAGGATGCCGTCCGGTATGCGTCCGGCCAGCACTTCCGCCAGCTTCAGCGTGGACAGCGGGGTCTGCTCGGAGGGCTTGATGACGATGCTGTTGCCTGCTGCGAGGATGGGCGCGATCTTCCATGCGGCCATCAACAGCGGGTAGTTCCACGGAGTGATGACACCCACCACGCCCACGGGCTCACGGAGGATCACGGAGGTGTGGTCTGTGGCGTAGTCACCGCCCGCCATGGAGGTCAGGGTGCGTGAGGCGCCGGCCATGAACCGGAAGGTATCGATGGTGCTGGAGACATCGTCCTCTGACACGGCCTGCGGCTTGCCGGTGTTGGCGGACTCGATGGCCTCGAATGCCGCGCGGTTCTCCTCGATGATGTTCGCGATGAGGTTCAGGACATCCGCGCGTTCCTTCGGGGTGGTGGCACCCCAAGCCTTTTGGGCCACGACGGCGGCAGCAACGGCGGCGTCCACATCACCAGCGGCTCCCGCCTGGACGGAGGCGATGACCTGCTCCGTCGTGGGATCCACGACGTCGATGGTCCCGCCTGAGGAGGCGGGGACGAACGAGCCGTTGATGAAGTGCCCCGCCGGAGGCAGTTGCTGCTGCAGTTGCTGCTGCAGTTGCAGAGGCACGGCTCCGGCGATGTCTGGAGAACCGGCGGTGGAACGGCGGACGGTGAACTGTTCGGTCTGGGTGGTAGTCATGATGATTCGCTTTCAGATCAGGTCTGGGGTGAGGGCAGTTGCGGGAAAGGGGGCGGCTTCTGTCTTTTTGCCGAACAGCCGTGCCGCGACGTAATAGAGGGGAGCGACGACGACGAGACCCACGACCCAGGAGATGTCCACGCCGCCCAATGCGGCGGCCAGTGGGCCCGTGTAGACAGCTGTGGCAGAGAAGGGAACCTGGATCAGGGCGCCTGCTATGTAGGACCCGATGGCGACCCAATTGAACCGCCCATACACGCCGCCGTCGCGCTTGAAGAAGTCTTCAACCCGGTAATCGCCGTGCCGCAGCAGGTAGTAGTCCACCAAGTTGATGGCCGTCCACGGAACCAGGACGTACATCAGGAAGGACAGGAAGTTGGTGTAGAAGAGGATGAAGTTGTCGCGGGCAAAGAGGGCGATGGAGACAGCGACGACGAAGAGGATCACTGCCGCTATGCTGCGGGTTTTGGCGCGTGGCAACCAGGAAGGCTTGAACGTCTGCCCGATGGTGAGGGTGCAGAGGACGCCGCAGTAGAGGTTCATGGCGTTCGACGCCGCGACGCCCAGGCAGAAGATACCCACGATGATCAGGGTCCATGGCTGAAGCAGAGCTCCCAGGCTGCCGACGATTTCGACGTCGCCGGTGCTCATGGAGACGGCGAGTGTTCCCACTAAAGCGCCCAGGATCATGGGGAACAGGGTTCCCAGGACGCAGCCCGAGTAGGAGGCCCAGAACGCCGGTGCCGAGCCCGTGCCTTGCGGCATGTAGCGCGAGTAGTCGGAGACGTAAGGGGCGTAGGCCAGTTGCCACAGGGCGGAGACGGAGATGGTTCCCATGAAGCCGACCCAGTTGAAGTTGCCTGTCTCCAGGAAGTTGCCGGGCAGTCCGTGGACCAGCAGGATCCAGCCGAACGCCAGCAGCAGGGCCAGTCCGGCGGCGACGCTGAGGACGCGGGCGTAGGCGTGGATGAGACGGTAACCGAAGATCGTGGCGATCACGCTGACGACTCCAATGATGATGATGCCCGCGTCAACGCTGATGCCCGGGCTGACGGCGGCCATTGCTTCGCCGCCGAACACGAGGTTCGCCGCGAAGAAGCCGACGTACATGACCACCACGATGACCACGATCAACAGAGCCCCGAAGGAGCCGAACTGGCCGCGGGTCTGGATCATCTGGGCCACCCCCAGCTGCGGTCCCTGGGCGGAGTGAAGCGCCATGAAGACGCCGCCCACCACGTTGCCGATGATGATGCCCACGATCGCCGGGACGAATCCCAGGCCAAACACCGTGGTGGCGAGTCCGCCGGTCACGATGGTCATGATCATGATGTTGGAGCCGAACCAGATGGTGAAGAGGTCCCGGGCTTTGCCGTGCCGCTCATTGGCGGGGATGGGCTGGATGGTTTTGTCCTCGAGCCGGGGAACCTCGGTTGTTGGCACGGTGCTCATGATGCGGTCCGCGATGCCGAGGCCAACTCGCGGCCAACTGTGCTGTTAGCGTTGCTGCGGTTCACCATGAGCCCCAAAAGGTCGAAGACAAGGGTGGCGGCGGCGACGGTGGTGATGTCTGCATGGTCGTAGGCCGGAGCGACTTCCACGACGTCGGCGCCCACGATGTTGATGCCGTTCAGTCCACGGAGCAGGGCCAGGAGTTCGCGGGAGTGGAGCCCGCCCATTTCCGGCGTTCCTGTGCCGGGTGCAAAGGCCGGATCCAGCACGTCAATGTCGATGGAGACGTAGACCGGGGTGTCGCCCAGCCTGTCCTTCACCTGCTGGATGGCGGCCGGAACCCCGATGACGTCCAGGTCAGAGCACCGGATGATCTGGAACCCGAATTCATGGTCGCGGAGGAAGTCGTTGCGATCATAGACCGGTCCGCGGATGCCGACGTGCATCGACCTGTCCTCCACAAGGAGTCCTTCCTCGAACGCCCGCCGGAAGATGGTGCCGTGCGTGATGGGCTGGTCGAAGTACGTATCCCACGTGTCCAGATGTGCGTCGAAGTGCAGCAACGCTACCGGGCCGTGGACCTTGTTCAAGGCCCTCAGCATGGGCAGTGCGATGGTGTGGTCCCCGCCGATGGAAATGAGCCGCTTGTCCTTGCTTAGCCCGTTGCCACCGCTGATCAAAGGCAACGCCTGCTCTTCGATCTCACGGACCGCCCGCGTGATGTCGTACGGAGTGCAGGCGATGTCGCCGGCGTCCACCACCTGGGCCTCGTATACGGGTTCAACGTCGAGCTCCGGGTGGTAGCCGGGGCGGAGGAGGCGTGAGGCCTCGCGGACTGCGGCAGGACCGAAACGGGCGCCGGGCCGGAAGGAGGTTCCACCGTCGAACGGGACGCCGACGATCGCGATGTCGTAGTCGGGAACGCGGTCGATTTGGGGGAGACGGGCGAAAGTACCGAGGCCTGCATACCGGGGGACTTTGGTTGCGTCGACTGGGCCGATGGGCTTGTGCGTTGTCATTGCCGGATCCTTGGGGTGAGTGGTGCTCGCCGTTGAGCGGGAAGTAGGTAATTCCATTCTTGGTGACGCGCATCACTCCCGATAGCGATACATTGACTACAAATAGTGGAGGAGTTTAGACGAATGTCTAAGCGCCCCGGAGGCGGGAAAACGCGCCGCCTCAGGAGAGGGCCGGAGGGTAGGAGATGGCAATCACCGTCGCGGAACTCGTCGCCGAACCGCAGCTGGGCCTGACTCTCCTGGCCGGATCGGCCGGCTTGGATAACCGCATCACCTGGGCCCACACCTCGGACCTGCCCAGGTTGTGGGAGTGGGTCACAGGCGGCGAGCTCATGATGACCAACGGCTTGTCCATTCCCGCCGACGCGGACGGGCAAGTGGCGCTCGCCGAGTCCCTCAGGGACAGCGGCGCCAGTGCCTTGGCGATCGGCGAGAAGATGCACGCGCCGCCACTGACGGAGGAGTTCCTGGCCGCATGCGACGAACTCCCGTTGCCCCTGATCAACATCCCGTACCCGTTGCCGTTCATCGCTATCGCCCGGTCCGTCGCCGAGTCCTCGCTGCTGGAAGAATCCCGCCGGCTGCGGCAAACTGCCCGCGTCTACGATCTCCTCCGCACTGCCGGAGCCTCCGAGGACCACTGGCAGAGCCTGGTCCAGCGGCTTGCCACCGAGCTCGACGCGGACCTTTACGTGGTGGACCGCCGCTGCCTCCATCCCTGGCACCCGGACGGGGACGTCCTCCCGGTGTTCCTTGCCGAGGAGTGGGCTCCGTTGTCCGGGCAGGTGTCCCTCGCCGGGAAGAACTTCCAGTGGCACCGCATCCGAGGCCGGCACGTGCTCACCATGGACATTCCCACCCATGCCAACGCGCTCCTGGTAGTGCTGCCCCACAGCGAACCGCACCCGGACGCCGTCGTACTCCTCCACGCCGCAACCGTGCTGGGACTCCAGCTTTCTCGGATCGTTTTGTCTTTGGAGGGCCGCCACCGGTTGGCCGGTGAGTTCCTGTTACAGGCCATGGACGGACGTCTCGGCGTGGCCGAGATGGAGAGCCGGCTGGCGGGCTTTGAGGTTCCGCCCCAGGAATTACTGCTGGCCTCCATGGCGGCAGGCGCCTACCAAAAAACTGCGGACGACGGCGACAGGCTGGCCAACGTGCACGTCGAACTCTGGCGGCACGGGGTCGCGTCGGCGTCGCTGAAGCGGAACAACAGGCTCCACGTGGCGGTCCCGGCCGACGTGCCTGTCGACATCCTGGTGCACTGCGCTGGAAGGGAAACCTCGATCGGGATCAGCGCGCCGGCAGCTGTGGCGAATATTCAACGAGCGTTGCAGGAATCCCTTTGGGCGCTTGGTTCAGCCCGAGCCACCAACCAGGGGCTAACCCGCTACGAGCAGGGGCCGTCGTGGTTGGGACTCACCAGTTTCGAGGAAGGAACCGCGCTGGTACGGCGCCTTTTAGGCCCGATTTTCGACTATGAGCAGAGCCAGGAAGGCGATCTCATAGTCACCTTGAGGACGTATTTGGACTCGCAGCGTTCCTGGCAAAAGACCGCAACAGCGTTGTTCGCGCACCGGCAAACCATCATCTACCGGATACGGAAAATCGGCGAGCTGACGGGCCTGGACATGGGGGAAACGTCCACCGTCGCCCAGTTGTGGTTCGCTCTGCAGATCCATGAGGCGATGCATCAGTAGCCGCAGCTTGCTTGCGCTTTTTCAAACCAAGCCGCTATGGTGTGAAGCGTGTCACGGAAGTGGCGCAACGCTTTTGATCTGCGGCGGGAGAGTCCTGCCGGTACATCCAGTCAGGCGCCGTAGGAGCAAATCCTCCCCAGGAATCTCTCAGGCCCATGTACCGCCGCGGTTAGGCAACTCTGGAAAGCAGTCCGGGTCACCGGGCTCACCGACGGTGCAAGCAGGCAACCATTCCTGCGGAATCTCTCAGGTCCAATACAGAGCGGGGAGGAACCCCACATCATCGTGGCGCTCAGTGGGCGCCTGAATCATGGAGTTCCTCTTGACTGTTCAATCAACCCCCACCGCCTTCGCGGACCGGCACATTGGCGCCCGCCGCCAAGCCGACGTTGACACCATGCTCAAGGCCATCGGCTACGACTCAGTCGACGGCCTGGTAGATGTCGCCGTCCCCGATTCCATCCGCCAGGACACTGCCCTGAAGTTGCAGGACGCCCTCACCGAGGTGCAGGTCCTCGCCGAGCTCCGCAAGCTCGCGTCCAAGAACAAGACCGCCGTCCAGATGATCGGCCAGGGCTACTACGACACCGTCACGCCCCCGGTGATCCGCCGCAACATCCTGGAAGCTCCCGCTTGGTACACCGCCTACACCCCGTACCAGCCGGAAATTTCCCAAGGCCGCCTCGAAGCACTGCTCAACTTCCAGACGATGGTCCAGGACCTCACGGGACTTCCTGTAGCCAACGCCTCGCTCCTGGATGAAGCCACCGCCGTGGCAGAGGCCGTGCTGCTGATGCGTCGAGCCAACAAGTCCAAGACTGCCAAGGACGGCAAGACCGTCCTGGACGCAGACCTCCTCCCGCAGACCATCGCCATTGTGAAGGGCCGCGCTGAGGCGCTGGGCTTCGAGGTGCAGATCGCTGACCTTTCGGCTGGCCTTCCCGATGGCGACATCAACGGCATCGTCCTGCAGCAGCCCGGCGTTTCCGGCCGCGTCTTCGACCACTCCGGCGTCATCGCTGAGGCCAAGGAACGCGGTGCGTTGGTCACAGTCGCCGCCGACCTTTTGGCGCTCACCCTCATCACGCCCCCGGGCGAGCAGGGTGCCGATATTGCCGTCGGAACTGCGCAGCGCTTCGGCGTCCCGCTGTTCTTCGGTGGCCCGCACGCCGCTTACATGGCCGTCCGCGAAGGTATGGAGCGCACGCTCCCAGGACGCATCGTCGGAGTGTCCAAGGACAACGCGGGTGTCCCGGCTTACCGCCTGGCACTCCAGACGCGCGAGCAGCATATCCGCCGCGAAAAGGCGACGTCCAACATCTGTACGGCGCAGGCGCTGCTCGCCATCGTGGCTTCGATGTACGCCGTCTACCACGGCCCCGAGGGCCTCAAAGCGATCGCCGAAACCGTGCACGGCCACGCCCGCACCCTCGCCACGGCGCTGCAGAAGGCCGGCCGCGAACTCGTCTCCGAGGCCTTCTTCGACACCCTCACCGTCCGAGTCCCGGGCAAGGCCGACAAGGTCATCGCCGCCGCCGAAGCCCGCGGCATCAACCTGCGGTTCATCGACGCCGACACCGTTGGGGTTTCGGTTGATGAAACCACGACGCCGGAGGTCCTCTCCGCGGTTGCCGTCGCCTTCGGTGCCGGTCCGGTTAAGGACGCCTCCGGGTTCGAGCTGCCCTCTGAGGTGGCCCGCACCTCTGACTTCCTGCAGCACCCGGTGTTCAACACCCACCGCTCCGAGACGCAGCTGTTGCGCTATATCCGCAAGCTGTCCGACCGGGACCTCGCGCTGGACCGCACCATGATTCCGCTGGGCTCGTGCACCATGAAGCTCAACGCCACCGCCGAGATGGAAGCAATTTCCTGGCCTGAGTTCGCCTCGATCCACCCGTTCGCTCCGGACCACCAGACTGCTGGTTGGCGTGAACTGATTGAGGACCTGGAAGCGGATCTCACGGAGATCACGGGCTACGACCAGGTCTCCATCCAGCCGAACGCCGGTTCGCAGGGTGAGCTCGCGGGCCTGCTGGCGATCCGTGGATATCACCTGTCCCGTGGTGACGGGCAGCGCACTGTCTGCTTGATCCCGGCGTCGGCGCACGGCACCAACGCAGCTTCGGCAGTCTTGGCCGGGATGAAGGTGGTGGTGGTGGCCACGGCCGCCGACGGCACCATCGACCACGCTGACCTGACCGCCAAAATCGAAGCCAACAAGGACGTCCTGTCCTGCATCATGATCACCTACCCCTCCACCCATGGTGTCTACGACGCTGACGTGCGCGAGGTCTGCGACGCGATCCACGCGGCCGGCGGCCAAGTGTACGTGGACGGTGCGAACCTGAATGCCCTGGTTGGCCTGGCCCAGCCGGGCAAGTTCGGCGGGGACGTGTCCCATCTGAACCTGCACAAGACTTTTTGCATCCCGCACGGCGGCGGCGGACCGGGCGTGGGCCCGGTTGCTGCCAAGGCACACCTCGCACCGTTCATGCCCGGTGACGCGAACAAGGCTGCGCACGAACCTGGTCATGGTGTCGCGATTTCCGCCTCACGTTACGGCTCTGCCGGTGTGCTGCCGATCTCGTGGGCGTACGTGAAGCTCATGGGCGGGCAGGGCTTGACCGAAGCCACCAAGTCGGCGCTGCTGGCAGCCAACTATGTTGCCTCCCGCCTGGATGAGCACTTCCCCGTCCTGTACACGGGCGAAGGCGGCCTGGTGGCGCACGAGTGCATCCTGGACCTCCGCGAACTGACAGCCCGCACGGGTGTGACGGCCGAGGACGTGGCCAAGCGCCTTATCGACTTCGGCTTCCACGCTCCCACCCTGGCGTTCCCGGTTGCGGGCACGCTCATGGTGGAGCCCACCGAGTCCGAGGACCTGGCCGAGATCGACCGTTTCATCGAAGCCATGATCACTATCCGTGCCGAGATCGAGCAGGTGGCCAGCGGTGATTTCACTGTTGAGAAGTCGCCGCTGCGCAACGCGCCGCATACGGCTGCCGCCGTCGTGAATTCCGACTGGGACCGCGACTACCCGCGTGAGCAGGCCGCGTTCCCGGTCCACCACCTGAAGCAGGACAAGTACTTCCCGCCGGTCGGCCGCATCGACGGTGCAGCCGGCGACCGCAACCTGGTCTGCTCCTGCCCGCCCCTTACGGACTTCGAAAACTGAGGACGCCTGACATGTCTGAGAACTACACCGCTCTCTACGAGCAGCACAAAAAGGCCGGCGCTTCCTTCACGGATTTCGGTGGGTGGCAGATGCCGCTCAAGTACGAATCCGAACTCGCCGAGCACCACGCCGTCCGCAAGTCCGCCGGCCTGTTCGACCTCTCCCACATGGGTGAAGTCTGGGTTACCGGTCCCGACGCCGCAGCATTCCTGGACTACGCCCTGGTAGGCAAGCTGTCCGCGATCGCTGTGGGCAAAGCGAAGTACTCGCTGATCTGCAACTCCGACGGCGGCATCATCGACGACCTCATCACCTATCGCCGCCCCTCGCCCGAAGAAGGCGTGGACAAGTACCTGGTGGTCCCCAATGCGGGGAACGCCAAAGTGGTGGCTGCAGCGTTGCTGAAGCGCGCGGCCGGGTTCGACGTCGTGGTGGAGGACGTTTCGGCCGAGACCTCGCTCATTGCCGTACAAGGACCGAACGCCGAGGCCATCCTCCTGGCGCTGGTTCCCGCCGAACAGCACGCGCTGGTCACGGAATTGAAGTATTACGCGGCGGTGGAGGTCGGGATTGCGTTCGACGGCGGCACCCAGGACCTGCTGCTGGCCCGCACCGGCTACACGGGCGAAGACGGCTTCGAGATCTACGTGGAGAACGTCGACGCCGCCGGCCTCTGGGAAGCATTGCTCGACGCCGGCCAGGGCCACGGACTCATCCCCGCCGGTCTCGCTGCCCGCGATTCGCTGCGCCTGGAAGCCGGGATGCCCCTCTACGGCAATGAACTCTCCGTCCACACCAATCCCTATACCGCAGGACTGGGCCCGGTGGTTTCCCTGGCCAAGGAAAGCGACTTCGTGGGCCGGGCAGCACTCGAGGCGATCAAGGCTGCAGGTGTCGGATCCACGCTCGGCCAGAAGCTCGTGGGGCTTAAGGGCGCCGGCCGTCGTGCCGCCCGGGGCCATTATTCGGTCCTCAAGGATGGTTCCCTGATCGGCGAAGTCACCTCCGGCCAGCCGAGCCCGACGCTCGGTTACCCGGTCGCTTTGGCCTATGTCGACGTCGAGCATTCAGAGCCGGGAACAGTCGTCGACGTGGACCTCCGAGGGAAGGCAGAGCCCTTCGAAGTTGTCCCGCTGCCGTTCTATAAGCGCCAGAAATAACCAGACCAGAAGTGAGGAATTGAAATGAGCAAGGTAGTTGCTGAATTGAAGTACTCGGCTGAGCACGAGTGGGTTGCCGTTGATGGGGACGGGCCTGTGGGGATCGGGATTTCCGCGGTGGCCGCTGATGCCCTGGGTGACATTGTGTATGTGGACCTGCCCGAGGTGGGTTCCACTGTGACCGCGGGGGAGACCTGTGGCGAGGTGGAATCGACGAAGTCGGTCTCGGACCTGTACTCGCCGGTGACCGGTGAGGTGACCGAGATCAACGACGCCGTCGTCGCCGATCCCGCGCTCATTAACAACGACCCCTACGGTGCAGGCTGGCTGTTCAAAGTGGCCGCAACCGAAGAAGGGCCGCTGATGTCGGCCGAAGAATACGCTGCAACGAACGGTGGAGAACTGTGAACCCGGTATCCGTAACTGAGTACCAGCAGGTGGTGTCGGCGTCGCTGGATGCCCAGCTGTCCGAGCTGGATCCTGAGATTGCTGCGAAGATCGACGACGAACTGGGTCGCCAGCGCGACGGCTTGGAAATGATCGCCTCCGAAAACCACACCGCTGTTGCCGTGATGCAGGCCCAGGGCTCGGTCCTGACCAACAAATACGCCGAGGGCTACCCGGGTAAGCGCTACTACGGCGGCTGCGAACACGTTGATGTGATCGAGCAGCTCGCGATCGACCGCATCAAGTCGCTGTTCGGTGCCGAGTACGCGAACGTTCAGCCGCACTCCGGCGCGCAGGCCAACGCCTCCGTGATGCACGCCCTCATCAAGCCCGGCGACACCATCATGGGCCTCAACCTGGCCCACGGCGGCCACCTCACGCACGGCATGCGGATCAACTTCTCCGGCAAGCTCTACAACGTGGTCCCCTACGGCGTCCGCGAGGATACCCACACGGTGGACATGGCCGAGGTGGAGCGCCTGGCACAGGAGCACAAACCGGCGCTGATCGTCGCTGGATGGTCCGCTTATGCGCGGCAGTTGGACTTCGCGGAATTCCGTCGGATCGCCGACTCCGTGGGCGCCTACCTCATGGTGGACATGGCCCACTTCGCCGGCCTTGTAGCTGCGGGACTGCACCCCTCGCCCGTCCCGCACGCCCACGTCACCACGTCCACCACGCACAAGACCCTCGCCGGTCCGCGCGGCGGCATCATCCTCTCCAACGACGCCGACATCGCCAAGAAGATCAACTCTGCCGTGTTCCCGGGCCAGCAGGGCGGACCGCTCGAGCACGTGATCGCAGGAAAGGCTGTCGCGTTCAAGATCGCCGCATCAGAGGAATTCCGGGAGCGTCAGGAACGCGTCCTGGCCGGCGCCCGCATCCTCGCCGAGCGCCTGGTTCAGCCGGACGTCGCCGAAAAGGGCATCTCCGTTGTCTCCGGCGGAACCGACGTGCATCTGGTCCTCGTCGACCTGCGCAACTGCGAGCTCGACGGCCAGCAAGCCGAAGACCGACTCGCTGCGATCGACATCACCGTCAACCGCAACGCCGTCCCGTTCGATCCGCGCCCGCCCATGGTCACCTCCGGCCTGCGCATCGGCACCCCGGCCCTCGCTACGCGCGGCTTCGGGGAAGCGGCCTTCCGGGAGGTTGCGGACATCATCGCCGAAGTATTGACCGCCGACGCCGACGCGGACCTTTCCGGGCTCCGTCACCGCGTTGATGTCCTTGCGAAGGCGCACCCGCTGTATCCGGGCACGGCCAACCTGGGTTAGTTGCTCTGATGCGTTGGCCCGTCGGGGCCGCCACGCTCCGCGGGCTCGGTCGCATAGGCACCCGCTGAGCGGATGCGATGCTCCCTTGGACGCCCGCTTCCGCATGCCGACCCCAACGGGGCAGCCGTCGGGGCCGTTTCGTGGGCTTGCTGCGGAGTGTGCCGTGGGTGCGGCTTGTTTCGCAGCGAAGCCCCGTTTCGGCGGAGGCGTTTGTGGTCCGCGGGGCCTCGAAGATGGCCTCTGTGGGACCAGCGTTCGGGTTTGGGGCCAGCGTCCGGGCTTGGGTTCAGCTGCCGGGGTGGGCCTTGATTGGAGCGGTGGTGTTGGGGTGTCCGGGGCCGTTTCGTGGGCTTGCTGCGGAGTGTGCCGTGGGCGCGGCATGTTTCGCAGCGAAGCCCCGTTTCGGCGGAGGCGTTTGTGGTCCGAGCGTTTCGGGATGGCCTCTGTAGGACCGGCGTCCGGCAGCGGGCGTCCAAGGGAGCATCGCATCCGCCCAGCTGGTGCAACTGCGATCGAGCCCGCAGAGGACGCGGGTCCCGGCAGGCCGTTGGTCACGTCGGTCCGGCAGGCTGCTGTTCACGCTGGTTCGGAACGGACCGGTGGTTGCGCCGGTCCCGGCAATCTTGTTTTGTTTCACTCTTCCCTGAAAGGGATCCAGCCATGGCTGTTGGTGTTTTCGATCTGTTCTCTGTAGGCATTGGCCCGTCGAGTTCCCATACCGTGGGGCCGATGCGGGCCGGGGCGGTGTTTGCCGGCGAGTTGCGGGAGTCCGGCGTGCTCGATTCCGTGGCGAATTTGCGGGTTGACCTGTATGGGTCGTTGGCGGCTACGGGAAAGGGGCACGGGACCTTCACGGCCGTCCTGCTGGGGCTTGAGGGCTTCGACCCCGAGGAGATCCTCCCGGAGCAGGTGGAGGAACGGCTGGCTTCCATTGCTGAAACGGGAAAGCTCAACCTGGCTGGCGGTGTGCTCCTGGACTACGCCGTGGAGGATATGGTTTTGCATCCGTTGACGGTGTTGCCGCGGCATACGAATGGGATGAAGTTCGCTGTTTCTGATGCTGGGGGGAATGTTCTTAGGGAGGCGACGTTCTTTTCGGTCGGTGGTGGGTTCATTGTCCGTGAGGGTGAGGAGAGCGCTGCGCAGCAGGAGTTGGAGGAGACGAAGGCGGAGTTGCCGTTGCCGTTCAGGACGGCGGCGGAGTTGATGGGCCGGTGTTCGTCGAAGGGGTTGGGGATTTCGGACATCATGTTCATCAATGAGCGGGCGTCCCGGTCGGAGGAGGAGATCCGGGAGGGTCTTTTGCATATCTGGTCGGTGATGGAGGCCTGTGTTGAGACGTCTTTGAAGCGTGAGGGTGTGTTGCCGGGTGGGTTGAAGGTCCGGCGTCGTGCTCCTGATTGGTTGGAGCGGCTGCTGAAGGAGGACAAGGACCGCAATGATCCGAAGTATTGGCAGGAGTGGGTGAACCTGATCGCGTTGGCGGTCAATGAAGAGAACGCCTCGGGTGGGCGTGTGGTGACGGCGCCGACCAATGGTGCGGCGGGGATTATTCCGGCGGTGCTGTATTACGCGTTGAATTACGCTCCGGGGATGGATCAGGCCAGCCAGGAGGATCGGGATGATGTGGTGGTGAAGTTCCTGCTCGCTGCTGGTGCTGTGGGGGTGTTGTATAAGGAGCAGGCGTCCATTTCGGGTGCTGAGGTCGGTTGTCAGGGTGAGGTGGGGTCGGCGTCGTCGATGGCTGCTGCCGGGTTGGCTGAGGTGATGGGTGGTACTCCGGGTCAGGTGGAGAACGCTGCGGAGATCGCGATGGAGCATAACCTGGGGCTGACGTGTGATCCGATCGGCGGGTTGGTGCAGATTCCGTGTATTGAGCGGAACGCGATCGCGGCGGCGAAGGCGATCAACGCCGCGAAGATGGCGCTCTGGGGCGACGGAACACACCGGGTCTCGCTCGATGAGGTGATCGTGACCATGCGCGAAACGGGCAAGGACATGTCCCATAAGTACAAAGAAACAGCGATGGGCGGCCTCGCCGTCAACGTCGTCGAATGCTGAAGATCAACACGAAGGAACGTCATGACACTCGCACCTGAAGGCCGGAAGTTGCTGCGCGTTGAGCAGCGTAATTCGGCGGTCCCGGTTGAACGCAAGCCTGAGTGGATCAAGGCCAAGGTCCAGAT